>NZ_AP018933.1:604696-1209393 GCF_003610015.1 Zymobacter palmae
TGCGCCCAAGCAGGCATCCTGCTGTGTCCATATCGCGGTATGCGCGCAGCCCAGTGCCACCTCGCGGACGCTGCCATCGTTCATGGGCACCTTGATGGAAAGCAGTGTAGCCCCCCAGTCCATAAGCGTTACGGTCATACCCGCTGCGTTGCGCAGTTCGGCAAGCTGGAAAGGTTGCCCATCAGGGGCAGTGGAAACAGTGTCCTTGTTCATCCGTGGACTCCTTTGAATGCAGTCGATACGTGGTTGAAGCTGAGATCAATGTCGAGGCCGTACACGATAAGTGCACGCCTATCGCCTTACTCTAGTTCAGGTGCCAAGCCAGAAGCCATAGGCCCAAGGCATGATGCAGTTGTGAAGCAATAACAGAGAGTGGATATATTTATTTAACCATGAATATTCAAGAATGATGAACATAATAAGCACGATCTAATAGTGATGCGTTACTGCATCGTGACGATAGATTTTTAACGGTTTTTTTCAATATAAGTATGGTTGGTATAAAAGGGGGATTAATTATCCTATGGTGATGTTTTTATTAAAATATATTTATTTTTTATGAGGCATAAAGGCGCCGAATATCATTATGATAACTACAAGAACAGTCGGTCATTATTCTTAGCGAATATTTGGGGGAAGCACACTTTAATACGGTGATAGTCCCGGTATTAACGGGCGCCCTCTGATTATGAGTCAGCGGCGTTTAGCGGTTCGCACCCTCAGAGGAACCGAAGCGTTGCTGGCTCCGTGCGAGGACAGGGTGGTCCCCTGTCCTTTGCTGGCTTCAGGAAGAATGCGGTGTCTGATCGCGTCCTTTCCGCCACTGGATGATTTCCTTGAAACGCTTCTCTGCACCGTACTCCGTTGGTTCGTACAGCACGTCTTTCGGTACGCCTTCCGGCCAGCAGTCATGATCGTCACCCGCAGGATAGCCATAGGGTTCGTCGTGTGCGTAGCGATAGCCGGTGCCGTTGCCGAGCGAGGCCATCAGCTCGGTCGGGGCATTGCGCAGATACAGCGGTACTTCCAGATTGGGGTACTGCTCTGCCATGGCCTGCGCTTTCTTCCACGCCTTATAGACGGCGTTACTTTTGGGCGCCACAGCCAAGTAGATGGCGGCCTGTGCGATAGAACGCTGGCCTTCGTGGTCGCCCAGCCGCAGGTAGGAGTCCCAACACGACATGACCAGTGGCAGGGCGCGAGGGTCGGTGTTGCCTACGTCCTCGGTCGCAATGGCGGCAAGACGCCGGATGACATCAAGAGGATCACCGCCGCCGCGGATATAGCGTGCGATATACAGCAGGGCCGCATCGGGGCGCGATGAGCGAATGGATTTATGGATGGCCGATAGCAGGTCGTAATAGGCATCGCCGTTCTTGTCGAAGGCGGTAGACTGATGGCCGATAAGCTCCTGCAGAGTGCTTTCATCCAAACGCTCGTGATCGCCTTCCTGCACGGTAAAGTCGGTGGCGGTTTCCAGCAGGCCTAGCGCGCGGCGAGCATCGCCCTGAGCGGCACGGGCCAGCGTACCGAGAATGTCGTCGGTCACGGCCAGCTTGCGCTTGCCCAGACCGCGCTTGGGGTCATCCAGTGCGCGGCGCAACACGCCGACCAGATCCTCTTCAGTCAGCTGCTTCAGCACATAAACGCGCGCGCGCGACAGCAGCGCCGAGTTGACCTCGAACGAAGGATTCTCCGTCGTGGCACCGATCAGCACTAGCGTGCCGGATTCGACGTGCGGTAGCAGGGCATCCTGCTGGGACTTGTTAAGGCGATGGATCTCGTCGAGAAACAGCAGTGTCTGGCGGCCTTGGCTTTGCTGCACTTGGGCGCGTTCAACGACGTCACGTATGTCCTTGACCCCGGCCATGACCGCTGACAGCCGCTCCAGATGAGCGTTGGAGGCCTCGGCCAGCAGCTCGGCCAGTGTTGTCTTGCCTACGCCGGGCGGTCCCCATAGGATCATCGAGCGAATCACGCCAGATTCGACCATGCGGCGCAGTGGCTGGCCCGGGCCGATCAGGGCATCTTGGCCGGCGTATTCGTCCAGCGTACGCGGGCGCATGCGCCAGGCCAGCGGCGCCTGTTCATTGGCCATGCGCGTCTGTTCGGCAGCGAAAAGATCCATTGCCTTTCCTATCCTTGTAGAGTTCTACGGGAATATGATGTCTCCCGCGTAGGGCTCATTATGGTGGCATGTGCGGCAGCGAACGTCACCTCTGGCATCGCGAGCCTTCTTGCGGTCGGGACTGCGCCATTCGTCTGTATAATGGACAGTCTAACCGTGTCTGAACAGAACGCACCCTGCGGTGCATACGTCACTTCTACCCTTGGCAATGTCATCATGACGGCTCCTATTCTCGTATTCGATTCAGGCGTTGGCGGCCTTTCCGTGCTGGCGCATGTCCGTGCCCAGCTTCCGGTGCATCCTTTCGTCTTTGCATGCGACAACGCTGCGCTACCGTACGGCACTAAGCCCACCAACTGGCTGCGTGAGCGCATCGTCAGCGTCTGTCAGGCCGCGGTGCATGAAACGGGGGCCTGTGCGTTGGTCGTTGCCTGCAATACGGCCAGTACCGTGGCGCTTGATGATCTGCGACAAGCATTGGATATCCCCGTAATCGGCACGGTGCCAGCGGTTAAGCCTGCTGCCGAACAGTCGCAGAGTGGCGTGATCGGCGTGCTGGCTACCACCACGACCATCAATGGCGCCTATCTTCAACGCCTCATCCAGCAGTTTGCTGCACAGTGCGAGGTGGTCAATATCGCGGCCGATGCACTGGTCGGGCAGGCCGAGCGCAAGCTGCGTGGCGAGGTGCTCGACGATGCCGTGCTGGAAGCCATGCTGGCACCGCTGTGGGCGCATCCGCTGCTGGATACGGTGGTGTTGGGCTGTACCCACTTCCCCTTGGTGAAGGAGGAGTGCGAACGGATTGCGCGGGCGCATGGCCGCTCAGCCATTCGCTGGCTGGATTCCGGTGCCGCTATTGCTCGCCGTACGGCTGACGTGCTGAAGGGTAGGGCGATCGAGGGGGGGGACGCAGCCGCGAGCGACGTGGCGAGCGAGAACTATAGTCTTGCTACTGCCCCCGAACGGCCAGGCCTTGAACAGGCGCTGGCGGGCATGGGCGTTCCTCCTGCACGCCGTTTGATGGTCGAGCTGGTCGCAAACGCGTAGAATGTGCCGCCAATCGTACGGTGCCCGGCGCACCGTCTGGCCCACGCCGCCTCGGCGCGGCCTCGGATCCGTTCTTCTGAGAGGTTGTCTTGAGCGTACCCAACGTTGACCCTGCGGCCTATCCAGCTTTGCTGGAAGCCAAGCGTGATCGCATCGAAACGCAGTTTGCCCGCTTCGATCCTCCGGCGCTGGAAGTGCTGGCGTCACCGCCGACTCACTATCGCCAGCGCGTTGAATTTCGTCTGTGGCATGAAGGTGATGACCTTTTCTACGCCATGTTCGAACCTGATCCCGACCTGCCCGGCAAGCAGCGCCCCGTTCGTGTCGATACGTTTCCCGTGGCTAACGCGCGCATCAACGCGCTGATGGAGCCGCTGCGTCAGGCTATCCGCGCCAGCGATGTGTTGAGACGCAAGATCTTCCAGATCGAGTTTCTGTCCACTCAGGGCGGCGAAACTCTAGTGAGCATGATTTACCATCGCCAGCTGGACGAAGCATGGGAAGCCGAAGCACGTGCGCTTCAGCAGCAGTTCGACATCAAGATTATCGGGCGTGCACGCAAGCAGCGTATCGTGCTGGTTGACGATTTCGTGACCGAACATCTTGAAGTGGAAGGTAAGACGTTCCACTACCAGCAGGTTGAGAACAGCTTCACCCAGCCCAACGCCGTCATCGCTGCCAAGATGCTGACATGGGCGCGTCAGGCAACGCGTCCGCGCGCTGGTGAAGAACTGCGTGATCTGGTCGAGCTGTACTGCGGTAACGGCAATTTCACCGTGGCGCTGGCCGAAAACTTCCGCCGTGTACTGGGTACCGAAATCTCCCGTACGTCGGTGGCGTCCGCACAGGTCAACATTGAGGCCAATGCCCTCGATAATGTCGTTGTGGCGCGCATGTCCAGCGAAGACTTCTCGCAGGCGCTGAGCGGTGAGCGCGTGGGGCGCCGTGCCCAGGCCCTAGCACTCGATACCTATGATTTTTCGACGGTACTGGTTGATCCGCCTCGCGCAGGTCTAGACGAAGGCAGTTGCGCCGAGATCGCCAAGTACGAGCGCATCGTCTATATCTCATGCAATCCGGATACGCTGGAAACCAACCTCGAACAGCTGACTAAAACGCACCGTGTTACGCGGCTGGCGCTGTTCGATCAGTTCCCCTATACCCATCACTGTGAATGTGGGGTATTGCTGGAACGTCGTTGAACGTAGGGCAATCGGTCGTTATCGGCACGCAGGGCGAGCATCGCGTGAGGTCATTTGCCACACGGCTGCCATTTTTTGTTATGGCAGCCGCAGGGTCACCCTGCTCAAGCCGTGTGGCATTAACGCATGCGGTTGAGCGATGCGTGATGGTATGCACCTTGTTGCCGAAGAGCGGCGGCGGGGCGGGACACTTCCACGAAGAAAGGGGTTGCGGCAGTTGGTCCTGTTGCCGTAATTCCACACGCCTTCTAGGGTGTGCTTCCGACAATGTTCCTCCGGGGATCCTGTCTGCTGGTGAACGGCTCGTGATGGCGGGCACGTCACCGGTGAGCAGGGTCCCTTTTTCGAGATCCCTTGAGCGCGCTTTGTAGCACCGCCCTGTCGGTCGTGTCCGATGGGGCAGGGCAGCAGAAAGCGTTCTTTCACCACGATCACAAAGGCAACGGCTATGTCGGCAATGTATGGGCTTGCGCGTTCACTTCTGTTCCGGCTCGATCCTGAAACAGCACACACCTTGAGTCTCAAAGGCATGCGTCTGGGGCATCAGCTGCACATGATGCGGATGGTCAGCGGACATCACGTCGAGGATCCCGCTACCGTCATGGGGCTGACCTTTCCCAACCGTGTCGGGTTGGCTGCGGGGCTCGATAAGAATGGCGACTATTTGGCTGCCTTGGGTGCGCTGGGCTTCGGTTTTATTGAGCTGGGGACCGTCACGCCACGTCCCCAGCCGGGCAATCCCAAGCCGCGCCTGTTCCGTTTGCCCGAGCATGAAGCGATCATCAACCGCATGGGCTTCAACAACAAGGGGGTTGATCACCTTGTTGAGCAGCTCAAGCAGCAGCGTGCTGGCTATAAGGGCATCGTCGGTGTCAACATCGGCAAGAACCGCGATACGCCGCTCGAAAAGGCAGTGGATGACTACCTGATCTGCCTGCGTGCCGTTCATCCCTATGCCGATTACATTGCCATTAATATCTCCTCGCCAAACACACCGGGACTTCGTGATCTGCAAGGCGATTCCAGCCTTGATCCGTTGCTGTCGGCGCTGAAGGCTGAAGTGACGCGCCTCGATCGTGAGAACGGACGCCGCGTGCCGATCGCCGTCAAGATTGCACCGGACATGAGCGACGAGCAGATCGACGCGCTAACCGATACACTGGTACGGCATCAGATTGATGGCGTCATCGCGACCAACACCACGATCGACCGGCAGGCCGTAGAAGGGCACCGCCATGCTGGTGAAACCGGCGGGCTGTCGGGGCGTCCGGTTGCCGATGCATCGACACGCATCGTTTCGCGCATCCATCATCGTGCGCCTACATTGCCGATTATTGGCGTGGGCGGTATCCTGTCAGGTCATGACGCACTGGAAAAACAGCGTGCCGGGGCCGAGCTGGTCGAACTCTACTCAGGGTTCATCTATCGTGGTCCGGGCCTTGTCGGGGCCTGCGCGCGCGCATTGCGGGACGTGTAAGTTCCAACGTCCTCCCTCCAGTCCTTTTGTTTGCGACCCGGTGGCCTTTATGGTCACCGGGTTTGTCCTCATTTTTCGGGAATCCTGTGATCCTTCCGGATCGACGCCTCTGCCATGACTACACCTGAACTGGCTTCCGTGCCTACGGATACTTATGCCTTCCTGGCAACGTGCCCACGCGGTATCGAACCACTCGTCGCCGATGAACTGGTGACGCTGGATGCCGAGATCGAACGCACCACCGTAGCGGGGGTCATCGGGCGCGCCACGCTGCAGACGCTCTATCAGATGTGCCTCTGGTCACGTCTGGCTAACCGCATCATCCTGACGTTAGCCCGCGTTGAAGAAGTGGACAGTGCCGCTGACCTGCTGAAGGCCGTCGGTGATGTCAGCTGGGAAACGCTGATGCCGGAAAATGCCACGCTGCGTGTCGACTTCCATGGCCGCTCCGAAGGCATTCGCCATACCCAGTTCGGTGCTCAGACCGTCAAGGACGGTGTTGTCGATCGCTTTCAGGCGCAGGGGCTGCTACGTCCCAACGTTGACCCCCATCGCCCGGATACGCGCATCTATGCCCATCTGCACCGCAACGTGCTGACACTGGGGATTGACCTGTCTGGCGACAGCCTGCACATGCGCGGCTATCGTCTAGAGGGTGGTAAAGCACCGCTGAAGGAGAACCTGGCGGCAGCACTGCTGGTCCGTGCAGGCTGGCCTGAGCGCGCCCGCAAAGGTGAAGTGCTGGTCGATCCGATGTGTGGGGCGGGTACGCTGCTGATCGAAGGTGCGCTGATGGCGTGCGATATCGCACCGAACTTGGGTCGCCCGCGCTGGGGCTTCCAAGGCTGGCAAGAACACGACCCCGAACTGTGGAAGCAGGTCGAGCGTGAGGCTCGCTGGCGCGCCGAAGCGGGCAAGCGCCGCTGCCGTGCCGCTTTCATCGGGCAGGATGTTGATGGCTATGTCATTCAGGCCTCTGCATCCAATGCTCGTCGTGCAGGGGTCGACCAGCTGATGACCCTGACACGCGGCGATGCCACGCGCCTGACGGCGCTGGCCCCCAATGAAACCGGTCTGGTTATCACCAACCCGCCCTACGGCGAGCGTATCGGTGATATGCCGGCACTGGTGCCGCTGTACAGCGAGCTGGGCGCTCGCCTGCGCCAGCACTATCCGGGCTGGAGCGTGGCACTGTTCACTGGCAACCCCGAGCTGGGCTACCGTTTCGGCATGAAGGCGCACAAGCAGTATTCGTTCTTCAACGGTGCCTTGGCGTGCAAGCTGTTCCTGTTTGAGATCCGTACCACAGAAGAGCGTCAGGCCGTTGCAGAAGCGCATGGCAATCTCACTCCCGAAGGGGAAGTGAAAGAAGCGCCTTCGCTGTCGGAAGGCGCACAGATGTTTGCCAACCGCCTGCGCAAGAACATCAAGCGGCTGGCCAAATGGCGTAAGCGCAGCGGTGTGCAGTGCTACCGCCTGTACGATGCTGACATGCCGGAATACGCACTGGCGATCGACATCTACGGCAGCCGTGTTCATGTGCAGGAATACGTGGCGCCGAAGGGTATTGATCCGCGTCAGGCCGAGCGTCGCCTGATGGAAGCGCTGACGGTACTGCCGCAGGTACTGGACGTGGCCAGCGACCATATCTACCTCAAGCGTCGCCAGCGTCAGGCAGGCAAGGCACAGTACACACGCCAGAGCAACAGCCAAGAACGCCTCGTGGTCGAAGAGGGGAAAGCAAAGCTGTGGGTGAACCTGCGTGACTACCTCGATACCGGCCTGTTCCTTGACCACCGTCCGGTACGTCTGATGCTGGGCGAGATGGCGAATGGCAAGCGCGTACTCAACCTGTTTTGCTACACCGCTACGGCAACAGTCCATATGGCACTGGGCGGTGCCCGCGAAAGCATCAGCGTTGACATGTCCAATACTTATCTGGACTGGGGGCGTGACAACTTCGAGCTGAACCGCATTGACCTGCGCCGCCACCGCCTTGAGCGTGAAGACTGCCTGAAGTGGCTGGCAGAAGACCGCAGCCAGTTCGATCTGATCTTCCTTGATCCGCCGACGTTCTCCAACTCGAAGAAAATGGAGGCCACGTTTGATGTGCAGCGCGACCAGATCCCGCTGATCAACAGCGCTATGGCCCGTCTTGCGAAAAACGGCACACTGGTGTTCTCCAATAACCAGCGTCGCTTCAAGCTAGAGCCTTCACTGGCAGAACATTACGACGTGGAAGACATTACCTCGCGTACGCTGGACCCCGATTTCCAGCGCCGTCCAGATATCCACAAGGTGTTCGTGATTCGTCATCGTTGAACGTTGCGCCGTGTCAGGTAACTGGCACGGCGTTTCTTCATGTGTAAGCGATCATTAAGCGTTCATCAGCGAGGATATGTGCCATCCAGAATCAATAGGTTGCCGCTGCGAGCCATTGCGTATCATTTGCATCTGATGTGGCGGACAGCATAGAGTAGCGACCTTGGTATGACTGTAATGGAGTAGGAATAATGAGGGCAGCCCAGCTATTGCATCGTCACCGCCGGTGGTCCACTCGTGCTTGGCGATATCTGTGCTACATGCTGGGTGCAGGGATAATGAGCGTATCGCCGTGGGTACAGGCCGACGGCACGCTGACCTATTTCATCAAGGCGCATCAGGCGGAAGAGTCCGATGTAAAAATCAAGATCGTGACCTTCCACAGTGTCGAGCCTGACCCGCGTCGCAATGACACCAACGTTAGCCCCGACGACCATCGCGAAGTGCGTGTCGACATCGAATACCCGATGGTGATGGGCATGGCTAACCGCGCCATGTCACGACGGATCAACAGTGTGGTGCATGACTGGCTGTTTAGTGGTTACGAACGTAAGGCACTCGGGTCTGCTGACATTGACGTGCTAGTCGATGCCGTTGTCGAAGGGCAGGTACTCAGCATCATCGCCGACAAGGAACGCTTGTCTCACGCTGAAATGATCCCGGAAACGGGTCTTGAAACCCGCCACTATGATCTTGGCAACGGTCACCAGATCACCTTCCGAGAGCTGTTTACCGATGATTATCACCCCCGCCTGAAGCAGCTGCTGACCCGTGGTACTCACGGTTCACGCCAGCAACAGATGGAAATGACCGCTGCCAACATCACCGATAACCAAGTGTTCTATATCGAAAGCGGCATGCTGTT
The DNA here is from genome assembly GCF_003610015.1 of Zymobacter palmae. Taxonomy (NCBI): domain Bacteria; kingdom Pseudomonadati; phylum Pseudomonadota; class Gammaproteobacteria; order Oceanospirillales; family Halomonadaceae; genus Zymobacter; species Zymobacter palmae. The sequence goes on from NZ_AP018933.1 coordinate 613,741, forward strand.
CATCTATATCGGGGAAGCATCAACGGATTTCAGCCCCGAGTGGGTGCGTATCAAGCTGAGCGATCTCAAGGGCGTTCTCAATGAACAGCACCCGATGGTGCGCAACGCCTATGTAACACACCACTGGGTACTGGATGACGAGTAGCAAGTGTTATGGCGTCACGCACCACGTGGACGGTGCTTATCCGAGAAAAGCATGCCGGGGAAGGTAAGCGGAACGAGCGGCGGCGCTTAGCTGCACTGAGTAAGTTGATTACGGCAGTGATCACCGCCGTGAGCGCGCGCTCTGTAGGTACCGTGTGAAGTCGCTGTGAGACAGGCACGGATGCAGAAAGGCATATCGTTAGTTGAGCCGAAACTTACGGCCCAAGAGGCCGTGCTGCGATGGCGCGCCCTGCGTGCACCGTGCAAAGTGGCTTTGAGACAGGTGTGGATGCTGCAAGGCATATCACGGCGGTTGAGGTTGAGTCGAAGCTTGTGGCCGTAGCGGCAAGAGCTTCGATGGCATGCCCTGCATCTGACCATGCAGGGGCCATTTCGCTGGCCTTAACTAGGCACAGGGCACTCAGGGCCGAGCGAGCAGAGCGCTGCTATCAGGTGCGGTATTCCAATAGTGAATTCTACGACAGGCACTGGCTCGCGTTGCCTTGATCGCGGCTATAACACTGATCGAAAGCGTGGCGCTATTCCAGCAGTGAAAGCTGGCGCATTGCTGCCTGACCTTCCGGTGACTCACTGTCCACTTCAAGCACCTTGTGAAAGCCGCGTGATGTCTGAATATGGTGGACGTCGTCCACCCACGTCATGGCCTGCGTATAGTCTTCGGCCAACATGTGCTTTAGACCGCCGAACTGCGTTCCGATCTGCCCCCAGGCGCGGCTAACAATCCAGTCGCCAAACATGTCCTGATGCACATGCACCAGCACGTAATCATGGTCACTTTCCCAACGTACGATCATGTGGCCGAGGTTTCCGCTCAGTAAGAGGTAATAGAATGCCACCTGTTATCCACGTGTGATTGATGACAGGGGTAAAGGTCATTCTGACGGAATACGGCGAGTCTGCAAAGCCGACCGAGAAAAGAGACAAATATGGTCTGCGGTTGTCAGCGCTCAACGGATACGAAAAGAGGGTGCCGAGATATTGATCCCGGCACCCTCTTTCATGTTTATGAACGTCTCAACGGCTTAGCGATAGGCCGCCTGTTTCAGCGCATTGATGCGTTCGTCCAGCGGCGGGTGACTAGCAAACAGCTTCTGCATGAACGATGCCACCTGTCCCTGAGTGATGGCGAAGGCTGTCATTGAGTCTGGCATCTCATCGGGGCGCTGTGCGTCGCCTTTTAGACGCGTCAGAGCATTGATCATGGCGCCTGATCCTGCCAAACGAGCGCCTGCTGCGTCTGCACGATATTCGCGCCAGCGCGAGAACCACGCCACGATGGCCGAGGCTGCAATTCCGAAGATCACCTGCATGACCATCTCGACGAGGAAGAACGCCAGCTGACCCATGCCTCGCTCTTCGTCATTGCGGCGCAGGAAAGTGTCGATTCCCATCGCGACCAGACGGGCGAAGAACATAACGAACGTATTCACTACGCCTTGGATCAGTGCCAGTGTCACCATATCGCCGTTGGCTACGTGACCGATCTCATGACCAATGACGGCCCGCACTTCTTCCGGACGCATTTGATTGAGCAGCCCTTCAGAGACCGAGACCAGCGCACTGTTGCGGTTCCAGCCAGTGGCGAAGGCGTTGGCCTGCTGCATCGGGAAGATACCCACTTCCGGCATCCGGATACCGGCCTGCTGTGACAGCTCAGCGACGGTATCAAGCAGCCATTGTTCCTGACTGTTCTGCGGCTGCTGGATGATGCGTGTTCCAGTCGACATTTTCGCCATGGATTTTGATAGGAACAGCGAGACCACAGATCCCGCCATGCCGATGACGAAAAACGCTGCCAGCATGCCGAACAGGTTAGTACCGGTGCGGTAGCGCAGATAAACATCAAGCCCCGTCAGATGCAGAACGATACCCGCGATCAGCATGACGGCCAGGTTGGTGGCTAGAAACAGCAGCACCCTCATCATAAACGTACTCTCCTGTGTGAATGGCGGGTGAAAGCCCCACTATTCAAGGATGGACGAACAAGTGGCCTCACATGAATGAGACCACTGTGTATCAGCAATAGTTGCCTGATGGAATGGGGTTAATATAGGCCATATTCAAGCGCACCAACTGATGGGCAGCTTAACTGCGGCGGCGAGCCAAGAAATTGCCCAAACGCCCGATCGCCTCGACCAGCTGGTCTGCATACGGCAGTGTGACAATGCGCAGGTGGTCGGGATCAGGCCAGTTGAAGGCCGTTCCTTGCACCAACAAAATCTTTTCTTCCAACAGCAGTTCAAGTACGAATTGCTGGTCGTCCTTGATGTCGTATACCTCGGGGTCGAGGCGCGGGAACATGTAGAGCGCGCCTTTCGGCTTAACGCATGAGACGCCAGGGATAGCGTTCAGCGCTTCCCACGCCGCATCGCGTTGGGCGAGCAGGCGGCCACCGGGGCGTACTAGATCATTGATGGACTGATAGCCGCCCAGTGCGGTCTGGATCGCATGCTGTGCCGGTACGTTGGCACACAGACGCATTGAGGCCAGCATGTTCAGTCCTTGAATGAAGTCCTGCGCATGGCGCTTCTCACCTGACAGGGTCATCCACGCCGCACGGAAGCCAGCGCAACGATAGTTCTTGGACAGACCGTTCATGGTGATGATCAGCAGGTCATCGGCCAGCGTTGCCGTAGAAATATGCTGGGCACCGTCGTACAGGATCTTGTCGTAGATCTCATCAGAGAAAACTACCAGATTGTTTTCACGCGCTACCTGCAGCAGGTTGAGGATGACTTCGCGTGAATAGACGGCCCCTGTGGGGTTGTTCGGGTTGATCAGCAGCAGTGCTTTCGTGCGCGGCGTCACCTTGGCGCGCATGTCTTCGATGTCTGGCTCCCAGCCTTTTTCTTCATCGCAGCGATAGTGCACGGCGGTACCGCCAGCCAGATGCGTGGCGGCTGTCCACAGCGGGTAGTCCGGTGCAGGAATCAGTACTTCATCGCCGTTATCCAGCAGACCCTGCATGCACATCATGATGAGTTCAGACACGCCATTGCCGATGAAGATATCGTCGATACCGACACCCTGAACACCTTTGCGCTGGCATTCCTGCATGATGGCCTTGCGTGCCGAATAGATCCCCTTCGAATCGCTGTAGCCCTGGGACGTCGGCAGATTGCGCATGACATCTTGGAGGATCTCTTCAGGCGCTTCAAAACCGAACGGGGCAGGGTTACCGATATTGAGCTTGAGGATGCGGTGACCTTCGTCTTCCAGACGACGCGCGTGCTCCATGATCGGACCACGGATGTCGTAACAGACGTTGTCGAGCTTTCTTGATTTGCGGATCGGAGCGTTCATGTTCGGTTCTGCCTAGAGGGGGCTTGAAGGTGTAAATCAGTGGGCCGTGATCAGGTCCATGTCGAGAGGCCTCTACGGGATATCGACCTCAATGTATGAAAAGCAAGGGTGTGTACACGGCGAGCAGAAGGCTCGGCGTAGAAGTGGCACCGCAGGCGTATCACTCAGCATACCGTAGCGTGCTTTTGATATGCCACTTCAGTCGGGATTTTTTCTGAAGCCCCATAGAGATTGCATTTACGAGGCAGAATGCGACGCAATGAAACTGATCGGGTGTGTGGGAAACACCGCGTGCAATGGCATTCATTTGTCGCGTACGGCGCAGAAATGCTGAGTGTGCCGCGCAAGGTCAAAGAGGAGGCTTTGCCATATCTAACCGTCAGCAGATGTTTATAAGAGGAGGTGCTTAGCGCTAAAGGTCCCAAGAGGGCTATCAGAAGGCAAAGAAAGAAGGTATCGCCCCCGCATGATGCTTGTACGACAGTCGGTGTTTTGCGTCGGTAGCAGCAAGGGCGATGTATGGCACGATGTTACTGGCAGTGTCAGCTGTCGCTATCGTTATCATCCGTTTCAGGCAGAGTGTCCGGGCGAGCCGGCTCGTCCTGTGGGATATCCTGCGGCAACTCAAGCGTGATGCGGCCCAGTACGCCCTGACGTAGCTCATGCAGCAGCACTTCCGCACCACGGTGGATGTCCACGATGCCACCGGCCTTCAGACCGCCGCGCTTGCGAGCGATCGTATCCAACAGCGCATCGCCGTCAAAACCGGTGCGTGCCAGCAGGTCGATATAGCTGAGGCCGTTGTCATCCACCTCTATTTCGGGCTGCTCTGCTTCCTGTTTCACCGCTTTCCCCATGTCGAAAATGGGCAGTTCAGTCAGCTTGTAGCGTGCTTTCAGAGCATCAGGATAGCGGCGTGCCAGCTCCGCGACAGTGACTTTGGCTACGTCAGGGTAGTCCAGCGCCGTATCGCGAATGGCGCCGCTGGCGGCCAGACGATAGGCACTGGCTTGATCCTCAATCTTCGGCCACAGCACTCCGGGCGTGTCCGTCAGCGAAATGCCGTTTTCGAGCTTGATGATCTGCTGGCGCTTGGTCACGGCCGGCTCGTTGCCGACCTTGGCCAGCTTGCGCCCTGCCAGCCCATTGATCAGCGTTGATTTCCCGACGTTGGGAATTCCCATCACCATGACGCGTACGTCGCGGTCGGCGCGAATATGCCCGGCCAGCTCGCGGCACAGCTTGGCAATAGGCTTGAGTTCCCGTGCATTGGTGGTTGTGATCGCCAGTGCGCGCATGTTGGGCTGTGCGTTGAAGTAATCGCACCACTGCTGTGTCGCGATAGGGTCGGCCAGATCAGCACGCGAGAGCAGCTTAAGCACCGGTTTGTGGCGCGTCAGCTGAGCCAGCATCGGGTTAGCGCTGGAGTAGGGCAGACGTGCATCGAGGACTTCCACTACCACGTCGATCTTGGGCAGCGCCTGTTGGATCTGGCGCTGTGCCTTATTCATATGTCCGGGAAACCAGCCCAGCATTGCACTTCTCCATACATCATTCAGTGGCGTCGCCAGAACACCTTGCCTATCCCATGTCAAATGGAGCGCCGCCTCTACCTCAATGGCGAGCAGCGTTTGCCATTGGGTCAGCGCACCGAGGTGCATTGCAGTGACACGTGACAATAGAAAAGGCAGGAGGGTGACGACGTTATAACAGGGCATTCTACGCAGGATGGGCGAGAGATGCCTTCTTTATCATGGAACATGGCGTCTGCGAAGGATCTGATAAGCGCGCTGACGCTCGACCGCGCGGCCCACCACCTCTTTTGAAGGGACCCCAACCGCGCTGAATAGTGTGTCTAGAAGACGCCACGCAATCGTGCCGCGGGCTGCTTCATAACCTGAGTAATTGTCTTCGCCAGACTAGGTAAACGGTTTCCACCACACGTTTGTGGCTTGAAACGCCATTAATGACAGCGGTATTGAGGTGATGAAACATGCTCCTAATATCCTTCAAAACGGCCTATGTTCGATCCCCATCGCTTTCATTGTGCGTGCTGGCGTGGAAGCGTAGCGAAACCGAGTTGATGCAATAGCGCATACCCGTCGTGTTTTGCGGGCCATCGGGAAAGACATGCCCCAGATGAGCTCCACAGCGACGGCAGCGTACCTCGACGCGACGCATGCCGTGGCTTGTATCAAAGTGCTCCTCGATGTGGGCATCGGGCAGCGGGCGATCAAAGCTGGGCCAACCACAGCCAGACTCGTATTTATCGTCGTTGTCGAACAGCGGCGCGTCGCAGCATACACAGTGGAACGTGCCCGGAGTAGGCGATACGCGATAGTCACCGCTAAACGGCGCTTCTGTACCCGCTTGGCGCGTCACATGGTACTGCTCTGGCGTGAGCTGAGCTTTCCATTCCTGATCGGATTTATGAATGTGGTCGGCATGTCGCTTGTGGTGGGGCATGGAACACTCCTGAAGGAAAGAAGAGCGGAAACGGTATCGCGGGCGCTGAGCCGCTGCACAGTAGCCGATAACGCGAAGGCGACAGAGCAACATCGTTGGCCTTAGCATGCAGTGTGGCGGCCGCCCAAAGCCGACGCAAGTTTTAGTGAAAGGCTGTCTGCTGTAGGAGAATAAGGCACTGAAAGGCGCGCTGTTTCTGGAATGACGCGTTACAGATGTCGAAAGTGAAGCCCGTCGACACAATTCAATGACTCAAATATCAACGTCGTAGCTTGACACTTCACCATTATGCCGATAATATGCGCGCCATCTTGAGTTCACCGGAAACGGTTGCGATAGGTCCCATTCGTCTAGTGGCCTAGGACACCGCCCTTTCACGGCGGTAACAGGGGTTCGAACCCCCTATGGGACGCCACCTTTTCGGAAGCTTGAGGCAATAGGAAGTACTAAGCGGGAATAGCTCAGTTGGTAGAGCGCCACCTTGCCAAGGTGGAGGTCGCGAGTTCGAGCCTCGTTTCCCGCTCCAATGTGTCCCATTCGTCTAGTGGTCTAGGACACCGCCCTTTCACGGCGGTAACAGGGGTTCGAACCCCCTATGGGACGCCACTTCTTCCTAGATATGCGGGAATAGCTCAGTTGGTAGAGCGCCACCTTGCCAAGGTGGAGGTCGCGAGTTCGAGCCTCGTTTCCCGCTCCAGTGTGTCCCATTCGTCTAGTGGTCTAGGACACCGCCCTTTCACGGCGGTAACAGGGGTTCGAACCCCCTATGGGACGCCACCTTCTTCTGTTATGCGGGAATAGCTCAGTTGGTAGAGCGCCACCTTGCCAAGGTGGAGGTCGCGAGTTCGAGCCTCGTTTCCCGCTCCAGTTTTTAGAAAAGCCCTCGTTCACATCGTGAGCGGGGGCTTTTTATTTTTCAATCACATGCATTCACTGCGTGTGGGTGCTTTCCTCTTTGATACACATCATCACTCGATGGCCTGACATCAATTTAACACATGGCGCTCCCCGTTCATCTCTCGCTATTTGGTGGGTAGAACGAGGAGCGTTTATGCGATTCTAACGATTGACCACCTTCGCTGGCAGGGCCACTACCAGCAGCGAGCTGGCGAGCAGGCACACGGCAAAGAACCACATGGCGCCTCCGGCCTGTCCGCTTAGCTGCATTGCAAAGCCCATAACAGAGTTGCTGACCAGCCCGGCGATATTGGCCAGTGAGCAGGCCAGCGCGAAGCCTGTTGCTGCGGCCGTCCCTTTCAGAAAGGTGGCGGGCAGGCTGAAAAAGACGGGAACGGCACCGATCACCATGGCTTGTGCGATTGAGAACAGTAGCACCGTGGCCCATGTGCTGTGGGTGAAGAATGTGCTGCCCGCCATGGCCACTGCGCCAATAACGAACGGTATGATGATGTGCCAGCGACGTTCGCGATGGCGGTCAGAGCTGGCGCCGATGGCGAGCATGCCGATAAGGGCCGCCACGCTGGGCAGCGCCGTTAACAGGCCGATATGGAAGGCGTCGCTGATGCCGGTCGCCTTGATAAAGGTGGGCATCCAGAACCCTAACGCATAGGCGGTCAGCAGGATTGAGAAGTCAATACCGCCCAGCATCCACACCTTCAGGTTCCAGAAACCGTCTCTGAAACGATGGCGCGCAGCAGGCATCTCTGCTTGGTCCTGGGCCAGCACAGCGTCGATCGTGGCGCGTTCCTGTTCGTTCAGCCAGCGTGCGTGGCGTGGTGAATCTGGTAAACACCAGAAAGCGAGAATGCCCAGTGCAATGCTGGGCAAACCTTCGAGCAGAAATAGCCACTGCCAGCCGTGTAGGCCATGCAGGTCATGGGCGGCCTTCATGATCCAGCCCGAAAGAGGGCCGCCAATGACGGATGACAGCGGTAGACCAATCATGAACAGCGCAATGATGCGACCACGGCGCTGACTGGGAAACCATTGGGTCAGATAGAACAGAACACCGGGTAGGAAGCCGGCCTCGGCAGCCCCTAAGAAGAAGCGCAAGATATGGAACTGGAGCGGTGTTTTGACCAGTAGCGTGCAGGCCGACAGAATGCCCCAGGTCAGCATGATTCTGGCGATCCACAGCCGTGCGCCGACGCGCTGTAGTGCCAGATTACTGGGCACTTCCAGTAGGATATAGCCCAGAAAGAACAGCCCCGCTCCCAGACCGAAGGTGGCTTCGCTGAAGCCCAAATCGTCCAGCATTTGCAGTCGTGCAAAGCCGACGTTGATGCGGTCGAGGTACGCCGCGAGATAGCAGAAGCATAGGAAAGGCACTAACCGCCACGTCACCTTGCGAAAGAGTGATGCGTGGTCGTCGTCGGGTAAGGTCGTCGTCGCGGACATTACCGATTCCTCATCAAAAGAGCCGTAAGACCGTGGCAGCCCGTGCTGCCCCAAGGACGACTACCTTATGCCTTATCCCTCATAGCGTGAAGCGTCTTGGGGCAATATCCGTAGCCCGTCACGATGAACGTGTTTTCGCCGCTAAGCTCATCGTGGGAAGGACGCTTGGATTGAGCGCGCCCTATGGCTGGGCGGACGCTTGGTCAGCGTTTGGTGACACGAGTTGCTGCAACCGCTGGAAGTCGGCATCGTGCTGGGGGTAGTAGACGTTCAAGCGGCTACTGGCATTGCCGTTAGTGTGCCACCACAGTTGCTTGTCCAGCGCCATTATTCCTAATTGAGCATGACGATAGGTGTAGGTCACTTCTTCCGGCTGCAGTACGGTATTGGTGCTCCATGCGGTATGGAACAGTGGTGACTGCGCTTTAAAGGCGCAAATCCGTTGCTTCAGCACGTCGTCATTGGGGCGTTTGGCGAGAGTGTCTCGTAGAAAGCCCGCCATGCGGGTTATTCGCAAAGCGAGTGTTTCTTCGCTGTCGATGCAGGCAAATCTTTTCCATTGAGGGTGCGTGATCGTCAGGTGAAGATAGTTCTGTGCTTCGGCAGGAAGGTCGTTTAGGTCGAAGCCGATCATCAGCTGAAACGCATCGTTGTATGCCACGATGTCTAGGTAGTCGTTCGCCAGTAGCGCGGGCAGCGGGTTGAGCTGCGTCAGCAGTTGCAGCGTATGCGCTGATGTCGTCTGGCAGGGCGCCTTGTAGGTGCGTGTCTGCGGGAAGATCAGGTTGTGCAGATATTTGCGTTCGGATTTGGTCAGCCGCAGAGCGGAGGATATGGACGCGAAGGCCTGCGCAGAAATGCCCGCTGCCTGTCCGCGCTCTATCTTGCTGTACCAGACGGTACTGATGCCGGAAAGATCGGCGACGTCTTCTCTTCTCAACCCTGTCGTACGCGTACGTGCCGGTCTGGACAGCCCTACCGCTTCGGGTGAAATGCTTTCTCGCTTGGCCCGTAGAAAATCACCTACCCATTTGAGATTGTCCGGGTGCATTCATTAGCCCTATACAATTTATACATGTCTAAACTGTTTCTTGTGCGGTGCAGCGCAGAGAGCATAATGCAGTCCAGCGATTAAGAACAGGTAATGATGGCGTTGAATATATAATCGAACGTGTGAAAAGGTGCCGGCTATTCTTTCATGATCATTATTTATTAAATAAATATCACCATCGAAAGGGTGGGGGCATTAGATACTTGGAAAGACGTCGAGTGAATATCGTGATCGCATGCGAAAATGCAGGTGGTTATCGGCGGAGTGCTGCCTATAGATACCCGATACATTACGTTTTTGGGTACCGTTAAGATCGACCAACGCCGTGTGAAGGTATAAACCTTGGAGCGTTTCCAGACGCGAGGTAGTCTTTATAAAAAATATTTATGAGCCATGTAAATTTTGCTTTTAAGTATATGTTTGGTGTCATCGTTTTTTATCTAATTATTATATGGGCATGCAAATATGAAGCATGGAAATAATGTCAGCGGGCTGTCTATCGTCGCGGTACTGCTTCTCGTTATCGGACAGGTGTTACCACAGGTAGATTTCGCGATCGTGAATGTATCTCTTGATGTGCTGGGTAAGGCACTGAATACGGATGAGACCGGGCTGGTACTGATCGTGGCGCTGTATGGCCTGAGCTTTTCTGCGCTGATCACTACGGGCGGCCGCTTGGGAGACAAGTACGGCAGAAAGCGCCTGTTCATGGTAGGTATCGTCGGGTTCTGTGCCGCGTCGGCGCTCTGTGGCCTTGCGTCGGGCATTGTATCGATGCTTCTCGGGCGCGTGCTGCAAGGCGTATTTGCTGCGCTTTTGCTGCCTCAGATACTCGCCACGATCCATGCCACGCTTGAGGGTGAACGCCACCGCTATGTTGTCGGCATCTATACCTCAATCGGTGGACTATCTGCCATTCTTGGTCAGGTGGCAGGGGGCTGGCTGGTCTCCGCAAACTTGTGGAACCTAGGATGGCGGGTAGCCTTCTTTATTAATGTGCCCATCTGTCTCGTTATCTTTATGTTTGGCTGTCTGACCATCCCTGAAACGCGCTCGTCGGACACCCGACAGAGTATGGATCTGGGGGGAATCGCCCTGTTCATTTTGTGCCTGCTGTCCGTCATGGTGCCGATATCCCTTGGCGGACGATGGCATGGGCTGTGGTGGTGGCTGGCGGCGACGGTGCCGTGTGCGTTCTTGCTGTGGCGGGTCGAACGCGGCCATGAGCGGGCAGGAAGAAAGGCGATTCTGCCTCCGTCGATGTTCAGAGAAGCAATGGTCAAGAACGGGTTCGTACGAGAAATGACGGTCACTTTCGCGTTCCCGGGATACCTGTTCGTGACCGCACTGTGTCTGCAGAGCGAGCTTGGTTTTACACCGCTTGAATCGGGAAATGCATTTGTCGCGCTGGGCGCGATGTTCTTCATCGGCTCGCTCATCAGCAAGCGGTTAGGCCAGTGTCTCGGTGATCACCTATCGTACGCTTTGGGTGCGCTTCTAACGGTGAGCGGTTTTTTGGCGACAATCTGGCTGTTCTACCACTTAAACCACCGCCTGACGTTCTATGACCTGTGGGGCGCGACGGGTGTTATTGGGCTGGGCAATGCCATCATGCTGACGTCGGCCTATCGGCTGACGCTTTCCCATGTGGATAGGCGCTATGCCAGCGAAGTGAGCGGTGCGCTGGCTACCGTGCAGCAAGGTTGCTTCGCCTTGGGTACGGCATTTGCCGGGGCACTGTATGCGGAAATGCTGAGACACGGTGGTCTGAATGCGGTGATGCTGTCCATCGGTGCACTGGCATCGCTGGTGGTGCTTGTCGCTATCTGCTTAGCGATCCATGTAGCGCGTCGACGGTAGGCTAACAACGGACAGGGTGAGCATGTCGACGATGTGCCTCTGAAGAAAAAACGAGGGCATAGGCGCCATTCTTGGCTCAGTAGCAGACTGTGCGGGATGTCAGGGGAGAGGAAGCGCCCATACCTTTCTAGGCTCAGGCGTTCTAGACCGGGCTCGCTTATCCTTTGCTTCCATGGAACGCAGTGATGACCTTTCGCTCGTTTGGCCTTCCTGCTAATAAAGGAGGCCGGCGGGTAAAGAAGGTCGTGCTGAATAGTTGACCATTCTGCGCATAATGGGCATAATGGCGGCATTCCTATTCAGGAATCTGCTGTCTTTCTGACAGCCAATGCGTCCCATTCGTCTAGTGGTCTAGGACACCGCCCTTTCACGGCGGTAACAGGGGTTCGAACCCCCTATGGGACGCCACTTCTTTTCCCCCCTTTGTTAGTTTCTATTTGCATTCCTTCTAGCGGTCTTCGCTGCTGCAATATATTCGGCTTCCCCTTTTGCTCGAACGATTCGTCGTGTTGCATGCCATTCTGCCGCCGAGCTTGGCCGCTCTGCTATAAAACAGGCCGGTCGATGCGCTTAAGTCTGCAACCGTTCTCACTATTTTCGTATAGATACGCCATACTATGGGCATGTCAGTACCGTAGCCCACTTTTTGAATGCTGCTGTTCCCCCACTATGCTGAGTCTATAAGGCGGGTATCGCTATGTTCGCGGTGTGCGGGCTTTTTTGTTAGCATGCAAATAAATGCGGCCTTTGTAGGCCGCTATCCTCGATTCGGCCGGATGCATGGGCTATGCCATACTGCCGTCCAAATTTTCTTCTCTATCCACGGATATGATCATCCACCGCTGCACAGGGAGTGACGCATGGGGACTCCAGCGCTTTCCATCCGCGGGTTGACCAAGACCTACGGTACTCACCAAGCCCTCAAGGGCATTGACCTTGATGTGGCTGAAGGTGACTTCTTCGCTCTGCTTGGCCCTAACGGGGCGGGTAAATCGACGACACTCGGCATTCTTAGTTCTTTGGTCAACAAGACCTCGGGTAAGGTCGAAATCTTCGGGCGCGATATCGACAGGGATTTTTCACGCGCCAAGTTCGACATCGGTTTCGTGAACCAAGAGTTCAACTTCAACCAGTTTGAGAAAGTCGAAGACATCATCACCGCGCAGGCGGGCTGCTATGGGATTCGTTACAAGGTCGCCAAGGCGCGTGCCGAGCAGCTGCTAGAAGATCTGGGGCTGTACGAGAAGCGCAATGTGGCTGCGCGGATGCTTTCGGGTGGGATGAAGCGCCGTCTGCTAATCGCTCGTGCGCTGGTGCATGAGCCACGCTTGCTGATTCTTGATGAGCCGACGGCCGGCGTCGACATCGAGCTGCGCCGCAGCATGTGGGAATACATGCAGCGCATCAACCGCGAAAAAGGCATGACGATCATTCTGACCACGCACTACTTGGAAGAAGCTGAGAGTCTGTGCCGTAACATCGCCATCATCGACAAAGGGCAGATCGTGCAGAACACCAGTATGCGCGCACTGTTGCAGCAGCTGGATACCGAAACCTTCATTCTGGATACCGAGCGTTCGCTGGCACAGGCGCCGATGCTGGAAGGGTTCGAGCTGCGCCGCCTTGATGACATGCAGCTGGAACTGGTCGTGCCTAAGGGGCGCAAGATCAATGACGCTTTCGCGCAGCTCTCTGAGCACGGCATTGAGGTGATGTCGATGCGCAACCGTTCCAACCGCCTCGAAGAACTGTTCGTTTCACTGGTAGATCACAAGGGAAGAGAGATTCGCGGATGAATGCCCAGCAGATCATGGTCGCGCTCTGGACGTTGACCGTTCGAGAAGTTCGCCGTTTCATGCGTATCTGGCCGCAGACGCTGTTGCCGCCATCCATCACCATGTCGATGTACTTTCTGATCTTCGGCAGCATGATCGGCTCGCGCATTGGTAACATCGATGGTGTGGCGTATATCGACTACATCGTGCCTGGCCTCATTATGATGTCGGTCATCACCAACAGCTATTCCAATGTGGCGTCATCGTTCTTTGGCACCAAGTTCCAGCGTTCGGTCGAAGAGATGATGGTGTCACCGATGCCCAGCTGGGTCATCCTGACCGGGTTTGTGATTGGTGGCATGGCACGTGGCCTGTTGGTTGGGCTGATCGTCACGATCGTATCGCTGCTGTTCACCACCGTGCACGTGGCACATCCGCTGCTGACCATCTTGGTAGTAGTCGTGACGTCAGCAATGTTCTCCATCGCAGGCTTCATCAATGCGCTGTTCGCCAACAAGTTTGATGATATCTCGATCATTCCGATCTTTGTGCTGACCCCGCTGACCTACCTGGGTGGTGTGTTCTATTCGATCAACGATCTGCCCGAGTTTTGGCGCAACGTGTCGCTGATCAACCCCGTGCTCTATATGGTGAACGGTTTCCGATACGGTATCCTGAACATCGCCGATGTGGGTATCGGTTGGGCGCTGGCTGTGATCGTGCTTTTCATCGTGGTCATGTTCTTGGCGGCGCTGTACATGCTGGCGAAAGGTAAAGGAATCCGTAGCTGATGAAAACGCAGTCCGAACTTCTGGTTGATGCACCGCTGGGGCATGAATCAGCCTATCCCGAGCAGTACGATGCGTCGCTGCTGTTCCCAATTGACCGTATGCCTCAGCGACGCCCGTTGGGTATCGTTGATGCTGCTGCACTGCCGTTTGTGGGCGTTGATGAGTGGCAGGCGTTCGAGATTTCCTGGCTGGAACCTTCTGGACGGCCGAATGTCAGAATCGGGCGTTTCACTTTGCCGGCGCAGTCGCCTAATCTGATCGAGTCCAAGTCGTGGAAGCTGTACTTGAACAGCTTCAATCAGACCGCATTCGTTTCAGAAGACGAGGTCGTGGCACGTATGACGCGAGATCTCAGTGCCGCCGCCGGTGCGCCGGTTAGCGTCGAACTGCTGAGCGTGGAGGCTTCTTCGCTGGCAGGGCAGGCGATGCCGGGCGAGTGTCTCGATGATCTGGACGTTGCCATCAAGCACTACACGCCCACGCCGGAACTGCTGACCAAGGCGTCGGAGGAGATTGTCGAAGAGACGGTATATTCGCACCTGCTTAAGTCCAACTGCCCCGTCACAGGGCAGCCTGACTGGGGTGCCGTCGTCATTCGCTATCGCGGGCCGCGTATGGCACGCGACGGGCTGCTGGCCTATCTGATCTCCTATCGCCAGCACCAAGATTTCCATGAGCACTGTGTCGAGCGTATTTTTGTGGATATTATGTCCCGTATTGCGCCCGAGTCGTTGGTGGTAAGTGCACGCTATGTTCGACGAGGCGGGTTGGATATCAACCCGACGCGCGCCACGCCGGATCATGCTCTGACGGCGTTGCCCGCTTGGCCGCGCCTTATCCGCCAGTAAGGTGTGCGCACGTTCCCTTCACCATGAAGCTCCGGTTTACCGGAGCTTCTGTCATCAAGAGGTTCTTCATGCAGGCTGATACGTTACTGTTGCAGCGTCGTTCATGTGGTCGCCTGACCGATCCCGCCCCTTCAGCCGAGCAGCTTGATCTGCTTTACCGAGCCGCGCTGCGTGCGCCCGATCACGGTGCGCTGGCCCCTTTTCGCTTTGTCGAGATCAGTGGGGAAGGGCGAGCGACGTTGGGGCGGCTGATGGCTGCATCGCTCAAATCGCGTGCTCCAGGCACCTCGAATGAAACACTGGCGGCAGTCAGCCAGAAGCCACTGACGGCACCGCTGATTATCGCGGTTATCGCCCGCGTTGAACGCACCGAGCGCATCCCACGTCAGGAACAGGTCATCACGGCAGGGTGTGCGGCACATGCCATGCTGTACGCGGCTTACGCGCAGGACCTTGGTGCGTTTTGGCGTACGGGGGATTACGCTACCGACCCGCTGGTACGCGGTGCTTTCGAACTGAAGCCGATGGATGAATTGGTAGGCTTCATCTATCTGGGAACGCCCGCCACGGAACCACGTCCTCCGGTGGCCCTTGAGCCAGCCGATTTCATCGAATACTGGTCGTGATGTTCTACGCCGTGATCGCCGTGTTATGTCCTTAGTGGATGTTTTGTGTATAGGAATCGGGGGAGAGGGGTTGCAATCCCGATGTAAGGCGGTTAGTATACGCACCACTTCGATGTCGCAAGACATTGAACGGAGAGGTGTCCGAGTGGTCGAAGGAGCACGCCTGGAAAGTGTGTAAGTCGAAAGGCTTCGAGGGTTCGAATCCCTCCCTCTCCGCCACTGATTTGATGAAAAAGCCGCTAGGTTCGCCTAGCGGCTTTTTTTGTTTTTATCTACCCTCTTTCCTATCCATATCTGTCTTTGTCACCTTCCTTCTGTCATTGCGAAGCGGCCGTTTGGTCGACATGGCGCGATCGCGTCTCTTTCACGCGTGTCTGTTCCGTCTCACCCTGTCTAGGCCGTTACCGTACCCTCGCGCTGCACGCCGTGCGGCTACTGTGCTGGCAAGCACGTGGCGGGCAGTTACCAGAACGTCAATTGCATAGGGGCATGTCATGGCTCGATCACTTTCGTTTACTCACAAGAAGCTGCGCGGCGTACCGCGTCGTCTGCGGGCGATCAGCCGTTGGGCCGCATCCTTTGAAGGATACTTTCCGACCCTAACGGATGAGGACTATGCACACGGCTATTGGAGCATCAAGATTCCCGTTGCGTGTGCGTTAGTAGAGGGCAAACAGACCTCTTCCGTGCTGCAGGCCTACTGTGCACAGGAAATGATCGCGGCGTGTGCTCACTTAACCGCTGCCAAGCCAGCGGCACTGTCTGAGTGCCGAGTCACCTGCTGCATCGTTCTACCCAGTATGTTTGCCAGCGAGCTGTGTATCTATACGCGTGAAGACTATTTTCAGGCTCACACGGAACCCGGCGAGAACCACTTCGGGCGACGATCCCTTATCGAACATCAGCGACTCAGCGATGAGTGGGCGCTGGCATTGCCATCAAATATGGAAGAGAAGGGTCTATTGTTCGCCAGTGATGACTATCGTTGTGAGCGGTGGTACTTCGGTGAGTTAGCGGCGCATGCCGAGTAACCTCAACACGGTCACACCGATGAGGGGGGGATTCACATGATGCTGCAAAGCTCACCGTTGCGCCACTGGGTCACCGTGACATGGCGCTGATCCTTTTGGCTTTGGGGCGCGTTGTTGTGCTGAACAATGAAGAAGATCGTCTGGCGAGCTAGCTGTCGCGGGCTAGTAAAGGAATCTGGGCGAAGAAGGTGTCAGCGCTAGACCTTCCGTGGTCATGCAGCGCTGACAAAACGGGGCATCTTTAAGAAAGATGCGGAAAGAGGAATAGAGCCGTGCCGTTAGGTGGCTGGCCTCATATGAGACAGCAGGGCCTGTCTGTCCCAGCCTCCGCCGAGCGATTTGTAGAGGGTGATCAGATTGAGCTGCTGACGCAGCGACACCTGGATCTGCGCTTGCCTTGCATCGCGCCATGCTGTGCGGGCACTCATCATGTCGATACGACTATCGCGTCCGACCTGAAATCGTTGGTCGGCAAGCTGTGCGCTTCTGTGTTGAGCCTCGGCCTTGCGTTGGGCGGCCTCGAAGTCCTGCCGTAGGGTAGCTTTGGCGCTCAGACTGTCCGCTACTTCTCGGAACGCGCCTTGAATTGCTTTTTCATACTCTGCTACGGCCATATCCTTTTCGATCTTGGCGACCTCCAAGTTGGCCTGATGAGCGCCGAAATCGAACAGCGGTAGCGTCACGCTCGGTGAAAACGACCAACCGCGAACTGAATCGTTGAACAGATGGGCCAGATCGTTGCTTGCGCGGCCGTATGATCCCGTCAGTGTGATACGCGGGAAGAATGCGGCGCGTGCGGCGCCGATAGAGGCATTGGCGGCCATCAGACGGTCTTCGGCGGCGACGATATCCGGACGGCGTGTCAGTAGATCAGCCGGCAGCCCTGCCGGAACATCACCGATGACCTGTTCAACAGGGGCTATCGCGGCGCTAGGAATGTCGGTGGGAAGCTCGGGAACGCCGAGTAGCTGCAGCAAGGCGTGTTCATCCAGTGCTCGCTGTTGCTCGTAGCGGGCAACGGCTGCGATGGCATCCTGTTCCGCAGAAAGGCTCTGTTGATAGGCTCGCTCATCGTCGAGTCCCTCGGCAGCGCGCTTGTGCGTCAGCGCCGTGGTCTGCTGCTGATCTTGCAGTGACTCGCGCGCTAACGCGAGCAGTCGCTCATCGGCTCTCAGCGATAGGTCCGTGGTGGCGACGGCAGCCGTCAAGCTAAGCTGAGCTGCATGGCGCGAGGCCACGGACGAGAAATAGTCCGCAAGCGCTGCTTCCTTGAGGTTGTGTACGCGACCGAATAGGTCCAGCTCATATCCTGAAATCGCCAAGCCATACGTTGCCGTGTCAGAAGAGGACTCGGGACGGATGTGCTCTTGGCTGATCTCGGCGTTCAATGCGGGCCACTGTTCTGCAAGACGAATGCGGTACTGGCTCTGCAGACGTTCTGACGTTAGCGCGGCAAGGCGCAAGTCCCGGTTGTTGGCGAGTGCCAACGTAATCAGTTTGCGCAACCGTTCGTCCGTATAGAAGAGAGAGCCATCTTCCAGCACGGCAGTGGAAGCCGTTGCAGATGTGTCCTGAGTTGAATAGTGGGCTGCAATGGGCGCGGCCGGACGTTCGTAATCGGGCGCCAATGAGCAGCCTGTCAGGGCACAGAGGGTTAACAGACAGCTGGTACGATATAGCATAGTGTTCATATAACGCCCGTCATATTCAAAGGACAATCATTCATCTACCATTGCCTTACATTCATTTTCATGACAATAAATCGGTATGATTACAATAAGGTAATGATCACCCGCGATGAATAACAAATATCCTTGGATGGAAATTAAAGGGGGAATACATTGTCGGCAAGCCCCGATGCTTATGACTGCGCTTGCCACAGTGGAAGTCCGCTCGCTGCGCGTCTACGGGCTGTAGACATGTGCTTTTAAGAAAACTGTCTATTCTTCTCTTAAATAATGCATGGCATTAAATTATTTAATTGAAATGCATAACATCATTTTCTATGATGAAGCCCGATTGATGATAAGAGTAAGGCTCGGTATTGATAATAAATATGAGCTGAAATTGGAAGCGATATTCTCATTTTGGAATCAAGAGAATATTGACGGACTATCAAGATATCATGAAGAGAGCGGGTCTATGAGTCAGCGCAGAGTGTTGATCGTCGAAGACGATTTTGATGGCGCCGAGGTATTAGGTGCTTATCTGAAGCGAGATGGTTTTCAGACGCGCCACGTTGCCGATGGGTACCAAGCCTTAGAGCAGCATGCACAGTGGCGCCCCGATCTGGTGCTGCTGGACATCATGCTGCCCGGTCTGAGCGGTAATGATGTCATGGCCGCAATCCGCCAGCATTCGACGACGCCCGTCATCATGGTGACGGCGGTCGGCAGCGAGTCGAACCGCATTAACTCCCTGCTATACGGGGCCGACGACTATGTGGTCAAGCCCTACAATCCCGGCGAGGTCGTCGCGCGCGTTCATGCCGTGCTGCGGCGCTGGAGCGGCAGTGCCCAGGACCGTCGTCAGTGTCTGCGGCACGGCAATTTGGTGGTCGATGTTGAAGCCGCGCAGGCATCCATTGACGTGGATGGAGCCTGTCAGCCGATCGACCTGACGCGTACGGAGTTCAGCATGCTGGCCATGCTGATGGCTCGGCCTACGCGCATGTTTTCGCGTGCCGAGCTGTTGGAGCGCTGCTTGCCTGAAAGCGATGCGCTGGAACGCGTGGTTGATGTGCATATCTACAATCTGCGCCGCAAGCTGGAACAGGCGAATGTGCAGGATGTCCTGCTGACCGTGCGCGGCCTGGGTTATCGCTTCAGCAACGTCTCGTGAGAGAGTGCGCCTCATGATTGGATTGCTTCGTAAACGCAGAGTGCGCCCCGGTGCGCCGCTCTGGCGCTGGATCGGCGTGCGCATGATTGCGTTGGCGATGTCGGCCATCCTGTTTGTCTGTGGTGGAATGTGGCTGCGGTTCGCTTGGTGGGAAGGGCACTTGCGGGCCAAGATTCCTGCGCCCGTGCGTCAAGAGCTGGATATGCTCGAAGCGCAGCCTCGAGGAGACCGCCAGCGTCTGCTGCAGATCTATGGGGAGTACATGTACGGTGAATACTTTACCAACGAGTCTGAAAATAAGGATCTGCTGTTCTTTGGTGGCTTTATTCTGCTGTCGATTCCGCTGATTCTTGTTGGCGGAGCATGGATGTCACTGCGCCTATCGCGTCAGCTCAGTGCGGTGGCCATTTCGGCCGATCGGATCGCCCAAGGTGACCTCACCTCCCGGGCTGCACTGGCGCAGCACTCGCCCGAGGCGCTGCGCAGCCTGACGGATGACTTCAACCGTATGGCCGAACGTCTGGAGCGACGCGAGCGTGAGCTGCAAGCCTCTAGTGCGGCTACGGCGCATGAACTACGAACTCCGCTGACGGCTGCCAAGGGACGTCTGCAGGGCATGCTAGACGGTGTCTTCGAGCCTACCGCACAGAATTTCCAGCTGATCATGCGTCAGCTGGACCAGTTGAACCACCTTATCAATGACCTGTATCTGCTCTCGCTGATCTCGGCGGAACAGTTAGCACTGTCACCGAGCGATTTTGCCGTGCGGTCGCTGTTGGAAGAGCGCATGGCGTGGGCGGCTCCACGGCTGCGAGAGCTGGGTATGCAGGCTCAGGTCGAGGCGGATGATGCGTTACAGCTGCGCGCGGACCGGGATCGACTCGGTCAGGTGGTGTCTATCCTGCTCGACAATGCCATGCGCTACGCGGCCTCGGGGGGCTGGGTCATAGTACAGGCACGGTTGCAGGAGGGGGGCGTGATCATTGCCGTCGATGATGGCGGTCCCGGTTTCGCTCCCGAGCATCTGGCGCGCGCATGCGACCGGTTCTGGCGAGCGGAAAGTTCGCGTTCGCGGCATGCAGGAGGCAGTGGGTTGGGGCTGGCGGTAGCGGCCGCGATTGTACAGGCGCATGGCGGTCATCTGTCCGTCCATAACCGTGACGGCGGGGGGGCTTCTCTCCGCATCCTCCTGCCTCATTAAGAGAATCCGCTTTTTCTTCATCGAATATTGATCCTTTCTTAGGCCCCCCTTGCCAAGGCGTTGGTGTACTGCTTCTCCTCTACATTCCTCGCGAGGAGCAGTACGAATGACTACACGCCGCTTCAAGGCCCCTCTGCGTGCCGTGCTGTCCGTCATGGGACTGGCATGCGCATGCGTTTCTCACGCCAGTCAAACCGAAGAAACCGTGCCCGAGGCATCGCGCAGCCTGTGGGGAGATAAGACCACCGTTGCCGTTGGCTTAGGCACTGTCGTTAGCCCTCGCTATATGGGCTCTCAGCAGACACACGCGCTGCTGCTGCCAACCCTCAGTCTTTCTCGCGGAATCTTCTTCGCCGATTCGACGCGCGGTATCGGTGCTGAATACATGAATGACAGCGGCTTTTATGTCAGTAGCGCTCTGGCCTATGACCCCGGTCGCAAAGACCACGATAGTTCATGGCGAGCCGGTTCAGATCGCCTGCGTGGCATGGGCGATGTGACGGGGGCCACTACCGCTGATCTGTTGCTCTCTCAGGCCATCACTTCATGGCTAGCGGTCAGCGGCGAAGCCGAATTCCGTGTGGCAGGTTATCACCGAGGTAACCGCTATCGGTTTGGGTTAGAAAGCACGCTGTTCAGCAGCTCAACCGATACGGTGACGCTTGGTGTCAATGCCCACATGGGGGATGGCCGCTATAACCGCACCTATTTCGGGGTGAGCGAGCAGCAGGAACGTCGCTCGAGCTTCGAGCGCTTCGATACCAAATCTGGCATCTACGCCTATTCCACCTCTCTGGACTGGCAGCACAGCTTTAACTCCCACTGGACCCTGCTGATGGGCGCCAATCTGATGGCGTTCAGCGATCGCGCGCGTCACAGCCCCATTGTGGAAAGTGGCACTGGCGCTGCCGGATTCGCCATGCTGGATTACACGTTCTAAGACGAATGCGGTGGCTAACGATGATCTCCTATGGGAAATGTGGACGGCATGCGTGGTGGGCAATGGCGCTGGTGATGGCGCTGGTGATGGCGCTGGGTGCACAGGAGAAGGTGTGGGCGGAAGAACCGCCTGTACCGCTTTCCGCCCAGCGCGTTGAAACCCAGTATGCACAGGCACGCACGATGGCTCGGCGGGTGACGGCCTCTGGGCGCTGGGTAGCGCGAGAAGAGGTAACGGTGATGGCACCGCTGGACAGCGTGCGTGTACGTGAAGTGCTAGCCGATGTGGGTATGCGAGTGCAGCAAGGGCAGGTGCTTGCACGGCTCGAACGCAATGCATTGTCCGCCCAGCTTGAGCAGTCCCAGCAGGGCATCCAGCGTAGCCGTGCTGAACAAGTGCATGCTCAGTCGCACATGAAGGAAACGGCATCGGCGCTTGAACGCGCTCGTCGCCTGCAGCCTGACGGAGCGATCAGCACACAGGAACTGGAAGCGGCCACTGCTGCTTACGCCAGCGCTCAGGCAGAGTATGAGCAAGCACAAGCCACAGTGAAGCAGATGTGTGCCCAAACGGAGGCGGCCCGTATACAGCTAGCGCATGCCGAAGTGCGAGCGCCTGTCGCGGGGCTGATCATCCAGCGACAGGTACAGACCGGTGCGCTGGTCAATGCGCAGACCCCTCTGTTTACCCTAGTGCGCGACGGTGATCTTGAGTTCAGTGCACAGGTGCCGGCCTCCGTGCTGCCGGACATTTCGGTTGGAATGCCCGCCCAGTTGTCCTTGCCATCATGTCACCTGCCTGGGCAAATCAGACAGGTCGCTGCGGTTGTAGATAGCGATACGGGGTATGGAGAGGTGCGCATCACGGCAACCGATGGTGCACTGTCACGGCTGCGAGCGGGTACGGCAGGCAGCGTTCAGCTGTCCTTGGATGAGCGCCAAGCGCTGGCGCTGGATGCGCGTGCACTGCGCTACGGCAATGATGGTCGCTCTACCTATGTATTCGTTGTTGGTGCGGATCAGCGCGTCAAACGCGTGGATGTCAGCACCGGTGGGCGCGATGGCGAATGGGTCGAAATCAGTCACGGCGTGACGCCTCAGGATACCGTCGTATTGGCCGGTGCCGCTTTGTTGTCGGAAGGGGAAAGGGTCGAAGGCGTACCCGCGGCTACTCATACCACCACGAGTGTGCAGCCATGACACAAGGACTATCTTCTTGGGCGATTCGTCACCCGATCCCCACCATCGTGTTGTTCTGCGTACTGACGCTGGCGGGTGTTATGGCTTTCCTGCGCTTGCCCGTGAATGCCAACCCACCGGTTGCCTTTCCGCTGGTCAGCGTTGCCGTCGTACAGCCCGGTGCCGCCCCTTCTGAAATCGAATCGGAGATAACCCGTCGCGTCGAAAATGCGCTGACCGGGCTGTCAGGCGTGCGTCATATCGAGTCGACCGCCAAGGCCTCTGAAAGTGACACCATCGTTGAATTTCAGCTGGGAACGGACCCCGATCGCGCGGTCAGTGATGTGCGTGCTGCCATTGGAGAGATCCGCGGTGAACTGCCTCAGAACATACCCGAGCCGGTCATTCAGCGCGTGGATGTCGAAGGCGGGGCCATGCTTCAGTACGTACTAGAAGCCCCAGGGCAATCTTCTGCCGCGCTATCATGGTACGTGGATGATACCGTCCGCCGAGAGCTTTTAGCCGTACCAGGTGTCCAGCGCGTCGCTCGTTTTGGCGGCGCCACGCAGGAACTGCGTATTGAACCGGACCCCGCTGTGCTGGCGCAATATGGCATGAGCATCGAAACGCTGAATGCTCAGCTGCGTGATACTTATGCCAACGTGCCGGGCGGCCATCTGGAAACGTCCGTCCAACGGCACACCATTCGCGTACAGGGGCGGCAGGCACGGCCCGATACACTAGGAACCTTACCTATTGCGATGCCGGGTGGCCGTTGGCTGCCGCTGGGTGAACTGGCGCGCATCCGAGAAACAGTCACCGAACCCTCTGGTTTTGCCCAGTTCAACGGTGAGCCTGCAGTAGGATTCTCCATCTGGCGAGGAAAGGGCTACAGCGATACCCAAGTTGCCGAACGTGTCGCCGAGCGGCTGCAAGCGTTGCAGGCTCAACAGCCGGGCATCGTCATGCATGAAGTGACCTCGACGGTGGCCTATACCAGCGCCAGCTACAGCACCGCCATGCATACCCTTGTGGAAGGGGCCATACTGACAATCTTGGTGGTCTTCTTGTTCCTGCGTGACTGGCGTGCAACGGCGATTGCTGCCATTGCCTTGCCGCTGTCGATTCTGCCCGTGTTCCTTGCCATGTTATGGCTGAACTTCACGCTTAACAGCATCACCATGCTGGCACTGACGCTGGTCATTGGCATTCTTGTTGACGATGCCATCGTCGAGATTGAAAACATAGATCGCCATATCCATATGGGGGAACGGCCCTACCGCGCAGCGTTGCATGCTGCGGATGGCATCTCACTGGCTGTATTAGCCACGACACTGACCATCGTGGCGGTCTTCGCACCAGTAGGGTTCGTGCCCGGTGTCATCGGCCAGTATTTCCGCCAGTTTGGCTTAACCTCAGCCATTGCCGTGCTGTGCTCGCTGCTGGTGGCTCGTTTTCTGACGCCGCTGCTGGCAGCTTATTTCATGCGTGCGGTGCCTGCATCCACGGTACCCGCTTATAAGGATGAATCACCGAAAGGCGGGCTGATGCAGCGCTATGTCAGTATGCTGGACCTCGCCTTGCGGCACCCGTGGAAAACGCTGGCCGCTGCCACTGCGCTCTTTGTCGCGTCGATATGGGTAGGGGGTACTTTGCCGAGCGGTTTCCTTCCCGCCAATGACGCCAGCCTGTCCCAGCTGCGCGTCACGCTATCGCCCGGCAGCTCGGGTGCACAGGCTCAGCAGCTGACGCAGCGCATCACCGATATCCTTCGTGCGCATCCGGCAGTCAAGCATGTGCTGGTCATTGCCGAATCACCTGATGACGCCAGCTTCAGCATTACCCTGTTACCGCGCGATCAGCGCCAGCTTTCGCGCAAAGCGTTTGAGAACGATATCCGTAGCCGACTGGCCGCTGTACCGGATACGCGTTTCCAATTCCTAGTGGAAGGCAATAGCGAAGTTTCGATTATGCTGGTAGGGCGCGATGCATCGGCATTGGAAGCCGCCGCTCGCAGCGTGGCCAATGACATGCGCCGACTACCACAGCTGGCGAACGTGCAGATCAGTCTGGCGCCTGTA
The DNA here is from genome assembly GCF_003610015.1 of Zymobacter palmae. Classification (NCBI taxonomy): domain Bacteria; kingdom Pseudomonadati; phylum Pseudomonadota; class Gammaproteobacteria; order Oceanospirillales; family Halomonadaceae; genus Zymobacter; species Zymobacter palmae. The sequence goes on from NZ_AP018933.1 coordinate 638,256, forward strand.
CGACCGGAATTGCAGGTACGCCCCCGCCCCGACGATGCTGCACGTCTGGGCGTCAGTACCACCGCTATTGGTGACGTGCTGCGTACGGCAACGACGGGTGAGCAGGATGCCCAGTCGGCGCACTACAACATACAGGAGCGTCAGATACCGTTGCGTGTCCGCTTGTCCGAACGCGATCGCTCCGATCTGGATGTGCTGGGCAGTCTGCGTATTTCAAGCCTGACGCATGAAAAGGGCGTACCGCTGTCCGCCGTTGCCGATATCCAGTACGGCGAAGGTCAGGCGCGTATTGATCGCCATGATCGCCAGCGTCGCATCAGCATCGAAGCCAATCTCCAGTCTGCATCACTGGGCGAAGCACTGGATGCCGCACAGCTGTTACCGACATTGCAGCACCTGCCCGAAGGTGTGCAGCAAGTGACGTACGGCGACGCTGAGTATATGGATGAAATGTTCGAAAACTTCTCGCTGACGATGGTGGCCAGCATTTTGACCATGTACGCGATTCTGGTGCTGTTGTTTCGCAGTTTCCTGCAGCCGCTCACGATTCTCTTCACGCTACCGCTGTCACTGGTTGGCGCTATTGCGGCCCTGTGGCTTATTGGTGCCGCACTGGATCTACCGGCCATCATTGGTCTGCTGATGTTGATGGGGATCGTGACCAAGAACGCGATTCTGCTGGTCGATTTCACGATAGAAGGGCTTCGTGATGGGCGTTCGCTGCACGATGCGCTTAAGCATGCCGGTATGATGCGTGCACGCCCTATCGTGATGACGACGGTAGCGATGGTGGCAGGGATGGTACCTGCTGCGTTGGGATTTGGCGCCGACTCAGGCTTTAGAATCCCGATGGCAACGGCTGTCATTGGCGGTTTGGTCACCTCTACGTTGCTGAGTCTGATTTGTGTGCCGGTCGTCTTTGCTCGCATGGAAGCCATACGGGAATGGCTCGGCCCGCGTCTGGCTCGACTGACGACGGTAGACCCCGACGATCTAATAGAAGAGGGGAGATAAGTCGCTCTGGTATGACGGCGATGCCCCATTGCCTGATAAGCCGTTAACTTATGGCGCCTTTTCTTCGTTAGGCGCCATTTCCTTTTCTGGACGCGCTGCATTACTCATCTTGCGATGGGGGTGAAAAAGCCCTTGCCAACCCCGGGTGATCTCTGTAAAGTACGCCCTCGCTGCCAGGGCAAACGCCGGGTGGCACGGAAGCTAACCTCTTGTAGGTCTTCGCTTTTTTTGAAGAGGTTTCAGTTGAGATAGCCGTATCGTCTCCTGAAATAATCGCCAAATCGGCGGTTGACAAAATCTTCAGGAAATGTAGAATGTGCTTCCACTTGCTGAGCAGCAAACGCCGCTCGCAAGACGCTCTTTAACAAGATGATCAGGCAATTTGTGTGGGTGCTTGAGGTTTTCGAAGTGAATCATCATTTCGAGCATCAAGTAACTCATCGATTCAATGAGTTGTTTCGATACTCGAGCCGGATTGGTCACCTAATGACCAATGAAAGATTTAAACTGAAGAGTTTGATCATGGCTCAGATTGAACGCTGGCGGCAGGCCTAACACATGCAAGTCGAGCGGCAGCACGGGAAGCTTGCTTCCTGGTGGCGAGCGGCGGACGGGTGAGTAATGCATGGGAATCTGCCCGATAGTGGGGGATAACGTGTGGAAACGCACGCTAATACCGCATACGTCCTACGGGAGAAAGGAGGGGATCTTCGGACCTTTCGCTATCGGATGAGCCCATGTTGGATTAGCTAGTTGGTGAGGTAATGGCTCACCAAGGCAACGATCCATAGCTGGTCTGAGAGGATGATCAGCCACACTGGGACTGAGACACGGCCCAGACTCCTACGGGAGGCAGCAGTGGGGAATATTGGACAATGGGCGAAAGCCTGATCCAGCCATGCCGCGTGTGTGAAGAAGGCCTTAGGGTTGTAAAGCACTTTCAGTGGGGAAGAAAGCCTGAGACCTAATACGTTTCAGGAAGGACATCACCCACAGAAGAAGCACCGGCTAACTCCGTGCCAGCAGCCGCGGTAATACGGAGGGTGCGAGCGTTAATCGGAATTACTGGGCGTAAAGGGCGCGTAGGCGGTCTGTTAAGCCAGATGTGAAAGCCCCGGGCTTAACCTGGGAACAGCATTTGGAACTGGCAGACTTGAGTGCAGGAGAGGAAGGTAGAATTCCAGGTGTAGCGGTGAAATGCGTAGAGATCTGGAGGAATACCAGTGGCGAAGGCGGCCTTCTGGACTGACACTGACGCTGAGGCGCGAAAGCGTGGGTAGCAAACAGGATTAGATACCCTGGTAGTCCACGCCGTAAACGATGTCAACTAGCCGTTGGATCCCTTGAGGATTTAGTGGCGCAGCTAACGCACTAAGTTGACCGCCTGGGGAGTACGGTCGCAAGACTAAAACTCAAATGAATTGACGGGGGCCCGCACAAGCGGTGGAGCATGTGGTTTAATTCGATGCAACGCGAAGAACCTTACCTACTCTTGACATCCAGAGAACTTTCCAGAGATGGATGGGTGCCTTCGGGAACTCTGAGACAGGTGCTGCATGGCTGTCGTCAGCTCGTGTTGTGAAATGTTGGGTTAAGTCCCGTAACGAGCGCAACCCCTATCCTTATTTGCCAGCGATTCGGTCGGGAACTCTAAGGAGACTGCCGGTGACAAACCGGAGGAAGGTGGGGACGACGTCAAGTCATCATGGCCCTTACGAGTAGGGCTACACACGTGCTACAATGGCGAGTACAGAGGGTTGCGAAGCGGCGACGTGAAGCTAATCCCAGAAAGCTCGCCTCAGTCCGGATCGGAGTCTGCAACTCGACTCCGTGAAGTCGGAATCGCTAGTAATCGCGAATCAGAATGTCGCGGTGAATACGTTCCCGGGCCTTGTACACACCGCCCGTCACACCATGGGAGTGGATTGCACCAGAAGTGGCTAGTTTAACCTTCGGGAAAACGGTTACCACGGTGTGGTTCATGACTGGGGTGAAGTCGTAACAAGGTAGCCGTAGGGGAACCTGCGGCTGGATCACCTCCTTAAACGTAAAATGATCACCTCGTGATCTTAAGTACCCACAACAAATTGCCTGATCTTGATAGAGCGAAGTACTGCAGGGGATATTCCCTGGCCGTGCGCAAGCAGTTGCCGGGTCTGTAGCTCAGTTGGTTAGAGCGCACCCCTGATAAGGGTGAGGTCGGCAGTTCGAGTCTGCCCAGACCCACCATTATTATATGGGGCCATAGCTCAGCTGGGAGAGCGCCTGCCTTGCACGCAGGAGGTCAGGAGTTCGATCCTCCTTGGCTCCACCATCTGACTGTCTTGATGGCCGGTTACCCAGTACTTAGTTTAGTGATCTAGCTTCTAGTCACGAACCAATCTTCATTGCCTGATGATTGATTATTAGAGAGTGTAATAATCAATACCACATCATGTGATGCATGTTGTTTCCTGACTGTAAGCTTCTTGCTCGCAGTATTGCTCTTTAACAATGTAAATCATGCTGATGCCAAGTCCAATGGAACGCCGTCAGATTTTACTTCCTCGGAAGTAGCATCCGATAGGCCGTGACATTGGCAAATGAGATACGTCTCAAGCGTATCCGGCGAAAATTGTTTTCGTTTGAATCGTGATCTATGACTCTTTCGGGTTATATGGTCAAGCGATTAAGCGCACACGGTGGATGCCTAGGCAGCCAGAGGCGATGAAAGACGTGATAGCCTGCGATAAGCATCGGGGAGGTGGCAAATGACCTTTGATCCGGTGATCTCTGAATGGGGAAACCCACCCGTCATAAGACGGGTATCCTTACCTGAATACATAGGGTATGGAGGCAAACCGGGAGAACTGAAACATCTAAGTACCCCGAGGAAAAGAAATCAACCGAGATTCCCCCAGTAGCGGCGAGCGACCGGGGACTAGCCCTTAAGTCTTAGTTGTATTAGCGGAAGTGTTTGGAAATGCACGCCATAGTGGGTGATAGCCCCGTACGCGAAAATGCAATTAAGGTGAAATCGAGTAGGTCGGAGCACGTGAAACTTTGACTGAACATGGGGGGACCATCCTCCAAGGCTAAATACTCCTGGCTGACCGATAGTGAACCAGTACCGTGAGGGAAAGGCGAAAAGAACCCCAGTGAGGGGAGTGAAATAGATCCTGAAACCGTGTGCGTACAAGCAGTGGGAGCAGACTTGTTCTGTGACTGCGTACCTTTTGTATAATGGGTCAGCGACTTATTCTCAGTAGCGAGCTTAACCGTATAGGGGAGGCGTAGGGAAACCGAGTCTTAAATGGGCGACATAGTTGCTGGGAATAGACCCGAAACCGGGCGATCTATCCATGAGCAGGTTGAAGGTTGAGTAACATCAACTGGAGGACCGAACCGGGATCTGTTGAAAAAGATTCGGATGACTTGTGGATCGGAGTGAAAGGCTAATCAAGCTCGGAGATAGCTGGTTCTCCTCGAAAGCTATTTAGGTAGCGCCTCATGTATCACCGCCGGGGGTAGAGCACTGTTTCGGCTAGGGGGTCATCCCGACTTACCAACCCGAGGCAAACTCCGAATACCGGTGAGTGCAGCATGGGAGACACACGGCGGGTGCTAACGTCCGTCGTGAAAAGGGAAACAACCCAGACCGTCAGCTAAGGTCCCAAAATCTTGGTTAAGTGGGAAACGATGTGGGAAGGCTCAGACAGCTAGGAGGTTGGCTTAGAAGCAGCCACCCTTTAAAGAAAGCGTAATAGCTCACTAGTCGAGTCGGCCTGCGCGGAAGATGTAACGGGGCTCAAACCAAGTACCGAAGCTACGGGTTCAACACCTTAGTGTTGAGCGGTAGAGGAGCGTTGTGTAAGCCTGCGAAGGTGTGCTGTAAGGCATGCTGGAGGTATCACAAGTGCGAATGCTGACATGAGTAACGATAAAGGGAGTGAAAACCTCCCTCGCCGGAAGACCAAGGTTTTCTGTTCGACGTTAATCGGAGCAGAGTGAGTCGGCCCCTAAGGCGAGGCCGAAAGGCGTAGTCGATGGGAAACAGGTTAATATTCCTGTACCAGACAGTACTGCGATGGGGTGACGGAGAAGGCTAGGTGAGCCAGGCGACGGTTGTCCTGGTGAAAGTATGTAGGCTGAGCAAGTAGGCAAATCCGCTTGCTTAAAGTCGAGATACGAGACGAACTGATTCCTCGGACTCAGGAAGTCATTGATGCCACGCTTCCAGGAAAAACCTCTAAGCTTCAGGTACTGTGTGACCGTACCCCAAACCGACACAGGTGGTCAGGTAGAGAATACCAAGGCGCTTGAGAGAACTCGGGTGAAGGAACTAGGCAAAATGGCACCGTAACTTCGGGAGAAGGTGCGCCGGCGTAAGGTGAAGAGACTCGCTCTCAGAGCCCCAACCGGTCGAAGATACCAGGTGGCTGCAACTGTTTATTAAAAACACAGCACTCTGCTAACGCGTGAGCGGACGTATAGGGTGTGACGCCTGCCCGGTGCCGGAAGGTTAATTGATGGTGTTAGGACTCGTCCGAAGCTCCTGATCGAAGCCCCGGTAAACGGCGGCCGTAACTATAACGGTCCTAAGGTAGCGAAATTCCTTGTCGGGTAAGTTCCGACCTGCACGAATGGCGTAATGATGGCCACACTGTCTCCACCCGAGACTCAGTGAAATTGAAATCGCTGTGAAGATGCAGTGTTCCCGCGGCTAGACGGAAAGACCCCGTGAACCTTTACTATAGCTTCACACTGGATGCTGATGTTGTCTGTGTAGGATAGCTGGGAGGCTTTGAAACTGTGACGCCAGTTGCAGTGGAGCCAACCTTGAAATACCAGCCTGACATCATTGGCGTTCTAACTTGCTACCGTTATCCGGTAGAAGGACAGTGTGTGGTGGGTAGTTTGACTGGGGCGGTCTCCTCCCAAAGAGTAACGGAGGAGCACGAAGGTACCCTCAGTACGGTTGGAAACCGTGCAGTGAGTGCAAGAGCATAAGGGTGCTTGACTGCGAGACAGACACGTCGAGCAGGTACGAAAGTAGGTTCTAGTGATCCGGTGGTTCTGTATGGAAGGGCCATCGCTCAACGGATAAAAGGTACTCCGGGGATAACAGGCTGATACCGCCCAAGAGTTCACATCGACGGCGGTGTTTGGCACCTCGATGTCGGCTCATCACATCCTGGGGCTGAAGTCGGTCCCAAGGGTATGGCTGTTCGCCATTTAAAGTGGTACGCGAGCTGGGTTTAGAACGTCGTGAGACAGTTCGGTCCCTATCTGCCGTGGGCGTTGGAAGTTTGAGAAGAGCTGCTCCTAGTACGAGAGGACCGGAGTGGACGAACCTCTGGTGTTCCGGTTGTCACGCCAGTGGCATTGCCGGGTAGCTATGTTCGGACGGGATAACCGCTGAAAGCATCTAAGCGGGAAGCCCCCTTCAAGATGAGACTTCCCTGGGGCCTTGAGCCCCCTAAAGGACCCTCGAAGACTACGAGGTTGATAGGCACGGTGTGGAAGCGCAGTCAATGCGTTGAGCTAACGTGTACTAATGGTCCGTGAGGCTTGACCATATAACCCCAAAGGGTTATAGACACGATCCGAAAACAACGGATACGCGACGAGACGATCTCGGCCCAGCATGATTTACAGATTTAGGTTGCGGTGCCTTAGGCATCGAGACCGAACCGAATACGCTTGACGACCATAGCGAGCGGGTACCACCTGATCCCATGCCGAACTCAGAAGTGAAACCGCTCAGCGCCGATGGTAGTGTGGGGCTTCCCCATGTGAGAGTAGGTCATCGTCAAGCATCTCTACTGAATACCCCCGGCCAGCAATGGTCGGGGGTATTTGCTTTGGGAGCTAGGGGCCAAGGCAGCAGGCTAAGGTTGCAGACGAGTGATAACGGCCGTGCCCGCCCTCGTCGCCGTGGCTAAGAAGCGCAGATGAGTGGCCAGAACCAAGAGAAGAAGAGCGGCAGCGTAACCCTAAGGCCCTGCCTCCAAAAACGGCAGACACCTCAGTAACGCACCGCTCCATCGTCTGCCGATCGCTCATCTGTCCCAAACAGCCAACAGCTACTAGATGCCGTCATGAAAATACCCCGATGATCCGCTACTCAGGCCATCATCGGGGTGTTTAGTTATCGCAAGACGAATGCTGCAGCTCTAGCCGTAGCAAGCGTACGCGGGTGTCCAGAAGTGTGCCTCAAGGCGTTCCTTCAAAGGCGTACTATCTCGGCCTTCGGTCACGCCTTCTTCAACGGCTTGCTGGGCGACGGCCTCTGCGATGCGCAGGCTTACCTCTTTTATATCCTTCAAAGCGCCTACGCTGCTGCTTTACGGTCCGTTTGTTGATGGATCCCGCTTGGCATAACGCCTCAACACGCCCTTGCTTTGTACTCTTATCTTTTCTCTTTATGGCGAGTGGCATCACTCAAAGCTTGCTGCGCTAGGACAGGGCACCTTTATCGTCTCCTAGGCCTTGGTGATGTCGGCGTGTCTGTAAGGTAGGCTATCTGCTGCAAAGAACCTGATCCATTAGAAGCTCGGGGTTCGGGCAAAAATACCTTGGGCTGTAGTGCCACATTTACTGAGCTCCGGCTTCATTTGCTCTTATTTTTGTACTATCAAGATAATAGGGTCGCGAGCTTATGTCAGAAAGAATATTTACCATTTACTTTTCTCTACAGACACCTCCTTAAAATTTTTTAGCCTTGTATTCTTCTTATACCACTACTTAAAGCACTCAGATAGCACAGATAATATATTTGGTATGTTAATTGTTAGTGTTATATTTTTATTTTTTATATCTAATTTTAATTTTTATATGTTATATTGATTTTTAGTTGGTCGATTATTTTTGTTATCACTTGTTTTTGTATCTATTGGCTTTTTATTTTATTATGATATGTTGTGTTAAATGGTTTTATTGATAATAAATTACGTTTATGGTCTATCTAAACATTGGGTGTCTGAAAGAATAAGGTATACTTGCTGTCACTAGTGATACGGCGATTAAGGTTGGCATATGGATACTCAGTGGGATGTGGTTGTTATCGGGGCGGGTGCCTCTGGAATGATGTGTGCCGCTACTGCAGGTTATCGTGGTAAGAACGTGCTGTTGCTCGATCATGCAAACCGGCCTGGCAAAAAAATTCTGATGTCAGGTGGTGGGCGCTGTAACTTTACCAACCTTAATGCTACCCCGGAGGATTATCGCTCCCATGATCCCCATTTCTGCATATCAGCTCTGAAGCGTTATACGCCCTATGATTTTCTCGAACTCGTGGAGCGTCATGGTATTGACCATGTTGAAAAAGCGCCTGGGCAGCTATTCTGCAGTGACTCGGCAAAGCCCATCGTTGAGATGTTGACCACGGAGTGTGAGTGGGCTGGTGTTGCTTTACGGTGCAGTGTGAGCGTTGATGCTGTAGTGCGTGATGGAGAGGGCTTCTGTCTTGAAACTACAGAAGGACAGTTGCGCACGAAAAAGTTAGTCATCGCAACAGGTGGCTACTCTATCCCTACCCTTGGGGCAACGGGCTTTGGTTTTGAGCTTGCACGTCAGTTCGGGCTAAATGTATGGGATACTCGCCCGGCTCTGGTACCGTTTACATTGACCTCACTGTGGAAAGAGCGCTTTGCTGCCTTGGCTGGGCTAGCCACTCCCGTTGATGTTCAATGTGGTGATGCGATAGTTCGAGGAGATGTGCTTTTGACTCATCGTGGTATTTCAGGTCCTGCTGTATTGGATATCTCTGGTGATTGGGTACCAGGGCAGGCTTTGAAGATTAACTGGTGGCCAGACGGTGTTCTCTATGATGATCTGATCGAGTGGCGAGACACGTCCCCTAGAAAGTCAGTGGTGACGATGTTATCTGAACGTTTGCCTAAGCGTTTGGCTCAGGCGCTTGTCCAATGGTTTTGTGAGAAAGATACGATACTGGCGGAATGTAGTAATGCTTATTTGAAGCAGCTTAGCAGTGCTGTTCAAGAATGCGAGTTGAAACCTGCGGGTACGGAAGGGTGGCGTACGGCGGAAGTGACATTGGGGGGAATTGATACCCGTCTAATTTCATCTAAAGATATGAGTGTTAAAACCATTCCCAATCTTTATTTTATAGGTGAAGTTCTCGATGTTACTGGACGGTTAGGTGGGTTTAATTTTCAGTGGGCGTGGGCTTCTGGGGTGGCGTGTGGGCAGGCTATATAATTGCTAAATATGATGAAAGAGGGCTGTAAAATAGGAATTTTTACAGCCTTACTGTCAATAAGTAATTGTTTATACATAACCATGAGATGCCTGTGATTTATATTTGATTTTTATACGGGTAAATTTTATCTGTCTGGTTTGGATGTACATATCTCTATATTTTGTTTTAGAAATGAATTTTATTTTTAGATGGCCATTAGTTAATTTTTAATTAATGAAAGGGTTTGGTTTTGTCAGCGCAAAAATTATAGGTATGTGATTATTATGAATTCATTGTTCTATGGTGAATAATATCATGGTTTTTATTCGTGAATACTCTGTTTTTCTTTTGTTAAATAAGAAATGTATGTAATATTTGAATATGATGCTTGCATCACTATCATCACCCTCCACAATACTGCGTTGCCAGTTGCCAGTTGCCAGTTGCCAGTTGCCAGTTGCCAGTTGCCAGTTGCCAGTTGCCAGTTGCCAGTTGCCAGTTGCCAGTTGCCAGTTGCCAGTTGCCAGTTGCCAGTTGCCAGTTGCCAGTTGCCAGTTGCCAGTTGCCAGTTGCCAGTTGCCAGTTGCCAGTTGCCAGTTGCCAGTTGCCAGTTGCCAGTTGCCAGTTCTTGTGCATTTTTTCTATGAAAAATTCGATAACGTAGCATTGCCACAAGAATATGGCTGCTGGTGCCTATCTGTGTTCCTTTTTGGGAAAAATAAAATAAAGCGCTTGAATATTGGCGTATACGTTTACTAGCCCGTGAATTTTCAATCTTGAAGAACCTACTTTTGAGAAAAAAGTAGGAAGAGCACATTATGATTTTGTGAAGACTGATATTGTTACAATCATTGCCTGTGCTGCTTAATAAGAATAGTTAAGAGTTGGGCACATAGTCTTACCGTTTAATGAATAGTGGTAACTGTTTGTTATTTTGGGGATAATGTGAGAAAAATTAAGATGAATATATTCAAGCGTGATTTTTTATAGATAACAAGGCATCGTTTTGATTACTGTAATATAATAATGGAAGATGAACCATGATATGTAGAATCATAAAATTAGGTGGTGAAAATTATGATGGATGTAATGGATTCTGGGTTTATATCCTTTTATAGGGATGCTGGCTTTGGCCCTATCAACGATACTGTCTGTGTTCCAGAGGCAGCGATACGATATTATGAGTACCGTTTACCTCGTAAACTAATAGAGTATTGGCGGTATTGGGGGTGGGCTGGTTTTGCCGATGGATTATTTTGGCTTGTTAATCCAGCTGAATATGAGGAAGTCGTAGCCTTATGGTTAGCAGGTTCTCCCTTTGAATGCCATGATCGCTATCATGTTATTGCGCGGTCGGCATTCGGTGAGCTTTTTCTGTGGGGGGAAAAAACAGCGGACAGTCTGACAATTCAAACTCTGTTTGGGCAGATATTCCCTGCTGATCGTAGTGACGATATTGGCTGTGGAAGTTCGCAGAACATGAATATTCTGGTTCAGGAGTTCATGGCCACTCTATGCCGTTCCAATCTTGATATTCTTGATGTCGATAATCAACCATTGTTCATGCCTCTGCGTGAGCGCTTGGGTTCTCTCCGTCCCGATGAAATGTATGGTCGTGCTTCTGCCTTTATCGAATGTGCTCCTTACCGCATTGAGCACTTCGCCCGCGTCCACGCCATCACGCATATGGCGCATTTAGCCAAAGTTGGTGAGCGCCATATCATGCAAGATATGGGGGCTGTGCTAAAGCAATCCTATCTTGAAAATCTTATGTAGAATCTGAATAGATAGAGTTTAGTTTTTACATATCCTAAGCTACTTATTATTGAATAGGACGATGGGCACTATTGATAGGATTCTTCTTAGATAGACCATTGTATTTTTTTACCAATACTGCAGTATGGTGTGCTGTCTGCAGAATGTAATGTTGGTTATTTGGATAATGTACAATCGGTTTTTTATGCACTTGTTATGATGTATGAATACAGGTAATAATTTTGCTCTGATAGTTGCACATGATATTAAGTCATAACGTTATATGAAGTTCATGTGCTGGCTGACACGACAATAGGTTGACAAGAATATTGTTGGATAAGGAGAGGTGATTGCCGAGTCTGTAAAAGAGCTTCTAGCTGCGAAAGAATTAAATTCTGTATTCCTTGAATAGAGCATGATGCCCGTGAATTTTAATGGTATTTATGATTGTCTAGATTATTCTGAGAAGATAGGCCTTTGTGAAGAGCATATTGGTTCGCCATATCCTTCGTTTAACACGATGATGGCGGCATGCCTGGTTCGTGCTTCTTTTTAAAAGTATATGGAGGACGACTCTTATGGCTATTCAATTATCGAGCTTATTTTTAGGTAATAATGAATTGCTGATGGTGATTATTATTTCTCGATTGGGAAATAAACAAACCGTCGCGAAGTCAGCGTTAGCTCGCTGACTGATATAAGTATATTATTACGTCACCTGCTCTGAAATACCATTGAATGTTTGTTATATTGTAAATAATTTTTTTGTTATTTAATAAAGTATTCCAATCACAATAATGATCCGCCCTCTTGTAGGGCGATGTGTTCTTATTTCTTAGAACATACTTAGTAATCCCAACACCCATATCATTGAAGAGACTTCAAACCACAAAATTGCGGTAGAAACTGTTTATTTTAGAAAGAGCAAAAGCAATCACTCAGGTTGTGAAACGGTCTCTTATTGCGGTCAAATTTATGAATAGAGTTTCATCCCTCTTTGCGTAACGCACTGTCGCTAGATAAGAAAGGCGCTTTCATGGGAAAGCGCCTTTTGTCAGACGAACTGCTGATGGCTATCGGTTGCGCAGGCGATTGAGCATGCCATGTGCGTTGCGGCCAACGGCATAGAGTGCAACCGCTCGTTTCCCTAAGCGAAGTAGCTTGCTGGGGGAGCGACGCAGTTGGCGTGCAAGCAGCAAACCTCCCACTACCAGCAGTGGTTTCTTCCATGCTGCCAGTTGAGCCATGCGCTGGTCGAAGCCTGCCGTTGCGCCGTACCACTGCTGCGTCGTGCGAGCAAGCTGCTGGCGTTCCAATGCGATGCGCCGCTCTAGTTGTTCACGCTGCTGCTTCAGCGAGCAGCGTTTTACAGTAGAGACGTGGTGACTCATTCGTCTCGCTCCTCACGCATGCGCTTGCCCATTTGCTGGGTGTCGATGTGCTGATTGATCTGTTCGGTATCTTCCGTCAGCCGCTGTAGCGTGGAGCGCAGCAGCGTCGGTTTGCGCGCTATCGACAGGGCGCGCCATCCCAGCAGTACTGCCAGCAACAGCAGCACACCAGCGGAGATGGCGATGGCTTCAAGGCGATAGGGCGTATCCCAGAAATAGACCGTGATCAGCAGCATCAGCATGCCAATGCCGAAGGCCGCCAGTAGCAGGGCTACAAAGACCATGATCAGCAATGAGAACAGGCGAGCACGCTCTTCCTGTAACTCGACGACGGCTAGCCGGAGGCGAGTCGTGCCGGATTTCAACAAGAGCGTGACCAGTTCACGCGCTGCTGAAAAGGCGCGTGCAGCGGGCCCCTGTCGTCGATCGCTCATCAGCGTCGTCCTGCAATCACACCAATAACCAGACCTACCGCTGCGCCGATACCGATGCTGGTCCATGGGTTCTTGTGGACGAATTCGTCTGCACAGGCAACGGAGTCGCGTCCTTTGTCACGCAGCTGTTCGCCTGCGTTGGCCAAGTAGTCCTTGGTATTGGCGACAAGGTGCTGGGCACGTTCGCGCAGTGCGCTGACTTTTTCGTCGGCATCTTCGCTGCTGTTGCTGACGAATTCTTCGACGGTGCTGGACAGTTCGTTCAGCCGTTCCTTCAGTTCGTCGTAGCTCAGATCTGCCGTTTTGTCTTGAAAGTCATCCTGTTGACGAGACATTGCCTATCCTCCTGATGGGAAAGTGTCATCTCCCAGCATAGACAAGAAATGATCGACATGTAAGGTGCGAGATGAAGGAGAAATGCATAAATGGGGATAGCGATGCGTGAAGGGGAGGAAAGTGCGCCAACCGTGTGGCTGGCGCAGGAAAAGAAAGAAAAAGGAAGATATGCACCCGCAGGCGAAACGCGGGTTTTTACAGGAATTCCGGGTTGAAACTCAGGCCGATGCCGATCCGGTTCACGCGTTGATCGTAGTCCACCATGCTTTCGCCATAGCCGTTGTAGTACTGCAGGTAACCGTGGATTTTGTGCCACATCGGGAAGCTATAGTCGATCTGATGGCTGATCGTGCTCTGCATTGGGTTGCCGCGCAGCGTCCAAGTCACTTCCTGTTCATTGCGGCTGTAGCCCAGCGTGGCATCGGCATATCCGAGGTAGTGCTCAATGTTCGGGTTATCATCATCGTAACGGGACTCAGGCACTCGCCACCAAGGGCGCACCTTGAAGTGCCAGTTGCCGTTCCTAAAATGGCTTTCAAGGAAGATGCGGTTCCAGCTGCGCGATAGCTCGTCGGCGCGGCCGTTGGACTGGTGCACGAACCCGATATCGTTATGCGTATTCTTCCATCCCCACAGTGTGTGCTTGCCATTGAGCGATAGGAATACGGTCGGTTCGTAGTTGGTCTCGCGGAACAGTGATGAGGCCTGGCGGTTGTAGGCCTGCCACCATGAGGTCTGTGTATAGGCACCGTATAGATCGCCGTCAATGCCAAACGGTGACGACCAGAGATGTGCCTTCAGGCTGATCTGGAATTTGTTTTCGGTGCTGTCGGGTGAGGCGTCTGAACCCAGTTGGTCGAAGTGTGCGCGGTTCATTGGCGCAGAGTTATAGCTGAGCGGTAGGATGTAGTTGCGTCGGTAGCTCGACAAAGCGAATGGGTTGGCGTCGTTGAGGCGCTCGAATACATTGCGATGGTCGTTCCAGCCAATAGTGGTTTCTTCGGCGGTTTGTTCGCTGAAGCTGCCACCTGCCGCCCCCGGCACCAAAGGGTTAAAGCTAAAACCAAGGCCGATGCGGTTAACGCGGCGGTTGTAGTCGATCAGCGTTTCGCCATAGCCGTGATAGTACTGTACGTAGCCACGCACGCGGCCGAATAGCGGAAAGGCATAGTCCAGTTGTTGGCTGTAGCGGCCCTTGACGGGGTTAGCGCGCGTCAGCATGGATATTTCATGCCCTTGTGCGGTGGTATACATCACCGTGAAGTCGCCATACCCCAAGTATTTTTCTATATCAGGGTTGTCGTCTTTCATGTTCGGTTCAGGCAGGCGGTACCATGGCATGAGGCTGAGTGTCCACGGCCCACGCTGCAGGATACTTTCGACGTACAGCCTGTTCCAGCTGCGCGATAGGTCGCCCCCACGGCCATTCGACTGGTGAATAAGACCGACGCGGTTGAACGTGTTAGTCCAGCCGTAGAGGTGGGTGTCGTTATCGAAGCGCAGGAACAGTTCCGGCTCGTAATTGGTCTCGCGGAACGGCGCGGAGTGCTTGTTGTAGGCCTGCCACAATGAATACTGGGTATATGCCAGAAACAGATCGCCATTATCGCCGAACATGTCTTCGGCAAGATTGACCTTGAGGCTGATCTGGTACTTCAGCTCGTTATGATCGGGCGAGCCAGCGACGACTTCATTGAATTGGCGCTGATTCGGCAGATTGGTGTCATAAGCAATCGGCAGAATGTAATTGCGGCGATAGGTTGATATCGCAAGCGGGTTGCTGTCCGCGGTGCGATCGTAGTAGCGGCGGAGGGCACTGGTGTCAGTTGCCTGCTGCTTGAGCGCGGCATCTTTCTGTATGTCGGCAGCACTCTGTGCGTGGGCGATCGTGGCACTGCCGGTTAGCAGGGCGGCAACGCTCGTCAGCAGTGTGAATGAGTGCTTGCGAAAAAGCAGTGAGGTCATGCGATGACATCCAGATTTTTTGTCTCGGTGCGAGTAAGCTGATAGCAAGGGCGTAAAGAGGAATACGTCTCGTTTCGCTTTGTGCCGGCTACGCCACCCGCAGTGTATCAGTACCCATGGGGATGAGCGCACATCATTCCCGAAAAAAAAGCGTCATGCTGTGAATTGCTGTAACACTGTGTAGGGCCTGAAAGTGCGTCATGTGGCGACATGAAGCGGCCTTCCGCTCTCTTTCTTTGCCGCTGATAAGGTGAGGACTTCCATGATGAACAATACACAAGGACTGGATTATGGCGACTCATGATCATCACGATCACTCTCATCACGACCATGCGATGCCTGAAGGGCAGGATGGCGCGCGACGGATGAAATGGGCGCTGCTGCTTACCGTTGTCTTCATGGTGCTAGAGCTGGTTACGGGGGTACTGAGCAGTTCGCTGGTGCTGATTGCTGACGGTATTCATATGCTGAGCGATGTGCTGGCGCTGGGATTGGCGTTGGTTGCGGTCGCGCTGGCGCGCAAGGCACCGGATGATCTGCGTAGCTATGGCTATCAACGCGGGCAGGTGCTGGCCGCCTTCGTGAATGGCATCGTCCTGTTCATGCTGACGCTGTGGATCGTGATTGAGGCGATAGGGCGATTACGTGACCCGGGCACGGTCGCGGGCATTCCTATGCTAGGGGTTGCGATTGCGGGGTTCATCGTCAATGTGATTGCGGCCAAACTGCTGCACGGTGGCGATGAGCATGATCTCAATCTGCGCAGTGCTTGGCTGCACGTATTGAGTGACCTGTTGGGATCCGTTGCGGCCATCGTGGCGGCTATCCTCATTATAACGTTGGGCTGGCAGCGGGCCGACCCGATTCTGTCGCTGCTGGCGGCGCTGTTAATCGTGCGTTCTGCATGGCTCGTCACACGTCAGTCGGCGCATGTGCTGCTGGAAGGTACCCCTGAACGCATTTCGCTGCCGGACGTGCGCCAATCATTGTTGACGCTTCGCGGTGTGCAGCGGGTGCATGACGTGCATGTCTGGGGCTTGAGTCACCGTGAATCGTTGGCGTCACTCCATCTGGTGGTGGATTCATCCGCTTTGCGCGATGAGGTGATAGTGATGGGGCGTGCACTGCTGGCCGAACGTTTCGGGATCGCGCATGCCACCATTCAGGTCGAAGGGGCTGACAGTCATGCTGAAATGAACTGTCATTGCGCAGTTGATGTCAGCGAGTCGCATAATACTGACCACGACCACGACCACGACCACGACCACGACCACGACCACGACCACGACCACGACCACGACCACGACCACGACCACGACCACGACCACGACCACGACCACGACCACGACCACGACCACGACCACGACCACGACCACGACCACGACCACGACCACGACCACGACCACGACCACGACCATTCGCATTCTGCTGGGGGGCGTTAGGGCACCGTGCGTTCAGCGTGACGCGGTGGCGTATTGTGTGATGAGATAGAACACTATTGGAGCGGCGTTTCCCAGAAGGGGACGTCGCTCCAATGCTATGCTGGCAGACATTGCCATATCTACGCGGTTCATCAAGGGAGACACGTTACATGAAGCATGACCAACGGCTTGGCATGATGGCCTTGATCAGAATGATGCTCTATGTCGCGTGCATGGCGGTGCTATGCGGGCCTGCCTTGGCGCAAGAGGCTTCGCTTCCTGAGCGCAGCGAAGTGGCGCGCCAGTTGGCGGCGCTGGAGCGTGGTGATCAGACCGACCCCCAGTATCAGCGCCAGCGTCAGGCGCTGGATACCACCCTGAAGGCGCTTGATCAGCTTGCCTCTATCCATCAGCAGGAAAGCGATCTTCGCGGTCGTATCACCAATGCACCTGCGCAGCAGCGCCGCTATCAGGATCAGCTGGCACAGATTGATCCCACTCTTATTCCCGATGAAGATCGGCTGGCGCACCTTTCCTTACCGCAGCTTCAGCAGACCATGAGCAGCGCACTGGAAAAGCTCAAGTCCTTGCAGGAACAGCTGGGCGACGTCAATCAGCGCGTGGCTACGGCCCAGACACTTCCCGAGCGGGCGCAGAGTGCCATTGGGCGGTTGCAGCGCGATGCCCAGCAGATGCGTAATCAGTTGCGTGGCGAAGAGGGCAGTTCGGCATTGCCCGTTGAGCGTACAGCATTGGCAGTGCGTCTTCAGGCCGCCGATGCTGAAATCGCGTTGCACCGTACCGAGCTGGCCGACAGCACGGTGCTGCGCGATCTGGCGCAGCAAGAGCGCGCGCTGCTGACCAAGCAATTGGAGGCTCAGCAGCACTTGCTGTCTTGGTTGCAGCAGGTGATCGACCAGCAGCGTCGCGATCACTCCCGCCAGACCATCGACAACATCAATGAAACCGTTGCTGGGCCGCTGCGGCAGGATCCACGCGTTAAGCAGGTGCTGGAGCATAACCAGAGTCTCAGCGATGCACTGCTGAAGACCACCGACCGTATCAACTCAATGGTCGGCGATGCTATTCGGGTGCGCAGTCAGTTGGATACGGCGCAGCAGGTGCAGGGCAATCTGGCCCGCCAGATTGAGGCGATGCGCGGTAGCGTACTGCTGTCACGTATCTTGCGTCAGCAACGCCAAGTGCTGCCCGATGTGGATTCGCCCCGTCAGCTGACTAATGAAATAGCCGATCTGCGGCTTCAGCAGTTTAACGTTGAGCAGTCTCGCGAGTCGCTGACGCGTTTGGATGATTATGTGAATCAGTTGGTGGCCTCGCCGCCGTTGCTGGGCGATGCCACTAAGGAAAATGGGGCCAGCGATGACGCGCTGCGCGCTGTGTTGACTCCGCTCTATCAGTCGCAGCGTGACCTTCTGGATCAGCTGGATCATGAATACGGTACGCTGCTGACGGCGTTGATTGATGTGCAGCTCAACCAGCAGTTGCTGATTTCCACCACGACCGATGTTCGCAATACGATCGAAGAACAGCTGTTCTGGGTGGCGAGCGGTCGTCCGTTAGGCTGGGAGTGGTTCAGAACCCTACCGGGCAAGGCGTTGGATGAATTGAAGGACCCTGAATGGGCCCATATGCTCAGCACGTTTTTGATTACGCCTTCGCCGTGGATATTTGCTGCGCTGCCGCTAGTGGTGCTGGTAACCGGGCTGTCGATTTTCCGGCGACGCATACGCGCTGCACTGCAGCGCTTGCAGGATGAAGTGGGCAAGCTGCGGCAGGATACGCAGCTGCATACGCCATGGGCCGTGCTGCTTGAATTGGTGTTGGAGGCCCGCGGGCCTATCGCACTGGCCTCCGTGGGAATGGGGCTTCGCCTTGCCGGTAGCAGTGGTGGTGTGCTGCTGGGGAAATCGCTGATCTATGTAGCGATGTCGTGGGGCTATTTTGCTTGGGCACACCGTTTACTGGTCGATAACGGTGTGGCTGTGCGGCACTTCCACTGGCCGGAGCGCTATGTTGCCCAGCTGCGCCGCTGGATTGCGGCGTTAGGTGCTGTGCTGATGCCGACCATCTTTGTGGTGCGGATGACGCAAGGTTTTGACCTGCCGCTGGAAGATCAGCCTATTGCGCTGCTTGTGTTGATGGGGTGCTTTCTTGCGATGAGCTTCATTCTGCTGCGGCTGGTGTGGAGCCATGTGCCGCATGTGGGCGTGAAGCCGCTGCGGTTGGTGCTGGGCATCATCGTGGCGACCATCCCGCTGCTTCTGGTCGGGTTAATCATCTATGGCTATGGCTATACCGCCATTCGATTGTCGACGCGTTTCGTGACCAGTCTCTACATCCTAGGAATGTGGGTGCTGGCAGAAGCCATTATCGTGCGTGGTCTGGCCGTGGCGGCCCGGCGTTTGGCCTATCGGCGTCTCGTTGAACGGCGCAGAGCACTGCACCGCCAGCAGGCGGGTGATATCGCGGGGGCCGAGTCTGCAGCGGAAGTGCTGGAAGAGCCACCATTGGATATGGATCAGGTCAACCATCAGTCGCTGCGCCTGTCTCGGCTGGCACTGCTATCGTTCTTCCTTGTTGTGCTATACGTCGTCTGGGCCAACCTGCTCAACGTGCTGTCGTATCTTGATTCGGTGACAGTATGGGATGTCCGTGATGGCAACCAGACCGTCACGCATGTCACGGTGATTGGCTTGATCATGGCGCTGATGGCATTGCCGATTGCCATTACGCTGTCGCGCAACCTGCCTGGGCTGCTCGAAGTGACGGTACTGTCGCGCATGCGGCTGAAGGCGGGCAACGCTTACGCGATCACTTCGGTGCTCTCTTATACCATCATGGGGGTAGGGATCGTGGCGGCACTGGGGCTGCTCGGGCTGTCGTGGTCGAAACTGCAATGGCTGCTGACCGCTCTGGGGGTCGGGTTGGGATTTGGGTTGCAGGAAATCTTCGCCAACTTCATTTCGGGTTTGATCATCCTGTTCGAGCGCCCGATTCGCATCGGTGACACCATCACGCTTAACGATCTGCATGGCAAGGTCACGCGTATCCGCATTCGCGCCACGACTGTAATGGACTTCGACCATAAAGAGATCATCATCCCGAACAAGACCTTTGTCACCGACCGCCTGATCAACTGGTCGCTGTCGGACAGCGTCACGCGCGTGGTGCTGACCTTCGGTGTGGCGCATGGCAGCAATCTGGATGAGGCACGCCGCCTGATGGTTCAGGCCATCAAGGAGGTGCCGATGATCCTTGAAGAACCGGCTCCCGAAATCTTCTGCATGGACTACACTCCCGATGCCTTCAATTTCGAAGTGCGTGTGTATGTGAATGATGTTGCACACCGGCTGGCAACGCGTGATGCGCTGAACCGCGGCGTGGATCGACTGTTCCGCGAGGCCGGGATTCAGATCGCTTACCGCCAGATGGATGTGTGGCTGCACAACAAGGATGGGGACGCCAAGCTGGTCGATCAGCGCAAGGCCGCCTTGTTCAATGATGATAAGAAATAAGAGGAGCAAGGGAGATGAAAGGGCTTGATGAGTTTCTGCTTGGGACATGTCGGCTGGCTGTGCAGCACATCCTCAACTACAGCACATTTCGTCAGTTGCGGCTGAATGAAAGTGGCTGGGCGCCCATGTATGGGCGTCATTCGCGCTTTCTGGAGACGCTGCTTCATCCTGAAGAGGTACTGATCTTTAAGGGCTACTCGCGCGCGTTATATGAGCAACTAATGGCCAACGAGCCGGGTGTCAAAGTGGCGCGCTATCGTGAGCATATTGTGCCCATGGGCTATTTGATCGATCAGATCGAAACCTTTTTGCTTGATGAAGAAAACCCAATGGCGCCTGAAGAGGCGGCCAGGGTGATGTGCCGCAACCTCGGCATTGCCTATATCACCGTGGATGAAGCCCGGTATCTGGATCATGAGTGCAAGTTGAAAATATGTATGCCTGATGAGTGGTGCCTTAAAGCCGGTGACCCCATTGAGCGCTTGAGAAAAGGCAATATAGAGCTGGTAGATAAGGACGGTAATGCGGTGACAACGCTGAAAATGAGCTTTGATTACTAGTAATGTATTGGACGCTCAATGGATATAAGTGCCAGCGGCCTGTTTATGAATTAGATCTGTGGATGGCGGCACGATAGAGGCTAGCGTGCCTTGTCATGCCGTTGGTGATGGCGTATCACGAAACCACTATTGATTATATCAATAGTGGTTTTTCTTATAATTAATCAGGGGGCATTCCTCTTCTTTTAAAAAGTTTCTAAAAGAAAATAATACAAAATCGCTCATATATTCCCTGCACCTATAGTCAGGTGGTATTCTTTTTTGTTCAACACAAATCTAAACAAAAAAGGTACGGTATTCATGACAACGGCCCCTTCATCACGTCTTCCCTTCCGCGCCGACGTTGTCGGCAGTTACCTGCGTCCGGCCTATCTGCACGAAGCACGTGCACGCTTTGCCAACGGTGAGATCAGCGCTGAAGCGTTGACAGCCGCCGAAGACAAGGCCATCACCGAGCTGGTGGCACAGCAGAAGAACGTGGGTCTTCAGGTCATCACCGACGGTGAGTTCCGTCGCAGCTGGTGGCACCTCGATTTCATGTGGGCACTGAACGGCGTCGAAAAAGCCGATGTCAGCAAAGGCTACGTGTTCGAAGGTGAAGAAACGCGCGCTGAAACGGCACGTCTGTCCGGTAAAATTTCCGGTGACAACCATGCGTTTATCGAGCATTTCAAGTTCCTGTTGCAGTTCGCTGAACCGGGTATCACACCGCGTCTGACCGTGCCGTCTCCGGCACAGTTCTTGGCGGAGTTGCAGCGTCCGGAAAACAAACCGGCGACGGATGCAATCTATCCGTCCGAGCAAGCGTTGCTGGACGACATCGCTGCCGCTTATCGTACGTTTATCGCTGAACTGTACGCTGCGGGCTGTCGCAATCTGCAGCTGGACGATTGCACGTGGGGCATGTTGGTCGATCCTAAGTTCGCAGGTGCTGGTGGTGCGGATACGCCGAACTCTACGGCGTCCTGTGGTTGCGGTCAGCATGGCAGCACGCCGGCAGTATCCGGCAAGGTGCAGACGTTGGCCGAGTTGTACCTGTCGGTGAACAATGCCGCCATTGAAGGTGCCCCGGAGGACATGGTGCTGACGACGCACGTCTGCCGCGGCAATTATCATTCGTCATGGGCCGCTAGTGGTGGTTATCAGCCGGTGGCCGATGTGCTGTTCGGCCGTGAAAACGTTGCCGCTTATTACCTTGAGTTCGACACCGAGCGCTCTGGTGATTTCTCACCGCTGGCGAAGGTTTCCGGTGACAAACAGGTGGTACTGGGGCTGGTATCGTCCAAATTTGGCGAACTGGAAGATAAGCAAGCGGTGATCGCGCGCATCAAGGAAGCGACTCAGTATCTGCCGCTGGAACGTCTGTGCTTGAGCACTCAGTGTGGTTTTGCATCTACCGAAGAAGGCAACATCATCACCGAAGCCCAGCAGTGGGCGAAGATTGCGTTGATCAAAGAGATCGCGGACGAAGTGTGGGCCTAAGCGATCGCGCTATCGGCATGTTCTTTTCGGCTAGGCATTGGTGGCATCTGATGACCTGTGTCTGAAAATGATGGCGTGCATCTCACCAATGAAAGCGCCGAGGATGGTCGTCCTCGGCGCTTTTTCTATAAGCAAACGTTCTTCCTTCTATCGGCGAGCATTTTTTTATAACGAAAAAAGCTCACGCGAGCAGGCGGGCGAGGCTTCTGTCCAAGGCGCCGACCAGCCATTCGATATCGTCAGCCTGGAAGGCCAGCGGGGGACGCAGCTTGAGTACGTTGCCGTAGGGACCGGCCACTGAAGTCAGTACACGCTCCTCTCGCAGCGCCTCAATCAGGTTTAGGGCCAATGTCTTGTCGGGGGTCTTGCTGGCGCGATCGCTCACCAGTTCAAAGCCAATGAACAGCCCTGCACCGCGTACATCGCCCACACAGTCGTACTTATCTTGCAGCGTTTGCAGGGCGGCCAGCAATTCCGTGCCGACCGTCAGGCTGTGTTCCTGCAATCCCTCTTGCTGAATCACGTTGAGGACGGCCTGTGCTGCTGCCATGGCGACAGGGTTGCCGCCGAACGTATTGAAGTAGGGAATCTGATCACTGAACGAGGCCAGTACCTCATGTCGCGCTAGCAGTCCCGATACCGGGATGCCATTGCCCATCGGTTTGCCGGTCGTGACGATATCGGGTACTACGCCGTGGCGACCGAAGCCCCAAAACGATTCCCCCGTACGGGCGAAGCCGGGCTGTACTTCATCCGCGATGAAGATGCCGCCGTTAGCGTGCACGACCTCAACCGCTTTCTGTAGGAAACCGCGCGGGTAGGGCAGCACGCCGTCGGATGAAAAGATCGAATCGGCCAGAAAACCGGCGAAGGTAATGCCGTGCGCGGCCATATCGTCGATTTGCTGCTGAATCTCGTGAGCGAACCACTCCCCCAGATCGGGTGCATCGACGCGATAGTGATCAGGCGGCATGACGAGGCGGGTGGTCGGGGCTAACGGTTGACCACTGCCGAGTGCCGGTGAGGCACCCGACGTCAGATCGCTGGTGCCGTGATAGGCCTCCTTGGTCACGATGATGCCCGTACCGCCGCTGTGGGCGCGGGCCACACGGATGGCAAGATCGTTAGCTTCTGAGCCGGTGCACATGTACATCGCACGGTCGATTTCAGCGGGAAGTGTGCCCAGCAACGCGTCGCTGTAGTCGAGGATGCGTTCATGCAGATAGCGCGTATGTGTATTGAGCTGGCCCATCTGGGAGCAGACAGCATCAATGACGGCAGGGTGGCAGTGGCCGATACTGGCCACGTTGTTGTAGACGTCGAGGTACTGGTGGCCGTCGGCATCCCACAGGTATTGCCCCTTGCCTTTCACCAGATGCACCGGGGTGCGATAGAACAGCCGATAAGCACCGCCTAACACCTGGCCGCGTTTATCGGTCAGCGCTCGAATGTCAGGGCTGAGTGCATTGGCATGTTCAGCGCGAAAACTGTTGGTATCCATGATGGTGGAGCGCGTTTTCATGAGTCACCTCGTTGAGGGCGTGAAGATCGAGAAATGAAGCCATAAAACGTAAAGAGAGCAACCCGGGGAAGTGGTTCTGACGACGGCGGTGTCAGGCCTCGCCTTCCTGTGCAGTAGTGGGAGTTGCCTGCCGTTCTCGGCGGTTCTTGGTGGTGAGGAAGTACAGGTAGCCCACCCCCATAAACAGCAGGAATAGGGTGGCGATCATTGGGTTGAACCACAGCATGGCGGCCAGACAAATGATGGCGCAGATCAGGGCAACGGCGGGCACGATGGGATAGCCGGGGGCTCGGAAGCTGCGTGGAAGATCCGGAGCCGTGCGGCGCAGACGGAACAGGCTCAGCATGCTCATGATGTACATCACGATAGCGCCGAAGACGGCCATGGTGATCATCGCGGCGGTCAAGCTCATGCCCTGTAAATTGATGCCGTCGCCGAAGATCGCAATGATGCCCACCACGCCGCCGGCCAGAATGGCCCGGTAGGGCGTCTGGAAGCGTGACAGCTTGGCCAGCCCCTGCGGAAGATAGCCCGCGCGGGCCAGTGCGAACAGCTGACGCGAATAGCCCAAGATAATGCCGTGAAAGCTGGCTATCAGACCGAACAACCCGATCCATACCAGCATGTGCATCCAGCTAGAGTGTTCGCCAACGATCATCCTCATTGCCTGTGGCAGCGGGTCGTTGATACCCGACAGTACGCGCCAGTCGCCTGCGCTGCCGGCCATCAGCATCACCCCAATCGCCAGCACAACCAGCGTCATGATACCGGTGATATAGGCGCGGGGAATGGTGCGCGTTGAGTTCTTGGCTTCTTCTGCAGCCATAGCGGCACCTTCAATGGCAAGAAAGAACCAGATGGCGAAGGGAATCGCGGCAAAGATGCCCGCCATAGCAGTACCTGAAAAGCTATCGCTGCCCGCCCAGCCGTGGGCCGTGAAGTGGGCCAGGCTGAAGCCGGGCGCGACTACCCCCATAAAGACCAGCAGTTCGATGACGGCCAGTACCGTGACGACCAGCTCGAACATTGCGGCCAGCTTCACCCCGAGAATGTTGAGCGTCATGAAGACGAAATAGGCGCCGATGGCGGCGTACTTGGGGCTGAGTGTGGGGTACTGCACGTTCAGATAGGCCCCAATGGCCATCGCGATAGCGGGTGGGGCAAACACGAATTCAATCAGTGTCGCCATGCCCGCAATCAGACCGCCCGTATCGCCAAAGGCTCGGCGGCTGTAAGCGAAGGGCCCGCCTGCATGCGGGATGGCGGTAGTTAGCTCGGTAAAGCTAAAGATAAAGCAGGTATACATCACGGCAATGAACAGTGTTGTGACCAGAAAACCGAGCGTTCCGGCCGTGCCCCAACCATAGCTCCAGCCAAAGTATTCGCCGGAAATCACCAGCCCGACAGCGATTCCCCAAAGGTGCAACGTGCCCAGTGTGGGCTTGAGTGCGTGTGTCATCACGGCCGTCCTCGTTGTTGTTGTGTGCCGAAGCGCTATGCCTGACCACTGTTGTGAGGTCGCTATCGATCATGCCACCAGGACGAGACGGAAAACTTGACGTGGCCGCGCCTACCTGTGCGCGCTGCGGTCAACTTCGACAGAAAGGCAGAGAGGGTGTCGTCTGGCGTCAAGTGATGCACCGGCGAGGTCAAGCGCGAAAGGGAACGGGCGCGCCATGCTGAATGCCTCTTATCCGCTTGGAGTACGTTCGATGAGTACCGCTCAGTACGACACCCTTGACGATGCTGCGGTAGCGCAGTTGGCCCATTGCGCGCTGCAGCGCTACCCCTTTCTCAGAGATGGCGAGTTGCAGTTGATCTGCCGCTCGGAGAACGCGACGTTCTGCGTGCAGGCACGGGGACAGCGCTATGCGCTGCGCCTGCATCGTGGCCACTATCATCGCAAGGTGGCTATCGAAAGTGAGCTACTGTGGTTGGATGCGCTGCGTGAGGAAGGCATCTCGGTGCCCGAGGCGCTTTACGATGGTGAAGGCGAGCGAGTGCAAACGCTATCGTTGCCGGGTGGCGAGCAGCGGCATGCGGTGATCTTTCACTGGGTCGCAGGTGAAATGCCCACTCATGGCATCGACCCACGAGCCTTTGAGCCACTCGGGCAGATCACCGCACGGCTTCATCGTCACAGCCAGTGCTGGCAGAAACCCGCGGGATTCACGCGCATTCGCTGGGATCATGCCTCAATGATTGGCGCGGAAGGGCATTGGGGCCACTGGTGTGAGGCACCGGGATTGCGGCCGAGCGATCGGGCGCTGATGGATGAAGCGGTAGCGCGTATCGGTGTCGAAATGGCCGCGTTTGGAACGTCTCCGGCGCGCTATGGGCTGATACACGCCGACCTGCGGCTCACCAATTTGCTGCTGCATCAGGGGGAAACGCGCGTCATTGATTTCGACGATTGCGGCATGGGCTGGTATCTGCATGATCTGGCAGCGGCCATCAGCTTCGAAGAGCATCACCCTAATGCGCCAGCGTGGATCGAACACTGGCTGACCGGTTACGAGCGTGAGGCACACCTCGACGACGATGATCTGGCCGTTATTCCAGCACTGGTGATGCAGCGTCGTATCCAGATGACCGCGTGGGTAGCGTCGCATGCTCAGACCCAAATGGCGCAGAGCCTTGGCTCTGACTGGATGCACCATACCGTGCGGCTGTGCCGTCGTTATCTGGAAGAGCAGGTGTTGCCTGTGGGGAGCTAGCCACTATCGCCTTTTCGACCGCGAGTGGGAGTGGGAGTGGGAGTGGGAGTGGGAGTGGGAGTGGGAGTGGGAGTGGGAGTGGGAGTGGGAGTGGGAGTGGGAGTGGGAAGGTGGTACGCATCTTGCTTGGAGATCACCATCTCCGGTGATCGTTGTGCAAGAGAGGTGTCCATGGCAATGCCTTCGTTTCAGTCCGCGCTGGCCGGTGCCTTTGCTGGCGTACCCGCCGGGCACCGCGGTGTACTATCCGCTGCGGCTTCTGGGCTAGGCGACTTTATTGGTCACTGTGGCGGCGATATTGACCATATCTTCGGCATCAGTGGCATCGACCCCGAGCTGTTGGGCAGCCCTACGCTGAGTCTGGGGCTGGTCAATTATTGCCGAGTGATGGAGGAAGCCGCACGGTCATCGGGGGAGGATAACTTCGGGCTGTACTACGGCCGCCAGTTCAAACCCCAAGCGCTTGGATTGATCGGCTATATCGGTCTGTGTTCGCCGACGCTGGAACAGGCGCTGCGTAATGTGGTGAGTGCCTTTCCCTGTCATCAGCACGACACTCTGACGCGGTTGGTTGATCAAGGCGAATGCCTACGGCTCGACTATCAGGTGCATCACGGTGCCATTCTGGCTCGCCGGCAGGATGCCGAGCTGACGCTAGGCATGTTCCTCAACCTGATCCGCTATGTGCTGGGGCCGCAGTGGGCCGCACGTGAGGTGCAGTTCGAGCACCCTCGTCCGGAGGGCTGGCACGAGCACTGCAAGGTCTTCGACGCCCCTGTGTATTTTGAGCAGCCGTTCAATTCGCTGCTGATTCCCAAGCGCGATATTGGTCGAACGATGCCTGACAGCGATCCGCTCCTGCTCGCGGTGATGCAGGATGCAATCCGCCGACTTAATGACCGGACACCGCATCAAGGGATTGTCGATCAGGCGCGCAACCAGATTCATCTGCTGTTGGCGCAAGGGCCGCTGAGCCTTGAACGTGTGGCTGACAACATGGGTATTTCGCCGTGGTCGCTCCAGCGACGCCTGCGCGAAGAAGGGACCTGCTTCACCCAGATGATCGACACCGTACGGCGAGAACTGGCCGAGTACCTGCTTCCTCAGCGTCAGCTGCCACTGTCAGATATTGCACTGCAGCTGGGCTACTCGGAGCTGAGTGCTTTCTCGCGCGCCTTTCAGCGCTGGTATGGCACCAGCCCACGCACGTGGCGACAGACACTTCACTTAGCGCCGTGCTGAACATGGAGAGGGGAGGCGAACGCGAGAGCATTCGAGGCGTGTCAGTGTCCTAGGCAAGGCTAGGAGGATACGGCGGGGCGTTGCTGAGGTTTGATATATGCACTGTTAGAGGTGACGTCAGATTGATTTTTCGCTTTCTAAAATAGATGGCGCTTACCGTAATCTTGTCGCTTAAGCCTCATCAATGACATGAGTAGAGGGATTAAACACGCCCTAAGAACACTGCCCTGTAGGACTATCGAACCGAGTGTGCCGTGCCATCCCATCCTGTATAGGGGAATGATGGGCGCTATTGTTTTCGTTGATATCCATGCGCTGCCGCAGAGGAGATGCCTTGCGCGCTACTTATAGAAGAGGGGCTGTATGCGCTATCAGCATCAGAAAAGCTTGGGGCAGTGGGGAAATATAGCGAGCGTAATAGGCATGAGGAAGAGGGCAACAGAAGCTTGCCCTCTACCACAGACGTCATCGCGTATTGCTAGATCAGGCGCGCTTTATCGCATGTAGAATGAATTCGTGGTTGCCATCGCCGCCTTTGATGGGACTGTCATACCAGCACTGTACGTCTAGTCCAAGTGAGTGGCAGCAGTCGCGGATGCGCTGTTCCACATCGGCATACAGCGCGGGGTTGCGCACAAGCCCTTTGTCATTGATGGCATCGCGGGTCAGCTCAAATTGCGGCTTGACCAGTGTCAGCAGATGGCCGCCCTTTGGCAACAGCGGTGCCAGCGAGGGCAGGATTAGGGTCTGGGAGATGAACGACACATCCATCATCGCACCGTCGATGCCTTCGGGTGCATGGGCGAGAATCGCATCATGGGGCAGATCACGGGCATTGACCCCCTCCATGCAGGTCACGCGTTCATCCTGACGCAGTGATGGGTCCAGTTGGTCATGGCCCACTTCGATACCGATCACGCGTGCGGCTCCACGCTGGAGGGCGCAGTCGGTGAATCCACCGGTAGATTGTCCGATATCCAGAAGCGTCATGCCCTGAACATCCAGCCCCGTTACGTCCAACAACCCTTCGAGTTTTAGCCCTGCCCGCGACACATAGCGCTCTTCCTCATCCGGCTCGATATCCAGCAGAACATCGTCCGCTAGTTTTTCTCCCGGACGCGTCAGCGCTTTGAGGCGCTGGCCGCTGGCATTGGTCAGAAAGACACGGCCATGCTTGATGAGCCGCTGGGCGCGTGTGCGCGAGGAAATCAGGCCACGGGTAACGATGAGCTGGTCGAGACGTTGCATGGTAGTGAAGGTCCATTGGTGCGAGGAAACGCACTTTATCATGACCACCTGGTGCATGGGGTATGGGCCTTTTCGCAAGGATGCGCTTTTCTACACTGCCACTGCCTGAGCGGTATGGCGGGGAGCGTCGTCAATCGGGATCAGACGGTCGAGATTTGGTTGATAATAGAGGATGGGAGAAATGTATACAGCGCGTCTTTGCCTATTTCTTCCTTCTTTAATGACAATGAGTCGCAGTTGCATATCTTTTCCAGTGCTTTTGCCCGATCATGGTGCTCACGCTTTTTGGCACAGCAAATAAGGCTCGTCGCCGTTAACCGACAGTGCAGGTCTGGAGGCCGCTCGCGCATGGAATTATTCGTAGACAAACCCGGTGATGAAGGATTGCCGGGAAATAAGCGACGCCTAGCGATGATCGCGGTGATGACGGCAGCGATGATGGCGGTGTTCGATGGTGCCATCGTCAATATCGCCCTGCCGCAGATAGCACAGACCCTGCAGGTGACGGCCGGTACAGCGGTGTGGGTGGCCAGCAGTTACCTGTTGGCGGCCGCCATGCTGCTGGCCAGTTTTGCGGCGCTGGCCACGCACCTAGGCTACCGCACCTTGTTTACCTTCGGTATCAGCGTCTTCACGCTCAGCTCGTTGGGTTGCGCGCTATCGACATCGCTGCCGATGCTGGTTGCTATGCGTGTGGTACAGGGCATTGGCGGTGCCGCAACAATGAGTATTGGTCCGGCCATCATGCGTTCCATTTTCCCCAGTCGGCTGTTGGGACAGGTTATCGGTCTGAATGCGATGCTGGTCGGTTCCAGTACCGCCGTGGCTCCGATTCTAGGAGGAACGCTGCTGTCGGCGCTCGGTTGGCCGTGGCTGTTTGCGATCAACATTCCCCTAGGGATCGTTGCGCTAATGCTGACTCTGCGAGTTATTCCCAATGAACGCAGTGCTCGACATGAACCGTTCGACATCTATGGCGCTTTGCTATCTGCGGTGGCGCTTGGGGCGCTTGTCATGACGGCCAACGCCTTTGCGCATCCTGCGGCAGGCAGTTCGTCCTTCCGTACGATGCTCATGGCGGCCGCTTACGGTGCGACGGCTGTCGTTGCAGGCATCGCTTTCGTCGTTCGCCAGCGCTACGCACCACGCCCGCTTATACCGCTGAGCCTGTTCTCTTCCGTACGCTTTTCACTGGCGGCGCTGACCTCCATGGTGTCGTTCGTCAGCCAAGGCATTACGTTCGTTGCCCTGCCATTCCTGTTTCAGAGTGCCTATGGTTACAGCGCGTTGGGGTCGGCGCTGCTGTTTATGCCATGGCCCATCGGCATCATTCTGGTGGCTCCGTGGGCGGGCAAGCTGTCTGATCGCTACCCTTCCGCTCTTATTTCAACGTGTGGGCTGGGCTGCTTCGCTATCGGGCTGGTGCTGCTGGCCAACTTGTCAGCGCATGCCTCCATCCTTGATATCGCGCTGCGCAGCCTGCTGTGCGGTATCGGTTTCGGCTGTTTCCAGAGTCCCAACAACCGCGAGATGATGTCCAACGTACCGCGCTCAAGCAGCAGCTATGCGTCGGGCATTCTGGCCATCATGCGTATTTCAGGACAGTGCCTCGGGGCAGCGGCGGTCGGGAGCGTGCTGTCGGCCTATGCCGCGCTGCATGGCACCCTCGACCAAGAGATGTTCGCCATTCACCTGAGCTTGTGGGGAGCGTTTGGTGCCACAGCGCTGGCCGTAATCATCAGCCTAAGCCGCCTGCGCCATGTCATGATGCTGGAGAAAGACGAGCGTCTCTGAACCGACGTGCAAGGCTCGTGACCGCTAGAATGAGCGTGCCAGACCGTGGGTGGCGGCAGGTTTCGACAGCACTCGATTGATGGTGGCGCTTGATGCCGATGAAGCGTGCTGTTAATATGCATGCCTACTCGTCGCAGCACTGCACGCGGCCGAGTCGTTATGGTGGCCCTTATCGGTCCTCTCGCAACATGAAATCACGAACCCCGCCAGGCCCGGAAGGGAGCAACGGTAGTGATGTAGTGTGTGCCGGGATGTGGCTGGTAGGGGCCACCGCCTTTCTTGCGCTTCGTTCCTCCTCGTTTTCTCTCATCGATTGTTTGATCAGACTTCATCCCTGATGGATGGCGTGTCCGTATGATTCTGGATTATCCACAATAGGTCATGCTGTAACTGGGTGTGGATAAGTCGCTTACATCGCACTGATCGGCTGCTTTTCCTTCATCTGATATAAAGATGATTCACGCTTGCTTCGCGGTGTCCCGGCTCGCACTTGGCGTCCCAGAACGCTAGAATGCCTGCATCATCAATGAGGTCTGGCATCGTGCCAACAGCGACTTAGCGTTGGCGATACCCTAGGCGTAGCGCCGGTTCACGGCCCTGCATGACCTCGTTCTGCTTCTCTCTACTGACTCGTCTTCGGCGAAGGAATCCGTGCCGCATGAGCTATCAGGTACTGGCCCGCAAATGGCGGCCGCGCACCTTTCATGAACTGATCGGCCAGAGCCATGTCAGCCGCGCGCTGATTAATGCGCTTGATCAGGATCGCCTGCACCATGCTTACCTGTTCACCGGAACGCGCGGGGTAGGTAAGACCACCATCGCGCGCATTCTGGCCAAATGCCTTAACTGCGAACAGGGCGTCTCGTCCAACCCGTGTGGTCAGTGCGATACCTGCCGTGCGATAGATGAAGGGCGCTTTGTCGATTTGATTGAGGTCGATGCGGCATCGCGCACCAAAGTCGAAGATACGCGCGAGCTGCTGGATAACGTGCAGTACGCGCCGACCCAAGGGCGCTACAAGGTCTACCTGATCGACGAAGTGCACATGCTGTCGTCGCACAGTTTCAATGCCTTGTTGAAGACGCTAGAAGAACCACCTCCCCATGTGAAGTTCCTGTTGGCCACTACAGATCCGCAAAAGCTGCCGATCACCGTGCTGTCACGCTGTCTGCAGTTTGCGCTGAAGGCGATGTCGCCTGAGAACATCGTTGGCCACCTCGAGCATATTCTGGGGCAGGAAGGTATCACCTTCGAATCAGCTGCACTCTGGCTGTTGGCGCGTGGCGCGTCGGGGTCAATGCGCGATGCACTGTCGCTGACCGATCAGGCGATTGCCTTCGGACAGGGCGCGATCCATGAACGTGATGTTGCCAGCATGCTGGGAACGCTTGATCATCGTCATCTGACCTCGATTGCACAGGCCCTTGCGGCCGTCAACGCGCCTGCGCTGCTGAGCACCGTCGGTGAGCTGGCCGAGCAGAGCCCCGACTATAGCGCGGTACTTGATGGGCTGTGCGAGCTGTTCCACCTGCTGGCCGTTGCGCAAATGGTGCCGGAAGCCATATCGGGGGCGCAGGATCAGCAGCAGGTGGTACAGCTGGCCCAGCAGTTCACGGCTGAAGACGTCCAGCTCTATTACCAGATTGCGCTGCAAGGGCGTCAGGACATGACCTCGGCTCCTGAACCGCGTTCCGCGCTTGAAATGACGTTGCTGCGCATGCTGGCGTTTCGTCCTCAGGGCGTACCGGCGCCCGCCAAGGTGCCTTTGCCGATGGTGGGCAGTGCCGCAGCTGCGCCTAGCGTGGCGCAAAATTCAGTTGCAAATGAGGCGCCCAGCGCATCTACTGCCGCACCGCAGCAACCGCAGCAACCGCAGCAACCGCAGCAACCGCAGCAACCGCAGCAACCGCAGCAACCGCAGCAACCGCAGCAACCGCAGCAACCGCAGCAACCGCAGCAACCGCAGCAACCGCAGCAACCGCAGCAACCGCAGCAACCGCAGCAACCGCAGCAACCGCAGCAACCGCAGCAACCGCAGCAACCGCAGCAACCGCAGCAACCGCAGCAACCGCAGCAACCGCAGCAACCGCAGCAACCGCAGCAACCGCAGCAACCGCAGCAACCGCAGCAACCGCAGCAACCGCAGCAACCGCAGCAACCGCAGCAACCGCAGCAACCGCAGCAACCGCAGCAACCGCAGCAATCGCAAGCCACCGCAGCAGCGGTCAGCGAGCCGCCGTGGGACATGCCGGGGCAGGCGACGCCTGCCAATGCGGCGGCTTCGCGTGAGCCTACGCCCCAAGCGTCAGCGGCACCTGTCGCTCACGATAGCGATATAAATGCTATGGATGACTACGCTGCGTTTGAAAGCATGCAGAATGCTTCGGCGTGGGAGTCGTCCGCTGAGGTCAACAGTACGACTGCAAAAAAGCCTGAGGCGGTGCCAGCGCCCAGTGCGCCGGTGTCCGCCGTGCCGGACACCGCGGCTGCCTCGCTGCCTCCTGACAATGCGCCGCTGGACCATCCCGCTTGGCTGGCGCTGTTCACGTGGCTATCGCTTGGTGGTCTGACCGGTAACCTGGTGGCGCATACGGTGCTGGAGCACGATGACGGTCGCACGTTGCAGCTGCGTCTTGATCCCTCTCAAGGCGCAATGAACGCGGAAGTGCACGCCCAGCGTCTGAGCGAGGCACTGTCTCAGCAAGGCTGGCAGCGACAAATACACATTGAAGTTGGCGCTATTGCAGAAGGCGTGGAAACGCCTATCGTGCGGCGTCGCCGACTTCAGGCTGAACGTCAGGCACGCGCGGTTGAAGCGCTGCGCAGCGATCCCCATGTTCAGCTGTTCCAGACACAGTTCAGTGCGCGCTTGCTCGAAGACAGCGTGACGTCGTTCGAGGGGGAGTCATCTCACTGAGCCACAGGCCGTGCATAAGGCACGGCCTGTGATCACCGTATCAGAAAGAGCAGGGCACACCGCTGCTGCTACAGGAGACTAGCGATGTTCAAGGGTGGAATGGGCAATTTGATGAAGCAGGCCCAAGAAATGCAGGAAAAGATGCAGAAGGCGCAGGAAGAAGCGGCCAATGCAGAAGTGGAAGGCAGCGCTGGGGCCGGGCTGGTTAAGATCGTTATGAACGGTCGTCATGACGTGACGCGCGTCGAGCTGGACCCGAGCGTGATGGAAGAAGACAAGGAATTCCTTGAAGACCTGCTGGCCGCGGCGGTGAACGATGCCGTTCGCAAGGTCGAAGAAAATTCCCGCAAGCAGATGGAAGGCCTGACGGCCGGTCTTGATCTGCCTGCCGGATTCAAGATGCCCTTCTGATGCTGTTCTCCCCGGTCGTCGAGCACCTGCTCGAATCACTGCGCGTGCTGCCCGGTGTCGGGCCCAAGAGTGCTCAGCGCATGGCGCTGCACCTGCTCGAACGCGATCGTGCCGGTGGTGAACGCCTAGTACAGGCACTCCATGAGGCGCTTGAGCGTGTGGGCTATTGTCAGCGCTGTCGCAACCTGACCGAGCACGAGGTGTGCAGCCTCTGCGAAGATGCACGCCGCGAATCGACATCGTTGTGCGTGGTTGAATCGCCGGCGGATTTGATGGCGATCGAAGAGGCGGGCGGCTATCGTGGACGCTATTTCGTGCTGCACGGCCACCTGTCGCCACTGGATGGCATCGGGCCGGATGCGCTGGGCCTTGATCTGCTCGAACAGGAAGTGCGCACGCATCGCTATCAAGAGATCGTGCTGGCGACCAACCCTACCGTTGAAGGCGAGGCCACGGCCCATTACATCGCCGAGCAGCTGCGGCCATTGGGCGTCACGTTTTCACGCTTGGCTTACGGGGTGCCGCTTGGCGGCGAGCTGGAATACGTGGATGGCGGAACGCTATCGCGGGCCTTTTCGGGTCGCCAACCGTTTCAGTCCTGAGGGGCTGTCGTGGCATAATAGGCACCTTATCGAAAGGACAAGGACGCGATCGCTTCGTTTCAGACAGCGGTTTGTCGCGGTTTCCCTTGAACAAAGCGGGCTTCGTGCCCGCTTTTTCCTTTGTCTGCCATCCGTGTCGCACGGATGCATCGTCGAACGGATTGGATACGAGTAACCTGCCATGACCCAGCCCTGGTTCTGGATCGATAGCCCTGAGGCGTTGAATGATGCCTGTGCCCAGTTGGCGCAGAGCGACGTCATCGGTGTCGATACCGAGTTTCTGCGTGAGACCACCTTTGCCCCGATTCCGGCCCTGATTCAGCTCGGAAACGGTCAGCAGGCGTGGTTAATCGACCCGATGACGGTGGCGCCGACCGATGCCGTCCGCCACCTGCTGGGGCCAGAAGGGCCTGTTAAGCTGCTGCATGCTTGCGGAGAAGATCTGGAAATCTTCCAGTTGTGGCTGGGGGATATTCCGCGCCCGATGATCGACACTCAGGTAGCTGAAGGCTTCTGCTGTGGTGAGGCTGGTATGGGTTACAAACGCTTGGTTGAACAGCGGCTGGGCGTTGATCTGCCCAAGGATGCCACACGTTCTGACTGGACCCAGCGCCCGCTGACCGAAACCCAGTGTCGCTATGCCGCTCTGGACGTTCAGTACCTGCCGCCGATCTGGGCGCAGCAGAAAGCCGAGCTGACCGCCTCGGGGCGCCTGAGCTGGGTCGAAGCGTGCTGTCAGGCGATGATAGAAGTGGCCTCACATCCCGTCGATCACTCGCACTACTATCTGCGCCATCGTCAGGCGTGGCGGCTTGATGCGCGCCGACTGGCGGCACTGGCCCGCTTGTGCGCATGGCGTGAAGAGGAAATCCGTCGTCGCAACATCCCGCGTGGCTATCTAGCCAATGATGGGCAGTTAATGACTATCGCCGAGCGTCTGCCGAAGAACATTTACAGCTTGGCTGATATCCAAGGCTTGCGGCCTTCCTTTATCAAGCGCGACGGCGAAACCGTGCTGGACATGATCCAGAAGGTACTGGCGCTGCCCGAAAGTGAGCTGCCCAAGACGCTGCCTTCACAGCAAGGCACCGCATGGAAATCTACGCTCAAGCCGTTGCGTGCCGCCGTGAATGAGGTTGCCGAATCACTTGGCATCGCGCCGGAACTGTTGATGCGTCGCCGCGAGCGTGAAGAGTGGATTACCGACTGGCTGTACGGGACGCGTCCTGCGCTGCCGGATGACTGGCGTGCACCGCTGCTCGCGCCGATATGGGACACGGTCTTCGTTCAGCCCGCTGCTAAGTAAGGAGTTCCATCGTGATGCAACGTTGCCTGTGTCAGGTCTATCGCAGTAAGCGCCATGACGGCATGTACCTGTTCGTCGAAAAGGCAGAAGGGCTAGCGCGTGTGCCTGAAGCACTGCTGGCCGAATTTGGGGTGCCGGAACCGTCGATCGTGTTCGTGCTGACGCCCGAGCGCTCAATGGTGCGTGTTGATGCGATGACGGTACTGGCTGATATCGAAGCGAAGGGTTTCCATCTGCAGCTGCCACCGCCGAAGGATGGCTCCGTGCAGGGGCTCAATGCCTACAGCGCGCCGACAGAGGGACGTTACTGATGAGTACGGTAGCTGTTCCTGAGCTGCGCGAGCGTTTCTGGGAGCGTTATTCGCTCGAAGAGATGACCGATGCCGAGTGGGAAGCGCTGTGCGATGGCTGTGGTCAGTGCTGCCAGATCAAGCTGGAAGACCCTGACAGCGGCGAACGGGCCATCACTGATGTGGTGTGTCGTTTGATGGATACCACGACGGCGCGCTGCAGCGATTACGACAACCGCTTTTCGCGTGTACCGGAGTGCCTACAGCTCAGCCGTGACAAACTGGAAGAATACAGCTGGTTGCCTAATAGCTGCGCGTACCGCCGTCTGTACGAACACCGTGCACTGGCCGGCTGGCACCCTCTGCGGGCGGGTAGCGACCGTCGCATGCGTGAGAAGGGCATCAGCGTTGCGGGACGCGTGTACTCGGAAGCCAATGTGACCGATGCCCAGCTGGACGACCATATCATTGCTATCTTGCCGATTGCGCCATCGTTTCGCTGAACGCTAAATGGCGGGATGTTTGTACCCGCAATGCACCGGAGGGAGCTCATGTTGTTTCGTGATGGAAAGCGAAACAGCGCGTGGCTCCCTCTGCGCTTTCCGATGCGCTTCATATACACTAGAGGCACTGTCACGACGACAGTACATCCCGCCTGACGACAAGCCGAACGGGATGCCGCATTTCCATAACCCTCTGGTGTCACCATGAAGACCAGTCGCCTTGAGCAAAGACTGATCACCTACTCCACCCTGATGATGTCCCTTGTCGCTATCGGCGGCCTCGGCTTTGGGGTGTACTCTGGATCGCATTCCATTCTCTTCGACGGTTACTTCTCGGTCATTGCCGTCGCCATCAAACTGCTGATGTTCTTCATCGTTCGGCTCGTCGAGCGACAAACCAGCGACCGCTTTCAGTTCGGCTTCTGGCATCTTGAACCGATGGTACTGGTGCTGGAAGGCGCGTTCGTCTTCGTCATCGCCATCTACGCACTGGTCAATGGCGTTATCGGTATCATCGGTGGTGGTCACGCCGTCGAGTTCGGCGCCGCATCCGTATACGCTGTACTGTTCACTGTGTTGAACGGTTCCTTCTTCTTTTACGTCCGCAACCGCAACCGAACGCTCAAATCGCGTCTGATCCAATACGACAACGTGAGCTGGCTCGTCGATGCGATGCTGTCGGCAGGGCTGATGGTCAGCTTCCTGCTGGCGTGGTGGTTGCAGCAGACACAGTGGGCGTGGCTGTCAGTCTATGTGGACCCGCTGTTGCTGGTACTGTTGGCGATTGCAATGTTCCCGATGGCGCTGGAGATACTGATGCCGTCGTTCCGCGAGGTGCTGGGGATGGCACCTGAACCGCTCGACGCTCGCGTGCAGGAGAAAGTCTCGACCATCGTCAAGCGCTACGGCTTCATTGGTTACGAAACCTACGTTGAGCAGCACGGTAGAGGG
Organism: Zymobacter palmae; assembly: GCF_003610015.1. NCBI lineage: Bacteria > Pseudomonadati > Pseudomonadota > Gammaproteobacteria > Oceanospirillales > Halomonadaceae > Zymobacter > Zymobacter palmae. Next base: position 675,835 of record NZ_AP018933.1, read on the forward strand.
CGCTTCATCGAAATTCACATTTTAGTGCCCGATGACTACCGCGTTGAAACCCTGAAGACACTGGACGTTATTCGTCAAGAGTTGGCCGATGCGCTCGGCAAGCCTTCACCACACCGCTGGCTGACGATCTCCTTCACTTGTGATGAAAAATGGATGTCGCCTTGAGTCCGGTGGGCTGATAGGTTGCTTCTCCATAACAACGCCCATGTCGTCGATCTGACGGCATGGGCGTTGTCGCATGGCGAAGGTGTCCGTGAAAAGGCTGCAGAGGAAAGACATCGGGCGTCACGCAGCGCCTTGCTTCTGCACCGCCTTTTTTATCATGTGTCGCCTGTGCTGATGTCTCTCTATTTGCTTAATAATACGAGAAGGGATGGGGCAGGTTGGTCGGCACGTAGTGCAGCAGATACCCTCCCCTGAAGATCAGATAAGCCGACACCTGTGACAGCACATGCAGGCCTAGCATGATACGCAGTGATACACCTGCGGCGCGCAGCGTGCCGAATATTCCACAGCAGATCAGCATGGCAATGGCATTAGTGGTGAGCAATGACGAAGACAGCAGCATCACAACGATCGAACTCAGCGCTACGCCGAAATAGCCCGTGTTCGTGTCGATGCGCCGAAATAGGTCGGTGATGATTGCCATGCCGACGACCAACGGTATCTTGGACAGTATCAGGTACGTCAGCTCGTACGGTATCGTGTCATGGCCGTAGGCTAGCGAAGGGGCGATGCTCAGTATCACGGGTGAGAAGAACAGTAACGCTAGCACCAGCGTGAGCAGGACAACGGCCGATTTGAACTGCCGTGCGGCCCAGCGATCCCAGATGACCCCGACTATCACAAACATGACCAGCCCCCACTTTGATATCAGTGGGTAGAGCACATTCACTAGGTTGGTGCCGTAGTCGAGAAGGGAGTCGGGCGGCATCAGCAAGAACAGGTTGTAGGCACAGATCAGCGTAATAACGATGGCCATGTAGGCTGACGAGGATGCCGGTCGTCGTGCATGGAGAAATGCCGCCAGAACGGCCGATTCATCGCGGGGAGAGGGGACAATGTTGGCGCGGACAAGCGGCCAGATCAGGCACAGCACCGTGCCGACAATCAGGCCCGGCGCGGTAAGGCCGATGGTAGCACGGAGTGTCGGTGAACAAAGGCCCATCGACGGGGGCAGGGCTTTCTGCACGAAGGCCGCCAACGGTGCAGCATGCCAGTAGTAGACCGCGAGCAGGACAGACAGTGTTATTCCACCCGCGTACAGCCTCATATGATGCGGTGCAGGAGAGGCTTGATTACTCATAGAACGTGTATCCCTATAGATGGCGGTATTCACTGCGCGGCCGGCTGAAGCATGTCGCTTAGGCGCGTCAGGCCGTTCTGCAGCGCCATCTCTATGGCGTAGTCAATGATGTGGGTATTGTTGTTCTCGTTGTAGGGCAGGCATTCGCTGAAGCCGCGTTCGCCATGGATGATGCAGTTGCCCTGTTGGCGTACCACACTGACCTGACGCCACGGGAAGAACACGACTTCGGGATCCTTAAACAGCTTCTTGCGACTGATATGGATTCCTTCATCGCTGACCATCGATCCGCCGACCACATAGCGTTCGCCTGCGCGGAGCCCTTCCAGAAGGCGTGTCAAAATCGCAATGCCAGCCATCTGCCAGATCGTGTCGACAATAGTGCTGTACACCGCTTTCCGGCGGGTACGGATCGTCATGGGGCGGCGTTTTTGGCGATCGTCTAGGTGGATATCGTAAGTTGTACCGGTTGGAATACCATTGTAGATGTGGCGCGTACCGCCCCAGCCCGTGGAAACGATATCGCTGAAGCGCACGAACCGGCCTCTCCATCGCACACCTTCTTGCGTGATGGTCAGTGTGCTTCTGAATATCAAACCTATCTTCACTTCATATATTGGCGTCTGCGTCGCGGGGGCAGGGGACGGCGTGGCGTTATCGGTCATACGGAGATATCTCTAGGCGATAATTAATAAAAAGTAGGTTGTGGCTCGCACGTGTACGCAATAATGATCACAATAATTAAGAACGTATTCGAAAATGTGTAGCATTATAATAACGAGCGAGACCCAGACAGTAGGTTGCGGATAATAATCTGGCAACAGATAGGCGGTATTCTAGCGGAACGTTAGTGCTAAGGATATGCGTCATTATGGCAGAACAAGTACATTGGTGGGGATGTTAGTGGGATTCTGCAAACAGGCCTTATTACTGTTGTATAAATAAGGATGACAATAAGTGCTTGATAAAGGCACGTGCCAAAGCCGCTGCCGTGAGAGTGATCACTTCACGAATACGTGTTATCACGAGTAACAATTCAGAGCAGGCTAAAAAGCCTTCCCGAGCGGGAAGGCAAGGTGAGGTACACAAAGGGGCTTATTGCTGCTGGAGTTCCGGAGGCAGGTTCCAGAAATCATTGGCATTGTGGGTGATGATGTACTGTTTGAAGTCGTGAGAGAGGTACGCTTGCTTAATCTCTTCAGCCCATTTGGTCTTTTCGTTGCCAGCCTTGACGGCTACGACCAGATATAGGTTATCGATCAGGTCTTCGCGCAGCAGGCTCTTGCTCTGATCAACTTGGGAGGCATAGGCCACGCTGCCGGGAATAACGGCATAGTCGACGTCCTGCAGCGTCCTTGGAATATTCGCTGAATCCATCTCGACAATGTCGAGCTGTTTGAGGTTGTCGGCGATATCATTGCGCGTCAGCAGCACCGGGTTGGCATCAGCTTTCAGTGTTATCCAGCCTGCTTTTTCGAGCAGACGGTAGGCGCGCGAGGTGTTGGACGGGTCTTGTGGAATTGCGATCTTGGCATGGGCGCTGATGTCGTTCAAAGACGCATGACGTGTCGAGAAAATGGCAGCGGCCACGGTCGGAATGCGCACCAGCGGCGTCAGGTCAGCACCGCGCTGGGCGTTGAACGTGTTCAGGTACGCAGTGTGTTGATCCACGTTGAAGTCCACGGAGCCTTCGTTGATGGCCACATCGGATTCCAGCAGCCCCGTGAAGTTCACGTGCTTCACCGTATAGCCTTTCTGCTGCAGGATCGGCTCTACTGCGGAAATGAACAGCTCGCTGTACGGTCCCGGTGAGATTCCCATAGTAATTTCATTCTTGTCGCTGCCGACAGGGGACTTGTCGTGGCCGCAGCCAGCGAGGGCAAAAGGAACCAGTACGGCAGCCAGTGATGCGCTAAGCAGATAGGTCTTCATGATCGTTATTCCTCTCAGTTCCCTTTGAAGTATCGGGATAGGGCATTACCCAGTGATTGTAGTAGCTGCACGACGATGATCAGTGTCACGACCGTGATGATCATCGCGACGTTGTCGAAGCGCTGGTAGCCATAGCTGATCGCCAAGTCACCGATACCGCCGCCCCCGATGGCACCGGCCATCGCCGTGGCGCCAATCAGGGTGATGATCGACGTGGTGTAACTCAGAGCGATCGAGGGGCTGGCTTCGGGCAGCATGAAGTGCCAGATGATCTGGAAGGTAGTGGCTCCCATGGCATCGGCAGCTTCGATAATGCCGGTGTTGATCTCCAGCAGAGAGTTTTCCAGCAGGCGTGCGATATAGGGCGTGATGAAAAGGGTCAGTGGCACAATCGCTGCCGTTGAGCCGATCGAGCTGCCGACAATCAGGTGCGTCAGCGGTATCACGGCGATCATCAAAATGAGCGAGGGCAGCGAGCGCAGGATATTGATGATGGTGCTGATGACCGTATATAGCGGAACGTTCTGCTTTAGCCCCTGCGGGCGCGTCAGGATCAGGATTAAAGCCAGTCCCATGCCCAGCACTGCGCCGATCGCGAACGATACGCCGGTCATGAAGAGGGTCTGGTAGGCCGACTGCAGGAAAAGTCCGGTGGTGATGTTAGTCGTCATGCTGGAACTCCCGAGGGTCGATCTGTACCGCTTTTATGTTCTGTGATGAAAGGTACTCAAGTGCGTTAGCGATCTCCTGTTCCTGACCTTTGAGGATCACGAACATATGGCCGATGATGTCGCCTTGGATATCGATCATGTTGGCGAAGATGATGCTGAGTTCGACTTCACCGCGGCGAATGAGCTGGGTTAATGCCTGCTCGTTGGCCGTTGGGTTAAGGAATTCCAGCCGGTAGAGGTGATCGGCATCGGTCTGAGACAGCGACCTAAACACAGTCACCGGCAGTTTCTGATGGATGATGGCGTTAACGAATTGGCGCGTCACCGGGTGCGTGGGTGCTTTGAACAGTGCGGGGGTTCTGCCCTGCTCAACCACGCGGCCACCGCTCATCACCGCCAAGCTGTGACAGGCATAAGTGACCACACTCATCTCGTGTGTGACGATAACAATAGTGACGCCGTGTTCCCGGTTGATCCTTTTCAGCAGATCGAGAATGGAGCGGGTCGTCTGTGGGTCCAGCGCTGAGGTGGCTTCATCGCATAGCAGAATATCCGGCCTATTGGTAAGCGCGCGCGCAATACCCACGCGTTGCTTCTGGCCGCCGGACAGCGCACGCGGGTAAACATCCTTCTTGTCTTTCAATCCCACATAGTCGAGCAGGTCATCGACGATCTTTTTGCGTTCTGATTTTTTAACCCCGTTGAGAAGCAGTGGCAGGCCGACGTTCTCGGCCACGGTACGGTTTTCCAGCAGGTTGAAGTGCTGGAAGACCATACCAATCTTCTTCTTCTGTTGTCGCACGGCCTGCGGTGAGGCCTGAGTAAGGTCGCGTCCGTCGATGAACACGCTGCCGCTGGTGGGCGTTTCCAGTGCATTGATCAGACGTACCAGCGTGCTTTTGCCCGCACCGCTGTGACCGATAAGACCGAATATCTCGCCTTTGGGGATCTCTAGGGTGATGTCATCTAGAGCCAGAACATTGCTCTGACGCTGCGAGAATGACTTCGTTATGTGCTGAAATCTGATCATGTCGTCTTCTCTGTCACTTTGCCTGCTGTCCATCGAGTACATGCCGATGGGCGGCGGTAATGGATGTCAGCAGTGAAGGCGTCTGGATGAGCTCGATGGCTGTCAGGGCCAGCACTCGTGCGCCTAGACCGATGCTGTCCAGTCCCTTGCGACTCTTGGCAGCCTCTCTTGAGTCTAGTGAATGCAGCACGATAGGCGTGTCCGAAATGCTGATCATGGGCTGAATCGTCGGCACGAGCTGGCTGACGTTGCCCACATCGCTGGAACCGTAGCCTTCGTTCACCGGCTTTTCTTCGAGCGTCTGGCCGTACAGTGCAAGGTTGCGGGCATAGACATCATCGAATTCACGGATGATTAGCGTGTTATCCAGTTTGTTGTCATATTTGTCGAAGAAGGCTGACGCGCCTGTTGCCAGCGCTGCACCTTGCACGATATCGCGGAACCGTTCGGTCATGGCATTCAGCACCGGACGTGTTTCGGCTCGCAGAAAGAATTTGGCACTGGCGTGCTCGGGAATGATATTGGGCGCGGCACCGCCATCGGTGATGATGCCGTGAACGCGGGCCCCCGGCGGTAGCTGCTGACGCCAAGCATTGACGCCATTGAAGACCTGAATGACGGCATCCAACGCATTGATGCCTGCTTCAGGCCGTGCCGCGGCATGGGCGGCTTTGCCAACGAACTGCACATTCACCATGTCCACGGCCAGCGAGGGCGAGGTGCGGGTGTGTCGATAGCCGGGGTGAGCGCACAGCGCTGCATCGACATCGTCGAAGAAGCCCGCCTTCACAAAACTGTCTTTGGCCCATCCCTGTTCACCGCCTTCCTCGCCCGGCGTACCGTATACCCGGACTTCACCGCCGATCGCGTCGATGACATGGCGCAACGCACTGGCGGCCAGTGATGATGTGGTGCCGAACAGGTTGTGGCCACAGGCGTGACCGATATCGGGCAAGGCATCATATTCGGCAAGAAACACGATAACGGGACCGGGTTTCGCACTTGCGTAGCGGGCATCGAACGCGGTGCGATGACCTGCCACCTCCTGCCGTACGGTAAACCCTTGCTGCTTCAGTAGAGCCACTAGGGTATCGCGGGCAAAGAACTCATGATTGCTGGTTTCAGGCGTTGCGTGGATCTGTAGCGCTGCCTGTTGGTAATCGCCTAAGAACGTCTCCACGAAGGTGTCGATTGCATCGCGTAGTGCCATTTGTCCCATCCCTTTAGTTTTTCGTCGAATGTGGGTGCGCGCGGCTTCATAACCGCGATAAGTGATCATGATCAGCAATCGCTATTTTTATGTGATGAAATAAAAAAGAGGCTGATCTGACGGCGTAGAACACGACGGTATGAAATAAATAACTTATTTAAGTGCGCGTTATTTACATATTCTTAAAACATATGACGTGGAGCGTCAATCGAGGGGCTAGACGCATATGATCTTAAGATATAATGCGTGCAGTGTTTCTTTTACATGTGTGATAAAGGTTCATTGATGGCAACGGTGGTGGAACCGGCCGTTGCTTTGGCGAGGCGCGATGACGATGGATGGCCTGCAGCCACAGCACACGATGGGTCACCAACGGCGCATACGGTGCTTTTCATTGACAGGATTTCATAAGGAAATAGGGACTAATCGCCTTATTTATCTTCATTGAATAATAAGAATAGAGCTGTCGTATTACCTATGATTAGCGTAGGAATAATACGGTTATGCAGGATACGCTGATAATGAATGTCGCAGCAGTAAACGTATGGGGGATACCATGCGACATGTACGACATCTGTGCCGTTGCGTGGTAAGAGACGGTTTCATAACCTGAGCGATGGCTTTTACCCTCTCTAAAATAGACGGTTTCTACCGCAATTTTGTGGTTTGAAGTCCCTTCAATGATATGGGTATTGGGGTTATGAAATAGGCGCTAAAGAGCGGGTCATCCAATAGGCTCCACCACGTCGCCACACCATCTGTGCCGCTGCGCATGAAGAAGTGGATAATCCGATAGGCCTTACCGTGTTGCCACCGTATCCGCGCCACTACGCATGAGGGAGCGCTGCCATACGCTGAGCTCTCGTTGCTCGCGTAACGTCGTGCGTTGTGGTGAGGTTCGTAGTGTCGGGTAGGTAGCCTGATGGCTGGCGGGAGCATTGATCGTCTGCTTGTATGCCGCTTCGTCGGGAGGAACAGGAACATGCCGACCACACCAGTGACTGTGTGGCATGGTGCGTAACGCTTGGCGCGTCGCCGCCTTGAGTGCTTATTGAGGAGCGCTCTTCGCCGCTATGGGAAGCGGCGGGGCGATTGTCAGGGATGTAGAGGGCGACTTTCAGGCCTGCTGGGCCTCGTCATAGGCCGTCTGGGCGGCGATGATGGCGTTCATGTTGTGTTCGGCCCAATGGGTGAGCACCGTGACGGTCTCCGTAAGCGTTTGGCCCAGTCTTGTCAGACTGTATTCAACCGTGACCGGTACAGTGGGCTGCACTTCGCGGTGAACTAGGCCATCGCGTTCAAGTCGACGCAGGGACTGCGTCAGCATTTTCTGTGAAATGCCCTGTATGTCGCGTCGCAGGCTGTTGAAGCGAACGGGTCCCTGTTCTAGCCGATCCAGAATCAGCAAGGCCCATTTGTCGGCAAGCCGTCCCAGCACTTCTCTGGCCGGGCAGCAGTCGTTGTAAATATCGTAGGTAAACCGTTCACTCATAACCACTGTGTTCTCTTGAGGTAGTCACTCGGAGGTAACGTAGTGTCGTGCAGGTGCCTTCTTTCACGACATTACCATTGTGTATAAGCTGAAAATGATTTTCATTGCCTAGTAGGGCGTCTAGGTGTGTATCCGTCGTCTGCATCGGCGGCTGAAAGCGAGCTGTCTTGCAATGAACGCTAGGCCTATGCCTCTCGAGCGAGGACGCTGTTTTCCTGCACGAAGCGCGCCATTTTGACTATACCTACCTCTCTATGGGGTCGACAACGTTTAGCGACCATAAGGGTGCCTGACATCAGTAGGCACGTGAATGCTTTTTCATAGCGAATGACCTGACTGTAAACCTTAGGAGGTTTCCATGCTGACTCGATTTAATACCGCAGTGGCTCACTCTGATTTTGGGCGACTTCTGCTGCGCCTGACGTTCGGCATCCTGATGTTGTTCCACGGTGTTTCAAAAGCCCAGCACGGTATCGGCTGGATCTCTGCCATGCTAGACGCCAAGGGCATCCCGGGGTTTATTGCTTACGGCGTCTTTATTGGTGAAATAGTTGCGCCGATTCTGATTATCATCGGTGTGCTGACGCGTCCTGCAGCGTTGGTATATGCCTTTAACCTGCTGGTTGCGACGCTGTTGGTGGGTATGGGACGTTTCTTCTCGCTGACGGACGTCGGTGCATGGGCTCTGGAAACCGAAGCGCTGTATTTCTTCGGCGGGCTTAGCATCATGTTCCTGGGCGCTGGTCGCTATGCACTGGGGGCCAACTCACGCTGGTCATGACGGCGTGAAGGTGCGGCCGTCTGAATGTGCCATCATCAGGCGGCTGCACGAATGGTTCGCTAGAGCGCTAATCGTAGATGTATTGCGTCAGGCATGACGCAAGATTCAATGCGATGAGTGGACGATTTTTCTATACCGATATTTATCGTCTATCAAACAGTAGCCGTATCGCCCTTAAGATGGAAAAGGACAATTGGCTGCCCTATGCTGTTGCCTTAACGGCATGTATTCAGAACCTCAATGCCCACGTCATTGCGGGGGCTTTAACGCATCACATTGCGGTAAAAACCATCTGTCTTTAAAAGAGCAAAAGCGATCATTCAGGTAATGAAATAGTCTCTAGACACCCTGTCGTTCTACTTGCCTATGTCGTGAATGGCGCTTTCTTTTAGTGTTGCTCCTACTGTTATCCTGCCGCAAAAAACTTGGCGCAGCTGCGTTCAAAGCCGCATGCTTCTATATTGGCCAACGGCCTGAATCGCCAGTGTATGTACCCTCATGTATACCGACAAAACGTTTAGAAGGGCGAACATTCACTTGCTGGCTTCGTCCTAGGGGTGTGGCATCAGTGTGTAGGGGCGTAGACACCTGCTATTTCAATAACTGACTGAGCTGATCGTAGCCGTGCTCAATGGCTGAAGACACCATCGCTTCGAGCAAGTGGATGTTGTCGCACGAGGCATAAGGCAGCTGATGGAACAGCCCATTACGCTGGCCGATGAACAGCTGGCCGTTGTTGCTCCACAGGTCGACGCGATCCCATGTGAAGTAAAACATCTCCGACGGCCTTAACAGGCGAGGGCGCGAGATATACAGCCCTCGGTCGTCGATGACTGCACTTGAAAACCGGTAGCGCTTGCCGTGTTGCAGGCCTACCAGCAGCGAGATCATAAGGCGCGAACAGGCATGTTCCCACAGCTGCTCGACTATCTTCTTGTACACGCTCTTGCGGCGCGTCACGATCTGGGTTGGAAAGCGATCGCGGTCATCCTGCAGCAGAATGCAGTAGATCGTGCCGGTTGGGATGAAGCTGTAGATAGGGTACAGCCCGCCCCAGCCGATTGCGGCAATGTCATTGAAATGGATAAAGCGGTTTTTCCACTGAAGTCCTTCTGCCGTGATGGTGAGCGTCTTCCTAAAAATCAGGCCAATTCTGGTGGTGTAGACGCTGTCCTGATGGTCATGGTGCGTGAATTCAACGAGTGCCCCTGTCATTGCATCCCCTCCTGCCACCGCGGCTATGGTGTGCGGTGCCATTCTGAATATAAACATAGGTGTCGATTGATAGCGGTACATGCATCATTTAATTAAACAAAATGCTTTTTATCTGTGCATGTGATTTGGCATGGTGTTAATGATTATTGATATCGGCATAGATGCTATATAAGTTTGATATTTATTCTTCTTTATAATGCGGCGCGTTAAATGAGTGTAAGGGCTTACCGCTATTAATGAAGTATGATAATGACGATATTTCTGAATATTGAAGAATAAAAATATTATGAGGGAAAGGGGGCGCAGTTATAGTCGATCTGTCACTTTCAATATGGATAGCTGATCCGCATAACAACCTTACCAATCAGTATTTCTGTTGATAGGGGATTGCTTCGTACACTCGAAGCAGGCCTTTCATCCATTACGGCAGCAGGAGTACGACAGCATGGCATCGACATTCAAGAAAGTAGCATGGCTACTCCCGTTGTGGCTGGCTTACCAGCCAGTGGCGCATGCAGAGGATATTTCACTGCTGAACGTGTCTTACGATCCGACGCGCGAGCTGTATCAGCAATACAACCAAGCTTTTAGCCAATGGTATCGCCAGCAGAGCGGCGATCAGGTGTCGATTCGCCAAAGTCACGGAGGGTCGGGCACCCAAGCACGTAGCATCATTGAGGGGGCGCCTGCGGACGTGGCGACACTGGCTCTGGCCTACGATATCGACGCCATCGCGGAACGCGGACGCAAGCTGGTCGCGCCGGACTGGCAGAAGGCGTTGCCCGACCGCAGCTCTCCCTATACTTCCACGATCGTATTTTTAGTGCGCAAGGGCAATCCTAAGCACATTAAGGACTGGGATGATCTGATCAAGCCCGGCATCTCGGTGATCACGCCGAACCCCAAAACCTCCGGCGGCGCACGCTGGAATTATCTGGCGGCATGGGGGTATGGGCTGAAGCAATCGTTGGGTGATCTGAAGGCCTTGCATGATCCGGCGCGCAAGGCGGATGTGGCAAAAGCGCAGGCCGATGCACAGGCGTTTGTGACGCAGTTGTTTAAGCATGTACCCGTGCTGGACAGTGGGGCGCGCGGTGCGACCAATACCTTTGTTCAGCGTGGGCTGGGGGATGTGCTGATTGCGTGGGAAAACGAAGCGTTCCTAGCATTGAAGGAATCGGGCGGGCAGGACTACGAGATCGTGACGCCGTCGATCAGCATTCTGACCGAGCCGCCCGTGGCGCTGGTCTCCGGTAACGTTGAGCGCAAAGGGCCGAAGGCCGAGCAGGCCGCCAAGGCTTATCTGGAGCATCTGTACTCTCCGGAAGGGCAGCGCATCGTGGCAGAGAACTTCTATCGTCCCCGCCGTACCGAAGGCGTTCCAAAAGCGCTGCTAGACCGGTTTCCAAACTTCCAGCTGACAACAGTCGACGATTTTGGCGGCTGGCAGACGGCGCAGAAGACCCACTTTGCCAACGGCGGTACCTTCGATCAGATCTACAAGCGCTGATCGCGCACCGCCTCTGTTCGCTATCGTCATAGAAAAAGGGGCCTCTGGGGCCCCTTTTTCTATTGTTATGGCGAGTCTAGCGTCTTGTGTGTTGATAGAAGTGAAGGGCTTTTTGCCGCCGGAACCTGTGGAGAAGGGCCTCCCGATCAATCCTCCGCGTTATCACGCGAGGGGTAATGAGGTGGGCCGCCGGTGCTTACATGGGAAAACTGAACAGGTGATGTGGCGTTGCGAAGACTCGCTCGCCGCGCGTGAAGCGCTGCTGTTCCGCGATATGGTGGGGCAGTAAGGCGTGCCAAGGGCGTTCCAGCCACGGTGCGTGCAACTCGACGCGGACATGCGCGCCCAACGATACAACGTCATGGATATCGACGGGCAGGTACGTATGAGATGCATCGGGCTGGCGGTCGAGTCCTAGGTCGTAGGGACGAATCTGCACCGTAGTGCTCTGGGCGGGCAGGTAGGCCTCACCGCATGTCAGTAGGCCGTCTGCCAACTGGCCCTTGAACAGGTTGCTTTCTCCTAAAAAATTGAACACGAACGTGTTGCTGGGGGCCTGATAGAGGGCTGTGGGCGTGTCGATCTGCTCAATGCGGCCGTGGCTCATCACTGCAACGCGGTCCGACAGTTCGAGCGCTTCCTCTTGATCGTGGGTGACGAAGACACAGGTGAATTTGAGCTTGTCATGCAGTGCTCGCAGCCAACGGCGCATCTCGACGCGCACCTGAGTATCGAGCGCGCCGAACGGTTCATCCATCAACAGTACCTTGGGCTCAACGGCCAGCGCGCGAGCCAGTGCCACACGCTGCTGTTGACCACCGGACAGCTGAGCGGGCAGGCGTTTGGCCAGAGGCGATAGCTGGATGGTGTCCAACAGGCCATTCACTCGCTCGGCAATCGCCTGTGACGAAAGGCGCTGAGCGCGAGGCTGCACGCGAAGCCCGAACGCAATGTTTTCGAAGACTGTCATATGGCGGAACAAGGCATAGTGCTGGAATACGAAGCCGATTTGACGATGGCGTACGTGTACCGCCGTCATGTCCCGGTCACCGAAAAGGATGCGGCCCGCGGTGGGGTGTTCCAGACCGGCAATGATACGCAGCAGCGTCGTCTTGCCGGAGCCTGACGGTCCGAGTAGCCCAACCAGCTCTCCTTGTCTTATCTCCAGAGAGGTCGGATGCAGGGCCGTGACGTCCCCGAAGCGGCGTGCTACCTGATCTACGATGATGCTCATCCGTTACTCTCCTTCGGTGTGCTGCTGGGCATAACGATCCAGCAGCGCCTTAATCAACAGGGTGAGGACCGCCAGCAGTGCCAGTATCAAGGCGCTCGCAAAGGCGCCTACGATGTTGTAGTCCTGATAGAGCTGCTGGACCTGTAGCGGCAGTGTGCTGGTGTCACCGCGAATAGCCCCAGATACGATGGATACAGCTCCGAACTCGCCGATGGCGCGTGCATTGGTCAGCACTACACCGTACAGCAGCGCTAGACGAATATTGGGCAGCGTGATACGGAAGAACAGCGTCCAGCCGTTGGCCCCTAGCGTCACGGCCGCTTCCTCTTCCAGACGTCCTTGTACCTGCATGACGGGAATGACCTCACGCGCGACGAACGGGCAGGTCACGAACAGCGTGACGAGCACAATGCCCGGCCATGCAAACATCAGCTGTATGTCGTGGTCTGCAAGCCAACCGCCCAGCCAGCCATTGGTGCCATACAGCAGCAGGTACAGTAGCCCCGCGATGACGGGGGACACCGCAAAGGGAATGTCGATCAGCGTCTGCAGCAGGCGGCGCCCGGGAAATGAGAATCGCGTGATTAGCCATGCTAGCGTGACCCCGAACACCAGATTGATCGGCACGGTGATTACTGCCACCAGCAAGGTAAGCAGCAGTGCTTTGACCGTGTAGAGGTCGGTGATACTGGCCCAGAACGGTTGAACCCCTTGCGCGAAGGCCTGCGCAACGATGGCGATGAGTGGCACTAGTAGCAGCCAGAGCGCTACTAGGCTGGCGGCACCGATCAGTACGCGCCGTACCGTGCGCTGATAGCCGATTCTGATCATGCCTCACCTCCATGCAGACGGCGGAAGAAGCGGGCCTGCCACGCGTTGATGAACAGTAGAAGCAGCAGCGATGAGGCCAGCACCAGCGATGCCAGTGCCGCAGCGTTGGTGTAGCTGTATTCTTCAAGCTGCGTGACGATCGCCAGCGACATCACCTCGGTCTTGTAAGGGGTATTGCCTGCGATGAAAATCACTGCGCCGTACTCGCCCAGTGAGCGGGCCAGGCTTAGCGCACCACCTGTCAGTAGGGCGGGCCATACCATCGGAAACAGTGCACGCCAGAACGTCTGACGTTCGGTTGCGCCCAGCGACACAGCCGCTTCTTCGAGTGTCGCTGGCAGTTCTTCCAAAATGGGCTGCACGCTGCGTACCACGAAAGGCAGGCTCGTGAATACCATGGCCATGATGATGCCCAACGGCGAGTAAGACACCGTAATGCCCACTTTGGCCAGCCATGCTCCCAGTGCACCGTTTGGTGCGTACAGTGTGGCCAGCGTGATGCCGGCAACGGCAGTGGGCAGCGCAAACGGCAGATCAATCAGCGCATCAAGCAGAGTGCGGCCGGGAAAGCGATAGCGCACCAATACCCAGGCCAGCAATAACCCCGTCAGCACATTGATGACTGACGCTGCCAGTGCAGTAAGAACCGTCACCTTGTAACTCGCGATGTTGCGTGAATCGGTAATGACCCCCCAGTACTCCGCCCAAGACAGCTGCGACAGCTGCCCAATCAGGCTGGTCAGTGGCAGCAGCAGGATCAGCGCGGCGTAAAGCAGCGTCGTGCCCAGCGACAAGGTAAACCCAGGCAGCACGCGACGCGTCGATAGCAAGGTTGAATTGCTCATTGGGACGCAGTGCTCCTGCGGCGGTCGTAGGGTGCCGTTTCGCGAGCCTGTGCTTGCCATAGCGATGGACTGAAGGTCGTCAGGCCGCCAAGACCCTCGTCTGCCAGCATGAAAATGCGCGGGATGCCGCTCGCTGCGTGCTGTACCGCACTTTCTTCAAGGCGAACAACGCGAGCGATCTTCTGGAATAACGCGCGCAGTACGGATGAAAGTGTCATGACGCCCCCCTGTCAGCCATGGCCGATGGCATAAGGCGACGCGGGCGTCCCTTCATGTCATCAAGTCATGAAATAATGAGGTTTTAGAGTAAACAGCTTTGTAATCGGCTGACAATTAACGGGCTAGTTCTTTTTTTCTAACCTTAGAAGCACGGTGATTCTATTACAGTAGAACAGGACGCTATAGAAGTATGAATGCGAGCGTATTGGGGAAAAGTGCAGGAACGTGTAAATGGCGGGGCGGTAAGGCTCATAGTGACCGGGGGGACTATGGCTGGCGGTGACATGTATCTGAATTATAAGAGTGGGTCACGATAGTAACCTTAATCTTTAAATATAAGTCATCACCTATATAACACGCTAATGGGCAGGCGAAACTGCATTGCGCATAGCCACTTATGGTTGAATTCTGTTGACGATCATCATTTAGCGCGAGAGATACCGGTGCTTGTCTGCATACAATAGCTTTAAAGCATGTTTCATAACCCTAATACCCATGTCATTGAAGGGGCTTCAAGCCACAAAATTGCGGTAGAAACCGTCTATTTGGGGAAGGGTAGAAGCCATCACTCAGGTTATGAAACAGCCTCTTAGTGCCACAGCATTTTAGTGACTAGTCTGATGGCAAGGTGAGCGAGGCATCGCTGTCTTGCCATCAGATTCATACCGATACCGATGCTTATCCTGTCAGCACAAGGGATGCGGCGCGCATGATGAGAACGGCGCTGGGTAGCCCGGTGGCAGATGGGCCCACAGCCGCCGTGTATGCGATTTGCTGTGAGCCACCTAGGTGCTATCTATCGGCACATTGCAGCGCCCAGAGAATAAACGCGTCCTGTCGTGCGGTATCGCGCCATGCTTCGAAGCGCCCCGAGGCGCCACTGTGACCGGCATCCATTTCAGTGCGCATCAGCACGGGGCCTCGCGCCGTGCCGGCCTGCGTGATGCGGGCATAGAGCTTGGCGGGTTCCCAATAGGCCACGCGAGAGTCGTGCCAGCTGCCTTGAATGAACAGGGCGGGCCAGGGTTGATCACGCACGTTATCGAGCGGCGAGTAGGCCTTGATGCGCTCAAACACATCGGGTTGCTCGGGGTTACCCCATTCGGTGTATTCCGCCGTTGTCAGTGGCAGATCGGGGTTCTGCATCGTGCGCAGCACGTCGACAAACGGCACATCCAGTACGGCGGCGCAGAAGGCGTCCGGGGCCAGGTTAATGCTGGCACCTACCAGTAGCCCACCAGCACTGCCACCGTGGGCCACGACATGCTGCTCATCGCTGATGCCTTCATTGACCAATGCATCGCGAGCGGCAATGAAATCGGTGAACGTGTTGTGCTTGTGTTCTAACTTGCCAGCACGGTACCACGGTTCGCCGCAGTCACCGCCACCGCGGACATGGGCCACCGCAAAGGCGACACCGCGTTCGAGCAGCCCTAGCCGCGGAATGGAAAACCACGGATCGAGCGCTTCGCCATAGGCACCGTAGCCATAGAGTAGTGTGGGCAGCGGCGCACCAGTGGCGGCTGCCGTTTTTGTCATCACGACCGATACCGGCACCTTTACGCCATCCGGTGCGGTGGCCCACAGGCGGCGTGCAACGAGATCGTTCGGTTGAAGATCACCATAGACGGGCTGCTGCTTCAACAGCGTGCGACTGCCCGTGTCGAGGTCGCAGGCAATATAGCGCGGTGGGGTGGTGAAACTCTCTTCGCGGATGCGCAGCGTGCGGCTGTTGAAATGCGGGATGTCCTCCAGCATCAGACTGGAAGGCGATTCTTCCAGCGGCAGCAGCGCATCATGGGTCACCGCAAAGGTTGCCGTTGATGCTGTGGCCGATGGCGTCCCTTCGATAATGCGTAGCCGTACCTGTGCATCCGCATGATAGCGCTCGGTCAGCACGATACCCCATTCGAAGGCATCTACGCCATCCAGCGTGACATCCTCGCGTGCTGGAAGCCAGGCGTGCCACTGTGCCGGAGCACTTTCCGGGGCCAGATCAAGCTGCCCCTGCGGTAGCGTGGTGTTATGCAGTACTAGAAATACACCGGGCATATGGTCCAGATGGTATTCGATACCCGTTTCACGTGGGCGAACACAGGTCAACGTGCGTGAAGACAGATCGGCCGGCAGCAGATGCGTCTCTGAGGTGTCCTTGGACGCGGTTTCGATCATTAGCCACTGGCGTGAACGCGTTTTGCCCAGCCCAACCCAGAATTCGGTATCGTCTTCTTCGAACAGGCAGAACGGCGCGTTGGCCTGCTGTGTATCCATCGCCCAGACGCTGGCCGGGCGCTGGGTGGCATCGTAGTGGCTATACAGCAAGTGGCGGTTATCTTCTGCCCAGATCAACTCGGGGCCGATGCCTTCGGCCAGCTTGATCGGTTCGCCTGAGGGCAGAGGGCGCATGTAGAGGTCGTAATATTCATCGCCGCGGGTATCGAGCGTCCAAGCTAGCCATTGTTCATCCGGTGAAATGGCCAAGTCGCCCAGTTCGGCAAATCCCGTTTCGCGGGCGAGGGTGGGCAGGTCGAGCAGCGTCTGGCGCTGTTCAGGCTGGCCAATGGGATGCCGATACCATATGGGGTATTCCGCCTCGGCTTCGGTGTGGTGCCAGTACACATGATGGCTCAGCGTGGTGGACAGGCTGGTGACGGCCAGCTCTCGGCGTTTTAGCTGCTGGTCATACAGCCGTTCGATCAGCGGTGTTAGCGGCGTAAACCAGGCGTTGGCTTCCTGATTGGCGGCCTCTAGAAAGCGCCGGACCTGCGGGTCTTCCCGCGATTCCAGCCACAGCCACTCGGGATCGTGATCCTGAAAGAAAAGGTCAACGGGGCGTTCGGGTCTTGATGGAGACTGCGCTTTCATCACTGGGCGTGTACCATAGTCACTATTGTTCGTTAAACATTGTTCGTTAAACGTCTTGAAAACGAGGAGACATCCGTACAATGGCTTCGGTGCTCAATTCTCTTCCTACTCTTTGGATGCTCTACCTTGTGCTGTCCCTTATCGTACTGATAATGGGATGGCTCGGCACGCGCTGGTTGCCACGTACGCTGCAATGGGTGCTGGTCGGCATCGTGGCGGGCGTCTGCTGGATGCCGTGGAGCTTCCATGAAACCGCTACCGTCACCGACGATAGCTTCTCCGGTGTCGCGCCGGCGGTTATCGTCGCCATGATGGACGTTATGCGCCATCGTGCAAGCACGGCGTTGCTGGTCGTACTGCTGGCCGCCATCATTGGGGGAGCTGTGGGCGTTTTGTTCGGTGCATGGCGCGCACGTCATGCCTCGGGCGATGATCAGGACTCGAGTGGCTCGGCGCATGCTGAACCGCAGCGTCGTGAACGTCGCGAGCCAACGCTCTGAACGGTGGCCGATTCAACGCTATAGTGCAGCAGCTGATCGTCAGCACTGCAATGAAAAAGGCATCCTTTATGGATGCCTTTTTGTTGGTGAAAAATGAGATCAGTCGACGTTGAGGTCTGCAAATAGCGGGCTCGTCAGGTAGCGTTCACCGCCATCGGGCAGAATGACGGCAATCGAACGGTCCTGGAACTCAGGGCGTTCGGCTAGCCGAACGGCCGCTGCTACCGCTGCACCACAGGAAATGCCGCACAGAATGCCTTCCTCGGTGGCCAAGCGACGGGCCATGGCAATCGCGTCTTCGCTGGTCACGGGCTGCACGTCATCGACCAGCTCAAGGTCTAGGTTCTTCGGAATGAAGTTCGCACCGATTCCCTGAATCTTGTGTCCGGCGGGTGTCAGTGGTTGGCCCGCCAGCGCCTGACTGATGATCGGGGATTCGGCCGGCTCCACCGCCACCGAGTGCAGCGGGCGTTTACGAGCATGCTCGAAATAGCGTGAAATTCCGGTCAGCGTTCCACCAGTGCCTACACCTGCCACTAACACGTCTAGCTCACCATCGGTTGCCTCCCACAGCTCTGGTCCGGTCGTTCGTTCATGAATCTCGGGGTTGGCCGGGTTTTCGAACTGTTGCGGAAGATAATAGCATGCCGGGTCGCTGTCACGAATCTCGGTTGCCTTGTCGACGGCCCCCTGCATGCCTTTGGCCGGCTCGGTCAGTACCAGCTCGGCTCCCAGTGCCTTCAGTACCTTACGACGCTCAATGCTCATTGAAGAGGGCATGGTTAGGATGACCTTATAGCCGCGTGCGGCACCGGCAAAGGCCAACGCGATTCCGGTATTGCCGGAGGTCGGCTCGACGATGCTCATGCCTTCCTTCAGTTCGCCTGATTGCTCAGCGCTCCACAGCAGGTTGGCGCCAACGCGGTCTTTGACCGAAAACGCAGGGTTGCGCGCTTCAATTTTGGCGTAGACGCGCGGATGCTGGGTCACGCGGCGCAGGCGGACCAGCGGTGTATTGCCAATGGTTTCCGTGTTGTCCTCGACGATACGGCTCATGAGACGCTCCCTAGCAGCAAATGAAGTGGCTTGCAGTGGCATGCGGCTGCGCACGGCAACAAGCGATTGAATCCAGCCTAACGCCAGAGCAGAACCCGGGCAAAGAGAAAAAGGTTATGACCTTAGAGTCTATTCACATCCTTTGATATCAAGATAGGAAAGCCCGGAGGGCTTGGACAGCGTGCCGACCGATAACATCAAATGGCCGTGTGTTATTATTCATACTTCATTGTTTTTAAAATATAAAAATAGCGCATTTTTATCGAGTGGCATGTGCCGCTTCTCAACCGATCATGCAAGAGGTACCGCGGCTTGCCGATAGTTGAGAGAGCTTGCTCACGCCTATAGCGACAGGGAAACCCTTAGTACTCGGCACGAGGCCGGTGACTGAACTCCCTTATCACAACACTACGGATGACGTGTACAAATGAAAAAGACACTGGTTCTTGCTGGCGTTCTGGGGGCTGCAACGCTGATGTCAGGCTGCGCCACTGAGTCTTCGCAGGCTTTGAAAGTCGAACAGGTCAACTCAGCACACAGCGACTATCACGGTCCACGCCAGCCGCTAGCGATCGGCAAGTTTGACAACCGTTCGAGCTACATGCGCGGACTGTTCTCGGACGGCACCGATCGTTTGGGCGGGCAGGCGCGCACCATTCTGGAAACGCACCTGCAGCAGACCCACCATTTCTCGATGCTGAATCGCGACAATATGAATGAGCTGGCGCAGGAAAGCGCGTATTCGAAAAAGGCCCAGCAAGTGAAGGGGGCCCGCTATGTCGTGACTGGGGATGTGACCGAGTTTGGGCGTAAGGAAGTCGGTGATCATCAGCTCTTTGGCCTGCTGGGACGTGGCAAACAGCAGATCGCCTATGCCAAGGTCAACCTCAATATTATCGACGTGCGCACGTCCGAAGTGGTGTATTCCACGCAGGGGGCCGGAGAGTACAGCCTGTCTAACCGCGAAGTGATCGGTTTTGGTGGCACCGCCAGCTATGACGCCACGCTAAACGGCAAGGTGCTTGATCTGGCCATTCGTGAAGCCGTCAATCGCTTGGTAGAAGGCATCGACAGCGGGGCATGGGCTCCATCTCAGGCGCAATAACTTCGAGGAAGATGTCATGGGACCAAGGGGGATCTGGGTGGGGCTGCTGGCGGGCATGGCGCTTTTAAGCGGCTGTGCCAGCAAGCCAGCGCCACTCTATTACTGGCCGGGCTATCAAGAACAGGTCTATGCCCACTTCCAGAACGAGACATCTGCCGAGCAGCAGATCGACATTCTGGAGAAACACTTGCAGAAGGCGCAGAGCAAGGGGATGACCCCGGCTCCGGGGTACTACGCTCAGCTGGGCATGCTTTACAGCCTGACGGGGCGTATGGATGAAGCTGTTCCTGCTTTCGAACGCGAGCAGGCACTGTTTCCTGAGTCGGTGCCGTACATGCGCTTCCTGATGCGCAACATCAAGACCGATCACGGCAATGCCCGTGTTCATGGGAGCTGATGCATGCGAACTCTGTTCATAAAAGCGGTAGGTGTCGTTGTTGGTGCACTGTTGCTGTCAGGCTGTGCCCTGCCGTCCACGCCGTACGATTACACGGCATATCGTGCTAGTCGCCCCACATCGGTGCTGATCCTGCCACCGATCAACCACTCGCCTGAGGTCAAGGCCACCTATAGCGTGCTGGCGCAGCTGAGCCGTCCGC
Source organism: Zymobacter palmae (assembly GCF_003610015.1). Lineage (NCBI taxonomy): Bacteria > Pseudomonadati > Pseudomonadota > Gammaproteobacteria > Oceanospirillales > Halomonadaceae > Zymobacter > Zymobacter palmae. The sequence goes on from NZ_AP018933.1 coordinate 696,236, forward strand.
TGGGCGAAGCGGGCTATTACGTACTGCCCGTCGCATTGGTCGACGAAACGTTCCGTGGCAACGGCATGACCACGCCCGAAGACATCCAGAGCATCCCGTTCGACAAGCTGCACGACACGTTTGGTGCCGACGCAGCGCTATACGTCGTGGTTGAGGACTATGGCACTTCCTATCACGTCATTAACAGTGACACGACGGTGACGCTATCGGCGCGACTGGTGGATCTGCGGACGGGCACACTGCTGTGGCAAGGGGCAGGGTATGCTTCAACTGCAGAAGAGCGCGGCCAGAGCAGTAGTCTGGCGGGCATGCTGCTGAGCGCCATCATCAATCAGATCGTGGATTCCGTCAGCGATTACGGTCATGAAGTGGCGGGGCGAGCCGATGAACGTTTGCTGAGCCCGCAGCGCGTCAATGGCATCCTGCCAGGGCCTCATTCCCCTACTTATGCGCAGGCGATGGCAGCCCCTACGCCGTAGCGGCGTGATGTTCACTCTTATTAGGCTCTGAACGGTCGCCATGATGGCGGCCTTTTTTTGCTTATTTCTCAGTGTGATAGTGGGATTTTTATTGCACTTCGATACAGGTTCCTTACCGTAACATTAGGTGTATCGTAACCGCGGCAGTCCGTCGAGCACATGACACTGACGCCACACGCCAACGGCGCTGTTGTGCGTGTCGTGATGGACATGGAGTCTGCGCAATCTCTGTATGGTGGCATCGCGTCAGGGTGCAGGGATGACAATCAGGGAATGGGCTTGCCAGTGTTGGATAGCGGCTTGAAATGGCGATGGCAGGGCAATACTACGGTTTTCGATCACTCGGTTGGGCATGCGCTAACAGGGTGCGCACCATTCAGTGCCTGATCGTCCCGTTACCCTTTTGGCATGCGGCCAAATGCCCAAGTGATGTTACATTATTTCAAGCGTATGCTGTTCTTATGGACGGGAAGGGTTTTTGTCGCCCGTATGCGCACTAGCCCACCGGTATCCCCTGTTGCCTGCCTGTCCCGATGCGCAGTACCCGCGTGCTGCGTAACAGATCGGTCGGGGTATTGCTGTCCCCGCCACTCACCACGATTATCAGAGGGGCTGTCTTCAATGGCATCTTCAACATTCTATGTGCCACCAGTAAACGAAATGGGCGAAGGCTCTTTGGAAAAAGCCATCGGTGACCTGAAAGGCCGCGGTTTCAACCGTGCGCTGATCGTTACCGACGCGTTCATGAATTCCTGCGGTACGGCAGGTAAAGTGGCATCTCTGTTGGACGCGGCGGGTATCCCTTCCGTCATTTTTGATGGCGTTATGCCTAACCCGACAGTCGGCAGCGTGTTACAGGGTCTCGAACTGCTGAAAGAAAACGACGCTGATCTGGTTGTTTCCGTCGGTGGTGGTTCACCGCACGACTGCGCTAAAGCGGTTGCTCTGGTGGCTACCAACGGTGGTGAAGTCAAAGATTACGAAGGTATTGATCGTTCCAGCAAAGCCGCGCTGCCGCTGATCTCGATCAACACCACGGCCGGTACGGCGTCCGAAATGACGCGTTTCTGCATCATCACTGATGAAGAACGTCACGTGAAAATGGCGATCGTCGACCGTCATGTCACTCCGATCGTTTCCGTCAACGACCCGATTCTGATGATGGGCATGCCGAAAGGCCTGTCAGCGGCAACCGGTATGGATGCGCTGACGCACGCTTTCGAAGCCTACGTTTCTACCGCTGCAACGCCGCTGACCGACGTCTGCGCGCTGAAAGCGGCTGAACTGATCGCTCGTTTCCTGCCGATCGCTTGCGAAGACGGCAGCAACATGGAAGCGCGTGAAGCCATGGCTTACGCACAGTTCATGGCCGGTATGGCGTTCAACAACGCCTCTCTGGGCTATGTACACGCCATGGCACACCAGCTGGGCGGTTACTACAACCTGCCTCACGGTGTTTGCAACGCCGTACTGCTGCCGCACGTACTGCGCTACAACGCTGAAGTCGCCGCTGCTCGCATCAAGGATATGGGTGCTGCAATGGGCGTCGACGTTGCGGGTCTGAGTGACCGCGACGGTGCTAACGCCACTATCGCTGCCGTTGAAGCATTGTCCAAACGCATCGACATTCCGGCAACGCTGACGGATCTGGGTGCTAAACGTGAAGACGTCCAGATTCTGGCTGACCACGCGCTGAAAGACGCTTGTGCACTGACCAACCCGCGTCAGGGTTCTCAGGAAGAAGTCGAAGCGCTGTTCCTGGAAGCGTTCTAAGCGATTGAGAAAATGCCTACGGGCATCACTCGACGCTGAAAAAGCCCGGCCTTTCTACAAGGTCGGGCTTTTTTGTGGCAGCAAGGAATGACGATCGATACTTGGCCTACTCTTCTTCGTTGAATGATGACGGCCTTCGCTATCCCCATTTACTTTGATATCAGTCTATTGGAGTGGGTTTTTCATGCTGTCATAACGGTAGGTTTGCGCATGGGGTAGGGATAACCTGCAATCCGCGATAAAATAGCGTTATCTTTGGCGCTTCGCATTGGGTCCTCGGCATTGGGGGAGCGGAAGCGCATCACCGATTTTCTGTGAGGCTGTCTTGAGCGATTCTCCTTCTGTGCCCCATCATTCTGACGCGGCCGACGCGCAGCTGGCTCGGTTGCAGCAGTGCTGCGATCAGCTTCCTCTGCGTGAAGCGGCCGATGTGCGCAAGCGCCTTTCCGCACTGCGGCGACGCGTTAAGCAAGGTCAGCCTGTCGACCGCTCGCTGGCGGCGCTGCAGGCGCAGTGCGATGCCAGTCTTCAACAGCTGGAGGCGCGGCTGTCTCGGCCCATCACTTTGCAGTATCCGCCAGAACTGCCCGTATCCGCGCGCCACGATGAAATACTGAAGCTTCTGGAAGCGCATCAGGTTGTCGTGATCGCGGGGGAAACCGGTTCGGGGAAAACAACTCAGATTCCCAAGTTGTGTTTGGAAGCGGGCAGCGGTCGTCGTGGGCTGATTGGTCATACCCAGCCGCGGCGTCTTGCAGCGCGTAATGTGGCCGCACGTTTGGCCGAAGAGCTGCAGGTGCCGCTGGGTGAAACGGTCGGCTTTCAGATGCGCTTTGCCGACAATACCAATGAGCACACGCGCATCAAGCTGATGACCGACGGTATTCTGTTGGCCGAAATTCAGCATGATCCTCAGCTGCTACGTTATGACACCCTTATCATCGATGAAGCGCACGAGCGCAGCCTTAACATCGACTTTCTGCTGGGCTATCTGCGCCAGCTGATTCAGCGTCGCCATGATCTCAAGATCGTCATCACCTCGGCGACCATCGACGTCGAACGCTTCGCCGAACATTTTGCTGATCCGCGTACGGGCAAGCCTGCACCGATCATCGAGGTATCCGGGCGTACTTACCCGGTCGAGACGCGTTATCGTCCGCTGATGCGCGACAGTGCTGAAGAAAGCGACCTGACGCTGCAGGAAGGCATCCTTGAAGCTGTCGAAGAGATTGCGCATATCGAGCGTGAAAAGCGCTGGTTTACGGGGCCGCGTGACATTCTGGTCTTTCTGCCGGGCGAGCGTGAAATACGCGAGACAGCAGAAACGCTGCGCAAGGCACAACTACGTGATACTGAGATTCTGCCGCTGTATGCGCGCCTGTCGGTCAGCGAGCAGCAACGCATTTTCACGCCGTCCGTTGGGCGACGCATCGTGTTAGCCACTAACGTGGCGGAAACCTCGCTGACCGTACCGGGTATTCGCTATGTAATTGACCCCGGGCTTGCACGCATCAGTCGCTATAGCCCGCGGGCCAAGGTACAGCGGCTGCCGATCGAACCGATCAGTCAGGCCAGTGCGGAGCAGCGCAAGGGGCGCTGTGGTCGTATCAGCGAAGGGGCATGCATTCGTCTCTACAGTGAAGATGATTTCATCCTGCGACCGGCCTTTACCGAACCGGAGATTAGACGGACCAACCTGGCGGCGGTCATTCTGTCGATGCTGGCCCTGCGTCTGGGCAATATTGAAGCCTTCCCCTTTCTGGAGCCGCCCGAAAGCCGTGCGGTGCGCGATGGCTTCCGGCTGCTGAACGAGCTGGGGGCGGTCGACAGCAACGATCAGTTGACGCCGCTGGGGCGCAAGTTGGCGCGTCTGCCCATTGACCCGCGCCTAGCGCGCATGGTGTTGGCGGGGGCCGAATTCAAAGCGTTGCAGGAAGTGCTGATCGTCGTCAGTGCGCTGGCGGTGCAAGACCCTCGCGAGCGCCCGGCAGATCAGCGTGAGGCGGCGGATCAGAAGCACCGTGAGTGGGCCGATAAGGACTCCGATTTCGTCAGCTGGCTCAACCTGTGGAATGGCTTCGCGACCGCGCGCGATGATCTGTCATCGAGTGCGCTGCGACGCTGGTGTCGTACACACTTCTTGAGCTACATGCGTTTGCGCGAGTGGCACGATACCTTCCGTCAGCTGCGTCAGCTAGCACAGGAACTGAAGCTGGGCGAGGTGCATCCGCGTCTGGCGCGCGACGAAGAGGGCAAGCTGGCGATCGAAGTCGATGGCATGCACCGCGCGCTGCTGACAGGGCTACTGTCCAACCTTGGGTTGCACCTTGAGAACCGCGAATACTTAGGGGCGCGCAACCGTCGTTTCATGATTCACCCCGGTTCGGGGCTGTCCAAGCGAACGCCGAAGTGGATCATGGCCGCTGAAATGCTGGAAACCACCCGCTTATATGCGCGTGAAGTCTCGGGTATCAAGCCGCAATGGATCGAGCCGACGGCCGGTGAGCTGGTCAAGCGCAGCTATAGCGAACCGCATTGGGAGAAGAAGCGCGCACAGGTCGTGGCCTATGAACAGGTTACGCTGTTCGGGCTGCCCATCGTGACCCAGCGCAAGGTGCACTATGGCCCGATCGCACCGCAGGAATCGCGTGAAATCTTCATCCGCAGCGCGCTTGTCGAAGGCGAGTTTCGCACTCAGGGCAAGTTTTTCGCCCATAACCGCGCTCTGATTGGGGAAGTGGAGGCGTTGGAAGATAAGGCGCGCCGCCGCGACATTCTGGTCGATGAAGACACGCTGTTCGCGTTTTATGACGAACGCATTCCCGACAACATCACGAACGGTGCCAGCTTCGAGCGCTGGCGCAAGGATGTCGAACACAAAGCACCGGAAGCACTGTTCTTTGATTTGGATGCGCTGATGGCGCGTGAAGCCGAAGAAGTTACCGATCAGCGCTACCCCGAGCGACTGATGGTAGCCGACATGCAGCTTCCGCTGTCCTATCACTTTGCCCCTGGCGCTTCAGACGATGGAGTGACGGTGTCGGTGCCGGCGGTGATGCTCAGTACCCTGCCGCGTGAGGCGCTCGACTGGCTGGTGCCGGGGCTGCGGCGCGACAAGGGCATTGCGCTGATGAAGTCACTGCCCAAGGCGCTGCGCCGTCAGGTCGTGCCGATCCCCGACTGGGTCGATGCGGCGCTGGAAGCGCTGACGCCGGGGCAGACCTACATGACCGAGGCGCTGGGCGAGTTCCTGCGCCGCCGTACCGGCGTGCGGTTGTCAGATGAGGATTGGCAGGTCGAACAGCTACCGCCTCATTTGATCATGAACATCCGTGTACTGGATCACAAAGGGAAAGTGCTCGGCGAGGGGCGTGATCTGGATGCGCTGATCGCGCGTTTCGAGCGACAGGCAGAAGAAGGCGCAGCGGCACTGGCCGATAGCCGCCAGCCGCGCACGGGGCTGACTGCATGGCCTTCACAGCGTCTGCCCGAACGCGAGCGCCGCGAACAAGCGGGCATCCGCGTTGAAGCCTATCCCGCACTGGTTGACGAAGGCGATAGCCTCGGGGTCGTACTATTCGACCACCCGGGCAAGGCTCACGAGCAGCATCGACATGGGGTGAAACGCGCCGCCATGCAGGCGCTGCCGGAGCAGGTACGCTATTTTACGAAGTCGATGCCGAAACTGGATCGTTGTGCGCTGCTTTTCACCAAAGTCGGATCACGTCAGGCGCTGGCATCCGATATCGTAGATGCCCTGTTTCTACGGGCGTTCGCTTTCGATCCACTGCCCCGCAGTGCGGACGAAATGGCCGAACGTATCGAAGCGCGCCGCGGTGATCTGGGCGAACTGGCCGATATGCTGGCCGATGAGGTCGAAGCTGCTTTGAAGGGCTATCTTGACGTCACCAAGAAGCTGAAGGGCAACGTTAGCCTTCAGCTGGCGCGGGCCTATTCCGATCTGAAAGCACAGATGGCTCGATTGGTTCACCCAGGATTTGTCGTCGACGCAGGGGAGTGGCTGAGCCACTATCCTCGCTACATGCAGGCGGCACTGCTTCGCCTTGAGAAGCTGGGGCGCGACTATCGGCGCGATACCGTTGCAATGCAGGAAATCCACGATTTCGAAGCGCGTTGGGATGCGCGACGACAGAGCGTCAAGGGTGCCCTTGACCCCGCACTGGCCGAATTCCGCTGGTGGATTGAGGAACTGCGCGTCTCCCTGTTTGCCCAGCAGCTGGGCACACTGGACACCGTATCGGTCAAACGTTTGGAACGGCGCTGGCAGGAAATCATTGCCGGAGAATAACGTTTGGATACGGAACTTCGCTCTGTTGTTTGCTTTTGTAAAAGGGCAGGGCCAACCGTATAAGCATCGTGATACGATGCCCACATATTTGCATGCCGTTGTGGATGGGCACATGTCCGCAGGCATGCTTCAAGTGTCGAAGAGGCAGGCATGAAGGCAGCAGGATTGAAATTCACGGCAGCAGCAGTGCTGGCGACCACGCTGAGCGGCTGTGCTGGCATGTACACACAGGACGGTGCGCCCAACGATCCATTAGAGCCAGTCAACCGTAAGGTGTTTGCGTTCAACGACGCGCTGGATGAGTATGCGCTGCGCCCGGTCGCCAAGGGCTACAACGCAGTGACGCCTCAGCCGGTACAGGACGGGGTAACGAATTTCTTCGGTAACCTAGGCGAAGTCGGCAACATGGCCAACGGCGTGCTGCAGGGCAACCCGAAAATACTGGGCATTTCGCTGTCGCGCTTTTTGATCAACACGACCCTCGGGCTGGGTGGGTTCCTCGACCCCGCAACGCAGCTGGGTATCGAAGCGCGTCATGAAGACGTGGGCAAGACGCTGGCCGCATGGGGCTTCCGTTCAGGGCCTTTCCTGATGTTGCCCATCCTGGGGCCGAGTTCGCTGCGTGATACGGTCGGCAAGCCGGGTGACTGGTATGTCAGCCCAACGCACCAGATCAGCGATGACTATACGCGCTGGGGGCTGTATGGCCTGAATACCGTCAATTGGCGTGCGAGCATGCTGGAGCAAGAAAAGCTGCTGCAAGGCGATCGCTATACGCTGCTGCGCGATGCGTGGATGCAGCGCCGTCAGTTTGAGATCGACGGTGGGCAGACAAAGCATGATCCTTTCGCCTCGGGCGATTTTGATTATGACGAACCGGCTGCCGGGGCCGTACCTGCCACACAGAAGTAACCCGCACTTCACGATGTGATCACCGTTCGAGAAAGTCGCTGCAATCAGCCTTTTTCGGACGGTCTTTTTTACCCTTCTACGCGATGTCCGCAGAAGGGGGCTATCGTGCGCTCGAATCCCCATTTTTTCGATAAGAAACAGCGCGCGATGGACGCAGTATCTGATCCGCGGCCTATCGAGGGATGACGACCGCGAGATGAGGCGCTAGGGCCGTCGTGACAGGCGTTGACCCTGACAGGCAGATAGACCGTGACAGCACATGAAGTATGAGTGAAAGGCCTTGGCATAGGCCATTGGCTGTCAGCAATGCTCCGACAGACTGCCTGGACATACTAATGATGAGAAAAAAAGGAGGTGCAGTCTTGAAACGTTTCGCCCCCCGCCGTCTGGCCCGCTTGCTGGCCCTGATGATGGCGTTGACACCTCTGGCAACGGATGCGTATCTCCCCGCCATTCCAGATATTGCTCGTTATCTAGGAACCGAAGCCAGTGCTGCCGCCAACTCTATGAGCCTCTATCTATTGGGCTTTGCCTGTGGTCAAGTTATCTTCGGTCCTATCTCTGACCGTATCGGTCGTCGCCCTGTCGCCATCGGCGGTATCATCGTTTTCTTTCTTTCCAGCCTTGCCCTTGCCTTCTCAAGCAGCTTGATGATGTTCTGTTCGCTGCGTTTCGTCGAAGCCCTAGGGGGCGGTGCGTGCTCTGTGAATGCGGCTGCCGTCGTGCGCGACCGTTTTTCAGGGCGTGAATCGGCACGGATGATGTCGACCATGACGATGATCCTGTTGCTGGCCCCACTGGGTGCCCCGTCACTCGGTGCCTTGCTCAACAACTATGCAGGCGGCTGGCAGGCTATCTTCCTGTTCTTGGCGATCTATGCCTTGGTCGCACTGACACTGGTGAGTCGCAAGCTGCCAGAAACGGCGGTGCTGTCCGGGCATGCCGAAGGACTGGCAACCATTGCACGTCGTTACGGACGTGTGCTGGGGCACCGTGCCGCGCTGGGCTACATCATTGCCGTGGCCTGCTCATACGCGGGTATCTTCTCGTTCCTGTCAGCGTCATCGTACCTGTGCATCAACTACTACAAGGTGCCCGAGTGGATCTATGGGTTGATGTTTACCGGCAACATCATTCTGGTGCTGGGGGCTAACCGCCTCAATCTATCGCTGCTGAAGCATCACTCGCCGCATGACATTCTCAAGGTGGGGATGATGCTGCAGCTCGGCTTTGGGGTGATGGCGTTGCTGACGGTTGCATTGCGTCTGGATGCGGCTTGGACACTGATGCCGTTGGTCATTATTTTTAGCTCGATGAACGGCTTGATTACGGCCAATGCCATCTCGTCGATGCTGGACTATTTCCCCAGCATGAGTGCCACGGCAACAGCGGCGCTGGGATGCATCCAGTTCAGTTCCGGCGGTATCGGTAGCTTTATTGTCAATGCGTTTGGGGACTATGGCCCATGGCCGCTGGTCATTATGTTGACCAGCGTCGGCGTCATTTCCAACGTGATGTTTCGTCTGCTGTCCGAAGCGCATGCGCGCACCACGTCCAGAGAGGGGCTTGCAGAGAAACCGCATGCTGAGTTAGAGGACTCCTCTCTGCGCACTTGATGAGAGGAGATGGCGTGCAAGGTTCATTGAAGAATGGGCCATCGACAAATGACTCATTCAAGCGCGCGATAGCAAGAAGGCCCCAGCTTCTATGAAGCTGGGGCCTTCTTGTATAGAGACGTATCGTCAGTCGTTGCGAGCGATCAGATATGCTGGTCGATGAACGCTTCGAGCTGTTGGCGGTTCAGGCCGCCGGTGACGGCCGCAACGCGCTGTCCTTTGTTGAACAGCATGACGGTGGGGACACCGCGAATGCTGAGTGCCTGCGTGACATTAACGGCTTCATCGACGTTGATGTCGACGAAACGCAGGTCGTCATCGCTGCGTGCAGCGGCAACCTGTTCTGCGATCGGCGTCATGACCTTACACGGGCCACACCACGGCGCCCAGAACTTCACCAGCACGGGGGTGTCGGCGTATTCCAGTACGTCTTTCTGGAAATTGCTGTCATTGACGTCAATGAACTTGGACATAAGGCTCTCCTTGAATTCGGTGGGGCAGGTTTAACCAACCGTTATAGTCAGATGGTAGCCTGATGTCAGAAGTGGAGCAAATACAACGCAGGCTATCTTTTTTATCAACTTACTCTATATCAGGTCACTTGGCGGTGAACAAAAGAGGGCGCACACTCTTTTTTTATCAACGGTAATCATTTGCATCGGCTCACCGGGGCACGACGAGTAGTTCCTCGAGCGGGTCATTATCATGTTAGCAGAGCATCTACCGCCCCATGACGATCAGCCGTCGTGGGGTGACAGATACGGGGGGCGATTCTAGAGGGTTGCCGGGGAGCAGGATGTCGTGCTTTGTGCTCATGATGACCTGATGGCGTGTACTGTAGTGGTTTCTACTCGTAGAGAGACTGCCTAATGTCCCGCGCTACAAGCCGCATAGATAGGCAGTCCCCTCACCAACGTGGGCTTAGAGTGACACCGTTTATAGTGACACTATTTAGAGTGGCCACAGGTAATGCAGACCCATGCCCAGCAAGATGACGGTCAGCACCCCACGTAGCAACTTGTCAGGCATGCGTCGTGCCATGCTGGCACCGAAGTAGACGGCAGGTACCGAACCGATCAACAGGGCGCACAGCAGGAACCAGTCGATGCCGCCCATGAACATATGGCCCGAGCCGGCAACAAACGTCAGCGGCACGGCATGTGCGATATCGGTGCCCACGATATGGCGAGAGGGGTATTGGGCGTAGATCAGCATCAGAAGTGCCGTACCAATGACGCCTGCGCCGACCGAGGACAGCGTCACGCAGATACCCAGAAACAGTCCTGTCAGCACCGACAGCGTGGTGGCATGGCGCAACAGAACGCTGCCGTGTGCGTTGGCCCAGCGGTATAGGCGGGCGCGGAAGATCAACGTAACAGCAGTCAACACCAGTAGGGCACCCAGTGAGCGGGTGATGAGCGCATCGCTGATGCCGCCTTCGGCCTGTAGATGGCGCAGCACGAACAGCGTGAGCAGCGAAGCAGGAATACTACCCAGCAGCAAGAAGGCCACCGTTTTCCAATCAATGTTGCGCTGACGCTGATGGGATACCACGGCACTGCACTTAGTGATTGAGGCGTACAGCAGGTCAGTGCCCACGGCCACTTGTGATGGGATTCCCATGAACAGCAGCACAGGCATCATCAGCGAGCCCCCGCCGATACCCGTGCACCCCATACAGAATCCGATCGCCGCACCTGCTGCAATGAAAATTCCAAACGTTTCCAATGTCATGAAAGGCCTCTCCGCTCACACGGTGCGAATATCACTTGCCATCGTGGAAAAAGAATGTTGACACTGTAGGCGCAATTTCTTATATCAAAAAGTATCGTTTGTTCATTATCTTATTCCCTGATAGCTTGAAAAAAAAGTTCGCTCACTATCGTTCAGAAGGATATTGCCTTGAAACTTCAGCAGTTACGTTACGTTTGGGAAGTCTCGCGCCATAACCTGAACGTCTCCGCGACGGCTCAGCGGCTGTACACTTCCCAGCCGGGCATCTCGAAACAGATTCGTCTGCTGGAAGGCGAGCTGGGCATCGAGATATTTGCCCGCAGTGGCAAGCACTTGACGCGTGTGACACCGGCAGGACAGACGGTCATTGACCTTGCTGGCCAGGTGCTGCACCTCGTCAACAACATCAAGCAGGTGGCCCAAGAGCACAACGACGAAAACCAGGGGAGCCTCACCCTGGCGACGACGCATACTCAGGCCCGCTATGTGTTGCCCGAAATCATCAAGCAGTTTGGTGAGCGCTATCCCGGCATCAGCCTGCACATGCACCAGGGCAATCCGCGTCAGATTGCGCAGATGGTATGCGACGGTCAGGCCGACATCGCGATCTGCACCGAAGCGCTGACCCAGTTCAATGATCTGGCAGCCCTGCCGTGGTATCGCTGGAACCGCAGTGTGCTGGTACCTAAAGGACATCCCTTGTGCGATGAAGAGCACCTGACGCTGGAAGCGCTCGCCAAGTACCCGCTTGTCACGTACACCAGTGGCTTTACCGGCAGTGCGCAGCTGGCAGAGAACTTCTTGGCCAAAGGACTGGAACCGAACGTCGTACTGACGGCCGCGGATGCCGACGTGATCAAGACCTATGTTCGTCTTGGGCTAGGGGTCGGGATTGTCGCGCACATGGCTGCGGAAGCGACCGACACGGATCTGGTTGCGATCGACGCGCGCCATCTGTTTGATTACTCCGTGACGCGTATCGCTCTGCGTCGGGGAGCGTATCTGCGCAAGTACATGTACGACTTCATCGAGCGCATGGCTCCTCACCTGACACGTGAGCGAGTAGATGCGGTTATGCAGAACACTCGACAGGACGCCCAGCTGCTAGACGATATCGAGTTGCCGGTGCGCTGATACGCGATATGGATACATGTTGCTGTGTGACAGACAGAGAACAGCCCCGAATGACATAGCGCCAAGCCCTTGCGGACCTGGCGCTATGCACATGCGGTGTCTATCGCGATCATCGACGACGCCTAAAAGGCGTCCCAGAGTGGCGCTTAATAATGGCGCAGACGAGCGATGAATTCGTGTGCGCTGGCCACGAGGGCATTGTGGTTCAGGTCAATGCTGTCTTCCTGTGCCAGCGGGAATTCGATGGAGCGCAGAGTATTGGGCTTGAAGGCGGTCCACAACGTTGACCACGCCGCCAGATGCGGTGCGCGCGGCTGACAGACTCGCGGCTGGTCGTGAACGATATCAATGCTTTTGCAGTGGATGTACTCGACCCGGGCGCCGAGCTGACGTGCCGCGTCAATCGGGTTCTCGCCCACCCAGTACCAGTTGCCAGTATCGAAGGTCAGTCCAGCTTCTATGCCCGCTTCGGCCAACAAGGCCAGAGCCCTTTCCATGACCTCAATGTCACCGCCCTCAGGGGTCTGATCGTTTTCGATCACCAAGCGAACCGAGCTCTGTTTGAGGCGAGCCGCTACGGTTTCCAGCTCTTCACGTGAGAGCGACGGATCGGCGGGTAGGGCCCCAATGCTGACTTTCAGCAAGCGTGCGCCCAGTTCTTCCGCGATCTCCAGTGCCTTGAGCAGCCCTTCTTTGTCACAGTGTTCGTAGTTCCACACGTGCACCTTGGCAGAGAACGTGCAGCCCAGCTGCAGATTGTCGAGCACGTTCTTGAGCGAGGAAAGCGGATAATCAGCCGGTGTCATTAGTTCTTGGCGAACCTCAAGGCCAGCGGCACCGGCGCGGGAAGCCAAGTTGGCTGCCGTGGCGTGACCGTGGTGTTTGACGAACACGGGACCGAATGCGTTGGCACAGATGAAGACGGGAGCACTCATGGCGAATTCCTGCAGTGAACGGTGAGAAAAAAGCACCTAGCGATAGCGGGGTAGTCGAGCGGCCCTCTGTCACTAATGGAAAGCATGCTTCGAAGATGTACCGAACTACCGCACTTATCAAGTGCCTGCGACTACAGTATGACGGCAATGGTACAGGATGCCAGCCTTTTGCCGGGGGTACCTGTTCCGCGCCAATAGCGCATCGGCCGCTATGAAAACATAGGGGCACGAATACGCAAAAGGCACCCCGAAGGGTGCCTTTTCAACGTCGAGCCGCGCGATCAGTGCAGCTTGAGGCGCGGGCGCAGCCAGTGGTTCAGGCGGTCGACAACGATCTTCGCCAGCATGCGTGGCGTACCGTAGATCGCCTGCTGGTGCATGCGGTACAGCGATGTATAGAAGGTGCGCGCCAACCAGCCTTCGATGAACAGACCACGTGTAGATGCGCCGCGCATCAGGCGGCCTGCTGCGTGGAAGTGCGACAGCGATACCAGTGCGCCCAGATCGCGGTATTCGAACGGCTTCATTTCCTTACCGTTGATCAGCGCGACCAAGTTTTTGTACATGGTGCTGGCCATCTGGTGGGCGGCTTGAGCACGCGGCGGAACGAATTTGTCATCCGCTTGCGGGCAGGCGGCGCAGTCGCCGATCGCAAAGATATGCGGATCATCGACGCTCTGCATGGTCTGATGCACTTCAATCTGGTTGTTGCGGCGCGTGCTCAGGCCCAGCTCTGACAGGAACTTCGGTGCCATGACACCCGCTGCCCATACCAGCAAGTCTGCATCAATGCGCTCACCCGTTGAGGTCTCGAAGCCGTGTTCATCGGCCTTGGCAACCATCGTCTTGGTGTGAATCTGAACGCCAAGGCGTGTCAGTTCCTGATGAACGTTGCTGCTGATACGTTCGGCCAGTGCCGGCAGAATGCGGTCGGCTGCTTCGATGATATGCACCTTGAGGCGCTGGCGATCAACGCCTGTCACGCGATAGCTGTGCAGCATCTCGACGGCGTTGAACAGCTCGGCGGACAGCTCCACGCCGGTTGCGCCTGCGCCTACGATGGCAATAGTCAGTTCCTTGTCACCGTCCTGACCGTTGTCGGCCGGAGCGTTCTTCAGGAATGCGCTCAGCATTGCTTGGCGGAAACTTTCTGCCTGCTGTGGGCTGTCGAGGAAGTAGCAGTTATCGCGAACGCCCGGAGTACCAAAGTCGTTCGAGATGCTGCCTACCGCCATCACCAGATAGTCATAGTTGAGCGAACGCTCACCGATGATGACCTTGCCTTCTTCATCATTGATCGGCGCCAGCGTCAGCGTACGAGTTTCCTTGTCCAGCCCCGTCAGGGTGCCGCGCTGGAAGTAGTAGCCGTTCTGGCGCGCATGGCTCTGATACGACACCGCGTCGAGGTCAGTATCGAGTGCGCCGACAGCGACTTCATGCAGAAGCGGTTTCCAGATGTGCGTCGGATTACGGTCGACGAGAATGATGTCGGCGCGCTTGCGTTTGCCCAGCGTGCGACCTAGGCGAGTGGCGAGTTCAAGGCCGCCAGCGCCTCCGCCAACGACAACGATTCGGGGGCATGTCATGGAATGTTCCTTCGAGCGCTGATGAAAAATAATCGAACGGCGGCCGATCCCCGCATACGGCGGCTGAAAGACCGGTACTTGCCGTCCCACGATAGAGGTCAAGCTTCAGTGCCTAAACTGCAGTGTAGTAGTGGGCACTGGCTTGTGCTTGAATACTCTGGCTGTAGCCAATAACTGATCATAATACTACAGCTATATGTGACATTATGCCGCGAATTGAACGAATACGGTATGGGCAATGTCAACTTTATCGACAAGCGATAAGCCTTCTTTATCTAAAAATCGCGCAAAGGCAGTGGGTTGGCGGGATAAAAAAAGTGAACGCTGCCGCTTAGTCGATACCGCCCCCACGCTGCGTCAGCAACGGGTTATCGGCCTATCCCAATAAGTCTTCATGACGTCGCTGCCAATGCCAGAAGCCTTCCTCGGTTGAATCACCCCATCGACTCGTTTAGTGTCACTAGGATGCCCGCGGCTGCGCGGCAGGCGGCCAATACGCCTTGCAGCGGCTCTCCTGCGCTCTTCTCACCGGATGTGCGCTACGATTCCGTATGGGCATTCTGTATTTGGTGCCGTGTATACCTTTCTTTTCGAATAATGAGAGCGCTGTCACATGATGACCCCAGAGCGTTTTGCTTCTCTTGCAGAAGCAGGCTACAACCGGATTCCAGTGACTCGAGAGTTGCTGGCTGATCTGGACACACCGCTTTCCACCTACATGAAACTGGCAGATGCGCCTTGGAGCTTTCTGCTGGAATCCGTTCAGGGGGATGAAAAGTGGGGGCGCTACTCTTGGATAGGCTTGCCGTGTCGTGAGCGTATTGAAGTGCGTGGTCACGTGGTACGCCGCTTCAAGGACGGGTATCAGGTGGGAGCCACTGAAGTGGCCGATCCTCTGGAATGGATTGAGCAGTTCCGTTTGCGCTTTAAAGTGCCCGAAGAGCCGGATAGTCGACTCAACGGGGGGCTAGTGGGTTATTTCGGTTACGACACCGTACGCTATATCGAGCCTCGCTTGGCGGGCATCGAAAAACCCGACCCGCTTGAAATCCCCGATATTTTGCTGCTGGTTGCTAACGATTTCGTGGTCTTCGATAGTTTCAGCAATAGCCTGAAGCTGATGACCTATGTCGATCCGAGCGAAGACAATGCCTATGGCCGCGCGCAGGAGTACCTGTCCACGCTGGAGCATCAACTGCGCGACAGCGTGCTGACGCCCGAGCAGACCAAAGCGGGCGTGGTCAGTGACCCTACGAGCGAAGACGACTTCTTCTCCAGCTTTTCACAGCAGGATTACGAAGCGGCGGTCGAGCGGATCAAGGAATACATCCGCGCCGGGGACCTGATGCAGTGCGTGCCTTCGCAGCGCATGTCGACCCGCTGCAAGGTGTCGCCGCTGGTGCTGTATCGCGCCCTGCGCAACATCAGCCCGTCGCCGTATATGTTCTACTTCAACTTTGAAGATCATCACGTGGTCGGAGCGTCGCCCGAGATACTGGCGCGCGTCGAGAACGGGCAGGTGACGGTGCGACCGATTGCGGGCACCATCAAGCGCGGCCGCAATGCGGAAGAGGACAGTGCGCAGGCGGAGGCGCTGATCAACGATCCCAAAGAACGTGCCGAACACGTTATGTTGATCGACCTCGGGCGTAACGATGTTGGGCGCATCAGCGAAGACGGTTCAGTATCAGTCACTGATACGATGGTGATCGAACGTTATTCCCATGTCATGCATATCACCTCGAATGTGGTGGGAACGCTGCGTAAGAACCTTGGCCCGATGGACGTATTGCGAGCCACGTTCCCAGCCGGCACGCTCAGCGGTGCACCGAAAATCCGTGCGCTGGAAATCATCGATGAACTGGAACCCGTCAAACGTGGTATCTATTCCGGTGCCATTGGGTATTTGGCATGGCAGGGCAACATGGACATGGCCATCGGCATTCGTACAGCCGTCATCAAGGATGGCAACCTGCATCTGCAGGCGGGGGCGGGCATCGTGGCCGATTCTGTTCCTGAAAAGGAATGGGAAGAAACGCTTAACAAACGTGCCGCAATGTTCAAGGCGATCGAACTGGCGGAGCGTGGCCTGAATCTCTGATGGGTTCATGCCATATGACGAAAGGGCGGGGTCTGTCTTCTTCAGGCTCCGCCCTTTCATTACCGTGTGTCGGTGAATACGGAAGAACGTGAAAGCATATTGTAGAACAGCAGTTTAGGGGTGAGATGCCCGGTGCTATCCCGTATGATCGACGACACGCACAAGATGGATTTTGTACTGAACGGCAGCCCTGCGGGTGCTGCCGAGCTGATTAAAACGAGGGGCTTCAATGAAAATCAAAATGATGCTGGGTTCTATCGTGCTGGCGACCACCAGCCTGATGACCATCAGCGCACAGGCTGCGGTTGCAACGACACCGGAACAGGCCGTCCAAGGCTACTTTAGTACGCTGGAGCGCGGCGATGAAAATGGCTTCTTTGAGCTGATGAAGATGCCAGAAGCTATGAACAAGCTGCCAGCGCAACAGCAGACCGAAGCCAAACACCAGGTCTTCGCGGGCATGCAGGGGGCGGTCAAGCAGGAAGGCGGTCTCAAGTCGCTGGAAGTCTCTAAGGCTCAGGCCGGTCAGGACAGCGCGCACATGATCGTGCACTACAAGGCCGTTACGAACAGCGGCCAGACGCACGAAGAAGACGTTCCGGTCGTCAAGGTGGGTACATACTGGAAGGTCGGCCAATAAGCCCGATATCGGGCGTGTCCGCGCACCTTGCCTTGCGTAATGTCGTGCAGTGACATGCCCGACCGTTGAAAGCGGACCGTTTCATGGTTGTTCGCCTACGTTAGCAATATAGGGATGATAATTTTATGAAGATCAAGACACTGTTGGGTGCCATCGTTCTGACGGGTAGCAGCCTGCTGGCCGTTACCGCTCAGGCAGCCACTATTGCCACGCCTGAACAGGCAGTAAAAAGCTACTTCAACGCTGTGGATAAAGGTGACGAAGCGGGCTTCAATGATCTGATGCAGTTCCCTGATGTCCTGGCACAGCTGCCGGCAGAGCAATCTCAGCAGATCCGTCACGACATGTTCCAGCAGATGCAGGCCAGCTTGAAGAACGAAGGCGGGCTGAAAGCGTTGGAGGTCTCCAACGCCCAAAAAGGCGCTGATGTTAGCCATATGACGGTGCACATCAAGGGGTCTACCCGCAACGGTGAAACGCACGAAGCGGATGTACCGGTCGTGAAAGTCGGCAAAGGCTGGAAGGTCGGTCAGTAAGTCTGCCGAGTGGTATACCGCACGCATAATGGGCCGCCCAGTATGATGTTGATCCTCTGCGGGTAGCACGGATGGCCTTTTCTGTGATGGGGCGCTTGATGAGCGATGGTCGTGATGTATCACGGTCATCGCTTTTTTATGTGTGATAGATATTGATAATCCCTTAAAAGCATGGGAATGAACGCCCTATGAACGCTGATGGGAAGCGCTGCGGTGAACTGACGATCGCACCGCTGGCGAAATATCTGTAGCGTCGTGACAGAGCACGACAAAGTGCTCGGCAGGCTGATCAAACTGGGAATCGATAGGGTGTTTTTAACGAAACCTGTACTCGGAGTGTTCCATCGTCATGTCGCTGCGCTTGCGACAGTCTTCAGGCGCTTGACAGGTCTGGCCGGATGTAGCATTTTGAGCATATGAACAATTTTATACGTAACACTCTGACTAACGGTAATTGGTGGCGCTCCTCTTAACTGGTGCGGCGCTAACGTATGTCCGAATGAAACGTTCGAATGCCGCCCCTTTGAGGCGGCATTTTTGCGTTTATGGCTTCAAAGGGAACGGCTCGTAATGCGGGCAATATCTGCATCCAGCGCATTTAGCGACTATCAATAAAAAGGGTGCAGGGTTCACTGAGGATAACCGCCATGAATGTACTGATGATCGACAACTACGACAGTTTTACCTTCAACATCGTCCAGTACTTGGGTGAACTGGGCGCGAAGGTAGAGGTTATTCGCAACGACGCTGAAACGATCGAACAGCTTGCCCAGCGTGATTTTTCCCACCTCGTTATTTCTCCTGGCCCGTGCTCTCCCAATGAAGCGGGCGTTTCCATGGCGGCCATCGAACATTTTGCCGGACAGGTGCCAATTCTTGGCGTGTGCCTTGGCCATCAAGCCATTGGTCAGGTCTTCGGCGGCCGTGTCGTGCGCGCCCCACGTGTCATGCACGGCAAAACGTCGCTTGTCGATCACACTGATAGCGGTGTCTTCGAAGGACTCGATAACCCACTCGAAGTGACGCGCTATCACTCACTGATCGTCGACCGTGACACGCTGCCCGAATGTCTGGAAATTACGGCTGTTACTGCGGCCGACGATATCACTCCCGGGCTGATCATGGGGCTGCGCCACCGTACGCTGGATATCGAGGGCGTTCAGTTCCACCCCGAGTCGATTCTGTCCCGCCAGGGCCATGAGCTGCTGGGCAATTTCCTCAAGCGACGCCCCGTCGGCAACGCTGCCGCCTAACCGGCTTGCATCATTGATGCGCGGTGAGCGTCAAGGATCAACGCGGTAGAGACGCCAAGCGGTACCGCTGACGCAGGCATCGTCAGTATGGTTTGCCGATGCGATTCACTTCGGCTGGCTTCATAGGAATAACAGGACCAATAACAAGAGAGAGTGAAATGAAGAAAATACTGGCGTCTTTGATTGAGGGGACAACGCTGTCGCGTGATCAGATGCATAAGGTGATGCAAACCATCATGTCCGGCAGCGCACAGCCCGAGCAGATTGCGGGTGTGCTGGTCGCGCTGGCAGCCAAGGGGGAAACCAGTCTTGAGATATCGGCGGCGGCGGAAGTGCTGCGTGAGTTGATGGTTCCCGTGGAACTGCAGGCCTCCGCACCCGCGATTGATATCGTGGGAACGGGCGGCGATGGTGCCAACCTATTCAACGTGTCGACGGCGGCCTGTTTCGTGGTGGCGGCAGCGGGTGTACCGGTGGCTAAGCACGGCAATGTCGCGGTGTCATCGTCTTCTGGCAGCGCCAATCTGTTTCGTACACTAGGGTTGGACTTATCGCTGTCACCCGAGCAAATCGGGCGCTGTATCAATGACGTTGGTATCGGCTTTATGTTCGCGCCTCAGCACCACCCGGCCATGAAGCATGTCGCGCCGGTGCGCAAAGCGCTGGGTGTCAGAACGCTCTTTAATGTGCTGGGGCCGCTGATCAATCCTGCTCGCGTCAGGCATCATGTGATCGGGGTCTATGCGCCAGAACTGCTGACGGTCATGGCCGAAGCTCTGCGTGATTTGGGCAGCGAGCGAGCGCTCATCGTTCATTCCGAAGATGGTCTGGATGAGCTGTCGATTGCGGCACCGTCCCAGATGGTGATGCTCGATCACGGTGAGATTACGCTGTGCGATTTTGACCCTGCATCGGTAGGCATTTTAGGGTCGCTGGAGCCGCTGGTCGTCGATTCAGCGGAACAGAGTCTAGCGCTGATTCAGGCTGCCTTCGCCGGGGAGCCGGGACCCGCTGCTGATATCATTGCCTTGAATGCAGGGGCGGCATTGTGTGTTGCACAGCGAGCAGGCACTATTGCTGAGGGGGTTGCCATGGCACGTTCTCTGATGACGAACGGGGCCGCCGCCGAACGCGTCCGACAGCTACAAGCTTTTGCGCCGGCCGTGTCGGCCTGATGGCAAAAGACTATTCAGAGGGGCCGTTTGCCCGCTCGACCGAGGAACCAGGTACCATGACACAACAACCTACCGTACTGACGCGCATCATCGCGGCCACACGCAAGCTGATCGACGCGCGTCAGCAGCAGGTCTCGTTGGCCGAGCTGAAGCATGCCAGCGAACAGGCAGCACCGCGCCGCGGTTTTGCTCAAGCGCTGAACGCACGCATCGCTCGCGGGGAACCGGCCGTCATTGCCGAAATCAAGCGCAGCTCGCCCTCCAAGGGGCGTATCCGCGAGCATTTCGAACCTGCGGATATCGCACAGAGCTATGAACAAGGGGGCGCTGCCTGCCTGTCCGTACTGACCGAGCCTCACTTCTTCGAAGGCAGCCCTGAATATCTGCAAGATGCGCGCGCGGCGTGTGCGTTGCCCGTGCTGCGTAAGGATTTCATCGTCAGTGCTTATCAGGTACATGAAGCCTGTGTGATGGGGGCTGATGCGATCCTGCTGATCGTCGCCGCGCTGGATGACAAGGCGCTGCACTCTTTGCATGCGCTGGCACTGTCGCTGGGCATGGACGTGCTGGTCGAAGTGCACAATGATGAAGAGCTGACCCGAGCGCTGACGATTCCGTCACTGGCACTGCTGGGTATCAACAACCGCAACCTGCATACCTTCGATGTCAGCCTCGATACGACACTGACGTTGCGTGATCGCGTGCCTGAAGGCGTGACGCTGATTACCGAGTCCGGCATTCTGGATCGCGCCGATGTCGAGCAGATGCTGGCTGCCGACGTTTACGGTTTCCTGGTCGGTGAGGCCTTCATGCGCGCCGACGTACCGGGCGATGCACTGCAGGCGCTGTTCTTCCCGCCGCAGTCGTAATACACAAAGATGCCGCTGGAGCGAAAGTTCAGCGGCATCTTTGTGACATGTGGGCTATCCGTCTAAAGAGCATGGATACCTTGATGGATGGGGCTATCGGTGGCGTCGAAACAGTCGGCGCAGGCCGGGGATACGCATGTTGACGGGGCAGCGTGCGCCCAGTTCGCGTTCGCGGCTGTCGAAGCTCTCCGGGTCCATGTCGTATTGATGAAACAGCAGCGGGTCATCGGAGATCACGCTGTCCACACCGCGCTTCCACCACGGAGCGAACGCTTTCGGGTCATTGATCGTATAGCAGACCATGGTCAGCCCCGCCGTCTTGATTTCTTTCATCTGTTCCGCATTGATATGTTCCCAGTTGGCATGAACGCCAACCGCATTGACGCGCTCGACGTCCCATGTCCATGTACGCGGCACCTTCTCGTCGTAGATGATGCTGAGCGGCAGTGCATGATCGAGTTTGCGCGCCTGATACAGCGCATCCTGACTGTAGCTGGCTACCAACAGACGATCTTGCAGCTTGCCTTTCAGGCGCGGAACGACCTGATTAGCAAGACGAATGGGGTCGCGGGCAAGGCATACTTTCAGTTCAAGGTTCAAGCCCATATCGAGGCGTTCGATTTCTTCTAGCGCCTCATCAAGGGTGACGATGCGTTCGTTCGAAAACGCAGGATCGAACCAGCTGCCCACGTCATAGCGGCGCGCCTGCTCTAGTGTAAGGTGAGCGAGCAGGGCGCGGCCATTGCTGCAGCGTGCCATATGCGCATCGTGCCAGATGACCGGCGTGCCGTCGGCCAGACACTGGACGTCCAGCTCGACCCAGCGAATGCCCGCTTCCGCGGCAGCACGAATGGCGGCCAGCGTGTTCTCGGGCGCTCGTGCCGAATAGCCGCGATGAGCGATAAGCGCTGGAAGTTTCATGAGTGCTCCTGCTGGAAGAGAAAGGCCGCAGACGGCCGACCTCGACATGTACGAACCGTGTGCCTATGGCAATCGGAGACAGTGTGGCAATATGGAGGTCTTGGCGTGCGAAACGCACCTGTTAGCTGTCTTTGTTCAGTCAGACTATCTTCATCAAGAGTAGCCTTTCTTGGACTGTGAAGTACAGTCGAGGTGCTTCAGGTTCATATCGTGCAGCCTTTCTTCTACTTAGCAGAACCCGCAAGGAATTTCGTCTTACATGCATCTGATCGAACTGGGCGCTGACGAGCGTCGCGACGACAGTGTGGCGCTTTTGTGTGCCAATACTTATGGACAACAGGCCGGGCTGGCACCGCTGCTCGCTTACACCGGTGCACTGACCCAGTGGCTGCCACGTGATCAGGCTCGCGTGCTAGCGCTGGTCGATGCCGAGGAACGCATTCTCTGTGTGGCACTGCTCGTGTTGGAAGAAGGGGGCAAAGGGGCTGAACTCAAGTGGCTGACGACGCCCGAACCGCTGCGGGGCCGTGGTTATGCGCGTGCGCTGGTGTCCCGTCTTACCAAGCGAATGCGTCTGAAGGTAGTGGCTACCGAAGCTCATGAGCGCTGGCTGCGCGATGCCGGTTTCAAGCGTTGGAGTTGGCGGGATAGCGGTGAACGGATCGGCTTTACCCGTGGTACGCGCGAGTACAGTGCTACGCTGATGGTAGATGAAGACCGCATCATGCAGCAGTTCAAGACGGATCGTGCACTGTTTGAACGTCTCTCGGCGCGTTTCGTCAAAGGGCTAGAGCGTTTTGCCAGTGCCGAATAAGGCCTGAGTGACGCGTGACGTGGATGCAATTGAAGGTTCGCGGCAGGCTGCGACGCAGGGAGAAGGCTATCTATCAGTTCGGCTGAGTGACCCACGGGAAAAGAATCCCGAAGGTGCGAAAAAGATAAGCGCGGCCACTCGGCCGGTTTTGTCAGTCCAGCAGCCGTAGATAGATGGCCTTGACGACGGCTGATATCTTGTTGGGCGCGTCCAGTTTCAGCATTGTATTGCGCAGGTGGAAATTGACCGGCCCTACGCTTAGCGACAGGATGATGACAATTTCCTCTGCCGTTTTGCCATCGACGCTCCACTTGAGTATTTCCTGTTCTCATAACGTTAACGCGTGTGCTTTGCACTCTGGATGCGCAGCATGCTGCAATGCACGGTCGTTGCGATTCATTACATGTCCAGCTCGACGGCCTGCAGCCAAACTCTGGCTTGTATCCGCAATAATAAAGACACCGCAAGTGTTTAGGCTGTAAAAGGCCGACTGCACACACCCGCCTTGATGTCCCCCTCCATAGTATTCTTCGAACAGTTCCGGTGCCTGCTTGAAAATGCTGTCGCTGGTGGTGCTGCACCAGTGGAACGGCATAGTCGAGCGTGAACAGTGCTGCATCAAGGCGACTGATCATAACCGCCTTCGCATCCTTTCCTGTGTACCTCATCGTCCGTCGAAGGCAGACAGACCGAACGAGCGCTGCTGCGTCAGCGGTATGGGGCGCTGTGTCGCCAAGCACAGAACTCGGCCCCCAGTTTCTATGCCGCTTTGGTGGCGATGTCGAGCACGTCTTGCATGTCGTCCAGATTATAGAGCGCATTCAGAAATCGACGCTCCACTTGAGTATTTCCTGTTCTCATAACGTTAACGCGTGTGCTTTGCACTCTGGATGCGCAGCATGCTGCAATGCACGGTCGTTGCGATTCATTACATGTCCAGCTCGACGGCCTGCAGCCAAACTCTGGCTTGTATCCGCAATAATAAAGACACCGCAAGTGTTTAGGCTGTAAAAGGCCGACTGCACACACCCGCCTTGATGTCCCCCTCCATAGTATTCTTCGAACAGTTCCGGTGCCTGCTTGAAAATGCTGTCGCTGGTGGTGCTGCACCAGTGGAACGGCATAGTCGAGCGTGAACAGTGCTGCATCAAGGCGACTGATCATAACCGCCTTCGCATCCTTTCCTGTGTACCTCATCGTCCGTCGAAGGCAGACAGACCGAACGAGCGCTGCTGCGTCAGCGGTATGGGGCGCTGTGTCGCCAAGCACAGAACTCGGCCCCCAGTTTCTATGCCGCTTTGGTGGCGATGTCGAGCACGTCTTGCATGTCGTCCAGATTATAGAGCGCATTCAGAAATGCCATTTGCCATGGGGGCATGACGGAAAGCTCCCCTCAACGCACTCAATCCAGTAGGCCGAAGAACAGCGCCTTGGCGACCGCCTGCTGCGGATCAGGTGTCTGAAGCTTATATTCGGCGGTTTCCACATGGAACGCTGTTGTTTCGAAGCTCAGCCGCATATGGTCGGCAATCTCTTCGATCGTCAGGCCGTTACCGATATGCATCAGCACATTCTGTTCGCGCAGGGTTAGGGCCTGATCCTGGCGTACCGGCATGTACAGCATGCTGGCGTGCACGGCGGCCGCGATCCACTGCAGGTTGGCAGCCGCATGCTGGAGTTGTTCCTGTGACAGCGGCGAGAGGCTGTTGGCATAGAAGACGCAGTAGGCGCCGGTATGGGTATCGCGAACCGAATGGCACCAGCGGCTGTGAACGCTATCTGGCGTCGTGTCGTCATCTACCAGTTCGGGCGCTTTGGCATAAAGCTCGTCGCGTGTCATGCCGGCCCACAGCGTAGTGCAAGAAGAGGGCAGTGATGCTTGGCCATCCACGACGTGGTCGTAGAGATCTTCATCGGCAGAGGCCACTGTCAGCACCTTCTGACGGATAGAGGGATGTGACAGTCGTATCTTCCAGCCACAGTAGTCGAAGTCATGGTGACGAACGGCTTCGGCGGCCGTGTCGATGATGTCTTCCATGCCGCTGGCCTGTGACAGCCCTGTAAACAGTGCAAGTTTCCAGTCATTCATATGTATGCCCCCCTGGGGATCCTTGTCGTGATGAACGGCGTGATTCTTGTGATAATCGCACTAGGATAGAAGTCATGCCGTCAGGATACACTCTGTACCTGAAGACAGGCGCGGCCGAGCTATCTGTATCTCGCCTTTAGTGCAGAAAGCCCATGAAGGATGCCTGAGCTATGGCCGTGCGGATATCAGGAATTTCCAGCTTATAAAGCGCATTTTCAAGATGGAACTCTACCGTTTCGGTGCTGAGCTTCATTTTCAGGCAGATGTCCGGTAGATCGAACCCTTCGCCAAGATAGCGCAGGATATCGCGTTCCCGAAATGTCAGCGTGACCGACGACGGTGTCTTGAAGGCCAGCATGCGGGCATGTACCGCAGCGGCAACCCAGGTCAGGTGCGGTGAGCGCTGTTCGAGTTCGTGCATGGGAATTTCATCGCGGCTGTCTGTATAGAACATATAGCTCAAACCATCATCAAGGATGACAGACTGGGCCCAGCCTCCGCGGTGACCGCTACTGTAGTACTCTTCGGCGATTTCAGGGATCTGCAGGAACACGCTGTCGTTTGTTCCGCCCGTCCACATGAAGGGGCTGGTCTTGGCCGCGCAATGGCGACGCGCGGGCGTTTCATCATAGCGCCCTTGGCGGATGCGTTCGTGAACA
Organism: Zymobacter palmae; assembly: GCF_003610015.1. NCBI lineage: Bacteria > Pseudomonadati > Pseudomonadota > Gammaproteobacteria > Oceanospirillales > Halomonadaceae > Zymobacter > Zymobacter palmae. The sequence continues at coordinate 721,771 of NZ_AP018933.1, forward strand.
GCGTCTTCGGTAGAGGTGAAGCAAAGATGGCCTACCTTGGGCAGCGGCTGTGCCAGCTGCGATAGCCAACCACAGTAGTTGAACCCTAAGGCATGCGCGGCCCGTGTGGCCGTACCCAGCACGTCCTGCATGGTGCTGACGTTACCCAGTCCGGTGAAAAGGTCGTACTTCCAGTTGTTCATCGTATAGCTCCTCCTTTTGTTATACGTGCGCCGCTACCTACAGCAGTCCCAGAAAAACGGCGCGCGCCACGGCCGCCTGTCGCGTAGAGGCCTTGAGTTTCACCATCGCGGAGCGCAGGTGCATGTGTATTAGATAGACCGAGGTCGTCATACGTTTGGCGATCTGTTCATCGTCCAGTCCTTCGCACAGCCAGCGCAGGATGTCGTGTTCGACGGGGGCAAGACGCACGGAATCGGACTGTTTGACCTCATCCATGCGACAGAGCACGGCAGCCGTGATCCAGCGCAGATTCGTATCGACATGCAGAAGATCATCGGGATACAGCACGTGCGAGCTGTCCATATACAGCATGCTGAAGTTTCCCTCGCCTGACAGCAGAGACTGTGCCCAACCGCCATAGTGACCGCATTCGTAATACTCTTCCCACAACAGCGGCGCTTTCATGAACAGCGGGTCTTCGGTTGTGCCTTGCCATGAGATAGGGTCCGTTGACTGCGCGCAGTGCTGAGGAACCGGCGCGTCGTCATAGCGCCCATCGTGTTCCTTACGAACGAAACTGTCTTCCCATGAGTGCAGCAGCGTATAACGGCCAATAGGTGCCGTCGGCACTAGGGCTCTCCAGCCGCAGTTCTCAAACCCGAACGGACGGATGACCTTGAGAGCGACGTCCAGAACACCATGCATGTCCTGGGCCGAATCGAGTCCCGAAAAAAGGTCCAGTCGCCAGTTGTGCATAAGCGTCTCTATATCTTAATAAAGAAGGCCTAGAAATATGGCCCGCACGACGGCCGCGGTTTTGTTCGGAGCATCTAGCTTCATCATGGCATTGCGCAGATGGAAGTTGATGGTGCTGGCGCTGATCGACAGGATGCTCGATATCTGCTCGACGGTTTTGCCATCACCGGTCCAACGCAGGATTTCCTGTTCGCGTAACGAAAGCTTGATATCCGACCGTTCTCGAATCTGATTCATGCGTCCCAGTACAGCCATGGCGACCCACTGCATGTCCCTTGAACTGTTCTGCAGATCCTGCCGCGTAAACGTATTGATGCTGTCGGCATGGAACAGACTGAAAGTGCCGACCCGGCCAAACACGGACTGGGCCCATCCACCGCGATGGTTGAAACTGTAATACTCTTCCATCAGCGCGGGGTCCTGCAGGAAGGTTTCATCATCGGTCGTGCCTTTCCAGAGCAGCGGGGTAGTTGTGCTCGAGCAGTGGCGAATGAGCGGTGAATCGAGATAGGCACCGCTGGAGATTTTGCTGTCGACTTCATCTTCCACCGTGGTGAGCGAAGCGAGCCTAGGGCGCGTGAGTGGCAGCGGCAGCTGGGACTGCCAGCCGCAATAGTCGAACCCCATGGGCTTGATGACTTTCAGAGCGACATCCAGGACATCCTGCATGCTGTCGGCGTCATTCAAACCGGTGAACAGGTCGATCTGCAGAGTATTCATGGAGGCCTCCTTCGGCATCATGGGCGTGTGGTGGAACCGTACTTGCAGTGCGATCAGTGCAGTAGGCCAAGGTAGATGGCGCGAACGACGGCCGCTGTCTTGTTGGGCGCATCCAGCTTGGTCATAGCATTGCGCAGATGGAAATTGACGGTGCTTTGGCTGAGCGACAATATTTGGGAAATCTGGTCAGCCGTTTTGCCATCGCCAGTCCAGCGTAGGATTTCCTTTTCACGCAGTGAAAGCGTGATGTTGGATTTCGTTCTGACCTGATTCATGCGACTAAGCACAGCCGTTGAAATCCACTGCATCTCGTAATAGATGTTGTCGATATCGGCCTTCTGAATAGGGTTAGATGTATCGACCCAGAACATGCTGTATATGGACTTGCTTTCTACCAGTGATTGAGCCCAGCCGCCGAACCGACCCCAGCTGTAATACTCTTCCATGGTGTCCGGTATCGCTTTAAACAGCCAGTCTTCCGTTGTGCCCAGCCACGATATGGGATCCATTGATCGAGAGCAGTGGGTGGGGACTGGTGCGTCGTCGTAGCCGCCATTGGCTGTTTTTTCCAGCGCGTGATCTTCGGCCGTGTTCAATGCCAGCGTCTTTTTGGCGGACATGGGAAGAGGAAGCTCTGTTCTCCACCCGACATAGTCAAAACCAAAGGGCTTGACTATTTTCAAGGTGGCATCCAGCACATCTTGCATGTTGGTCGACGTATCTAGTCCTGTGAATAAATCTATCTGCCAATTGTTCATGATAAATATCCTTTAGTCGACAGGCGTTTATAGAACTGTTTGCGATATCAAGATGGTAGGACCGTAATGGAGATGACGGGCTTTCTTATACAGAAAGTGTGTTATTTGAGTCGAGTCAGTATAAACAGTGCCGAAATCGCGTTTCTTTCTATCCTGTTACTCTAGAGAAATGGCAGAAGGTACAGCTACTGTCTGTAGGTTCAGGTGAGGTGTCGTTGGCTTGATAGCGCCTTGTGCGGCGGGTAGATGCGACAAGGTGTCCTTGCAAAAAACAGGTTGCTACAAGGCGGTCGTGAGGCGGGGGCTGCTGTCTCGAGCATTTAAGTGACCTGACGGTTCGATACGACGTGTTTTCTTATACAAAAAATACGTTGGTTGGAAATAGAGAGTGACCTGTCCTATTGTAGGGTTTCTGCCTGTCTTATTTATGATTTAACGGCGCTCACTAAATCCGTTGATGGCATCGAATAAAAATAATAATTGATCGCTACTACATTGAATTTATATTGGTGTAGTGTGCTGATTATATATGAGGTTGGTGCAATATTAACCCGCATATGCAATGGCGGACTATTGATAATAGTGGGCATCGATAATAGCTCGTATATTTCATATGCTGTGTCAGCTCAGGCATAAATCCGTGTTCCATTCAGGATATCAGCCCAAGAAACGTCGCTCGTGTGATTACGCTATGCAGGTCACGACACTCCAGCTTTTTCTTTATCGTCTTGAGGCTGGCAATGAGCGGATTTATGTTCCATCCAGTATGTTCTACCGTCTTTTTGATACTGCCGTTGGTTTCTGACAGCACCCTCAGTAGCTCCTTTTCCTTACGGGTAACCGTTGCCGGCAGTTCTTCCTTTATCTCATTGATTTTCATACAGGCTGCGGCACTTACCCAGGGCATGTGCTGTTCGGCGTGATACAGATCGGATTGAGAGAGCGTGTGCTGGCTTTCGACATAGAACATGCCCCGAGTGCCATCTGGTGCGATGGTGGTGATTGCCCAGCCACCCCGGTGTCCAAGGCCATAGTAGGATTCCATAAGCTCGGGGGACTGCATGAACATGTCGTCTTCGAACGTGCCCTGCCATGAAATGGGCGTTGTCGAATGGGCGCAGTGGCGGGGAATGGGACCCTTTTCGTAGCCGCCACGCACCACCGTGCAATAGACCTCATCTTCGACGGCGTTCAACGCGGTGATGCCACTGTGCTTGACCTTGCCTTCTAAAGGGAGATCTGTGCGCCAGCCACAATAGTCGAAGCCAAAGGGTCGGATCGCGTTCAAAGCGGCCTGCATGACCGATTGAAATGAATGGGCCGAGTCCAAGGATGTAAACAGGTCAATCTTCCAGTTGTTCGTGTTCATGACCCTGCCTCTTTATCGTATTCAGGTTCCATTCTGCCTGCCTATTCTGTCAGGTTACTTTAGGAAACTATGAAAGGTCTTTACTACTGTTCTTTAGTCTAGTTGGTGGCAGGTTTCGCAATGCGCCAATTATTGTAATGTTTTGTTTTTAATTGGCTTTTGGAATGAGGCCTGATGGAATGCTTCAGAACATCAGGCAGATTACGCGCCGATTCATCGGGATGTGCTTCATGAAAATGAATTGAGCGAACCGGTCGGTAATGGCTTGAGATAAATATGAATTGCAAGGCGCACCTGTATTATCAAAGCATGCTTGATATTAGTGCGCCTTACTCATCCATCAGCTGTCGGCATGCAAGCGGTAGGAAGGGGCTGTGCTGCGGGCCAGTGGCGCTTTTCCTCGAATTCTATCGGCTATCAGCTCCGCCATCATAAGGGTCGTCGCATGCTGGTTGCCGGTCACGAGAGTGGGCATCAGCGAAGCATCAATGACGCGCAGGTGATCAGTGCCGTGTACGCGCCCCTGTGCATCGGTTACGGCCTCATCGCCTTCCCCCATCCGACAGGAGCCGCCTAGGTGGTGAGCGCTGACAGCATGAGCCTGCACGAACGCATCAATCGCGTCATCTGTTGTGCAATCCGGACCCGGCACTATTTCCTGCACCTGCCAGTTTTCGACAGCCGATTGTTGGAGAATGCGGCGAACGATACGGATGCCACGACGAAGCCTTTCCCTGTCCTGAGCGGTGCTTGCATAAGCAAGCTGAATGCGAGGGGAGGAATGCGGGTCGCGGGAGGTGATGTCGACCCGCCCACGGCTGTCCGAACGTACCAAGGTGATCACGACCTGAAAGCCACCATGAACCGCACTTTGGGAGCTTTGCAGCGGTTGCAAGCGGTATTGAATATCAGGAGAGTGTTCTTGCTCATCCGTACGGATGAAACCACCTGCCTCTATCTGGTTGCTAACGCTTGGGCCGATGCCTTTGAAAAGCCACTGTGCGGTGGCTTGAAAGCGTTTCATGCGAGACAGAGTGGCGTACAGTGCGGGCGGTGGTGTACAGCGATACTGCATACTGACGTCCAGATGGTCTTGAAGGTGCTTGCCTACGCTGGAAAGGGGGTGTACCACCTCAATGCCGAGTGAGGACAACAGTGCGGGGTCGCCGACACCAGAACGCTGCAGTAACGCAGGAGACGCGATAGCGCCTGCGCAGATGATGACGTCGCTTTGTGCGAATGCGTCTCTGGTCTGGCCGTGCTGCTGATAGCGCACCCCGATCGCCCGCGTGCCATCAAACAGTATGCGGTCTGCGGTAGCCTGCGTTTCGACGCTCAGATTGCTGCGGCCCTTAGCGATATCCAGATAGCTACGTGCAGTGGAGGCGCGGCGTCCTTCATGCGTCGTGAGGCGGTCGATGGGGCCGAAACCTTCTTGGCGGTAGCCGTTCATATCAGCAGTTTCTGCATAGCCCGCCTGCTTGGCCGCTTCGATAAAGGCGCGATTCAGCGGGTAGGCGTCGATATCTGCAGTGGTTACTGACAGCGGACCTTCGTCGCCGTGGTAATCGTTTGGCCCGATATCACGGTTTTCAGCCTTGCGATAGTAGGGCAGACAGTCGGCGTAGTGCCAGTCGGAAAGCCCGTCCAAGGTTGCCCAGTGCTCTAGGTCCTGCGCATTGCCACGTAGATAGCACATGTTGTTGATCAGAGATGACCCGCCCAACCCTTTGCCGTGAACGCAGGTGATCCGCCTGTTATTCAAATGAGGCTCAGGCGCTGTATGGTATTCCCAGTGATGACGGCTGCCGTGATCAGTATCAATGTGTGCGGCCGGCATTTGGGTATTGAGATCGAAGCGGCGCTCGGCATCGCCCGCCTCCAGCAGCAGTACACGCGCATGACTGTCTTCTGTCAGGCGCATGGCGATTACGCTGCCGGCGGAGCCAGCACCAACAATGATGTAATCGTATTCGCGATGCTGACCGCGAGATGTGTTCGACATGACGGACCTCCTCTGGGTCAGTGTGCGAAGGGTGGCTTCTAATGCAAGGTCATACCGTAAGGGCACCGTAGCGGTGGTGGATGGACCCACTGCCTAAAGGGTGCGGATGGATCGTTGGCGCTGAGTATGACACAGCTGTTATGGCAGACTGAATCTATCGGGGATGCAACGAGCCCCGAGAATGCCGGCCGATGACCCAGAAAGGCTCTGGATGTTCATGATTCAAGGGCGAACCCTGGGTAGGCAAAAATGTCGAAAATATAGTCGATCATGTCCGCGATAGGTGTTTTGCTGGTGGCGCGAGAATGCGGAGGCTGGTAGGCAGCGCTGATGTCGTCTGGCTTCCGATATTTTTAACGAAATCGGTGACATCCCTGTTGACGTTTTCGATCGGCTGCGTATAATACGCCTCGTGCTTAGGCAAGATGTTCCTCGATAGCTCAGTTGGTAGAGCAAATGACTGTTAATCATTGGGTCACAGGTTCGAGTCCTGTTCGAGGAGCCAAGCGCCTTACACACTGCTAGACAATCAGATATTCCTCGATAGCTCAGTTGGTAGAGCAAATGACTGTTAATCATTGGGTCGCAGGTTCGAGTCCTGCTCGAGGAGCCATCTGAATCCCCTTGTTTTCCCTTCCTTTTTGATACATCCCTGTATCGTATTTCTTCCCTGAAATTCTCAAACTACATAGATTTTTCCGTAATATTCCTACTCGGGTTCAGTCTCCGCTTTCGTAGTTTCTGGCGTTGATACCAGCGGAATGCTCAAATCGTAGATATCCATCATTGTACTGCTTCTATGCCCCAACGCTTCCTGTTTGTCATAGCGTGTGCTGGGCATGTCTGTAATTCCCTGACTTTTTAAGCCGTAGATGCCAAATCGTTGTGAGGAGTGAACCACTTCTTCATGCAGTAGCAGGGCAATGAAGTGGAGGTAAGCCTGTTCCATTACGATCCACATGTCAGCAGGGTAAGCATTGGCCTATCCTCATGGCTCCTTCGGTGTAAGGCTGCCGCTTTCGATAGGTATATCGGGTGGCATCGTCTCATTGCTAATGCGCAAGGTAGATGTTGGATGCTGCTCGAATTAGCGGAATTGAAGTTGGATATTGCTATGCGGTCATCGTGGGGTGGAGATGCTCATGCGAAAAAGGCCTGCCGCGTGCTTCGTTATCTGCCTTTGGGGAATGAAGGTGCCTCATGTCGGTTGGACAGGTGGCGGCATTGCGTGCGCCCAGCTGAGTGCTGAGCTTGGTAGCGTGTGCACTCTAAATTCCCGTCGTGTTGGTGTCAAAGAACTTCTTCAGCCCCTTGTGTTAGAGACTTTTGATCATGCATATAGCGCATATATGCGTTATGCAGCTGTCTGTTACCCGCAGTGAGGCCCATGGTGTCAAAAACATATCCACGCGGAATGATGTTATGAAAAAGCCTGCGCTCTATACGCGGGCTTTTTACTATCGCGAGGCGCAAGTTTAGCGCGTGACGCAGTAGGTCACGACGGCTACTGCCATCAGCAAAAGCGCAAGCTTACGTTCATGGCGTCGTTGAGCCACTCCCAGTATGATGGTCTGCAAAATCACCATGCAGGTGACCATCATGACTTTTACAGTGGCCCTGTCGCCTGAATCATCGACAATGTCACCAGGCTGAATGGAAGGATCTATCTCTGACATCCAGTCGTACTTTGCACCCTGTAGTGCAATCAGCAGTAGCCATAGATAGCCATAGTGTATAAGGTTGATAAAAAACTTGATCATAGTTATCTAAGTCCGCTTAGAGCATGTTTAATAACTCCAATGCCCATGTCGTTGAAGAGACGTCAAGTCACAATATGGCGGCAGAAACTGTCTATTTTAGAAAAGGTAAAACAACCACTCAGGTTATGAAACAGTCTCTTAGCTGTAGGGATAACCAGCACGTTGCCATTCATTGGAGTGAGGGCAAAGCTATACAGGCATAAATGTATATCCCTTTGACATATCCATCTTATGTGGCAGGTTTGGATATACGTAAGGTATATACGCTGGAGGCGTGCCGTTATGCAAACAACGATCTTCAAAAGTAATCGCAGTCAGGCGGTACGGCTGCCTAAAGCTGTGGCTCTTCCTGATGATGTCAAATACGTCGAAGTCATCGCAGTAGGCCATACGCGCATCATCACGCCGGCCAACAAGGTCTGGGATGAGTGGTTCGACGGCGAAAGCATTGGGTCTGACTATATGGCAGATCGTGAGCAGCCATCAGATCAGCCGCGTGAGGTGTTTTGATGCTCAAATACATGCTGGATACCAACATCTGTATTTTTACGATCAAGAACAGACCTTCTCATATACGTGATCTGTTCAACCTCCATCATGGCAGAATGTGCATCAGTACAGTCACGCTCATGGAGCTTATCTACGGCGCAGAGAAAAGTGCTTGTCCTGAACGCAATCTCTCAGTGGTTGAAGGGTTCGCTGCCAGAGTGACGGTGTTGACGTATGACACACTGGCCGCCGAGCATACAGGGCAATTACGTGCTGAGCAGGCAAAGATAGGTCGCCCTATTGGGCCCTATGATCAAATGGTTGCTGGACATGCGCGCAGCCTAGGTTTGATTGTGGTCACGAATAATCGGCGCGAGTTCGACCAAGTCCCAGGACTACGCGTGGAAGACTGGACACAATCAGTATGAATTAAACGCTCTGGCAACAACCGGGGCGTTTTTTTATTTTCACAAGATAGGTTTATCTGTGATATCTGCCGGCAGGTGGTGCGACCGTGTCAGACGATGTGACCGGCGATGTTGCTTCACGCGCGGGCTGGACATGTATAAGCCGTCATGTTGATTACTCCCCCTGCCCAAGTAAGAAGTTATCACCTTATTATTTCCTTAGCAGAATACTGCCGGAGGCGACTTGCCGTATCTTCGGTGTGACCCCCAATAGCTGACGCGCGTCCTATTTATGCGTGCGGGGCTTGCGGCGGTCGAGCTTGTCGCACAGGCCGAGTTCATCGAACGCGTGACCAAGCCTACAACGTCGAGCACATCGGTATCGACGTCACTGGCATGGGGGGACTCCGTGGCCCAGCTGGTCGAGATGTTCTTTCCCAACGTCACTCGTTACCGCTATACGCCGGATCTCAAGTCGGCGATGGTACGCCAGACCCAGCAGATTATCCGCAAACAGCGCCAGCAGTTCACTGCGCTGGCACTGGACTTTTTGACCTTCGGCAACGCTACCTGCACCCGATCTATAGCCGCCTTGGCAACCTGATGGCCCTTGATGTGCCGCGCGCCAAGTACGTGCGCCGTGGCCTTGATCTTGACACCTACTATTGGGTGCCGCTGTACGGACAAGAAGAAGCCTTTACCACCCCGCCGTGGCACCTGATGCAACCAGGCATTGATCAAGAGGTCTACGGCGAGCCGGACTATATCGGCGCGCTGGACTCAATCCAACTCAACAAGGAAGCGACCACGTTCCGCCTGCGCTACTACCGCAACGGCAGCCATGCGGGGTTCATTCTGTACACCACCGGCGACAAGATTGATCCCACTGATCAGGACAACATGCGCAAGGCATTGAAGGACTCGAAAGGCCCCGGCAACTTCCGCAACTTCTACATGCACATCACCGATGGCAACAAAGACTCGGTGAACCTAATCCCGATCAGTGAGATTGCGGCAAAGGATGATTTTCAAGCGATCAAAGGGCAGACCCGCGACGACCAGCTGGCCGCACATCGCGTACCGCCGCAGCTGATGGGGATCATCCCCAACAATACCGGCGGCTTTGGGGACATTGAGAAAGCGGCGGCCGTGTTCGTGGCCAACGAACTGGAACCGCTGCAGGAAACGCTATCGGAGTTCAACGATATGATTGGGCAAGAGGTGGTCCGCTTCGCCCCGTTCAGCCTTAGCCAGCCCCGTTCATAGTCCCTGCGTTATACCGATATCTAAGCCGCCCGCGAGGCGGCTTTTTTTCGTCTGTTCGACAGCGAGACCCTCCCCCCCACCACCTCGGCGAGACCTCAACGCCACACGCCACCACGCGCAGTTGCCCCCCGCGCCTGCGGTTTCTAAATAGGTCGATTTTTATGCAGGGGGGAAGGATACGAAACAGCCCGCATGATGCGGGCTGTAGCGAAATTTTGAGGGCAAAAAAATTATGCGGATTTATGCGTTTTGAAAAAAACTTATCATTTACTATCCTTGACTAGTCTAGTGTGAAAAATTTTGTTCTAGATAGTTTGGTGCTATCAATTATTATGGGAGTAGTGAGATGAAAATAATGGATGTTAACTCTGCTGAGTTTAAAGAAATGATTAAACTATGTATAAATACCACAGGGTTAATTCCTGTTATCGGCGCCGGATTTACCAAAGGTGAGAAGGCTCTAGGAGGAACAGTACCTGATGGCAATGGACTAATAGATTTGATGATAGGTAGATTGAAAAAAGAAGGTAATCTAGAAGAAAGTAAGATATCTCGACTTTGTGAAAAAAAAGATTTTAAGTCAGTTTCAAGGTACTATTTATCTCAACGTTATGTTTCTAGGGAATCTTTTGTTGAAGATATAAAAAATAATTTCACAAAAGTTGAGCTTAGTTATTTGAAAAAAAGATTTATCGAAAATAAATGGAGATATGTATATACTTTAAATATTGATGATGCTATCGAAAGGCAAAACAAAAATCTAACCAAAATACTGCCATATAAGAAAATAGAAAAACGAGCAAATGATATAAACCTTGTTTATAAGGTGCATGGGTGTGCGATGGAAGAATGTACTTATATTCAAGAAAGTACACTTGTTTTTACAGATCTTCAATATGTGAGAAGCTTGATAAAAAATGAGCATATATTGCAAGCGCTAAGATCTGATATGTTAGAAAGTAACATGCTATACATCGGGTGTAGTCTAAGCAGAGAAATTGACTTGATGTATTCTGTTTCAGGTGAAAAAGAAGATGATTTTATTGAGTCTAAAAAAATCTTTATAACTCGAAATTGCCCAGATGAAATGATGATGGATGAAATAGAAGATTATGGCATAAATGTAGTGGGGCTTCTTGAAAATTATGATGATATATATCGAGTAGTAAATGAAGCATTTCTATTCGGAGCTGGAGATGAAACCTCGATATTCGATAACTTTGACAGTAAAAATATAAAAAAAATAAGCAGTGAAAAAAACTCTAATATATCTTTTATGTTACAAGGAGGCGCTGTTTTTAAAGAAGGAGACAATAGCAATAAAAATTTTAGTATTCCTTGTTATAGCATCGATAGAAGCCTTACTCCCGACGTGATAAAGTCAATCTTGTCTACACCATTTACCATAATAAAAGGTAGGCGTTTTTCAGGCAAGTCCCTATTTCTTAAAAATTTATCTCAAAAAATAAAAGATAAAAAAGTTTATTTTGTTCCGTCTTCTTTTTCTCTTAATGTAAATGAAATAGAGAAAATATGCAGCGTGAAAGACTCCATATTTTTAATAGATAGTAATGTTATTACATATCTGGAAGCATCAAAAATAAGAGCTTTTAAAAAACAAATAATTGATAGTGGCGTTAAGTTTTTAATAGCATGCAATCCTACGGAAATAGATGTGGCAAATACTTTTAGCAGCCTAGAAATAGAAACAGGTTTTTTCGAGTTAAAAAATAGGTTCGATCTTGATGAGTTACAGAATTTTAATGAGAAAGTATCAGAATTGGGAATAATCGAGTGGAAAAAGGATTGTAATTTTTTAGATAATTCTTATGCAACTGCAAGAAATTATCCTCAGATGAAACAGGAAATATTTGATTATCCAAAAATAAATAAAAAAGAATTTAAATTGTTAATACTTCTTGCTCTTTTGGATAAAGTGTATATTTCTCTTGGACGCGAGATAGGTTTCGGAAATAATGAAGCTAATGATTTTAGTAAAAAATATAGCCCCATAGTGGAAATTATAGAAACGACAAAAGAAGAAGAAAACCACAAATCTAAATTTAAACTGGTATCAAATTCCAAGACTTGGCTATTTAGTATAATTAAAGACTATATGACGGATAGTCTGAAAGATAATGAATTGTCAGAAGTTATGATCGAAATGATCTCTCATTTTTATAAAAATAAACAACTTGAAGAAGTTGGAAAGAAACTCATTATGTTTGATACTGTCAACCAGTTTTTTTCAAGAGAAAGAGGTGCCGGAAGGCTTTTAATAAAACTTTACGAAGATTTGCAGCCAATTTTGAGTCATGATCCTGATTACTGGCTACAAAGAGCCAAAGCAATGGGCAAAATAGTAAAAGATCCCCGTCATATATTTGACGCCATAGATTATGCAAAAAAAGCATATAACGATGGGAAAAGGAGTAAGACATTAACAAATGCAGAGTTTACCATTGCAAACTTATATGGATTGCTTTGTAATCAAGATGGATATAAAGATGAAAATATTATTAGCAGTGCAATAGGTTGGTATTATTCTGCGATAAAAAACCATAATTATAATAAAAGTTATTTGGAATCTATGCTGGAAATTACAAAAGATAAAAAAGGCAATCTATACAATCTGTGTTCAAAAATAATGTCTAACAATATAAAATTAGACTCTGAAGCAAGAGAGAGTTACAATGAAATAATGCGTTTTATACGGCAATAGATCGAGATATTTTGGCACTTATATGGTGGTATAAGTGCCTTTTTATTTTGCTAAATACAAGCAATGCTGTTATATGTTGAGTTCTAGTGTGGCTGTTAATCATTGGGTCGCAGGTTCGAGTCCAGTCAGGGGAGCCATCTGAACCCCTTTGTTTTTCCTGCCGTTTAATATTTTACAGCGCCATCTTTCCCCTCAGTCCTTTGCGCCTTCACATAAATCCCTTCGTGCTGCTTACATTCTGCATTTCTCTCATCCACGAACCTCCATACTCCTCATGCATCCGTCCCAGTCGTTGCTGATCATTGAGGCCGAATGTCTGCAGAACATGAATCATCCCCTCTTGCTTGTATAGCCGCTAACAATAGCCGCAGTGTTACAGGCCGTAGGCTCTCTGGCTTTTTGCAGTGAGTCTTCAAGCCGTATATGATCGGGCGCGATCGCCAAGAGTCTGATCTATAAGGATCTGTAGGCTTCTGGAGTGTTTCTCTTTATGTCCATATGCGGGCGGCATTGCGCGTGCCGATATTATGTGGACATGTGTACGTCCTGTCCTGTGGATCACGAACAATCAGGCCGTGAAGGCTGCGTCATCTTTATTTAGCGGGTCCGCCACTGCTGTTAGGCGTGGGTCCGTTACCATTCACGAATAGGGGATATTCATGAAATTGAAATTAGCGACTTTGGCCGTGCTGGCGTCTTTATCCGTGCATGCGAATGCGGAATGGATGGTCAGTCTGGATCCTTCAGCGTTCTCTGATAAGGAAGAGGGGTTCATCACCAGTGACGACGACAGCGATCAGTCCATCATCTTTGACTGTGAAGACGATACGCTGTCGGTGTCCTTGATCGAAGAGTATGAGGAGCGGGCGGATGAAGAGCTCAATTCTGATCTGAGTTCTGCCATGCGCTTGAAGGTCGGTCAGGAAACGCTCGATTTCGGGCCGACGGAGATCGTGCGCCGTAACAGTCACTATGTGGGGGTGGAATCCCAGCGTGAAAAGGATGCGGTGCGGGCGCTCTATATGGTGCGCAATGCCAAGGGGCCGATCACCATGGGGGTCAAGCTGGATGGGGAGCCTCTCAGCATGACCGTATCCTCGGCGGGGGCTCGCAATGCGGCCGATCGGATTGCGAAGGCGTGCCATATCGACCTGACCAATAAGACGTGGTGAAAGATCGTACGACCCTAATCTAACCCGATAGCGCCTTGGTGTGCCGAGGTGTGCCCGTATCTTTTGCCGGTATTGTTGCTTGCCTTGATAAGGGCACGAAACGCCCACGCTATGGGCTTGCCGTGAGTTATTCTCGGCAGCAACCGATCTGGTGATCAAGGCGATACGGCTATAAAGGCGAAGGAGTATCAATAGCAAGGCACTCTTGTGGTGTCTTGGTACGATATCCACGCTCCTTTATATAAGAAGGCCTATATCATTCAGGATATAGGCCTTCTTGTTATCACATGCTCAATTAATGAAGTTCTTGCCCTGCTTCAGGATGATATCACACGCTTTTGTTCGAGCTTTCTTGGCAACAGGAGTGTTCTTGAGGCTGTCCAGATTGATCTGTTGTCCGTTACTGGTATTAAGAATACCCGCCAGCCCTTGGGTATAGTCGGTCTGCTGCTCCTGTTCCTGCGTGCCTGTCAGGCCCAGTTTGTTCATTAGCTGCGTCTTGACGTTTTCGGCATTGGTGGCCGATACCAGTTTCTGCTGCATGCAGTATTGCAGTACGCCGGTGGCGTTGCTCATGGTGCCGGAGCTCAGTGTCTGGTTGTTACCGTTCAGCAGCCCTGTCAGGGCGCTTCCCGCCGTGGCGGTGGTTGAGGCCGACGTGGTGGCCGATGATGTGTTGCTTTGTGTTTGGCCGAGCTGGCCAAGTGCTCCGGAAAGGGAGTCCTGCAGGCTTACGGCCTGTACGCCGCTTGCCGCCAGTGCGGCCGCGATACCGAGGGCGCTCGCGATGCCTTTGATTGATTTCATCGTATGGAACTCCTGTTCTTTGATGGAAAAATAGGATATCGCTTGGGGTAGGTAAACGCGAGCCAACCGCTCTGGTTGGCTCGCGTTTTATTGATATGGCGTTGCTTAAACGGTGTGTAACCACTATGCCGTGGTGATGCTTTCCATGCTATCCCGTGTGCTTTTCTCTGCGCTATCGGGCAGGGGCAGGATCGTGTATTTCATGCCGACTACGCGGCTTTCCAACCCTTTCAGCCATACCTGCACCGTAGGACCGGCCGTCTTGACCGCCTTGCTCTGCCCCGTTGCGGTATCAAACGAGTAGTTAGCGTAGCTGATACAGTCGAATACGTCGGGATTGTGCGTGGGAATCAGCATCCAGCTGTAGACGTACTGTGTGTTCTGCTCCTGCCCTTGATAGGGGGCCCCTAGCGATTTCTGCTGTACGACGACGCCGGAGTCATTGAGCGGGGTCAGGGAGCCGAGGAAGTGGTCGGCACGGAAGCCCAGCAGGTAGTCGCGGTTGGACAGGGCGGGGTAGTGCGTCACCAAGGTGTTCTTGTTGCCGTGCCCGACCACAAATAGGTACACGTGGTCATCGTGGTCGATGATGTTGATGCGCTCGATCTCATCAGTCACGAGGTTGGCGGTCAGCCACGGGGGCAGGAACTCACCGTGGGTGCAGTCTTCATCCTGCAATTCGAGTACACCGACGCAACCGTTGGCCTTAAGGTCATCGATGGTGGGTTGGTAGTCCGGTTCGAAGTCATTGCTGCCGATGTAGTCGCGCTTGACGCTGCCTGCCGGACAGAGGGCTGTGGCAGTGTTCGCTTCGAACAGCAGATAGTGTTTGCCAGTATGCGGATCGACGTACTTGTGCGGATCGCGGAAGCAGCTGTTTTCGCTCTGGTCAGAGCCAAGGCTGCGGTCATGGGCCGTTGGGTAGTGGGACTCGCGCAGGCTGGCCTGTTCCGCTGTTTCGTAATAAACACCATCGGGTTCGGCCAGTACGTCATGATAGGTCGGGGCGCTGATGATCAGTTTGCCGCCGGTGCTGCTAAGGGGCTGAAGCGCGGTGGCGAAGCGTTGGCGGGTTTGCCAGTTGCCGTTCAGTTCAACGCTCTGGGCCAGCGTATAGAACGTCTGCAGGCGGCCGTCGTCGCGCAGCACCGTCGAGCCGCTCCATTCCTGGCAGTCATCGTACAGCTTGCTTTCGAACAGGAAACCACCGGGAGTGTAGTGTTCACCATCGGCCGAGTAGAAGTATGCGATGCGGGCATTGGCGCTTTCGTTATCCTCGACGGGGCGTACCAGTGCGATCAGCACCTTAAACCCTTTGACGCTGGCAATCTGCCCGGCTTCCGTCATAACGAACCAGCTGTCCCAGACATGGTAGCCGGGCATCAAGGGCAGCACCTTCGCCAAGTTGAAGGGCGGAAAGGTGTTGGTCGAACTGGCTTGGATTCTGGCGGCGGTCTCGCGCGTCCAATGTGAAGGCTGTGTCGTTGCGTTCGTCGTCGTTGATGTCGTCATACATACCCCTTTGAACGGATACAGGATCGCCTGTGAAGCACGGCAAGCGTGGGTCATCGGTTTGCTCTTTCACAGGCGGTGCGCTGCTTGGAAAGATACTGGCGATGTTCGCAGTATGTTTTCGAGCAGCCGGTAGTAAGACGCATAACAGATATAAGCGGTTCCTGCGCTGGAGTTTGATCACGATTTCATGCTGATTGTGAAACGGCCATGTTCAATGGCGTCATCAAGGCTGAAGGCCGGTGTGGTTATTGGCTGATAGTAATGTCGTGTAGGTAATTGAAAGTACGTGTTTTTCATCTTTTATTGCTAGATGTTGAATGTGCTTGTTCAAAAGAAGAGTCCGCGGTTCAAGCGGCATTGATTGCACTTTCATAAGAAAATATAAGTCTTGCTGATAAGAATTATGGATGCGTTGTTATCTTGCGATAATGGCGCGTGTTATGTAAGCGTTCTGAATAAATAATTATCGTGACTTGCCCGATATTATGGGGCGGCTTTTATCCTTTCTCGTGTTCTGTATATCCATTTTCCCTCCTCAATCCCTTCTGCGGCACAGGCGTGTTCCGATCGGTTTTCCTGATAAGACATGGTGTGTTGTGGGGGGCGGTAGCCTAGTCGTTGATGATCCAAGGGCTGCGTGAGCATGCAGGACAGCCCTTGCTTGCACGTTTTATGGGGGCGTGGGGCCGTCGTTATGCTGAGGTCAACTCAATGTGTCTATCGCAAACAGGCGGAAATACAAGAGGCTACCGTGAGTCATCCGCCGAGTGTGCAGAGATATTCTGACGTTAATATCTTTCTATAGCTGTGAACGTGCACAAAATTAGTCGAAATTTTGCAATTTTGTCAGCCTGACCAATACTTCAATCGCCTGCTGCTTCCGGGCTTCTGAGCACGTTTAAGCCCGGAGGGTGGGCGTTTGTTTGTCATGAACAAGGATGTGACCCTCTTCAAGAGGGCACCATGAATGTCAGGAGCATAACGATGAAAAGAATCGCATGGCTGGGCGCGGTTGCGCTGGCAGGCGTGCTGCCGTTGGCGGCTTCTGCAGCGGACACGCCCGCTGCATCGCAGACGGCACCGGGCGGCAAAATCCATTTCGTGGGCACGGCGGTCAATGCGGCCTGCGCGGTGGATGCCAACAGTGTCAATCAGGAAGTCCAGCTGGGTCAGGTGCGTACGGCCAAGCTGACTAAGAATGCGCTGTCTTCTAGTCGCATTCCCTTCAAGATCATGCTAGGCGACTGCGATACCAGCACCTATAAATCTGCAGCGGTATCGTTCACCGGTACGGCTGCTACAGGCTACACCAACGTACTTCAGGCCGGCGAAGGCAGTAGCGCTGCGACCGGTGTAGGTATCCAGATCTTCGACAGCACGGGTACCGCTGTGACGCTTGGCACGCCGTCAAGCACCTTCTCGCTTAACAATGGCAGCAACGAGCTGGACTTCAACGCCAGTTTCTACGGCACCTCTGACGCGGCTACCGCGGGGGATGCCAGCGCGACCGCCAACTTCAACATTACCTATTCCTGATGCCTGTCAGGCGCACATGGCAATGAGTTAAATCTGTGGGCGCAGAGATGTCGGTGGTAACACCGGCATCTTCTTGCGTCATTCATCGGCGCGCGTTGGTCGCGATAGCCGTAAGTGGGGAGGGGATGTCATGCCAATAGCAAAGGGACGTGATCTGTGCCGCCGGGCTGCGCTGTCAGCGGGTGCGGTGGTGATGGCCGTCGCGGGGCTGAATGCGTCGGCACATGCCGGCGGGGTGGCACTGGGGGCTACGCGGTTGGTTTACAACGCCAGCGAGCGCCAAGCGTCGCTGCCCGTTATCAACAGCGATACGCAACATGTCTTTCTATTACAGTCGTGGATCGAAGATATCGACGGCAAGCGCAGCGGTGATTTCGCGGTGACGCCACCGCTGTTTGTTATCAAACCGGGCAGCGAGAACACGCTGCGCTTGATTCACGTGGGGGCGCCGCTGCCTGCTGACCGTGAGACGGCCTACTGGATCAGCGTCAAGGCAATACCTGCACGCGATCAGAATCGGCCTGCTGATCAGAGCACCTTGCAGCTGTCGTTCACCAGTCGAATTAAACTGTTCTATCGTCCCGAGGGGCTTCAGCCAAGTGCTGATGATGCGCAGTCGATGCTGGCGCTTGCGCGTGAGCAAGGGGCTATCGTGGCACATAATCCGACGCCTTATTACATAACGATGGTTAATGTGCGTCTTGATAGCCGTGATGCGGCCAGTGTGATGGTGCCGCCTAAGGGCACGGCATCGTTGCCGGATAGTGCGACGTCTCATACGGTAGCGTTTCAGACCATTAATGACTATGGCGCGGTGACGCGCGTGCAGCAAAAGACGCTGCCGTAGGCGGAGTCATTGGCGCAGCGGATGGCTGCGCCCAAGGGGTGATCGCCGGATGGAAGCGGCCTGCAAGGATGCAGGGCGTGGCGGTCAGAACGGTCATCGCTGGGCCGTCAGCCGTATGGGGTACGCATGCCGCTGAGCGCCAGCGCTGTGTGGCAGTCGATCATGACATATGAATCGCCTGGCGTTGTGCGACAGGGCCACGGACGGCCGCGCCAGCAGAGAAAAACGAACAACGACACGCCATGGTTAATCCGCATCGCCGCCGTCGCGGTGCTATGGCCTGCCTTGGGGCATGCGGCGCCGGTGTTCAATCCGGCCTTTCTTGCCGGTGACAGTGGGGCCGTGGCCGATCTGACGCCCATCGAGCAAGGGGCCGTTATTCCTCCCGGGCGCTACCGGGTGATGGTGTACGTCAATCAGCACTATCTGGCGCCCTACGACCTGACCTTCGCGCCACTGAGTACGCTGCGTCGAGATGAACCGCGCTATCTGCCGCTACTGCTGGGTGTGGGGGATATGGACGTGTGTCTGCCCGCGTCAGTGGTGGCGCAGTTCGGGCTGCGTGAAGATGTCTGGCCCGCTGCAGAGATGTCATCTATGGCGTGCGTGTCGCTGAAGCAGTATGTGCCCGAGGCGGGCGGCAGCTTCGAGGCGGGCCATCAGCGGCTCGATATCACTCTGCCGCAGGCCTCGTTGGCGCATCGTCCGCGTGGCTATGTATCGCCGCAGGAGTGGGATGATGGCATCAATGCGGCCATGGTCAGCTACTCGTTCAACGGTGCGCATCAGCGCGGCGACTACCGCTACGATGACTATTTCCTCACCCTTCAGAACCGTATCAATGTGGGCGCACTGCGCTTTCACGATGACATGACGTGGCGTCATGGGCGGTCGGGGTCGCAGTGGACCCATATCAAGACCTTTATGGAGATGCCGCTGCCCGCGTGGGAAAGCGATCTTGTCGTGGGGGAAAGTTTCTCTCCGGCGGACGTGTTCGACGGGTTGGGGTTCAAAGGGGTTCAGCTGGCGTCCGATGATAGCGCCCTGCCTGACAGTCGACGTGGCTATGCGCCCACGGTGAGGGGCATTGCCCGCAGTAATGCACGAGTGACGGTGCGCCAGAACGGCTATGTCGTCTACGAAAGCAGTGTGGCTCCGGGACCGTTCGAGATCACTGACCTGTACCCGGCCAGCAGCAGTGGCGACCTGACCGTCAGCGTGCAGGAAAATGATGGTGAAACGCACTCCTTCATTATCCCTTATTCAGCAGTGCCGATCCTACAGCGTCAAGGGCGTATCAAGTACGCCGTGACGGCGGGGCGCTTGCGTGGCAATACCGATCAGAGCAGTCCTTCGTTTGGGCAGGCGTCGCTGATCTATGGACTGCCGCATGGCATGACGGTCTTCGGCGGCGCGCAGTACGCCGATCGCTACCGGGCGCTGGCGCTGGGCTGGGGCCAGAACATGGGCGAATTCGGGGCCTTTTCGGTGAGCGGTACACAGGCGCACAGCGAGCTGGTGGACGGTTCCGAGCACAGTGGGCAGTCGTGGTCATTCCTGTATTCCAAATCACTTAACGAGCTGGGCACGACCTTTCAGCTGTTGGGCTATCGCTATTCCTCAAAAGGGTTCTATACCCTTGATCAGACCGCCAATCGCCATATGAGCGGCGGGGTCGTGCTCGACGACGAGCAGCGCCGCGAACGAGACCCCGCTTGGGTCGCCGATGCGCTCGATTACTACAATCTGCATCACTCGCGCCGCTCACGCATTCAGCTGAGTGTTTCCCAACGCATTCCCGGCGCAGGGACGCTATTTATCAGCGGTAGCGAAGAAGCCTACTGGCACATGGAACGTAAGAACCGACTGTGGCAGATGGGGTACTCGGACAGCGTGGGGTCGCTCAACTACTCATTGGCCTTCAGTGATAGCCGCAGCGCATGGAGTGCGCGCGACAACCAGCTGTACACCGTGTCGCTGTCGTATCCGATTGGGCGGCTGGGCGGTAGGCCTGGAGATTCCTCTCCGTGGCTGTCGTGGACCACGACCCGCGATGATGATGGGCGCATGAACCACAGTGCGATCCTGTCCGGCACGGCGCTGGCGGATAACAATCTGGGCTACAGCGTGCGCCAATCCTATGCCAATCAGGGCAATGGCTATAACGGTGGGGTTAGTCTGGACTATCACGGTGCGCTGGCAGAAAGCCAACTGGGGTACAGCTACGACCGTGACAGCCGGCAGATCAGTTATGTGCTGCGCGGAAGCGCCGTAGCGCACCGCGATGGCCTGACGCTGGGGCGGCAGCTGGGCGATGCCAACATTTTGGTCAAGGCGCCCGGTGCACAGCACGTGAAGATCGAAGACAACAGCGGCCTGACCACCGACAGCCGGGGGTATGCCATCGTGCCGTATGCCTCTCTCTATCGTCGCAATCGTGTAGCACTGGATATCAACACCCTGCACAACAACGTCGAACTGACTGATGCCGTGACGCACGTGGTACCGACGCGAGGAGCACTGGTGCGTGCCGAGTTTGATGTCCGCACGGGCATGCGCAGCCTGATCACCCTACGGCAGCCGGGGGGGCAGCCTGTGCCTTTTGGGGCAACCGTGACGCTGGTGCCGCGGCGCAGCGATCCGCGTACGGTGTCCGAAGGAATCGTCGATGACCACAGCCAGGCATATATGGCGGGCCTGCCGCTGCGCGGTCGCTTGTGGGTACGGTGGGGAGACGCGGAGGATCAACAGTGCCATATCGACTATCTGCTGCCTGAATCCGTGCTGGAAGACCCCTTGACCTACATTACGTCGGAGTGTGCACCATGAAGCGATGGCTATGGGGGCTGCTGGCCCTGACCGTTGTCACTGTGCCCGTCGAGGCGGCTGACGTACTGATTCGTGTCACTGGAAACGTCAAGGTGAACACGTGCGAGCTGAGCAGTGCGGCGCAGGAAATGACGGTGCCGATGAAGAGCGCCCTGTTGGGTAAGGCGCGTTATCAGATCGGGGATGTCTTCGAGCCGACGCTCTTCACTATCGGTATTGCCAAGTGCAACAGCGCAACCGCTAAGGCACGAGTGACCTTTTCAGGCACCGCCAGCACGCAGGACAGCCAGGTGTTAGCGCTGAGCGAAGGCGGGGCAAGCGGGTTGGGCATTCAGCTGCGAGATGCACAGGGAACGCTAGTGGGACTGAATCAACCCAGCAGTGCCTATGCGCTGCTGCCGGATATTACCAATACGCTGACTTTCACCGCGCGCTATGTGGCGACGGATACCGTACTGCAGCCGGGTCAGGCAGATGCCGTGGTCGATTTCGCCATTGAATATGAATAGTAAGGACAGTTGGATGGACAAGCATCGACATTGCAATCACGCCGGATGGCGCTGTCTGGCGGGTGTCTTGGCGCTGTGTCTTGCCGTATGGTCGGGGGCTGCCAGCGCATGGGTCACGGTTCAGGACCCGCTGACGCTGACTCCCGCCCCCAAAAGCTACTCAGGTCCCAGTGACAGCGCCGAGTTAGGGGGGCTGATCGCCGATGACTGGGTGACCACTGGCAGTGAATGGAACATGTTTTCCTGCGGGCCTGCGCTTGTCGTGTTGGGGCAGTGCGATGAGTCATGGATATGGCCAGTGAAGGCCCCTTTACCCTTGACGACGACTTGGAACGGTGTGAGCTATTCCGTCTTTGACACCGGAGTGCCCGGCATTGGTTATATCGTTGGCATTAAAGATACTCATGCGACGGCCTACACCCCAATGGGCAGCAGTGCCAACCAGTCTTTCAGTCGTAAGCTGCTACAGCTGGTGCTGTATACCATTGGCTTCAACGCTCATATCACATTCGTGAAGACGACCGGCCATTTACAGAGCGGCACCTATGTCATTCCCGCACAGTCCATCGCCTATGTGAGCGCCAAAGATCAGGTAGGAACCGAGAAAACCTCCACGATTGATATTTCGTCGACCACGCTAACCATCAAGGCCCGTGCCTGCACGGTCGGTTCGGTCCAGCAGAACGTCGATCTCGGTACGGTTACCCCCAGCGATCTGCCCAGCGTTGGCAGTGTGTCGGCGGCGAAGGAGGTTCCGATCGGGCTGACCTGTGACGATCAGGTGCATCTGAATGCCACGGTGTCGGACCAGTCGAATCTTGCCAATACTTCGCAGGTGGTGTCACTGAGCAGCGATTCGACTGGTGGTGGCGTCGGGGTTCAGGTGCTGTACGGTGACAGCGACGTACCGCTCGAACTGGGGCCCGATGACAGCTCCGAAGGGGCTGTCCACCAGTTTAAGATTACTGATGTGAGTGGTGATGGTGCTTCTGTTACGGTGCCGCTACGCGTGCGCTATGTCCGCACGGGGGACTTGAAGGGCGGCACGGCCAATGCGCTGGCGGGCGTCACGTTTTCCTATCAGTAGCGGCTAGTGCATTGGCCGGGACAAAAAGAAAGGGATTATTAGCCTAGGCAAAAAGGTTATTGGCATTGTCGGGAATATAAATGCTATTCCTCAAGGATAACCCGACACGCTGACACTGAAATGAAGGAGCACGCATGCCTCATTCCTCTGCACCGCCGAGTGGGCTTCCCGCACTGGAGGCCCGCCTACAGCAGGATCTGGAGTGGCTGGCTCTGCCAGCCGGCCGCTGGACCCCTCGCGTGCAGCGTGATGGACAGCCCGTTCAGGACGTCGTGGTGATCGGGGCCGGCATGGCGGGACTGGCCGCTGCCGCGGCGCTGCAGTTACAGGGTGTTCACGCCGTGCTGTACGACAGAGCCGCTCGTGATTATGAAGGGCCGTGGGCCACTATTGCGCGCATGGAAACCCTGCGCTCTCCCAAGCACCTTACCGGGCCAGCGCTGGGGCTTCCTTCGCTGACGTTTCGAGCTTGGTATGAAGCCCAGTTTGGCCGCGAAGCATGGGATGCACTCGACAAGATTCCGCGTCTGCAATGGATGGATTATCTGCGCTGGTATCGGCGGGTGCTGACGCTTGATGTGCGCAACGAGCATGAGCTGATCTCGCTGGTACCGCGTGATGATGGCGTGACGGCGCTAACGCTGAGCCATCGCGGTGAACGGCATACTGTGATGGCACGCCATGTGGTACTGGCATTGGGGATGGATGCCTTTGGCGGCCCGTCGCTACCCGATGTTGTGCGTGATGTGCCGCAGCGCTACTGGTCGCACACCTCGGCACCGCCGGACTATGCGGCCTTGAAGGGGAAGCGGGTGGCCGTGGTCGGTGGCAGTGCCTCCGCGATGGATGCCGCTGCAACGTCGCTGGAAGCGGGAGCCAGTGAGGTGGAGATTCTGATTCGACGCCCTGACTTTCCGCGCTTCAACCGCACCAAAGGGGTCAGTAACCCCGGCTTCCGACAGGGCTACGCAGCACTGCCGGATGCTTGGAAGTGGCAGCTTGAGCATGCGCTGCTGACCGAGCAGATTGCGCCGCCGCATGGCAGCACACTGCGCGTCTCGCGGCACGACAATGTGTGGTTCAACTTCAGCAGTCCCGTAACGCGTATCCGGCCGCGCCAGCATGACGTTCTGGTGCACACCCCGAAAGGGGATATCGCCGTCGACCATGTGATTCTGGCAACCGGATATCGGCTCGACTGGGCGGCCCAGCCTGCATTTTCAGCCCTAGTACCGCATATCAAACGTTGGGGGGACGCCTTCCAGCCGACACCCGATCAGCAGCATGAACAGTTGACCGAATACCCTTATCTCAATGATGACTTTTCGTTTCAGCCGCGCAGCGCACAAGCCCCCGCCGCGATATCGAATGTCTACTGCTTCTGCCATCCGGCACACCTAAGCAACGGACATGTGATTGGTCTGATTCCCGGTATTAGTCAGGCGGCACGCACGGTAGCAGAAGCCATTGTCGGCAAGCTGTATGTCGAGGACCGGGATCATCATTATCAAGGCATTGTGGCGTACGACGACCGCGAGTTGCGGGGGGATGAGTGGGCGCCCGCCGAGCCGTATCACCAGCGCCAGGCTTCTACCGTGTCATAGAAGCACTGATCTTTTAGGTGGCGGCTGGAAAGAGACCGCTGGCCGTGCATCGGGGCGCCCGGGATGAACGCGAGCGAGTCAGGGCGTTTGGGCCGCAAGGCGTTTCAGTGCGGCCTGCGCATTGGCGTTGCCCAGCTGTGCCGCTTGTTCGTACAGTGCCTTAGCGTGGGTTAGATCGGTGGGCACGCCTTCGCCATGTTCGTAGAGCGACGCCAGTCCTACCATACCGTCCGAGGCAACGCTGTCGCCTCGGGTGGCCGATTGGGTATACCACGCCATTGCCTGTGCGTAGTCACGAGGGATGCCCTTGCCGAGTTCGTAGGCGCGTCCCAGATAGTATTGGCTGGTGATATCGCCAGCCTGCGCTGCTTGTCGATAGTCCTCCACGGCCAGAGCGTCATTACCATGCTGTTCATGATAGAGGCCAATATAGCGGCCGGCTTTCATGTGCCCTGCTTTGCGCGCTGCTTCGAAATACGTCAGCGCCTTTTCCTGTCGTTTGGCTACGCCTAGCCCTTGCCAGTACATCAGCCCCAGATTGAACAGTCCGCTGGCATTGCCCTTTGCTGCGGCTTGGCGGAAGTAGCAGCGGGCACGGGCGTAATCTTGAGGCACGCCCTGCGAGCCGCTCATGTACATTTGGCCGAGGATAGCGAGCGCTTCGACATTGCCGTTAGCTGCCGCAGCGCGAGTAATCTTAAGCGCCTGCGCATAGTCCTGCTGTTCCATCAGCTGACGCGTCTGATCGCGCAGCGCCTGAGTATCGTCGTCTGTCGCTTGCTGGGCTACGGCTGCCGTGCATATCAACGATGTAAGTATGGCGATGACACTGCGCACTATCGGTTGCACCATAATTGATTCCTCATTTGACCATTAGACTGTAAGTCATCCACTGCTATTGGGCGGTAGGTTAATGACATTACGCCATAGAGAGGCTTCAATGATGAAAGAAGTGATTATGTCAGCACCCGTTTCAGAGCATCGTCATCTGAAGGCGGTACTGGCCGCCTGTCTGCTGGGAGCGCTGACGCTGGGCGGCATGCCCGCGCAGGCGGCACAGCAGGGAGGCCCTATCATCAACTCAACGGTATTTCGCGATCAGCATGTGCGCGAGGTGACGGCCGTCACCGACGTATTTGGCCGTAGCCAGCGCACGACCGCCGCGATCATCGAATACGATACGCCGCTCAGGAATGCCGATGTCGATGCGGCACTGTGGAGCGTGACCAATCGCCATATCGTTCGAGCCTATGTGAACGACAGGCCTGAGCGTGCCGCACAGGGCCATGACGGGCGCTATGTGGTGCTGGAACTGGACCCTGACGACAGTGAAAGCGTCATCTTCGCGCCGGATGTCGAGCAGCCCGCAACGGTCGTGGTGAGTCAGACCCAAGCCTTGACCGCGGCTAACGGGTCATCCATTGCTGCCAGTGCCCAGCCGTTAATCAACACGCGTCAGATCAATCAGATCGTCGATGATTTCCGTCAATTCACCTATGTCGATGCCGAGACGGGCCTGTCGCTGACCTACAATCTGTACATTCCCAAAAATTACGATCCGCACAAGCGCTACCCGCTGGTGCTGTTCATGCATGATTACGGTGTCACGGGCACCAACCCGCTGCGCACGCTAGAGCAGGGGCTTGGGGCCGTATCGTTCGCTGGCCCCGAAGATCAGGCGCGTCATCCGGCCTTCGTACTGGCACCGCAGTATCCGGTCGGACTGGCGAACGATGCGTTCCAGACCAGCGACTATGTCGACGTTACGGCGCGTCTGGTTAAATCGCTGACCCACCGCTACCGCATTGATAGCCATCGCCTGTACACGACCGGGCAGTCGGGAGGCTGCATGGCGTCCATTGCGATGAACCTGAAGTACCCAAAACTGTTTGCTGCCACGCTGTTAGTAGCGGGACAGTGGGACCCTGAGGTTGTGGCCAGCATGGCGGACAAGAAATTGTGGATCATCGTATCTCAGGATGATGACAAGGCGTGGCCGGGAATGAACAGTCTGGTCGCCAAGTGGGAGCAAAACGGCGCTAAGGTGACCCGAGCCACGTGGAACGGACGCTCAAGCGATCAAGAGTTCGCTACTGCCGCTGCTGCGATGCTGAAAGAGGGGTCGAACAGCAACATGTACTTCACCAGCTTCGAAAAAGGCACAGTGATTCCGGCCAATGTCACGTCGGCCGCCAGTGGCCACGTCTGGACATGGCCGATCGCATACCGCATTCCTGCCGTGCGTGACTGGCTGTTCACCCAGTCGAAATAACCGCACTGCCTGCCTAGCGCAATGTCCCTGCGCCGCCACTGCATTACGCATGCCGTGGCGGCGCTGTCGTATCTGTCGTGTGCATATCCGTTCATGCTTGCTAAATGTCTTGCGAGCAAAGGCCTCGGGGGCGCATAACGGTAAGTTGGCACTCATTGAGGTGAGTATCCTTTTTGGAACAGTGAACGCCCGCCGTCGCATGCGTAAAAAATGCGTAAAAATGTGTCTTTAGTAGGGGGCGAGCTATTCCACCTGCCGCATGAGAAGCGTAATTTGCGCAACTCATCATCCTCAACCGTTGGTCGTGAATTCAATGTCCTCTCTGGTATCAACAGAATCCGCTCCCGCGATGAACGCTGCGCGCAAGGTGAGCACAGGGCTTGTGGTCGCTGCCGTAGGCGTTGTCCTCGGGGATATCGGGACCAGTCCGCTCTATGCGTTCAAGGAAATCTTCATCGGTGGCTATGGCGTGACTGTGTCGCCCGATAGCATCAGGGGCGTGCTGTCGCTGCTACTGTGGTCGATGATCTGGGTGGTCAGCGTCAAGTACGTGATGCTGGTCACGCGCGCCGACAACCAGGGTGAAGGCGGGGTGCTGTCGCTGATGGCGCTGGCACGTCGCTATGTGAAACCCGGCACGCGCAGGCGCGGCCTGCTGGTGACGCTGGGGTTGCTCGGTGCAGCGTTGCTGTATGGCGATAGCATGATTACGCCGGCGGTATCCGTACTGTCGTCCATCGAAGGGCTGGAACTGGCCTATCCGCATCTAGACGATAAGGTGGTGCCGATTTCGGTTGTCATCATCCTTGGGCTGTTCACCCTTCAGCGATTCGGTACAGAGCGGATCGGCAAGCTGTTTGGCCCGGTCATGCTGCTGTGGTTCCTGACGCTGGGTGTACTTGGGCTGATCAATATCCTCAAGGCACCGGCCGTGCTGGAAGCGGTCAACCCGTGGTGGGCGCTGACGTTCTTTCATCATAATCCGGGTGTCGGCATCACGGTCTTTTCCGCGGTCACGCTGGTACTGACCGGGGCGGAAGCGCTGTACGCTGATCTGGGGCATTTTGGGCGTCCGGCGATCATCCGTGCTTGGACGTGGGTCGCCATGCCCGCCCTGATCTTGAACTATTTCGGGCAAGGGGCGTTGCTGACGATCAACGGCGATGCACTGCGCAACCCGTTCTTTCTGATGGCGCCGGATTGGCTGCTGTTGCCGCTGGTTATTCTGGCGTCGATGGCAACGGTCATCGCCTCTCAGGCGGTAATCACGGCGGCGTTCTCACTGACCCAGCAGGCGGTTCGTCTGGGCTATTTGCCGCGTTTGCGCATTCGCCACACCTCCAACCATGCCATGAGCCAGATCTACATGCCGGCCGTAAACTGGACGGTGATGGTGGGCGTGCTGTTGCTGATTACGCTGTTCCAGAGTTCGGCGCGTCTAGCGGCGGCTTATGGGGTGGCGGTTACCGGTACGATGGTGATTACCAGCTGCCTGATGGTCCTGATCGTGCTGAAGCACTGGCGTTGGCCAATCTGGTGTGGGTTGCCGCTGGTGTTGGCGTTTTTGGTCGTTGATGTGGCGCTGTTCTACGCCAACCTGACCAAGTTCTTCCACGGCGGCGCTGTGCCAGTCGTTATTGCCATCGTGGTGTTCATTACCATGGATACATGGCGTCGTGGCCGCATGCGCCTCGAACGGGCGCAACAGGATGGCGAGCCGAGCATGGACGAACTGATCCATGCGCTGAAGCAGCATCCGCCGGCGCGCATCAAAGGCTGTGCAATCTATCTGTGTGGTCGCTTCAACGGCACGCCCTCTGCGCTGCGCCAGAACCTTGAATTCAACAAGGTGTTGCATGAACAGGTGCTGCTGCTGACCGTGATTACGGACGAGGTGCCTCACGTGCCTGCGGACAGACGCTGCGAAGCGCGTTATCTGGGCAGCGGGGTCAGCCGACTGGTGCTGCACTTCGGTTTCATGGAGTGCACGGACGTACCGCTGGCGCTGAAGGAATGTCACAGCTGCGTTGCCGGTATCGACCCCGACAAGGCCAGCTGGTTTGTCGGCCGTGAGGTGCCGCTGTGCCAGAACGGTATCCTGCACTGGCAGCAATGGCTGTTCCAGCTGATGTTCCGCAATGCACGCAGCCCGGCTCGAGCGTTTAATCTGCCGTCGGGGCGCGTGGTCGAGATTGGTGGGCAAGTCATGCTGTAAGCGGTATCGCTTATGGTTGTGACGTAGGCCGTCTTCCCTCAGGAAGACGGCTTTTTTTATGCCTGAACAGAAAGGGCGGCAGGTGACGGAAAGGAGATCCGTGCTCGCTTATGAGGCTGTTGGTGGGGCAAAGAGCGGTGCAATCAGCCGCAGTGCTTTTTCCAGCGTTTCCATATCGGGGGCCGCCGACAGGCTGATGCGCACGGCCTGTTCAGTATGAGGATGAATGGCGAAGACGTTTTCGGGGGTGACTTTGACACCGCGTGCTTCGCAGGCCTGGGCCAGCTGAGGTAGGTGCCCTACGTTATGCACCCAGATGTGAGGCGATGGCTGGGTGCCCATCAACATAGCGTGGCCGAGCAGGCGCTGTGCCAGCTGCCAGCGCTGCGCTGTGGCTTGTCGCTGATGACGTAGGTGGCGCTGAGCAATGCCGTGTTCGATCCAGTGGCGCGCAACGCCCAGCATAAGCGGTGACATGCCCCAGCGCGTCAGCTGGGTGTCGGGGTCGATCTGGGCTAATCGCTCCGGTTGGGCGTGAATGAACCCAAAGCGTAGTCCCGGTGCAACCGTTTTCGACAGGCTGCTGACCAGAATGCCGCGATGTCCCAGCAGCCGTGTGAGTGGGGGTACATCGCTTAGGCCGCCATACACATCATCTTCAATCACCTGCAAGTCGTGATGCGCCACCACTTCGGCGATTGCGTGCTGGCGCTGCACGGTCATGGTGGTTCCGGTTGGGTTTTGCAGGATAGGAGTCAGCAACGCCACGCGTGCTCCGGTGGAACGCGCCATACGGTCAAGCTCTTCGGGCAGGATGCCTTCGCTATCCATGCGGATATCGTGCAATGGCAGACGCAGCTGACGGCAGCCCGAACGGATTCCTGGGGCGGTTAGTGCCTCCACCAGCACGGGGTCACCTCCGTGGCAGAACGACATCAATACAGCCAGCAGGCCCTTCTGGGCACCGGGGCACAGCATGAACTGATCCGGAGGTACTTCCATCTGGCGTACCTCGCGCATCCACTGCGCGCACAACAGTTCGCCCTGAAGCGCATCGGCATCGGTCAGGTAGTTTGCCCAACCCGAATGTGCATCAGCGTCATCGGCCAGATGGTGCAGCGTATCGCGCATGTCGTGACCTTCCAGCGGAAGAATGGGCACATTGGTGGTCAGGTCAATCAGCTCGGTGGCCGCGACCGTCGCCGTGCGCAGCCGGAACAGCGACGCTTCTTGGCTATCGGCCAGTACGTAGGTACCACGGCCGACCTCACCTGAAATGAGATGGCGGCGCGAAGCCTCGCGATAGGCCTGAAGCGTGGTGCTTGGGTTCAGATCCATGGCCCACGCCAGACGGCGCTGAGGGGGCAGGCGATCGCCAGCCTTCAGTTCGCCGCACCGGATGGCGGCGGCGATCGCCTCTACCAGCCCCAGATAGGTGGGGAGGTGGCTGAATGGACGAATGTCTGGAATCCATATCGCTTGCTGCGCTGCCATGGCGGCCTCTTGGTGTGAATTATTCTTTTCTGGAATAACGATATTGCTGCCCATGCAATATATATGTTTACTCATGCAATACGTATTTTCTAGCATGGCACTAACACCGCGTCACCTCCTAAAAGGAAAATGCCATGTTTACGCTGCTTGAACTTCGCCAGACGGCCGATCTCATTCATCGTCATATGCCCGCAACGCCGCAGTACGCATGGCCGCTGTTGGCCCAGCGTTTGGGGTGCACGGTATGGGTCAAACACGAGAACCACTCGCCAGTAGGCGCGTTTAAACTGCGCGGTGGGCTCGCGTATATGGCGGTGCTGGCATCCAAGGTGCCCGTTGGTCAGCCTTTAGTGACCGCTACCCGTGGTAACCACGGTCAGAGCATTGCCGTCGCTAGTCAAATGACGGGGTTCCCGCTGACGATCGTGGTTCCAGAAGGCAACTCAAGCGAGAAAAACGCCGCTATGCGGGCGCAGGGAGCCACCGTCGTCATCAAAGGGCGCGACGTTGATGAGGCTAGCCAAGAAGCCACGCGTCTTGCTGAAGAAGAGGGCTATCTGCGCGTTCCGTCGTTTCACCCGGATCTAGTGCGTGGTGTCGCTACCTATGCGCTTGAACTGTTTGAACAGGCGGCCCCGCTGGATACGGTCTATGTGCCGATCGGCATGGGGTCAGGTATCTGTGGGTTGATCCGCACTCGCGATCTGTTGGGGCTGGATACTGAAATCGTAGGTGTGGTGGCCGAAGGGGCCGACGCCTATGCGCAGAGCATGGAATGCGGTGAAATCCGGACGACTGAGACCGCCGATACCATTGCGGACGGTATTGCCTGTCGCAAGCCAGATCCGGTGGCGTTCGATATAATTCGCCGTGGTGCAGCGCGCGTGATCCGCGTTAGCGATGATGAAATCGCTGAGGCAATGCGTCTCTACCATGAAGCGACTCATAATCTGGCGGAAGGTGCTGGTGCGGCAGCCTTGGCTGGCCTGCTGCACGAACGCGAACGTCAGCAGGGACGGTGCGTTGGTGTGATTCTGAGCGGTGGCAATCTGGACCGCGAAGAGTATGCCCGCGTGCTAATGCAGGGCTGAGCGAGACAGGCGACGATGGGGGCGACAATTCCTCGACGCCTGTAGTGGATCAGCTAGGCTGTTACTCAGTAGTGACATCTTGTTACGAATGGAGAGCTAACGGCCATGATGACTCTATCGCAGGGAGTGGAACCCCATGTACTCGCCTTTCTTGAACGGCTCAACAACAGCGGGGCGGCTCCTCTCGAATCCCTAACGCCAGAAGAAGCACGTCAGGTACTGGAAGAGCTCCAGCAGCAGAGCAGTATCGACAACGGCGTAACGCAGCAACGACAGGTCATCGACGTAGACGGCCGCGAAGTGCCGCTGTACATCGTTACGCCCGCCCATGCCTCCGTAGCACTGCCCGTCTTTATGTTCTTTCACGGCGGAGGTTGGGTGCTCGGTGATTATCCTACGCACCAGCGTCTGATTCGTGATTTGGTCACACTGTCAGGTGCCGCCTGCGTGTTTGTCGACTACAGCCGTTCACCTGAGGCACGCTTCCCGGTGGCCATCGAACAAGCCTACAGTGCGACCTGCTGGGTGGCTGCTAGCGGTGACATGCTAGGGTTAGATACTTCTCGTATCAGCGTAGTGGGCAACAGCGCTGGCGGTAATATGGCTACGGTGGTCTGCATGATGGCCAAGGCGCGTGGCGGCCCCAAAATCAGCAGCCAGCTGTTGTTATGGCCAGTCACCGATGCGCGTTTTGACACGCACTCTTATCAGGAATGGGAAAATGGTTATTTCCTAACGCGTGGAATGATGGAATGGTTTTGGAACAACTATCTCGACGGCCATGATCAGCGGCGTTTGCACCTTGTGTCTCCTTTGCAGGCCACACGAGAACAGCTTAGCGGTCTTCCTCCTGCACTGATCCAGACCGCCGAGTTCGACGTACTACGCGATGAAGGAGAAGCCTACGCCCGCGCTTTGGCCCTTGCCGGTGTCGAAGTTAGCTGCGTGCGTTATAACGGCCTGATACATGATTTCGGTCTATTGAACCCGCTAGCCAAGGTGCCCGCCGTGCGTAGCGCACTGCGTCAAGCGGCCAGTGAATTGCGCTATCGACTGTCCTGCTGATCGACATTGCGACGGACGGCGCTTTTTCCGTCTGTCGTTTTGATCAACGAGGAGGTGACCGTGGAGATCGACCCAGACCTGAACTATCGTCAGCACCCCGAGCGCTACCCTATCGGACACGGTGAACGGGGTGTTCTGACGATCGAACCTTATAAGAGTGAACTGTTGCCGCTATGGCGCTTTAAGACGCCAGACATTGCCGAGCAATCTGCCGCCGCTCTGTTGCAACGCTATGCCGATTACAAAGCACATGATGATTTCGTCGGCATGGACATGACACGCAAGTTCATCCAGATGGGCTATACCCGCTCGCGTCGCTATGCCCGCCACCGCGGTGGGCGAAAATATGACCCCGAAACAGGCGAAGAGCGTCCATTGGCAGAAGAAGACCCTGTCAAAGCGGCTTCCGCACAGATATTCCAACGAGCACTCCAACAGATAAAGCACGATCCCGATTACCAGTACCTTAAGAAACGCCATCAGCAGCGCCAGCAAGCACAACGCTAATGTATTCCCCCCTTTTGACGATTAAGTAATAGATAAGCAATGGATGTAGTGTTAATTCAACGGGTTGAATGCACAGCCTTACCGTTAAGGTAAGGCTGTGCCCATTTCTACTCAGAAACGAACACGCGCACACCCATTGCTCTTTCCATGCTCGCGCATCTGCGCACTTTTTTATTGATCTGATCGAATCAAGGGGGTTCGATGAAACGTCTTGTATCAGCACTGGCACTGGCCGGTCTTGTTGCCACAGGTTCCGCGGTTGCAAAACCAGGGGATGTTTACCTGTTTGGTCACTACACCCATTCCAACTTCAATGGTCTGAATTCACTTTACGAAAGTGAAAACGAAGACTACAGCGGTACGGAGTCCTTCAAACAGGAACATAACCGCTATGGTTTCGGTGCTGGCTATGTGTTGGATGACACCTGGTCTTTCGAACTGGGTTATAAGGATCTGGGCCGTTTCAAATCCAGTTATAACGATGAAAGCTCCACTTTCTCTGAGACTGGCGGCCTGAAAATTTCTTCTCAGGCATTGGTGCTGCGCTCCATCGCAACGCTGCCGATTACCCAAAAATTCAAGCTGGAAGGTAGCGTAGGTCTGGCGATGACACGCTCCAAGCTGACATCCAGTGATAATGACAGCCTCGGTGGCTACACCGAGTATGACGAGCGTCGCACGACGCTGGCGCCGACACTGGGGCTGGGGGCGTCCTATGCCTTTACGGATAACCTGGCGCTGTTCGGTCGCTACGAATACATCCACAACGCTATCAGCAGCAAGCTGCTTGCCGATGAGGACGGCGATGACGATTACGGCACCATCCATGCCAGCACACTAGATCTCGGTGTTCGCTACACCTTCTGATCGCGAGTTGGGCTGACTTTCAACGCCTCCTTCTTTGAAGGGGGCGTTTTTGTTGATAGACGCCGGATCAGTGTGTCTAAGCGGTGACCTTTTTCACCTCGCTCAGGCTCGGCATGCCTTCATGACTGCAATGGCATGATATGAATTGCACACTTTAATGACTATTGAACCGTGCTGATATGTCGAGATTGCTTGTGGATTTAGACCGCTCGGAGTGCACTACTGACAGCCCACAGCCCACAGCCCACAGCCCACAGCCCACAGCCCACAGCCCACAGCCCACAGCCCACAGCCCACAGCCCACAGCCCACAGCCCACAGCCCACAGCCCACAGCCCACAGCCCACAGCCCACAGCCCACAGCCCACAGCCCAAGAACACAGCCCAAGAACACAGCCCAAGAACACAGCCCAAGAACACAGCCCAAGAACACAGCCCAAGAACACAGCCCAAGAACACAGCCCAAGAACACAGCCCAAGAACACAGCCCAAGAACACAGCCCAAGAACACAGCCCAAGAACACGATGCTGAAAGTGATAGGGGACAGTCGGTTGTGACCGTGGGGTTACGGGGGGCGATAAGCTGGGGGCTTTGCGTCGAAGCGTGTTGGCGCGGGTATACTGTGAGTGAGCTGACGTTCATCAGGAGGTGCTTGCATGTGCCGTTCTTCGCGCACGAGCTATACCGGACTGGATAGTGTGATGATGGCACTGGCCGCGTCTGATTTCCGACGGCGCTTTCGCCTGCGTGAGCAGGAGCTGCGCTACCTTTTCGATAAAGGCTGGGACACGATTATGTCGCACGGTGATGACTTCATCATCCAGCGTCTTGCCCCTGCACTTCCTGCCCGCGATGGCAAGCAAACGCCGATGAAAGGGCACCCCATCTTCGTGGCGCAGCATGCGACCGGTACCTGTTGCCGAGGCTGTCTGGCGAAATGGCACCGTATCCCGAAAGGGCATGCGCTCAGCGAGGATGAACGCGCCTATGTGCTGGACGTACTGGAGTGCTGGTTGAGGATGAAGATCAGCGCTGATCATCAGGACAGGGTTGACGGCTAAATAGGACGTTGGCGCGCCGGGTTGAAGAATGCCCGTAGTGCTCAGTGTTCCTATGAGAGGCTGATCGGCGGCCTTTACCTCTTCTAGAGCAAACAGTTTCTACCGCACTTTTGTGGCATTAAGCTTTATTCATGAGATGGATATTGAGGTTATGAAACCGTCTCTAGGTGCCCGGCTTTGCCTTGTTGATATAAATATATACTTACATAGTAATCGACCGAGCTATCCCAATGTCTGATAGAAGAGTGCTGTCCCGTTATCATAAGCGGAGATGCCCATTGGAAGGTATTATGCCGCACGGATGTACCGCATAATGGCGGCGCATTATAGAACAGGCGCAAGTGATACCACTCAATAATCACCTCTGACACGTTATACGTCGTGGCAACGAAAGTGGGCATGAGGGTTGTGCTTTCTGGCCGCCATGATGACGTATATCGGATAAGTGCTGTCGATAGCTATTCTTCAAGGAACATCATAATGAGGTTCGCTCGTGTCCAATGGGCATTCAAGGGGGGGATGACATGTTAGAAATACCACCACATGTGCAGTGGGTCGTAGGGTGTGTGGTCGTGCTGCTGGCGGTCGCCAGCGTGATCAGTATCGCCATGGTGAAGCTACAGCCGCAGCGCGACCATACCGAGCTGCGCCAGCGCATCCGTTCTTGGTGGTGGATGATCGCGCTGCTGTTTATGGCACTGCTGTTCAACCGAACCGTGGCCATCGTGTTCTTTGCGGTGCTCAGCTATCTCGCGCTCAAGGAGTTCTTTTCCATTGTGCCGACACGGCTGATGGATCGGCGCGTGCTGTTCTGGGCCTATCTGGCCATCCCGGTACAGTATCTGTGGGTGGGGATGGGCTGGCTGGCGATGATCAGCATCTTCATACCCGTTTATGTGTTTCTGTTCCTGCCTGTACGGATGCTGCTGATCGGTGAAACCCGAGGATTCATTCGTTCGGCAGGCGTGATTCACTGGATGGTCATGCTGGCGGTCTACTGTCTGAGTCACCTAGGGGCGCTGCTGATGCTACCGGTCACTAATGCGCAGGCCGGTTATGTCGGACCGGTGCTGTTCGTGCTGCTGATGACGCAGCTCAACGATGTAGCGCAGTACATCTGGGGTAAATCGCTGGGGCGACATAAGATTGTACCGAAGGTCAGTCCGGGCAAAACATGGGAAGGCATGGTGGGGGGCTGCATCACTATCGTAATCGTGTCGGCGTTGCTGGGACCGTGGCTGACCGGATTGAGTGCTGCCATGAGCGCGCTGGCGGGGGGGCTTATGGCGGTCTGCGGCTTCTTCGGTGATGTGGTGATCTCCTCCGTGAAGCGTGATTTGCAGATCAAGGATACAGGGCGTCTGATCCCCGGCCACGGTGGGCTGCTGGACCGTCTGGACAGTCTGATCTATACCGCCCCGATCTTCTTCCATTTTTATCACTATCTGGGAGGGGGCGTCGCATGAAAACGCGTCTGCTCAAGTGTCTGTTTTTCATCGTACTGGTGCGCCCGCTGGTCATTCTGCTGATCGGATTGAACGTGTATCACCGTGAGCGACTGCCGAAGGACGGGCCACATGTGGTCATCGCCAACCACAATAGCCACCTCGATACGATGGTGCTGATGAGCCTGATGCCCCTGCGACTGCTGTGGCGCACGCGCCCGGTGGCCGCTGCCGACTACTTTCTAGCAAACCGGTGGCTGTCGTGGTTCTCGCGTAACGTGCTCGACATTATTCCTGTACAGCGCAGGGGGCGTGCCGGGCAGGCGCATCCCCTGCAGGGCTGCTTCGATGCGCTGGACGCGGGCAATATTCTGATTTTGTTTCCGGAAGGCAGCCGTGGGCGTCCTGAGCAGATGCAACCGCTCAAGCGCGGCATCAGTCATCTGCTGCGCGATTATCCTCAGGTGGGGGTAACACCAGTGCTACTGCGAGGGCTAGGCCGCGCGCTGCCGAAAGGTGAAGCACTGTTGGTGCCGGTCAACTGCGACGTCGCGGTAGGGGAAATGTTGTACCTTGAGAGTGATGAAGACGCGTTTATGACTGCCATTGAGGCGTGTTTCCGGCAGCTGGCACCGTTGTGCACGGCAGGTGTTTGGCGAGATCAGACGCCTGAGTAGCGGTTTATCTCTCTACAGTGAATACGGTGTGAAGGATAAGCGGTATGTCGCTGGCTGTACCAAAGCGAGATCTGTGGCGAGCGTCTGGCTTCATACGTTTCAGGTACCAAATCAGGTACCAAAATGAAAAGGCCCACCGATCGGTGGGCCTTTTTTCGTCAGGGATGAGTGTCATTCACTCGCTGTCGATGTGCCGTGTCGCCGGTGTACGGCGTTTGCGGCGCGAGCGGAAATCGAACTCCGGTTCGCCGGCCATGATCGACCCGTAAGGGAGAATTTCGTCGATGACCTCGGCCAGCTTGTAGGTCTCGACCATCTGACGTTTAACCTCGGCAGCATTTTTGTAGGCCTGCGGTAGTTCGGAGGTGTCCAGCGTGCCCGAAAAGCTGCGGACATCGACGTGCTGTGGCAGCTGCGGGTAGCGGCGTTGGAACTCGCTGCGGCTCATGTTGCGGCCCGCACCGTGAGGCAGGAACCCAAGGCCATTCTCTGCGCCCGTGCCGCGCGTGACCAGTACTGGCTCAGCCATGTTCATCGGCACCAGCGTGCGTTCGTAGCCTTCGAAGCCCGGCGTCGCGCCCTTGGCATGATAAAAAAGATCACCTCGTTTGAAGACGAAGTTGTGTTCGTTCCAGAAGTGGTCGAGTACCTCAAGCCCCAATGCCTGCTGGATGAGGTCGTGTATGCGCTTATGGTTCTCATACGTCCACTGGCGCACGATCTGTAGGGCATCCCAATACTGCTGGCCTTCTGGTGTATCGAACGGTATCCAGGCCATGTCGCCCGCGTTGACGCCGCGCGCCAGCGGACGGCGATCGCGTACATCGTCAGGCGCGATATGGGTTGCGAACGAGCGCGCTGTCGCCATTCCTTGCTTGTATAACTTGGCCCCCAGTGAACGCGAACCGTGGTGTGTCACTACGCAGACCTTGCCGGTTTTGCGTGACGTGCCAACGAACAGGAAATGGTTGCCATCGCCCTGAGTGGCGAAGTCGCGCACGGCGTTGCCCATCAGCGAACGTGTCAGCGGGTTGGATTCTAGTCGCGCTACCAGTTCATCCGGCATCGGTTGTGGTTCCGGGCGCGCCGTTGGCCCGAAATGCGTTACCTTCATGGCCGCATCCAGTACCGCTGCGGCATCCTCGGTATCAAACTCGGTCAGACTCATCGAACAGCAGACGTCCGCTGAATGGAAGGCCGGATGGATCGCATTGCGCGCAGCCACTACACCGCCAACGCAGATGGTGCCTGCCGGGCAGGCATCTGGCATGACCGCTCCGGCCTCGACCGTTGGCAGGCGCATCAGATGTGACATGACCGTCACCACTTGCTGGTAATTGTCGGCAAGGTAATGGCTATCGGCATCATCCGTGGACGCTTGGCGCTCTAGGTTGATATAGAACGGGCTAGGTGCGTCACGCCAAGCGCTTTTCCTGAATTTTGGCGAGTCCAGCAGCTGTGTGATGATGTTGCGTACTCGTTCATCCGACAGCTCACCTTCTTCGGCGGCAATGGCGTTGATCTGTTCAAGTGCAATGGGCATCCAGCGATCGTAGGTATAACCGAGCTGGCGAATTAAATATGATTTTGTATAGAACATTTATTATCTATCCCTGTTGCCGCTGTTGTTTTAACGCGGCTATCCACTGCATATTCACTAACACTATTATAATGAATGGCATTCGGCATCATACACGTCGTTCAATGTAATCCCTATATCTTCTCTCCCTATATAAAGAAAAACCCGCTCATATAGAGCGGGTTGATCTGACTGATGGTTTACGGTCGATAATCAACCGTTCTGCTCAATACCTTGCAGATACCATTTTTCGTTCGGGCGCTGTTCGCGAATCAGGTGCCACGTTTCGTTGAACTCCTGTTCCTGACCCTGTTCACGGATGACACCGTGGAACAGTACCGTCGCTTCGTCCTGCTGGCCGATGCTCTGCACGTGGCCCATCTCGACGAACAGACGCACGATCTCCGTGACGTTGTTCTCGGGCTGCTTGCGGCGTTCGGCGTTCAGCACGTTATAGAACTCAGGCGTCACGTTGTCCTGGATGCTGGCCATATCGTTGGCATCCCAGGCTTTCTGCAGACGCTCGAAACGCTGGCGCATCTCGTTGAGGAACGGTTCGCGCTGGAAGTCGGCCGGTACGGTCGTGTTAGTGACGGCACTCGGGGCATCATTTTGCGTAGCATCGTTCTGGTAGCCCTGCGGCGCAGCGGCATTCTGGTTCACGCTGTCGTGCTGGCGCGAGTAGTTGTCGTTCGGTGTGCTGCCGAACGGCGATGCGGTGCTGTGCGTCGAAGACGACGTTGATGCTGCCGCTTCACGGCGACGCTTGAGGAAGCGATAGCCGAAGTAGGCGATGGCCGCGATGATCAGGATATCGAGGATACCTGGCATGCTGAAGTGGCCGCCGAACAGCATAGAGGCCAGCAGGCCACCCGCCAAGAAGCCGGCCAGCGGCCCCATGAAGCGAGACAGGCCGCCACGCGAAGCATTCGCGGCATTGTTTGCTGCGTTAGGGCGTGCCGCGTTCTGCTGTGCCGCTGCGCCACGGTTACCGTAGTTGCTGTTCGAGTAGGATGAACCCCCGCCGATGGAACGGGACATCTTGCCCGATGAGCCGCCGCCGCCGAAGCGTGCCGCGTTGGCCGCTTCGATCGTCGTTCCGAGCGAGAGCAGGGCGACCATCAGCGCGATCATGATATGACGCATTTGTCGTCTTCTCCTGTAGTGATGAAGCAGGACCATATGCCGCTGCTTCGGATGACCCTGCGGCCCTGGCCGCGCGGTCGTCGTTCGATAGTGTCAGCCTAGCGTGTGAACACCCAAGTGTCGCTGCGGGAGTGTGCTGCTGAGTACTGATACCCCATGCCGTCGAAGGCTTTGAGCTGTTCCGGCTCATCAAGTCCTTCGCGGATGATCCACGCCGCCATGGCACCGCGTGCCTTCTTGGCATGGAATGAAATGATCTTGAACTCGCCGTTCTTTTCGTCCTTGAACACGGGCGTGATAAGGCGAGCGCCTAAACGTTTGACATCGACGGCCTTGAAATATTCGTTGGAGGCCAGATTCACCACGACGTCGGTATCGGCATCCTGCATGGCTTGTCGCAGAGTGTCGGTAATCACCGCGCCCCAGTAGTCGTAGAGCGTACGGCCGGCCGAGGTGGTCAGCCGCGTGCCCATCTCAAGGCGATAGGGCATCATCAGGTCCAGTGGACGCAGTACGCCATACAGGCCGGACAGAATGCGCAGCTGTCGCTGGGCGCGCGCGATCTCTTCTTCACTGAAACGCAGAGCGTCCATGCCGGTATATACGTCGCCGGTGAAGGCGAACAGCGCCTGCTTGGCAGGGTGCTCGTCGTCACCGAGCTGAAACGGGGTTTGCCACTGGGCGTAGCGCGTAGCATTGAGCGCTGCCAGCGTGTCACTGATCTTCATCAGTGCCCCAATCTCCGCGGGTGTGAACTCACGCAGGCGGTCGATCAGTGGCTGGCTCATCTCCAGCAGCGATGGCTGAGTGTACGCAGCCGTCGGGGCAGGCGTAGTGAAGTCCAATGATTTTGCTGGCGAAATGACGCAGAGCATGTCCCGTTACCTGTCAGGAAAATGAGCGGCAAGTGTAGCATTTATGCCCCTCTCTCTATTATCGAATATCTTGATGCGATTGATAGGAATTAAAAGCGTCATTAAGGCTCGTCACAGATGCTTGGTGTGTGGTGATCAGCGTTGATGATGAGAGGGGGCGCTAGCCTACACGCTGACGGGTTTGTCATGATGAAAGGCGGTTTGAAAACGGGGGGAAGCCGTAAATGAAAAACGCCGAGCGGTATAGTACCCGCCCGGCGAAGCCTCGATTGAATCATCCGAACCTGTTTTCGGCCGCAGAGCAGGATCACTGTAGGGTTACGTTGACGCAGGCCGTGCGCGCTATGCGATCACGGCAGACAGGCGGCGACCTGCGGGTAGTGTTCGTCGATCCAGCGGCCGATGGCATTGTCGCCGCACAGGTGGTGGGCGTACTGAGTGTGCAGGCAGCGGACCTGTGTCCAGTTGGCGATGCCGCCTACGCCGCGTTCCTTCAGTAGCGTATCGTAACCGCGACGTTCGACCTCGGCCTTGACGTCATCCGGCATGTAATGCCAGCGCTGAGCGACATAGTCCTCGTGGCTGCGGCGGTACTCGGCCATGAACTCGGGGTCTTCGGCCAGCATGGCTTCCAACTGCTTGATCACGCCGGCCGCTTCAAGATGCGACAGTTCGATCTTGAGTCGATCGCTGCACAGCCAGTAGAGGGTAGGGAACGGCGCACCGTCCACTAGGCTCTGCATGCGCAGTACCAGTGGGGTGCCTTCGCCATCTTCGGCCGTCACCGCGTCGATGCCGCGGGGTTCGCGACCGATCTGCTCGCGAATCAGCGCCAGCTGACGTTCATCGGGGGCCTGATCAAGGGTGATGACCATGAATGTTCACTCCGTGTGGTGAGACTGAATAAGCGTCGAAGGGGGCATCGCGAGCGGCAATGCTCAAGCAAGGCCGTGCCCTTCGAAAGGCAGCGCGCATGGTAGAGGGCGCGGCGCGTGACGGCAAGCGCAGGCCTGCTGTCAGCGGCATTCGTTCAGAAACGTGCGATCTCGACGATGTCCGCGTCGGTGGTATCGACCAGATCCTGCGGTGCGATGCCGATTTCCAGCCCGCGCTGCCCGCCACTGATATAAATCTTGTCGAAGCCCATCGCTGAAACGTCCAGCAGGCTGGGATGCGGTTGGCGCTGGCCCAGCGCACTGATACCGCCAACCTTGTAGCCGCTGGCGCGCTCGGCCTGCGCTTGCGGAGCCATCTGAACGTTCTTTACGCCGAGCGCGCGTGCGACGGCCTTGAGGTCGAGCTTGGCCGCAACAGGCACCATCGCGGCGATCAGCGTACGGTCATGGATGACCATCAACGTCTTGAAGACCTGCTCCGGGGCCTGCCCCGTCGCAGTGACCACGGCCTGCCCATAGCCGTCCTCGTGCGCCTGCATCGTGTATTCGATCAGTTCGTAAGGAATGCCGGCACTGTCGAGCGCGCGGGTAGCGGGCGTGGTTCTGGCCATGATCGTGTCTCCTGTCTTCGCAGAAATAAATGAGCGTCAGCGTTTGGCTGACCAACGCTATGATACCGCGTCAGAGGCGCTGTGCCTGCATGTCCTGCCAGCCCATTGGCAGTGCATCGCTCAGCACGCCCTGCAGGTGTTCCGGCAGCGCGCGACAAGCGTCGTCAGTGGATGACCACGGGCGCAGGCGCAGCCATAGGTACGCCCATGCGGCCTGCTCTGCTTTGCTGTCGGGCACCGGTCGAGAGGGCATTTGGACGATCAAGAACAGCAGGGCTTTCAGCAGCCACAGCGGAGGATCATCGCGTTCGCTACTGGCCCATTGCACGAGCGTTTCGGGGACGGGCAGTTCGACGGGCGGTTGCCCCAGATCGGCGATGCGGGCGGTGTCCGCCAGCATCATCAGCGAGCGCTCATCGGTCGCTGTAACGTGCGTGCGCCAGCGCTGGATCAGTGGCGCAAATCCTTGCCGTGCCAAGGGATAGAACTTGGCAAACGTAGGGGCTTCGGGCATGGTAAGGAAACACCTCTTGTCAGCGGCCTAGTTGTTGCTCTTGTTCGATGGCCTGGGGAAAAGCGGGTGGTGGCACGAGCCGCCTTGATGCCGGTCATATAGCGACAATCCGGTACATGGCCGCCGTGCACGACAATAACACCGAGAGTACCGATAGCGTCGCTGCGGTACTCGTTTCAATGAGGATGCATCATGGGCGCAGATTTCTCGACCCGTATCGACCGCCGTGAGGTCACGAGCACCAAATGGCAAACCTACGATGATGATGTGCTGCCGCTGTGGGTAGCCGATATGGATATTGCAGTACCTGACTGTGTTCAGCAAGCACTGACCCAGCGTATTGCCCATGGTGTCTATGGCTATGCCAACCCGCCGGTTGCCATGCGCAGTACGTTGTCTGAATGGAGCCGCAGCCACTATGACTGGGCGATCGAGAACGAGTGGCAGCACTGGCTGCCGGGCGTTGTGCCGGCACTGCACATCGCGGCGCAGGCCCTGTGTGCCGCCGATGAGGAAGTGTTGGTGATCACCCCAATCTACCCGCCATTTCTCAAAGTTGCCCAGCACACCCAGCGTCGGATGGTGACGGCGCCGATGGCTGAACCCAGCGAGGCTAACGGTCAGCGTTGGACGCTGGATTTTGAGGCTATGGAACGTGCGGTCACGCCGAAGACGCGTCTGCTGCTGTGGTGCCATCCGCATAACCCCACGGGCCGTGTGTTCGACGATAGTGAGCTAGCCGCGCTGGCAGCGTTCGTTGAACGCCATGATCTGTTGGTCTGTTCCGACGAACTGCACTGTGACCTGATTCTCGACGGCACAGCACACCGCCCATTCGCTAAAAGTGCCCCGCAGATCGCACACCGTACTATCACGCTGTGGGCTGCCTCCAAGACATTTAATATTGCGGGTCTGACCTGTGCGTGTGCCGTTA
Source organism: Zymobacter palmae (assembly GCF_003610015.1). Lineage (NCBI taxonomy): Bacteria > Pseudomonadati > Pseudomonadota > Gammaproteobacteria > Oceanospirillales > Halomonadaceae > Zymobacter > Zymobacter palmae. The sequence goes on from NZ_AP018933.1 coordinate 765,340, forward strand.
TCCCTGATCCGGCGCTGCGCAGCCGTTTTGCTGCGGCTTGCGAAGGTTGGATGCCTTCCCACAACGTGCTGGGCATGGTCGCGACCGAAGCGGCTTATCGTGACGGTGAGCCGTGGCGCCAGCAGCTGGTCGAACATCTGCAAGGCAATGTGGCGCTGATCCAGTCGTATGTCGATCGCTGGCCTAACGCGCGTTTCCTGCCGCCGCAGGCGACTTATCTGGGATGGATCGATCTGCGTCAGGCTAATCTGGGCGATAACCCTCAGCAGACGCTACTGAAGGACGCGCAGGTTGCGTTGTCCGACGGTGCCGATTTCGGCAACCCGGGGTTCGTCCGCATCAACTTCGGGACGACCCGCGATATTCTGGAAGAAGCGCTCCAGCGCATTGACCGCCGCATTGCAAGGCGTCAGCCGTAAGCGCAGAAACGATTCGCGGGAGCGGGGCCGTGACGGTACTGTTCCCGAGGAGCAAGCAGTTGCTCTGGTATGAAATGATAAGGCCCCGTGAATGGAGAGCGTTTCGCTTCGCATTCACGGGGCCTTGTCGTCTGCACCGACCGCGGTCTGGGTGACGAAACGAGCCTCAGTCCATCAGTACAGCAGGGCGAACATGCGACGGCGGTACTGCAGCGTCAGCGGGTGATCGTTGCCGAGGGCTTCGAACACTTGGATCAGCAGCTTGCGAGCAGCACCGTCATCGTGCGCGCGGTCGGCCTTCATGACCGACAGCAAACTTTCCAGTCCTTCGTCATACTGGCCATCCGCGATGGCGCGCAGCGCACGCTGAGTGCGCGATGTCAGGTCGTCGGCATCGCCCAGTGCCGCAATCTCTTCCGGCGTCGGCGCTTGGCGGGCGAAGGTCAGTCGAGCCTTGACCGCACGAGCATCAGGAGTGGCCTGATCTTCTTCGGACAACGAGGCCAGTACCTGTTCGGCATCTTCCAGTGCATGCGTTGCGACCAGTACGCTGGCTAGACCAATGCGCGGTGCGGGGTCTTCCGGTGCGGTTTCAATCCACTGTTGATAGAGCGCTTGTGCTGTAGCCGTATCGCCTGCCGCCAGCGCGGCTTCTGCCTGCCCCTTCAGATCACCTTCTGCGCTTTCGGGGGCTTCGAGGAATTGACCCAGCCATTCACGCAGCTTGTGCTCGGGCTGGCTGCCTTGGAACTGACCGTACATCTGCCCTTGAACGATGAGCTTGACGTCGGGCACCTGCTGAACGCGCAGCTGCATGGCGATCTGTTGCTGTTCTTCGATGTTCAGGCGTGCCAGCGTGAATGCGCCTTGGTACTCGTTGGCGATCTTTTCAAGCGACTGCATCAGCGGTGCACAGTCGGGGTGTCCCGGCATCCACGACACCAGCATGACCGCCCCTTGCATGGATCCTTCCAGCACAACCTGCTGGAAGTTGTGCATGTCGATGTCGACGATAAACGGAGATGCACTGCTTGCTGGAGCGGCGCCGGTTTCCGTATGAGGGGTGGAGGACGCGGCGCGCATGGGCATGCCGGTACGCGGGTCGATGATCTGCATGGTCTACCTCGCCAGATGTGTCAGTGCCGATGGTGTGGCCTTCCATCATCGGCGGTCATGAGAAGAGCGGATGGGGGCAGTGATGTCTGAATTCAATAGCCCGCGCGCGGCGGCCAGCGCCAGCACTTTATGTTTTGCGCCGAGCGGGAGCCCAAGCCGCGGGCTGGCTCCACAGTTGCTGCGTCAGATAGCTGCGCCACGGCGAGGCCCGCAGGGGATCGAAGTCATCGGTGGGGGCCAGCGCTTCCAGTGCTTTGCGGATGCCTAGATCGCCGCCAATCCACATATCGCTGTCGCCGCGACCGCGCATGGCCGCGCTGTTGACTGTCCACGGCCCGATGCCTTTCAGCGCAAGCCACCGCTCGGGATCATCGGCATATTCGCCCGCTTCACTGTACCACTCGACGAAGCGTTTCAGCGTATCGCGGCGCGCATTGACCATCGGCAGCACGCCAAGGTCGGTGTGCCGCAGCGCTTCGACGCTAGGAAACAGAAAACGCATGCCCCGCGGTGTGTCGATGGGGCGGCCAGCGGCTTCTATCAGCGTATTTACCAGCTTGCTGGCGGCACCTACCGAGATCTGCTGGCCGAGAATCGCACGCACACCGGCTTCGAAAGTCGACCACAAGCGCGGAATACGAAGTCCTTCAACCAGTGGCAGATGAGGGAAATGGTGGTGAAGATGTCCTTCGATCTGCTGTGGAGAGCTGTCCAGATCAAGCATGTGACGGATCTGTTTGATCACGGCATCGGTATGTTCGGGACGATCGAGCGCCAGTTCGACATCGAACCGCGCATGCTGTGGCACGACGCGAGCGCAAAAGTAGCCGTGAGTGCCGTCGAGTTCGAATGTTCTTCCCAGCGCGTCTTCCGTTAGCCATTCCTGTGCAGGAACGGGGTGTGATCGATAGAACGCGCACAGCAGCGGCCATGCATAGGGCGGTTCATAAGGCAGCGCATGCGTCTGGACCGTCAGCTGGCGGGCTGTGATCGGTGAGTGTGAGGTCATGGCAACTCCTTGAGCACAGAGCGAAAGGGAAGACGCTGGGCGTATCGGCGCTGGCAAGCATCCAGTCGATATGAGCGAAGGTGGCTATTGAGCGCTTATCATTCTGTTCATGCCTTTCTATGCTAGAGACAGCCCACGACATTCTTATCCCGCGAGCCCGGTGGTGCTGATATGACGGGCGATGAACGCTCATAGACCCAGGCTGTCATAACGATAGCACCATCCGGTTGTGCGTCGCGGGTCACATCGGCACGGTTTTCCTTTACCATACGTACACTTTAGCCGTGATTCATCCTCTGCCTGCAGCAGCACGGCCTTCCCTTCTTCCGTGACCTGTGCCTTCCAGCATAGGCACCCTGTTTTTCTGGCGAGATTTCGATATGAGCGACATCATTCATCGCAAACTGATCATTCTTGGCTCCGGTCCGGCGGGGTATACCGCTGCTGTTTATGCGGCGCGTGCCAACCTTGAACCCATGCTGATCACCGGCATGGAGCTGGGCGGACAGCTGACCACGACCACCGACGTTGATAACTGGCCCGGCGATGCCGAAGGCGTGCAAGGACCGGAACTGATGCAGCGCATGCAGCAGCATGCCGAGCGTTTCGACACCGATATCGTTATCGATCAGATTCATGAAACCGTGCTGACGCAGCGTCCGTTCGTGCTGCGCGGTGATGTGGGCACCTATAGCTGCGATGCGTTGATCATCGCAACAGGCGCAAGCGCGCGCTACTTGGGGCTGGAGTCCGAATCACGCTTCCGTGGTCAAGGCGTATCCGCTTGTGCGACCTGCGATGGCTTCTTCTACCGTGGCAAGGACGTCGTGGTGGTGGGTGGGGGCAATACTGCCGTCGAAGAGGCGCTGTACCTGTCCAATCTGGCCTCCAAGGTCACACTGATCCACCGTCGCGATACGCTGCGCGCCGAGAAGATTTTGCAGAACAAGTTGTATGAACGTGCCGAGAGCGGCAATGTCGAGCTGCTGTGGCATCACGAGGTTGATGACGTGCTGGGCGACGACACGGGGGCCACCGGCGTGCGTGTCAAAGATGTGCGTACAGGTGAAACGCACGATATCGCAGCACCGGGCATCTTCATTGCCATTGGTCACCATCCCAACACGCAGATCTTTGACGGTCAGCTGGCAATGAACAACGGCTATCTGGAAGTGGCGTCTGGTACGCAGGGCAACGCGACACAGACCAGTATTCCCGGCGTGTTTGCGGCCGGTGATGTGGCCGACAGTATCTACCGTCAAGCGATCACCTCGGCGGGCAGTGGCTGCATGGCCGCGCTGGATGCCGAGCGCTTCCTTGATCATCTTGACCCCAGCGTATCGCATGCTTGAGGTCGCTCGCCTATGAGCGATGTACACGAATGACAAAGCGCCCGAGGGATATCACCCCGGGCGCTTTTTTGTCGCTGCGTGTGTAGGAATGCCGTCATGGCGCATAGCAGGGTACACAGGCTGAAATGGATCTTAATAAAGTATCAGTAGTGTGGCGGACGTTCATCATCCAGCGATGGCATGGGAGAGAAGCGGTTCTGGGTCTCCCCCTGTTCGCGCAGACGCTGCTGAAGTAGGGCATTCATGCGTTCTAGGCGTTCGATCTGACGGCCCTGTTCGATGACGGTGCGATCGAGCGATTCCAGCCAGTCTTCCTGAAAGGCAAGACGGGTTTCGAGGGCCTCGATTTGCTCCAGAAACGAAGCAGGCAAAGCATCTTGAGCCATGTTATATTCCTTTAGAGCGCGCGGTTTAGGCCGTGTGTATGAGTGAGCGAGCAGGACGGTATCGCCCGAATGACTACAATGATACTGCATCGCCCAGGAGTTGTGATGAGGCTCCTGAATATCCTGCTGTACAGTGATTCCTCATCATATATGTGACTTCATCAAGAGAATGAGTGTGCCATGAGTCTGAAAGCATTAGTTCGCTGTTTTATTATCAGTATCCCACTTGCCCTTGTATCACCGCTGCTGATGGGACTGCTGGTCTCCATTACCGGTGACGAAAACGCATACACCGTTTTCCTTAACCATTATATCTGGATTGTCATTGCGGCTTTCATCCTGTTGTTGATTGCCACCTTTGCCGTACAGCTGTTCAGCCCGCGTCAGTCTTCCATTGCTGAACTTGAGAACGATGACCGTGAGACCGGTATGGTCAAGTGGTTCAACGTTAATAAAGGGTACGGGTTCATCACGCGTGACAACGGTGAAGACGAAGACGTCTTCGTTCACTTCCGTGCCATCCGTGGTAAAGGGCATCGCACGCTGGTTGAAGGGCAGCGCGTGCGTTATTACGCCATCCGCAACGAACGTGGCCTTCAGGCTGAAGACGTGACCGTCATCACCTGACAGGCAACACCGCAGTAAAAATAAACCCTGCGACCGAGAGGTCGCAGGGTTTTTTCGTTCTGTCGTGGGTTATAAACCGGACATGCATTCACTGCCAAAGCAGTGTGCTTTCTTCACCGTTGACGAGGCGGATATAGCATTCCGGCTCTTCGCCTGGCAGCCAGCCGCCCGGTGAACAGCGCACTTCGCCGCCAAGTGCGGCATGCAGGGCACGGGCACAGTCGATGTCGCGCGGCCACGGGGTTGCATCGCTGTCCATCGACAGGCTAGTGAAACCGTCCGCTGCCTTTTCCATGATCATGCAAGGAATGACAGCGCCGCCTTCGCCCCGGCCTTCACCGCGCCAGTGGCCCTTGCCTGCGGGCGTCAGAGTGGCTTGCAGCGTGTCCTGCAGCCATGCCAGCAGCGCATCGGAGGTGATGCCCTTAACGTAGACTTCGATATCGGGGAAGCGCTCGATGCTCATCAGAGCCTCCTTAGGCCTGATTGGCGAACAGGGTAGTCAGAATGCGCTCGTAGACGCGGCTCAAGATGTTTAGGTCGTCGGCGAGAATGCGTTCATCGACCTGATGGATTGTTGCATTGACCGGCCCGAGTTCGATGACTTGCGTGCCCAGTGTGGAAATGAAGCGACCGTCAGAGGTGCCACCACTGGTCGATAGTACCGGCGCGCGCTGACATTCCGCTTCGACGGCATGAGACACCGCATCCAGCAGACGACCGGGTAGGGTGACGAATGGGTTGCCCGACAGTGACCAGTCCAGCGTGAACGACTTGCCGTCGATCAGACCGTGGCGCGTCAGCACTTCGGTAACGCGTGCTTTCAGTTCGTCAGCGGTAAAAGCGGTCGAAAAGCGGAAGTTGAAGCGGGCCGTTAGCTCACCCGGAATAACGTTTTCCGCGCCAGTGCCTGAATTCAGATTCGATATCTGGAAGCTGGTCGGTGGGAAACCGTCATGACCATCGTCCCACTGGGTACGGGTTAGTTCATCCAGTGCGCTCAGTGCCATGTGGATTGGGTTGCGGGCCTTGTGAGGGTAAGCCACATGTCCCTGCTGCCCAATGACGGTCAAGGTAGCGTTCAGCGAGCCACGACGGCCGTTCTTGACCATATCCCCCAGCGTGTCGACGCTGGAAGGTTCACCGACGATGCAGTAGTCGAGCTGTTCACCGCGTTCCCGCAGTGCGTCGACGACCATGCGTGTGCCATGGATCGCCGGGCCTTCCTCATCACTGGTGATCAGAAACGCCAGACGTCCCTGATGGTCGGGATGTGCCGCCACGAAGCGTTCGACGGCCGTGACCATTGAGGCCACGCTGCCCTTCATGTCTGCCGCACCACGGGCGCGCAGGTAGCCTTCCTCGTCGATAGTCGGCTCGAAAGGCGGTGTCTGCCACTGTTCGATAGGACCGGTCGGCACGACATCTGTGTGTCCCGCGAAGGCCAGCGTGGTGCCGGTGCCGCGGGTTGCCCACAGATTGATCACCCCACCTTCAGCCAGTGTTTCCAGCGTAAAGCCGCACGCTTTCAGGCGATCACCGATCAGCTGCTGGCAGCCTGCGTCGTCCGGTGTGATCGACGGGCGCGCCAGTAGATCGCGTGCCAGTGCCAGTGTCGGTGTATCGTCGAGCGTGGGAGCGGTGGGGTGTGTCATGCGTAGCAGTGTCCTGTGTCGGTCGATCCGCGGATCAGTTATGAGCGTGCAGCGATTCGTTCAGTGCAACGGCCGTTTTGTTGGTGCGACATTCGAGGCGGCCCGTCTGCGAATGGCGCAGGAACAGCAGATCGTCCTGTCCGGCCAGTTCGCGTGCAGCTACGACCTTGGCGACGTCACCATTGCTGTCGAGTACAGCGACCTTGGCACCCGCAGTGATGTACAGACCGGACTCGACCGTACAGCGGTTGCCGAGCGGAATGCCGATCCCCGCGTTAGCACCGATCAGGCATTTTTCACCAACCGAAATGACCTGCTTGCCACCACCGGACAGCGTACCCATGGTGGAGGAACCGCCACCCAGGTCGGAGTGTGCGCCGATGAAGACGCCAGCAGAAATGCGGCCTTCGATCATGCAGGGGCCTTCGGTGCCCGCGTTGAAGTTGCAGAAACCTTCGTGCATGACCGTCGTGCCTTCGCCCAAGTAGGCGCCCAGACGCACGCGGGATGTATCGGCAATACGTACGCCCGTCGGCACGACGTAGTCGGTCATTTTCGGGAACTTGTCAACGCAGTCGACGGACAGCGTACGGCCTGCCAAGCGCGCCTTCAGCTGGCGAGCCGGCAGTTCTTCGATGTCGATGGCGCCTTCGCTGGTCCATGCGACGTTTTTCAGCACGCCGAACATGCCGTCCAGATTGAGGCTGTGCGGGCGGCTCAGACGATGGGAGATCAGCTGGAGCTTGAGGTAGACCTCAGGAACGCTCTGCGGCGCTTCGTCTGCCACGATGAAGGTCGCGACCAGCGGACGTTGGCTGTCTTCGAGGGCTTCGACGAGATCGATGAGCGGCTGCACTTCCTGTTTCAGTGCGGCATCGTGGGTCAGCGCGGCCAAAGCGCTCGCCAGTGCCGGGCACTGTTCCTGATGAACGCTGATGTTAGTGGTTTTAGTGATGGTGACGTCCAGCGCGCGAGCTACCGCGGTGGTGATCGCTTCTGAAGGCGACAGCAGCGGTGCCGGGAACATCACTTCCAGCCATTCGCCTTGCAGATTCTGTGTACCGATACCTAGTCCAAGACTCAACATTGTAATCGTTCTCCTGAAGCCACCGTGTCGCGATTAAACGCCGACGCGGTAAGCAATGTGGCGCGAAAAGAGCTTTCTGTCAGTGACGCCGCGAAAGCCGCGAATTCATTGAATGTGGGCCGTGAGCGGTGTGCTCAGGCCAGCGCCGAATAGCGCGCGTCGTCGATGCCGACGATCACGGCGCTGTCCGTCACCAGCAAAGGGCGTTTCAACAGTGTGGGGTGCTGACGCAGCAGAGCGCGTGCCTTATTGGCATCAAGCGCTTCACGGTCAGCGGCATCCAGCTGGCGCCATGTCGTGCTGCGGCGGTTGAGCAGCGTTTCCCAAGGCACCGCGGCCATGAAGTGTGCCAGTAGCGCACTGTCTAGCTGCCCTTCTGCATCGGTAGCATCGGCGCGCAGGTCGATGAAGCGGTAGGTAACGCCGAGTTCATCCAGCAGGCGGCGGGCCTTGCGGCAGCTGTCACACTGCTTAAGACCATACAGCGTCGGAAGAGGATGAGGCACTGTCATGCTCGGACTTCTCTGATCGAATGAGTGGAGAAGGCAGCGCGATGGGCTGCCTTCTGACGTTCAGGTCTGCCAGTGTACCAAAGCCGGACCTTAACTGCCGAGTACCGCATCAAGCACCTCTTTCAGCCGCGACGTCAGGCGCTGATTGTAATCGGTATTGCGCAGTGGGCCGCCGCGTGCGTCGGTCACGAAGAAGACGTCTTCCACCCGCTCGCCCAGTGTCGAGATCTTCGCTGAATGCACGGATACGTCGAACTCGACGAACAGCCGTCCGATGCGGGCCAACAGCCCTGGCCTGTCGGCGGCTTCGACGGTTAGGATACTACCGCGGTGCATGCTGTCCTCACGGAAAGCCACCTGTGTCGGCACTTGGAAGTGGCGCAACTGGCGCGATGTGTGGCGTGTCACGATCGGCGGCAGGTTCTGCGGCGTGCGCAGTGCTTCGGTCAGTACAGCATGAATATGCCGCAGACGAGCGGGGTCTGTCACGGGCTGATGCTGAGCATCCAGCAGAGTGAAGGTGTTCAGCGTCCAGTCATCGCTCGACGTGATGATGCGTGCGTCGTGTACGGACAGGTCCAGTTGGTCGAAGGTGCTGACGATGGCCGCGAAGAGGCCGTTGACCGAGTGCGTGTGGATGAAGACCTGGGTGCCGCCTTCAGGGGTATCGTCACCCGGGGTACTGAACATGATGATCGGTACGCCGGGGTGCTCGAGAATACCCAGCGTTTGCCACGCGATTTCGTAGGCAGAGTAGGGCAGGAAGTAGTCGTCACCGCAGTGATGCCAGCAGCGCTCGACCGCCTTCATATTGCAGCCCAGCGCCTCCAGCATGGCCCACGCATCACGGCGCGTTTCACGGCTAGCATCGCTGCGATCGAACGGTACGGACAGGCCGCGTTCCAGCAAGCGGAAAGCTTCTTCGAATAGCTGACGCAGCAGTGCCGAACGCCAGCCGTTCCACAGTGTCGGGTTGGTGGCTTGAATGTCAGCGACGGTCAGCAGATAGAGCGTGGCAAGGTGGCGCTTGTCCTGCACGATCTCAACGAACTCACGAATGACGGCGGGTTCTGACAGATCACGCTTCTGCGCTGTCTGCGACATCAGCAGATGGTTCAGTACCAGCCACTCGGCCAGTTCGGTGGTTTCCGCCGACAGTCCGTGGCGCTCACAGAACACGCGCACGTCTTCTGCGCCCAGCAGCGAGTGGTTGCCGCCGCGCCCTTTGCCCAGATCGTGGAACAGCCCTGCGATCCACAGCACCTCACGTTTGCGCAGGCGCTGCATGATCTCGATCGCCAATGGCGCATCGCAGCGTTCATCGCCTTCGAGGAACTGCTGCAGGCGTTGCAGTAGGTTGAGCGTGTGCGCCCCTACGGTATAGATATGGAAAAGGTCGTACTGCATCAGCCCACTGACGCGTCCGAACTGCGGGAGGTAGCGGCCCAGTACGCCGTAGCGTGCCATCAGCGACAGCGTGCGGGGAATATTGCCTTCCGCACGCATCATCAGCATGAAGATCTGTTGGTGCAGTGGGTTGTCTCGGTACTCATCGTCGATCAGATGGCGTTGCGCGCACAGCGCTCGCAGCGTGTCGGCCCGGATGCCCTTGATATCAGGGCGCTGAGCCAGCCATGCGAACAGCGATAGCAGCGTTTCGGGAAACTGCTCGAAGGTATCGGGCTCCCGAATCTGGATGTGGTCGCCGCTGAGCGCGAAATGGGCGTCCAGCAGTTCGGTCGGGGCCTCGGTATCGAGATCGACCCACTGCTCACGGAAGTGCAGCAAGATGATGTCATTCAGCTCGGTCACGATCGCTGCTGTCTGATAGTAGACGTGCATCAACTGCTCGACGGCTAGCTTTTCGGGCGTGTCGACAAAGCCCAGCTGCTGTGCGATCACCTGCTGATGCTCAAACAGCAGGCGGTCTTCTTCACGGTTAGTTTCGAGATGCAGCGCGAAGCGCAGACGCCACAGGAACTGCATGCTCTGGTCGTAGCGTGTCAGGTCCTCTTCGGTCATGTACCCCAGCGTCACGGCTTCGGCCAGCCTGTGCACCCCGTAGTGGCGGCGAGCCACCCAAGCGATCGTGTGCAGGTCGCGCAGGCCGCCAGGAGAGTCCTTGACGTTAGGTTCCAGCAGCGACTCGGTCTGATCCAGCTTGCCGTGCCGCTGCCGCTGTTCTTCTCTCTTGGCCTCGAAGAAATCGCGGGAAGGCCACATGTGTGCGGTCGACGTTGCGGTATGCAGCGTGTCGAACAGGGTCTGAGGGCCGATCAACAGGCGGCTTTCCAGCAGGGCACTGATGACCGTCAGGTCCTCGGCCGCCAGACGTTCGCAGTCCGCCAGCGTGCGTACGCAGTGTCCTGGCATCAGGCCGATGTCCCACAGCAGCATGACGAAGGCCGACAGCGCTTCCTGATGGACCGCATCTTCCTGCTGAAGTACGACCCACAGGTCGATGTCGGAGTGCGGTAGCAGTTCACCACGGCCATAGCCGCCGACCGCCAGCAACATGATGTTGGTCGCATCGTCGGAGGGTAATCCTGCATGCTGCCAAGCGGCCCTGATGATGCGGTCCATGACCTCGGCACGCAGGTGAACCAGCTGGTCGATCGGTGCGCCTTGGCGAAAGCGTTCGGCGAGGGCGGCGTAGAGTGTACCGAGCGCCTTGCGGAAAAGGGGAATGGCCGGGTGATCAGTCAGCTGATGCTGTAGCTGATCGATATCTGGAAGCGCCAGTGCCGATGCTGTTGTCGTTGTATCCGGCATGTCGGGACCTCGCGAAAAGAGGATGAACAGAAAAGGCGTAATCGTCTGTTGGCATCATATCCGATCCTGACGCTGCGATGGAGAGCCAGCACGGCAAGAATCCGCACGCGATAGGCGCGATGGCCACGGGGTATTGAAGGAAAGATAGAGGAGTGCTTCTCATCCCGACGTTTACGGGGCGTACGCCGTATTAATGAAGGGTGTGATCCGATATGTCTTGAGGCAGATGAACGATAAAAAACAACAAGAATCAAGAAACTACAATCCGTTGGTACCCTGCTTATATCAGGTGTTCTGGACGTTAGGGCGTTGTGTGCGACCTGATGGGGCGTTCGGTGAGGAAATAGGGCAAGAGAAATGAAGGATCAACTGTGTGGCGTGGCCGAGGCACGCTGATGAACAGGTGCCTCGGTAACGCGTGCAGACAGGCTTACACGGTGACGTTTGGCATGCCGGAGAAGTCTTCATCCTTGCGAGCAGTGGTCACCAGTACGCCATCCTTGGTCATGATCAGCGTATGTTCCCACTGTGCTGACAGGCTCTTGTCGCGAGTCACTGCCGTCCAGCCATCTTTGAGCACCTTGGTGGCATAGCCGCCCACATTGATCATCGGCTCGACGGTCAGGCACATGCCTTCTTCGAGTACCAGATCAGTGTGCTCGTCATAGCCGTCGTAGTGCAGCACTTGCGGGTCGGTATGGAACTCGGTGCCGATGCCGTGACCGCAGTAGTCGCGGACGACGCTATAGCCGTTACCTTCCGCGTGCTGCTGGATCACTTTACCGATATCAGACAGACGTACGCCCGGTTTCATGATCTCGATCGACTTGTACAGGCATTCCTGAGCCACGCGGCTGAGGCGTTCACCTTGGATGTTCTCGCCGACGTAGTACATGCGGCTAGTATCGCCGTAGTAGCCATCTTTGATGACGGTGATGTCGATGTTAAGGATGTCGCCTTTCTTCAGTTTTTTGCTGAAGCTGGGAATGCCGTGGCATACCACGTGGTTCAGCGAGATGCAGCTGACGTTCGGGAAGCCGTGGTAGCCCAGGCAGGCCGGAACCGCTTTCAGTTCATCTTCAATATAGCGCTGGCAGAGCTGATCCAGTTCGCCGGTAGAGACTCCCGCCTTGACGTGCGGTTCGATCATTTCCAGAACGCTGGCGGCCATGCGGCCAGCGATGCGTAGTTTTTCGATCTCTTCGGCGCCGTAGCGAGGAATGTCGGTAGACATGAGTAGTGCAATCTCCAAAGGGTGATGCCCGGAAGATCCCTGTGCGTACACGGATTTTCCAGGCAAGAGGTGTCAGAACGAAGGTCGCGTGTACCGCCTTGCTCTTGATGTTGGGAGAAAGGATATCGCCTTATTGGACATGTGCACAGGGGTGATGTGGACGCATGGGGCGAATGCGCAGCTTCTAAATTTCCATCGGGTATGATATAAAACGCCGCGCTTAATGACGGATCTGAACGATTCTTCGGTGAACCCTCTATACTCTGTAGTGTCCCACTACAGATAGGCAGTGTTCACTGCGCTATCACTGACCCCACACACGTATCGTCACATGGTCCCGGGTGCCTGTCGCAGGCTGCGCTGGGTCGGATCCATGGGATGCGTGGAGGCTCAACCCGATTCAAGGAGAAATTCCATGGCAGTTTCAATGCGTGACCTGCTCAAAGCGGGTGCCCACTTCGGCCACCAGACCAAATACTGGAACCCGAAGATGAGCAAATACATCTTCGGCGCTCGTAACAAGATCCACATCATCAACCTCGAAAAAACACTGCCGGCGCTGAACGAAGCGACTGCGGTTGTTGAGAAGATGGCTGCGAGCAACAACAAGATCCTGTTCGTTGGTACTAAACGTGCTGCGAGCAAGGTCATCGCCGAACAGGCTACCCGTGTAGGTCAGCCGTTCGTCAACCACCGCTGGTTGGGCGGTATGCTGACGAACTACAAAACCATCCGTCAGTCCATCAAACGTCTGCGCGAACTCGAAGCCATGCATCAGGATGGCACGTTCGACAAGCTGACCAAGAAGGAAGTCCTGATGGCCACCCGTGAGCAGCAGAAACTCGAGCGCTCCATCGGTGGTATCAAGGAAATGGGCGGTCTGCCTGATGCACTGTTCGTGATCGACGTTGACCACGAACGCATCGCCATCAACGAAGCCAACAAACTGGGTATCCCGGTTATCGGTATCGTTGATAGTAACGCCAACCCGGACGGTGTCGACTACGTCATCCCGGGTAACGATGACTCCATCCGCGCTATCCAGATCTACGTTGAAGCCATTGCTGATGCATGTGCCAAAGCGAAAGAAGGTCGTCCGGACGAGTTCGTCGAAGTTGCAGAAGCAGAAGATGCAGCAGCTGCCGAATAAGGTCAGCCGCTGACGCCTGGTTGTCCGCGCGCCCCGAGTGCGATGACAAAAGGCGAAAGGGGGGCCTCGGCCCCCTTTTTCATATCCACCTGAGAACCCTGCTGCTGTTCACCGACGCGTCGGCAGGCGTACCATGCGCCATATCATGGCGTGCGGGCCCCATTTTTTTGGCCCGGTGTTCGCCATAGGCATGCAGGATCGTCTAAGGTTCAGGAATACGACGCTCACAGGTATCATTTGGCCTGTGTGCTGCCTTCTTTGGATGGGGGCGTACATCACCCACGTTCGAAGAAACGTCTAAAGAATGGAGAATTAGTATGGCCGCTATCAGCGCTGCTATGGTCAAAGAACTGCGTGAACGCACTGGTCTGGGCATGATGGAGTGCAAAAAAGCACTGCAGGAAGCCAACGGTGATATCGAACAGGCAATCGACGATCTGCGCAAGAATGCAGGTCTGAAATCTGCCAAGAAAGCAGGCCGCATCGCTGCCGAAGGCGCTATCGTTATCCGCGCTGCCGACGATGCTTCCTTTGCTGCCATGCTGGAAATCAACTCTGAAACCGACTTCGTTGCTCGCGACGAAAACTTCAAAGCTTTCGCACAGAACGTTGCGGCCAAAGCTTTCGAAGCGCGCTCTGAAGACGTTGCTGCCCTGATGGAAGGCGAGCTGGAAGACGCTCGTAACCAGCTGGTTCAGAAAATCGGTGAAAACATCAGCGTTCGTCGCATCGCGATCGTCGAAGCACCGGAAGGTGTTGTCGGTGGTTACGTGCACGGCGATCGCATCGGTGCCGTTGTCGTCCTGAAAGGTGGCAATGCAGACGTCGCTCGCGACATCGCTATGCACGTTGCCGCTATCAACCCGGCCGTTGCTCGTCCGGAAGATATGCCGCAGGAACAGCTGGATCATGAAAAATCCATCATCCTGGCGCAGCCTGACATGGCCGGCAAGCCGACCGAAATCGCTGAAAAAATGGTTCAGGGTCGCCTGAAAAAATACCTGGCTGAAAATAGCCTGGTTAACCAGCCGTTCGTTAAAGATCCGAACGTCAGCGTTGCCGAATACGCCAAGAGCGCGGGCGGTGAAGTCGTCAGCTTCGTACGTTTCGAAGTCGGCGAAGGCATCGAGAAGGAAGAAGTTGACTTCGCTAAGGAAGTCATGGAACAGGCTGGCCTCAATAAGTAAGCGAGTGCTTGCATGACGATTATGCTGTCGTCACCTTCCAATGGTGGCCCGGAGTTTCCGGGTCACCATCCGCAGCGGCTTTCTCGCCACTGCCACCAGCCGATCATCATGGATGCATCGGCAGGATTCCCGTTTCTCTCTGGCGTGCGTTGTTCGCACGCCAATTTGTATCTGTATAGTTGCGTCCAGCATGCCCATAAGTCGCGTGCTGCTTTCGCATGCCTGTAAGGAGCGCTGCCATGCCCGTCGTTCATGATCGAAGTGTCAAATACAAGCGGATTCTGCTCAAGCTCTCGGGCGAAGCCCTAATGGGAGAGCACGACTTTGGGATCGACCCCAAAGTGCTGGATCGCATGGCCCAAGAAGTTGGCCAACTGATCGGTATCGGTGTGCAGGTAGGTCTCGTTATCGGCGGGGGCAATCTGTTCCGTGGGGCGGCTCTGCACGAAGCGGGCATGGATCGCGTGACCGGCGATCACATGGGGATGCTGGCCACCGTCATGAACGGCCTGGCGATGCGCGATGCACTTGAGCGTGCGGGTATCCGTTCACGTGTCATGTCAGCCATTCCGATGAGCGGCGTCGTCGAGCACTACGACCGCCGTACGGCTATCCGCTATCTGACGGCCAGCGACGTCGTGATTTTCTCTGCAGGTACCGGTAACCCGTTCTTCACAACGGACTCTGCGGCCTGTCTGCGCGGTATTGAAATCGACGCGGATGTCGTCATCAAGGCCACCAAGGTCGATGGCGTTTACGACAAGGACCCGGTCAAGCACGCCGATGCCGTCAAATACGACAGCCTGTCTTACGACGCCGTGCTTGATCAGAAGCTGGGTGTTATGGACCTGACGGCCATCTGCTTGGTTCGTGATCACAACATGCCGGTACGCGTCTTCGACATGACCAAGCCGGGTGCACTGCTGAATCTAGTCACGGGCGGTAAGGAAGGTACGGTCATCGAATAAGATGCACCGCGTTGCGCTCAGGAAAGAGTGATGCGAGGTGAATTCCTTGCGTGTCGCTCTCCTGAGAGTCGGCGACTTCCTGTATCATTAGTCCCTGCATATCGTTTCGTATACTGCTGACCGTTTCTTCATGGCGGTCAGCTTATTTTCAGGCAGAGGTAACGCCCATGATCAATGAAATTCGTAAAGACGCTGAAACACGCATGAACAAGAGCGTTGAAGCGCTGAAATCCGCCTTCAACAAGATCCGTACCGGTCGTGCGCACCCGAGTATCCTCGACGCCGTTCGCGTTGACTACTACGGCAGTGAAGTACCGTTGAGCCAAGTCGCCAACATCAACGTTGAAGATGCACGCACGCTGGCCGTCGTGCCGTGGGAAAAACCGATGGTCCAGAAGGTCGAGAAAGCGATCATGACCTCTGACCTCGGCCTGAATCCGTCGACTGCCGGTACCGTCATTCGTGTACCGATGCCGCCGCTGACCGAAGAAACGCGCCGCAACTATACGCGTCAGGCACGTGCGGAAGCCGAAACGGGCCGTGTTGCCGTTCGTAACGTACGTCGCGATGCCAACAACGACATCAAATCACTGCTGAAAGAAAAAGAGATCAGCGAAGACGATGCTCGCCAGGGCGAAGACGCGATCCAGAAGCTGACCGATGCGCATATCGCTGAAATCGATAAGCTGCTCGAACTGAAAGAACACGACCTGATGCAGGTCTGAGTCAATGACGGATTCCACGAAGACCGAGCCTACGTCCACGCCTGCGCGCCATGTCGCCGTCATTATGGACGGCAATAACCGCTGGGCGAAGGCAAAAGGCATGTCCGGCATCCGTGGGCACCACGCCGGCGTCGATGCCGTGCGGGCTACGATCCGTCGTGCTGCCGAGCGCGGTGTCGAAGTGCTGACACTGTTTGCCTTTTCCAGTGAGAACTGGAAGCGGCCAGCCAAAGAAGTGGGCGCACTGATGGAGCTGTTCATGCTGGCGCTCCAGCGGGAGGTCGGCAAGCTGGCGCGTCATAATATCCGTCTGTCGATTATCGGTGATCGAAGTCGGTTTTCCTCGGTGTTGCAGAAGCTGATCGCCAAGGCGGAAACGCGTACGCGCGACAATACCGGCCTTCATCTGGTCGTGGCGGCCAACTACGGTGGGCGCTGGGATATCGCACAGGCCGCACGTCGTCTGGCCGAGCAGGTCGAGAAGGGTGAGCTGGCCTCGGCTGATATCGACGAAACACTGCTGGGTCAGGAAGTTTGTTTGGGTGGTCTGCCGGATGTCGATCTGTGTATTCGTACCAGCGGTGAGCAGCGCATCAGTAACTTCCTCCTATGGCAGATGGCCTATGCCGAGCTGTATTTTACGCCGTGCTACTGGCCTGATTTTGATGCGGCGGCTTTCGATGACGCGCTCGATGCCTTTGCAAACCGCTCCCGTCGCTTCGGCATGACGGGCGAGCAGATAGAGGTGAAGGGTGCTTAAGCAACGTTTTCTGACAGCGCTGGCCATTGGCCCGCTGTCACTCGTGCTGTTGTTCACGTTGACGGGATTGCCGTTTGCCATGTTCGTTGGCTTCGTCATCCTGCTGGGTGCTTGGGAGTGGGCCAACCTCTCCGGCCTCGAAAGCCCGGGTGGTCGCTTCGTGTATACACTGGCGATCGGGGCGGGCATGATCTCCACCTGTCTGACCGATATCGTGCATCAGAACTGGCCGATGTGGGTCGCGCTGGCGACGTGGATCGTCTGCTGCGGCTGGGTGCTGACCTATCCCGCAACGGGGCGGATGTGGCACTCGCGCGTCGTGCGTCTGGTGCTGGGTGGGTTGATCATGCTGCCCAGCTGGATGGGGCTGCAACAGCTGCGTGAGATCGCGACCGGATCCTCCGGGTTTGCATGGTGGCTGCTGTACGTGCTGTTCATCATCTGGGGTGCCGATATCAGTGCGTATTTTGCGGGCAAGGCGTTCGGCAAACGTAAGCTGGCACCACGCGTCAGCCCGGGCAAATCGTGGGCGGGCGTCTATGGTGCGCTGGCAGGTACCGCTGTGCTGTCGTTCCTGATGGATGCCATTCAAGGGTTTGATCTGCGTCAGGCGATAGTGCTACTCGGCGTAACTTGGCTGGTAACGCTGACGTCCGTTGTAGGCGATTTGTTCGAAAGTATGCTCAAGCGCTACCGCGGTCTGAAGGATTCAAGCCAGTTGCTGCCGGGGCATGGTGGCATGCTGGATCGTATCGATAGCCTTCTGGCGGCTATTCCTGTCTTTGCGCTGTTCCTGCCTTTCCTCGTTCATTGATCTTATGCAGGCACCTGTGACGTAATGGTCGCAAGTGCCTGTTCTAGCTTCTATGCTCATAAGAGAACGCCTTTCTTTTCACTACAAGGACGACGTGTGAATCCGTCAATGCAGAAAAGGATTGTAGTGCTGGGTGCGACCGGTTCCATTGGCACCAGTACGCTGGACGTCATTGCGCGTCATCCCGAACGTTACCGTGTGGCTGCCCTGACGGCGCACGTTTCGCGCGACAAACTGTTGGCACAGTGTCTTCAGCATCATCCTGATACTGCAGTCATCGCCCATGAGCACGATGCCCGCTGGCTGAGTGCTGCCTTGCAGGATGCGGGCTGTGAAACGCAGGTGCTGTACGGTGAGCAGGCACTATGCGATGTGGCATCGGCTGCTGATGTCGATGTCGTGGTTGCGGCGATCATGGGCGGCGCGGGATTGGCGCCTACGTTGGCGGCAGTAAGAGCTGGGCACCAGATTCTGCTCGCCAACAAGGAGTCGCTGGTGATGGCGGGGCCGTTGTTTACCGACGCGGCACGGCAGAGCGGTGCGCGCGTGCTGCCGGTGGACTCCGAACACAATGCGATCTTCCAGTGCTTGCCAGCGCCTTCATCATCGACGGCCTTGCATACCGATCTTGCACAGGCCGGCGTGATACGCTTGCTGCTGACCGCTTCCGGGGGGCCTTTCCGAGGCTGGTCGCGTGATCAACTGCACGACGTGACCCCGGAGCAGGCGTGTGCCCATCCCAACTGGTCGATGGGGCGTAAGATTTCGGTTGATTCCGCCACCATGATGAACAAGGGGCTGGAAATTATCGAAGCCTGCTGGCTGTTTGATCTGACGCCTGACGATATCCACGTTGTGGTACACCCGCAGAGCATTGTGCACTCGATGGTGGCCTATCGCGACGGTTCGGTGCTAGCTCAGCTGGGCAATCCCGATATGCGTACGCCGATTGCACATGCATTGGCGTGGCCCGAGCGCATCGACTCTGGCGTTGCGCCGCTGGACGTGTTCAGCATGGCGCAGTTTGAGTTCCGCCCGCCGGATGAAGAGGCGTTTCCCTGTCTGGGGTTAGCGCGGCGTGCTATGAACGCGGGTGGAACGGCACCGGTCGTGCTCAATGCAGCGAATGAAGTGGCCGTGGATGCTTTCCTAAACGGTCAGATTCGCTTTACGGCTATTCCGAAGCTGATTGACGAGGTTATGGCGGCGTTGCCGGTCGTGGCCGCTGATACGCTGGAGACTATCTTTGCGCAGGATGCGTTGGCCCGTGATTATGCTGCGAAAATCGTCGCTCGGTGGTGTGATGAGTGAACGACTGGCACTGAGACGGGTCTGATGCTGGCGGGGGGTACTCGCCGCGCTCGCCGCCATGCTCTGCAACGGAAACGCGCATGAATATCGTTGAAAACATATTGGCTGCCATCGTCGTACTGGGCGGGCTGGTCACATTCCATGAGTTTGGCCATTTTTTGGCGGCACGCTGGTGCGGTGTCCATGTTCTCGCCTTTTCGTTTGGCTTTGGCAAACCGCTGGTGAGCGTGCGAGGGCGCAAGGGTACGCGCTTCATGCTCTCGCTGCTGCCGCTGGGCGGTTATGTCCGTCTGCTGAACGATCCCGATGAGCTGGACGAAGGAGAGGTGCCACACGGCACAACCATGGGCGCTCAGCCCTGTTGGAAACGTGCCATTATCATGGCCGCTGGGCCAGCAGCTAACTTCGTGCTGGCTATCGCCGTCTGCGCGGTGATGTTTATGCGCGGTGCAACGGACATTACCCCGGTCATCGGCGATGTTGGTGACAGTAGCTGGGCGGCACGTGGCGGGCTACAGGCTGACCAGCAGATCCAGCGGATCAATGGTGAAGCAACTCCAACGTGGTCGCGAGTGAAAGAGGTGCTGGAATCTCGTACGTTAAAGGCGCCGATCACGATCGAAACGACGGATGGTGTTCAGCACCGCATGCCTGAACTGGCAGCGAGTTCCGAGGCGCTCTCCCTGTGGCAGCGAACAGGAATTGTGCCTTGGCAGCCAACGCTGCCACCCGTGATCGGTAAGGTGGTACCCAATACGCCCGCCGCCATTGCGGGACTGTCGGAAGGTGTTCGCATCGTGGCGATCGACGATCAGCCGGTCGTCTCATGGGAAGAGGTGCTGACGCACGTACGCAGCAATACCGAACATCGCGCGATGCGTCTTAGCGTACAGTGGTCACCGGGCGAAACTCCGCGTACGGTAGTGGTGCAGCCACAGACGCTCGGTAATGGTCGCGATGCAGTCATCGGTATCCAGCCGCAGAACGTGGCATGGCCCGCGACACATCTGTATCAGCAGCGCTATCCTGTGCATGAAGCAATCATGCGTGGGGTAGGGCGTACATGGGACATGACAGTGCTGACTGCGAAAGGCGTATGGCAGCTGGTGTCCGGAGCCGCGTCGCCGCGAAGCCTTGGTGGCCCGGTGATGATTGCCCAGGTGGCGGGCGCTTCGGCGCGTAGCGGTCTGGAAACGTTCCTCGACTTCATGGCCTATCTTTCGGTCAGCCTCGGCATCTTTAACCTGCTGCCTATCCCGATGCTGGATGGTGGGCAGCTGGTTTATCTGCTGGCAGAAGCGATCAAGGGACGGCCGCTCTCCATGCGCATGCAGCTTGGAGGGCGTGTGGTAGGGCTTATCGTGGTTGGTGGGCTAATGTTAATGGCATTCTACTTCGACCTGGTTCGCACGCTGACGAACCTTGTCAGGTAGGTCAGGTTATGTATAAGGTGCACGCTACGTGACAAGGTTGCAGGGACGACACGGCAACTCTCGGTAGCGACCTTGTGAAAGCGAATATTGACGGCATGGACGGCATGAAGAAGAAGACCCTTGGTTTGGCCGCAGCCTGGCTGCTCGGCAGTGCGCAGATGGCTTCTGCAGCACCCTTCGATGTAGCGAACATCCGCGTCGAAGGTCTGAAACGCGTATCCACGGGAACGGTGCTGAACGCGCTGCCGTTTTCATCACATCAGCGTCTTGACGATGCTCAGCTGTCACAGGCCGGGCAAGCGCTGTTCCGCACTGGCCTGTTCGACGACGTGAATTTCGTGCGCGACGGCAACGTGCTGGTCGTGCGAGTGGCTGAGCGCCCGGTCGTTGCGCGCCTTGAAATCAAGGGGAACCGCCAGCTGTCCACCGAAGACCTCAAGAAAGGGCTGACGCAGTCCGGAGTCAGTGAAGGGCAGGTGCTGCAGCGTTCCACGCTGAACGAAGTGCAGCGCGAGCTGGAGCGTCTGTACCAGTCCCAAGGGCGTTACAACGCTACCATCCGTACCTCGCTGAAGTCGCTGCCGGACAACCGTGTCCAAGTCAACATCGACATCAACGAAGGGGCGAGCGCCCGTATTCGTCAGATCAATATCGTGGGCAACCACGCGTTCAGCGATGACACACTGCGCAAACAGTTCGAGCTGGCCGACAAGCCCGGTTGGTTCTTCGGGATGTTTTCGAGTGACCGCTACTCGCGCGATGCTATGACGGCCGATCTTGACCGCCTGCGTTCGTTCTATCTGGACCGTGGTTACGTCAACTTCAACGTCACCTCCACGCAGGTGTCGATCAGTCCCGACAAAGCCGATATCTATATCACGGTCAATGTCGATGAAGGTCAGCGCTATACGCTGGGCAACATCGGCTTCGCCGGCAAACTGGGTATGAGCGAAGAGGAAGCGCGCAAGCTACTGACCGTCTCAAGCGGTCAGGTCTTCAATCAGGCCGAACTGCAGAAATCAACGGAAGCCATGCGCTTGGCGCTGGGCAATGCCGGTTACACCTTCGCTAAGGTGGATGCCGTGCCTACCGTGCATCCTTCGGATGACCGCGTTGACATTACCTTTAACGTCGATCCGGGCCAGCGCGCCTACGTGCGCCGTGTCGCCTTCCGAGGTAACACCACGACGGCCGATGAAGTGCTGCGCCGCGAAATGGTACAGCTTGAAGGTGCGCCGGCATCGTCAGACAACATTCGCCTGTCGCGTGAACGCTTGCAGCGTCTTGGCTTCTTCAGTCAAGTGGATGTACAGACACAGCCCGTTCCCGGTGAACCCGACCAGCTCGACGTAAATTACAGCGTCACCGAACAGCCGTCCGGTAGCATTTCGGCCAGCGTCGGTTTCGCACAGTCGGAAGGGATCATCTATGGGGCGTCGCTCTCGCAGAGCAACTTCCTCGGTACGGGTAACCGCGTAGATGTTGGCGCCCAGAAGAGCAAGTACTACACCAACCTGCGCTTCGGGTTTACTAACCCGTACTGGACGCTGGATGGTATCTCTCGCGGCTATGACCTTTACTACCGCAAGACCAACTACGAAGACTCCGACGTCTCGACCTATTCGAGTGATGCAATCGGGGGCGGAATCAACTTCGGCTACCCGATCAGCGACTTGTCACGTTTGAACTTTGGTCTGGGCGGTGAACACCTGAAGGTCAAGGCCTACAACGATTCTCCGGCCGAGATCGACCAGTACATCAAAGACAACGGCGGCGACTACAACAACTATAAGCTGAGCCTGAGCTGGACGCGCAACAACCTGAACCGCGGCATCTTGCCGACCAGCGGTAACTATCAGCGTGCGTCCCTTGAAGGTACCGGCCCGGGTAGCGATGCCGAGTACTACAAACTGCGTTATCGCGCGCAGACCCTGTTCGAACTTAAGCCGGAATGGTCGCTGAAATTCAGCACCAATTTGGGCTACGCCAACGGTTACGGCAAAACCGAGCAGTACCCGTTCTTCGAGAACTTCTATTCAGGCGGTCTGGGTTCTGTGCGTGGCTATACCAACAGCACGCTGGGACAGAAGACCACCAAGCGCAACGACGGTGACGACGACACGTTGGGCGGTAACATCCTTGTCGAAGGTTCGGCTGAGCTGATCTTCCCGCTGCCGTTCATCGAAGATCGCCGCCAGCTGCAGACCTCTCTGTTCTTGGATGCGGGTAACACATTCCTCACGGATTGCTATTCTACAGGTTCCGTGGCACGCACTAACGAATGCAAGACCGGTGTCGATATGGGCGAACTTCGCTACTCTGTCGGTGTCGGACTGTCATGGCTGACCCCAGTGGGACCGCTGACATTCAGTCTGGCTAAACCGCTTCACAAGAAATCTGGCGACGATACTCAAGTCTTCCAGTTCTCTTTGGGCCAGACTTTCTGATGCCATGCGATGCCTGCTGTGTAGTGTTTGCTAACCGAAATGGATATTCACCAGCAGCAGGCAATGCGGCCTTCATATCCAGAGCGTGCTTGCCTCATCGCGCTGTATGAAGGTGACAGCACGTGTCGATCACGTTTCAAAAGGAGATAAGAATGCGTAAACTGACTCTGGCTCTGGGCATGGCTGCGGCCACGTTCATCGGTACGGCAACGGCAACTGCTGCTCAGGCAGCGGATATCGCCGTTGTGGACTGGCAGCAGGCGCTGTTGGATACCAACGCGGCCAAACAGTCCATGAACCAGCTTAAGAACAAGCTGGGTAACCGTCCGCAGCAGCTCCAGACGATGGGCCAAGAGCTCCAGCAGATGCAGCAGCGTTTGCAGCGTGACGGTGCCACCCTGTCTGACTCTGCGCGTAACCAGCAGATGCAGCAGTTCCAGACCAAAGGTGCGGAATTCCAGAAACTTCGCGCTCAGCTCGAAGAAGAGCGTCAGACCCAAGAAGATCAGTTCCTGCGTTCCGCGCGTCCGCGTCTTGACGCTGCCATCAAGCAGGTCGTTCAGCGTCACGGTGTGAAAGTCCTCGTTGACCGTACCGGTGTCATCTATGCCGACGACGCACTGGATCTGACCGGCGAAGTCACACAGGCGTATAACGCCGCCAAATGATGATTCCTGTGGTCGGAAGGGCATGCCGCCTTTCCGGCCCTGTCACGGATAGCCATGAATACGATTGCCAAGCACGGCTACACGTTGAATGAACTGGCCGAACGCGTGGGAGCGACCGTATCCGGAAACGGAGACGCGCTGATCACCGGACTGGCCACCCTTCATGATGCGGGCCCCGAAGATCTGGCCTTTCTGGCCAACCCCTCTTACCTGCGCTTCCTGCAAGATACTCATGCAGGGGGTGTTTTGATCCGCGAAGAGCATAAAGATGCCTGTCCAGTGCCCGCACTGGTGCTCAAGGATCCTTATCTCGGCTATGCCATGCTATCGCAGCTTTTCGATCCGATGGCTATGAAGCAAGCACCCACTGTTCATGAAACTGCCGTAATTGCCGATACAGCGACTATCGGTGAGCGTGTATCCATTGGACCGCATGTCCATATCGGTGCCCATGTGACCGTCGAAGACGATGTCGTTATCGACGCTGGCGTGGCCATCGGCGATGGCTGCATCGTCGGCAAGGGATCGCACCTCTATCCGAATGTCACGCTGTATCACGGCGTTACGCTTGGCGAACGTTGCATCATCCACAGCAGCGCGGTACTTGGCGGTGACGGTTTCGGCTTTGCCTTCAACGGCAAGGGCTGGACCAAAATCGCACAGATCGGTGGCGTTCGTCTGGGCGATGACGTCGAAGTCGGAAGCTGTTCCAGCATTGACCGTGGTGCGCTCGGCGATACGATCATCGGCAACGATGTCAAGATCGACAGCCAAGTGCAGATTGCCCATAACGTCCAGATTGGCGATCATAGCGCGCTGGCGGGTTGCGTTGGCATCGCTGGGTCGACCAAGATCGGCCGCGGCTGTCTGCTGGGCGGTGGTGTCGGCGTCGCAGGTCACCTTGAGATCGCCGATCGCGTCCAGATTACCGGTATGAGCCTGATCACCAACTCGATTCACTCGGCAGGTGTATACTCCTCGGGTACTGGCGCGATGCCGAATGCCCAGTGGCGTAAGAATGCCGTTCGATTCAAGCAGCTGGACGAGATGGCCCGCCGTCTTTCTCGGCTCGAAAAGCGCTGATATTCGGAGAGTGTCTTGGCCCGCAAGGTTGCATCGGGCCAATACGCACTATATAAAGCCTGCCTGGTCGCAGGCATTTTAATTTTCAGAGGCCGTGCCTCAGAGGTTGACTACATGGTCATGGGTATCAAGGAAATTCAGGAGTACCTGCCGCATCGCTTCCCGTTCCTCCTCGTGGATCGAGTAGTGGAACTTGAACTGGGCAAGTACATCAGAGCTTACAAGAACGTCAGCTACAACGAACCGTTCTTCACCGGTCACTTCCCGGATCATCCCATCATGCCGGGCGTACTGATCACCGAAGCACTGGCACAAGCGGCCGGTATCCTCGGGTTCAAGACAGTCAACAAGCTGCCACGTGATGGCTACATCTATTACTACGTCGGTAGCAACAACGTGCGTCTGAAGCGTCCGGTCTACCCGGGTGATCGTCTGTACCTAGAAGCTCACATGGACAAGTCCAAGCGTGGCATCTGGAAGTTTACTTGCCGTGCCTATGTCGACGACGAGCTTGCCTGTGAAGCCGACATCATCTGTGCTGAGAGGAAGATCGCTTGATCCACCCGACTGCTATCATCGACCCTGAAGCGCGGGTCGCCGATGACGTCGAAATCGGGCCTTATAGTGTTATTGGGCCTGATGTCGTCATCGGACCGGGGTGTGTCATTGCACCCCACGTCGTCATCAAGGGTTCCACGATCATCGGTGCGCGCAATCGTATCTTCCAGTTCGCCACTATCGGTGAGGACTGCCAAGATCTGAAATATCACGGTGAAAAAACGTATCTCGAGATTGGTGATGAGAATACGTTCCGTGAAGGTGTTACCGTGCACCGAGGTACGGTTCAGGATCAGGCGCTGACGCGTATCGGCAGCCACAACCTGTTCATGGCCTACTCGCACGTAGCACACGACTGCGTTATTGGCGATCACTGCATCATGGCCAACCAAGCCACGCTGGGCGGGCATGTCACCATTGGTGATCATGCTATCTTGGGTGGGCTGGCCGCCGTGCATCAGTTCTGTCACGTTGGTGCGCATGCCATGTGTGGTGGCGGCTCGATCATTACTAAGGACATTGCGTCCTTTGTCATGGTCAATGGCAACCCGGCTCATACGCACGGCATCAATGCGGAAGGGCTGCGTCGACGTGGGTTCTCCGCTGAAGCGATCAGCGCGCTGAAAGACGCCTACAAGCGCGTCTTCCGTGGCAAGCAAACGCTCAGCGAAGCGATTGCCGAGCTGCAAAAGGAAGAGACCCTGCCAGAAGTCGATATGTTCATCGACTCGTTGGTATCGTCTACTCGAGGCCTTACACGCTGATACCCTCTATCGGCGTGCAGGACATACCGTCAGTACTGCTGACGAAGGGTTTCCCGTTGCGTTCATGGAACACTGCCTGCGCTTCCATGCCGCTTCGGTGACCCTGTCTCCATGATCGGCCGTACAGACACGCCAGCCAGCAGGGCACGGCTCGCGCGACTGTGATCGGATCGTCCCGCCTATTCTCCGGTACGGTGACCCTACCCATGACTCAGACCGTTGCTCCCGCGCCGCTCAAGGTGTTCGTCGTTGCGGGCGAACTCTCGGGCGATATCCTTGGCGGTGGCTTGCTGCACGCGCTCAAAGTCCGCCATCCACAGATTGCCTTCAAAGGCATTGGTGGCCCCCGAATGATTGCTGAGGGCATGGAGAGTCTTTTCCCGCTGGAAACGCTGTCCGTGATGGGGCTGGTTGAGGTGGTGCGCCATCTGCCACGGCTCTTCAGCGTGCGGCGTCAGCTGCGTGAGGCTGCTCTGGCATGGGGGGCTGATATCATGATCGGTATCGACGCGCCGGACTTCACGCTTGGGCTGGAGCGGCAGCTGCGCGAACGCGGCATGCATACGTTGCACTATGTCAGTCCCTCAGTGTGGGCATGGCGACAGGGGCGCATCAAGGGCATCAAGGCCTCGGCCGAGCACATGCTGACACTACTGCCGTTCGAAGCCGATTTTTATCGCCAGCATCGGATGCCGGTCACTTTTGTGGGACACCCGCTGGCCGATACGTTGCCCGTTGAAGATGACCAGGCGGCCGCGCGCCGGATACTGGCGCTTACCGGTGAGGCCACAGTACTAGCGATCCTGCCGGGCTCGCGGCGCAGTGAAGTGGCGAGCATGCTCCCCGTTTTCCTAGACACGGTGCCATTGCTATTGGCGGATCAGCCTCAGCTGTCGATCGTCATTCCTGCGGCCACGCCTGCTCGTTACGATGAGATCAGGGCGCTGCTGGCACAGGCTGACCCTGCGGTGGCGGCCGCTATTGCCGTGACGACCGAGCCGGCTGCGACGGTCATGACAGCGGCCAATGCTGTATTGCTTACGTCAGGAACGGCGGCGCTTGAGGCCATGCTCTGCCATCGTCCGATGGTGGTGGCTTATCGCATGCCGTGGCTGACGCATGCCATCGCGAAGCGAATGGTGAAGACGCGCTGGATATCGCTGCCCAACCTGATCGCGCAGGACGACATGATTCCCGAGCTGATTCAGGATGAGGTCACGCCCGAGCGGCTGCATGACACCTTGAGACCTTTGCTCCATCAGGACAATGCTGCGATCATGACGCGCTTCCGGCAGCTGCACGCGCAACTGGCATGCCATGCCAGTGAGCGAGCAGCCGATGCCGTGCTGTCACTCGTTCAGAATTCGCCTGATTGACCGTAGTCGTGCTTGCCACGGCTACCAGCAAAGGACTGTTGCTCATGACCGTACGTTCCTCTTCAACGCGCTCTCGCTCTCGTGCCGCTAAAGGTACTCCTAAAGAGTGGCCGCCACTCGTCATCGAGTACGATGGCATGTTGCTGGCGGGTGTGGATGAAGTGGGACGAGGACCGTTGATCGGCAATGTCGTAACGGCCGCCGTAATTCTGGATCCCTCGCGTCCCATTGATGGGCTGACCGATTCCAAAGCGCTGTCGGCCAAGAAGCGCGAGACATTGGATGTACTGATCCGTGAGCGAGCGCTGGCCTGGGCGATCGGCAGTGCCTCTCCGCAAGAGATCGACGAGCTGAATATCTATCACGCGACGCATTTGGCCATGCGGCGCGCCATTGACGCGCTGGCTCCGGCCGCTGAATACCTGCTGGTTGACGGCAACCGTCTGCCGGGCCATTCGTTGCCCGGGCAGGCGGTCGTTAAAGGCGATGCACGTCACCCCGCTATCGGGGCCGCTTCCATTCTGGCCAAGGTGGCGCGCGATGCGGAAATGGTCGCACTGGATGCGCAATACCCCGAATATGGTTTTGCTCGCCACAAGGGCTATCCAACGCGCGAGCATCTGGCCATGCTGGAAAAACTGGGGCCTCTGCCCGAACATCGCCGTTCCTTCGGCCCCGTACAGCGTCAGCTATCCTTGCTGTGAGGCGTGAGGCTTCTGGAATGATGCCGGAAGTCTGCACCCTTTAGCTGCGATTCCCTGCCATGATGTGTGTTGCATATCACGGCGAGTGATCCCTTCTGTATGAAGGGCGATCACCTCTGTTTCTTCTTCGAGAGTTGCCATGACGACGCCTTTCGTACACCTGCGCGTACATACCGAATATTCTCTGGTGGACGGTCTGGTGCGGCTTAAGCCGCTGACCAAAACCGTCACCGAAATGGGCATGCCCGCACAGTGCATTACCGACGAAACTAACCTGTTTGCGCTGGTCAAGGGCTATAAAGCGGCACAGGGGGCCGGTACCAAGCCGGTAGTGGGCAGCGACCTGTGGATGATCAACCCGCAGGATGAAGAGCACCCGTACCGATTGACACTGCTCGCCATGAACGCGGAAGGGTATAAGAACCTGACCGAGCTGATTTCCCGCGGCTGGCAGCATGGGCAGGTCAAAGGCGTACCGCTACTGCACAAAGAATGGATCTTCGAAGCTTCTGAAGGCCTTATTGCCCTGTCCGGCGCGCGTGAGGGTGAAATCGGACGCTTCCTGCTGGCAGACCACGCCGAAATGGCGCGGACGCTGCTCGCTGAATGGCAGCGCTTCTTCCCTGATCGCTTTTATCTGGAGCTGCAGCGTACCGGCCGCCAGTACGATGAAGAGTGCGTGCATCTGTCAGTCGCTTTGGCCGCTGAGACGGGCACACCTGTGGTGGCGACCAACGACGTCCGCTTCCTGAAGCGTGAAGATTTCTGGGCGCATGAAACACGTGTCTCCATCGGGGAAGGGCGGGCGCTCAACGATCCGCGCCGTGAACAGCGCTATACCGAAGAGCAATATCTGAAATCGCCTGCCGAAATGGCTGAGCTGTTCGATGATATCCCCGAGGCGCTCGAGAACACGGTCATGATTGCCGCACGCTGCAACGTCGACCTGCGTCTGGGCACCTACTTCCTGCCGGAATACCCCATTCCTGATGGCCTTAGTATCGAAGAATTCTTCAATAAGCTGTCCCATGAGGGGTTAACCAAGCGCCTAGAGTTGCTGTTCGAAGGTCCGAATGCCATCTACCGTGAGCGCAGTCGCGAGGAAGAAGAACCCAAGTACCGCGAACGCCTGGAGTTCGAGCTTCAAATCATTAACCAGATGGGGTTTCCCGGTTACTTCCTCATCGTTATGGACTTCATCCGCTGGGCCAAGCAGAACGGGATTCCCGTCGGGCCGGGGCGTGGTTCCGGTGCTGGCTCGCTTGTCGCGTATTCGCTTGAGATTACCGACCTTGATCCACTCGAATACGACTTGCTGTTCGAGCGCTTCCTGAACCCTGAACGTGTTTCCATGCCCGACTTTGACGTCGACTTCTGCATGGAAAAACGTGACCGCGTCATTGACTACGTGGCCGACACCTACGGTCGCGATGCGGTATCGCAGATCGTGACTTTCGGTACCATGGCGGCCAAGGCCGTGGTGCGCGACGTGGCGCGCGCGCAGGGCAAGCCGTACTCGCTTGGGGATCGTCTGTCCAAGATGATTCCGTTTGAGGTGGGCATGACGCTGGCCAAGGCCTGGGAACAGGAAGAGCCGCTGCGTGACTATGTCGAGGGCGATGAAGAAGCGGCCGAAATCTGGGAAATGGCGCTCAAGCTGGAAGGGATCACGCGTGGTACCGGTAAGCACGCCGGGGGCGTGGTGATCGCGCCGACCAAGCTGACCGACTTCTCGCCGCTGCTGTGCGATGAAGACGGTTCGGGATTGGTCGTCCAGTTCGACAAGAACGACGTCGAAGAGGCCGGGCTGGTTAAATTCGACTTCTTGGGGTTGCGCACCCTGACCATCATCGACTGGGCGCTCCAGTGGGTGGACAAAGAGCGTGCCCGTAGCGGCCAAGGTCCGCTGGATATCGCCACTATCCCGCTGGATGACCGTGAAACGTTCAGCCTGTTGCAGCGTGCGGAAACTACCGCCGTGTTCCAGCTTGAATCGCGCGGGATGAAAGAGCTGATCAAGCGCCTGAAACCTGACTCGCTTGAAGACATGATCGCCCTTGTGGCGCTGTTCCGCCCTGGCCCTTTGCAGTCGGGCATGGTGGACGACTTCATCAACCGTAAGCACGGGCGTGCCGAGCTGTCCTACCCGCACCCCGATTACCAGCATGAGTGGCTGAAACCGGTACTGGAGCCGACCTACGGCATCATCCTGTACCAGGAGCAAGTCATGCAGATCGCGCAGGTACTGGCTGGCTATACGTTGGGTCAGGCCGATATGCTGCGCCGCGCGATGGGTAAGAAAAAGCCGGAAGAGATGGCCAAGCAGCGGTCTGGCTTTATGGAAGGGTGTGCGAAGAACGGTATTGATAAGGATCTTGCCGGTAACATCTTCGATCTTGTAGAAAAGTTTGCCGGTTACGGGTTCAATAAATCGCACTCTGCGGCGTACGGTCTGGTCTCGTACCAGACGGCATGGCTGAAGACCCACTATCCAGCCTCATTCATGGCGGCCGTTATCTCTACCGAAATGGACAACCTTGATAAGGTTGTGCCGTTGATCGAAGAGTGCCGACGGATGAAGCTTGAAGTGACGCCGCCGGACGTAAACCGCGGCGAGTATCGCTTCAGTGTCAACGAGAAAGGTCAGGTGGTTTACGGGCTAGGGGCCATTCGCGGTGTCGGTGAAGGCCCGATCGAAGCGATCGTGGACGCGCGTCGTCAGGGCGGTGATTTCATTGACCTGTTCGATTTTTGTCGCCGCGTCGATGGCAAACGCCTTAACAAGCGTACGCTGGAAGCACTGATCCGTTCTGGTGCGTTGGACCAGCTAGGGCCGTCTCGCGCGATACTGGCAGCGGCGCTGGACGATGCACTCAAGGCGGCTTCTCAGTCGCATGCCAACCAGTCCATCGGCATTGACGATATGTTCGGTGACATGTTCGCCGCTGAAGAGAGCGAAACGGATAACTACGCGCAGTATCGCGATGTGCGCGAGTGGACCGATCGCGAACGTCTGGGTGGCGAGAAAGATACGTTGGGTTTGTACCTGACCGGTCATCCGATCGACGAATATGAGCCGGAACTGAAGCGTTTCGTCAGTACGCGTATTAACGACTTGCGTCCTTCGCGCGAACCCCAGCGAGTGGCAGGGCTGGTGGTTGGCACGCGTACCATGAAGTCGCGCCGCGGCGATACGATCGCGTTTGTGACGCTGGATGACCGCACCGGGCGCATCGAAGTCTCGCTGTTCGGCGAGCTGTATGATCAGGTGCGTGCAAGCCTCAATGACTCACAGGTGATGATCATTGAGGGCGATGTCAGCTCGGACGACTATAGTGGTGGTTTGAGGCTGCGCGGCAAGGAAATCACCATGATGGTGGATGCTCGCAAGCGCTACGGTGAGGCTATTGAGGTCACGCTAGACACGCGTCGGCTGGACATTCATTTCCCACGCCGTCTGAAGGAAGGTCTGCAACCACACCTTGATCAAGAGGGGCTGCCCGTGCGCTTCAACTACCGCAACGAGCAGGCCGGTGGTCTGATCGAACTCGGGGCGGAATGGCGGGTCTCACCGAGCGACGAACTGATGATCTCGCTTAATGAACTTGAAGGACAGCGCGGTGTGCGCCTAACGTACCGGTAGAGTTTCTACTCTTGCACGTTTCGTTATGCGTGAGATAATGCCGTATATTGGAAACAGTGCGCTTTGTGGCATTCAGCCGTTATGGTGGCTGTTCACGCTACGTGGCAAGCGCCACTGTTGATTTACAAGATCGAGCATCTCGTGACGACCCCCGCACTGCCTACTGGCAGTTCTGCGACAAGGGCGATGCTCGCAAGGTCGGTGCCTGCCGTTTTTTGCGGTGTCATGAAGGCAGGTACCGTAGCCACTTTCAGAAGAGCCTTTTCACGCCTTATGAATCCCAACTATCTGGATTTCGAACAGCCGATCGCCGAGCTGCAGGCCAAGATCGAAGAGCTGCGCCTGGTCGGTAACGACAGCAAGATCAATATCAGCGAAGAAATCGCACGTCTGGAAGAGAAAAGTCTCAAACAGACTGAGCACATCTTCAGCGATCTGACGGCATGGCAAGTATGTCAGCTGTCCCGTCATCCGGATCGTCCCTATACGCTCGATTACATCGACGCCGTGTTCATCGAGTTTGATGAGCTTCACGGCGACCGTGCCTTTGCCGACGACGATGCGCTGGTCGGTGGGGTCGCTCGCTTCGAAGATCGTCCCGTCATGATCATCGGCCATCAGAAAGGCCGCACGGTGAAAGAGAAGGTGCGTCGCAACTTTGGTATGCCGCGTCCTGAAGGCTACCGCAAAGCACTGCGTCTGATGGAAATGGCAGAACGCTTCCGCATGCCGATCTTCACTTTCATTGACACGCCAGGGGCGTATCCGGGCATTAATGCCGAAGAGCGCGGGCAGAGTGAAGCTATCGCTCGCAACCTGGCCGTCATGTCGCGCCTTAAAACGCCGATCATCTCTACCGTTATTGGTGAAGGTGGATCCGGTGGTGCGCTGGCCATTGGTGTCTGTGACGAGCTGATGATGCTGGAATACTCCACGTATACCACCATCTCGCCGGAAGGCTGTGCTTCCATCCTGTGGAAGAGCGCCGAGAAAGCACCTGAAGCGGCTGAAGCCATGGGCGTGTACGCTCGCCAGCTCAAGGAGCGCGGTCTGGTCGATACCATCATCGACGAACCGCTGGGTGGCGCTCACCGCAACCCGACTGTCATGGCACAGAATCTGCGCGAAGCGCTTAACCAGTCGCTGTCTCATCTTGAGGGTCTGAGCACTGAAGCGCTGCTGGAGCGTCGCTTCAAGCGTCTGATGAGCTATGGCGCCATGTCCTGATGTGCTCGCCGACCTTCACGGGTCGGCAGAGCCTCTCCTCAAGACGGTAGTCGAAGCCTTGGCTTCGCTGCCGTCTTGCTGTTCTCGGCTATGGGTCGCGCTGTCTGGCGGCTGCGATAGCATCACGCTGCTTCATTGCACCGCGCGTGCGCTGCGTCTACTGCCTTCTTCCTCGCTTGAACTTCACGCTTTGCATGTCAATCATCAGCTTCAAGATGCGGCGGCCGCTTTCGAACGCTTGTGTTGTTCTACTTGCGCTGAATGGGGTGTCACGTTGCACATTGAGCGCGTGACGATTGATAGTGACGCGGACGGTGGGCCTGAAGCGCAGGCACGCGATGCGCGCTACGCCGCCTTTATGAAGGTGCTGCGCAAGGATGATGTGCTGTGGATGGCACACCATGCTGATGATCAGGCTGAAACCGTGCTGCAGCGGGCCATGCGAGGCAGTGGCATTGCAGGCATGGCTGGTATGCCTGCTCAGCGGCCGCTGGGTAGGGCGCTGCTAATGCGGCCGCTACTGGCACATCGTCAGCAAGCGCTCGGCGCATATGCGCGCCGTCATGGCCTTCGGTGGTGTGATGATCCATCCAATGCCTCGTCGCAGTACGATCGCAACTATCTGCGTCATCAGGTTATTCCCTGTCTGAGTGAACGCTGGCCGCAAGCGGTCGCTGCGCTGGGGCAGGTGGCAGCGCATGCGCGTGAAGCGCACGAACTGCTGGAGATGATGGCCGATCGACAGCTGGCGCAGTGGCCCAAAGCCCCCCAGCAACTGCCGATCAATGCACTCTCTACGATGAGTGATAGCGAGGCACGTCTGATGATCCGGCGTGCGTTGGCGCATCAGGGAATTCCAATGCCACCACGCGCTCGGCTTGAGACGGTGCTGGCGCAATTGAAGGTTGGGCATGGGCATATCCACTGGCCTGGCGGTGAGGTGCGGTTGTGGCAAGGTGCCTTATATCTTGCGGCCAACTCTGCCGATGGCGCCGTTCTGTCGAGTGCGACAATCGACGCTTATGCTCAGTGGCGGGTCGAACCGCTGATTGCCGGTGATGTCTCGCTTGATGTGCGTTTTGTCGCGCGCGAAGGTGGCGAGCGCTTGCGGGTCAATGGTTGTCGTCGTTCGATTAAGGCTCTCTTTCAGGCCCGTGGGGTGCCGCCATGGCTGCGCGAACGTTTCCGGGTAGCGTGGGTGGGTGAGACCCCTGTGGCACTGGTGTCCGATACCGACGCTATCGTGGCGGATGGGTGGCATGCTTGGCGCGATGGAACCGTCTGCGGACGTGAATAAAAGGGGGATAAAGGGTGTCGTCTGGCTGTCGACAATGTTCCGAAACAGAAAATTGCGTTCAGAACTTGCACTTCCAAGATTCCTTGAATAACATCAGAGCATCCATCTGTTTAAAAAACATCTTCAACGCTTCGGCGCGCATTTAAGTCACCGATATCCATTGGTACTGCCGAGCCACTCTCGTTTCCCTTTGCCACTCTCCCTCTGAGCTTACGTCTGTTTTCAGGCGTCAGGCGAGGCTATATGAAACCGAGGCGGTTTACTCGCTCGTCGCAAGCATGTCACGTCCGCTCGAGACCTGTCCGGCATGATGAGGTCACCACTGTTGATGGCATTCGCACCGTCTGGCGTCATCGCCACGATAACGGCATTTACATGGCGTTTGTTCGCCGTGTGCCTACGGTTGCTCTCGTTGACCGGCTTGCTGTCTAGACAGTCAATGCCGTGGTATCGACCACAGCAGGTTCAAGAGGATTACCTCGGGAATCACATGACGCTCCTGTTGAGTGTGTGTGGCTTCCCGCTCGCACGCTTCATGAGTCGTGTGCTTTCTAGGCCCACCGTCTCGTTTTCTTTCATGCTCATGCTGAAGCTTTCAGCTCTTTCCTATAGACGCCAATGAACCTTACCGAACTTAAGCAAAAAGCCGTTACTGAGCTACTCGACATCGCTCAGGACATGGGTATCGACAACGTTGCCCGTACGCGCAAGCAAGACATCATCTTTGCCATCCTCAAGAAGCACGCCAAAAGCGGTGAAGATATCTACGGCGATGGCGTGCTGGAAATTCTGCAGGACGGCTTCGGCTTCCTGCGCAGCGCCGACAGTTCTTACATGGCCGGCCCGGACGATATCTACGTCTCGCCGTCGCAGATCCGCCGTTTCAACCTGCGCAAGG
This sequence comes from Zymobacter palmae, assembly GCF_003610015.1. Lineage (NCBI taxonomy): Bacteria > Pseudomonadati > Pseudomonadota > Gammaproteobacteria > Oceanospirillales > Halomonadaceae > Zymobacter > Zymobacter palmae. The sequence continues at coordinate 800,522 of NZ_AP018933.1, forward strand.
GTGACAGCATCTCCGGCAAGATTCGTCCGCCGAAGGAAGGCGAACGCTACTTCGCCCTGCTGAAAGTCAACCAGATCAACTTCGATCGCCCCGAAAACGCCCGCCACAAGATCCTCTTCGAAAACCTGACGCCGCTGTTCCCCGATGAACGTCTGGTCATGGAAATCGGTAACGGTTCCACCGAAGACATCACTTCTCGTATCCTCGACCTGACCGCTCCGATCGGTAAGGGGCAGCGTGGTCTGATCGTGTCGCCGCCGAAAGCCGGTAAGACGATGATGATGCAGAACATCGCCAATGCGATCGTGCGCAACAACCCTGAGTGCTACCTGATCGTGCTGCTGATCGACGAGCGTCCCGAAGAGGTGACCGAAATGTCGCGTACGGTACGTGGCGAAGTGGTCGCGTCCACCTTCGACGAGCCGCCGGCACGCCATGTACAGGTTGCCGAGATGGTCATTGAGAAGGCCAAGCGCCTGGTCGAACACAAGAAAGACGTTGTGATCATGCTCGACTCCATCACGCGTCTGGCCCGTGCCTACAACACCGTCGTGCCGTCCTCCGGCAAGGTGCTGACCGGTGGTGTTGATGCTCACGCGCTCGAAAAACCAAAACGTTTCTTTGGTGCGGCACGTAACATTGAAGAGGGCGGCAGCCTGACCATCCTCGCGACTGCACTGGTCGATACTGGCTCCAAGATGGACGAAGTCATCTTCGAGGAGTTCAAGGGGACTGGTAACATGGAAGCGCACCTCGACCGCAAGCTGGCCGAAAAACGCGTATTCCCTGCCATCAACATCCGCCGTTCCGGTACGCGTCGTGAAGATCTGCTGTGCAGCGAAGATGAAATGCAGCGCATGTGGATCCTGCGCAAGCTGCTCAACCCGATGGAAGACGTGGCGGCTACGGAATTTCTCATTGACCGCTTGAAAGATACCAAGACCAATATCGAGTTCTTCGAGGCCATGAAGCGTCGCTAGAACACGAGTGCACGGATGATGCTGGCCTGTCAGGAGGACGCCGCATGAAGTATCGGGATCTGCGTGATTTCATCGCCCATCTTGAGCGGGAAGGGGAGCTGAAGCGGGTGACCGCTGAGGTCGATCCCTATCTCGAAATCACGGAAATCTGTGATCGCGTGCTGCGTGCTGGCGGCCCTGCGTTGCTGTTTGAAAACGTCAAGGGCAGTGATATGCCTGTGCTGGCGAACTTGTTTGGCACCCCGCGCCGAGTGGCCATGGGGATGGGGCAAAACGACGTTTCCGCACTGCGCGAGATTGGTGAGCTGCTGGCGTGGCTGCGCTCACCTGAGCCGCCGACGGGTATCAAGGACGCATGGTCGAAGCTGCCGCTGCTCAAGAAGGTCATGAGCATGGGGCCGAAGAAGGTTCGCCGTGCACCGTGTCAGGAAGTGGTGCTGGAAGGCGATGACGTCGATCTTGATCGTCTGCCCATCCAGCACTGCTGGCCGGAAGATGCGGCACCGCTCGTGACGTGGCCGCTGGTTATCACCAAAGGCCCTCACCGCAAGCGTCAAAACCTTGGCATCTACCGTCAGCAGAAGCTCGGCAAGAACAAGCTCATCATGCGCTGGTTGTCGCATCGCGGCGGAGCCATCGACTTTCAGGAGTGGCAGAAAGCCCATCCGGGTGAGCCGTTCCCGGTGGCCGTCGCGCTGGGGGCTGACCCCGCAACCATTCTGGGCGCCGTCACGCCCGTTCCTGACAGTCTGTCCGAATATGCCTTTGCTGGACTGCTGCGCGATGCGCGCACCGAGTTGGCCAGTTGTGGGCATGCTGACTTGCAGGTACCGGCATCTGCAGAAATCGTGTTGGAAGGGTTCATCTATCCCGACGAACTGGCGGAGGAAGGGCCATTCGGTGATCATACGGGCTACTACAATGAAGTGGACCGTTTTCCCGTCTTTACGATCACGCGCATTACCCACCGCCGCGATCCGATCTATCATTCCACCTATACGGGGCGTCCACCGGACGAGCCTGCTGTGCTGGGCGTTGCACTCAACGAAGTGTTTGTACCGATCCTGCAGCAGCAGTTTCCCGAGATCGTCGATTTCTATCTGCCGCCGGAAGGCTGTTCCTATCGGATGGCCATCGTCTCAATCCGCAAGCGCTATGCGGGACATGCCAAGCGCGTCATGATGGGCGTATGGAGCTTTCTGCGCCAGTTCATGTACACCAAGTTCATCATCATCGTGGATGAAGACATCAATACACGCAGCTGGCAGGACGTTGTGTGGGCTATCACGACGCGAATGGACCCCGGCCGCGATACCGTGATGGTTGAGAATACGCCGATCGACTATCTGGACTTCGCTTCTCCCGTCAGTGGTTTGGGGTCAAAGATGGGGCTGGATGCTACAGATAAGTGGCCGGGTGAAACCGACCGCGAGTGGGGAAGACCGATCACGCGCAATGACGATATCGTCAAGCGGGTCGACGAGCGCTGGGCAGAATACGGCATTTTGCCGGACTGAGTGTGCGCGCTTCTGTATAGGGGACACCGTGACTGCCAGCCATTGCTGGCAGTTGTTGTATTCATCGGCAGTCCATCTGCTGTGCCATTCATGACAGGATGTTATCCATGACACATGCCACTGTGACACCTCGTACTGTACGTTGCCGTGTGGTCGAACGTCAGCCGTTGAGTCAAGAGGTCGCTCGCATCTGGCTGCAAGGGCCTGAATCGCTTTGCTATCAGCCAGGACAGTATCTGGAAATCCAGGCGAGTGTGGAGGGAGAAGAGCGCTGGCTGCCTTTCTCGATCGCTAACGCTTGTACGCATGATGGGCGTTTGGAACTGCACGTCCAGTTCCAGTCAGGAAGCGCATCGCTAGCCGCACTGGCACACCAGCTTGATGCAGAGTCGCTTCTGACGGTGCGCTTGCCCAAAGGCGAGTGCGTACTGCAGGAAGATGATGACCGTCCCTTGCTGTTAGTGGCCGCCGCGACCGGCATGGCGCAGATGAAGGCCATTGCAGAGGCGGCTTTGCAGCGCTATCCGCAGCGCCAGGTCGATCTGTGGTGGGGCGCGCGCGGTGCTGATGACCTGTACCTGCATACTCACCTGCGGCAGTGGGCCGCGGCAACGCCAGCGCTATCCTACTTTCCCGTTGTCGAGCAGGCGGGGGAACATAACATAGGTGGCGTTGTGGCGCGTATCGACGATGCCTTGATCCAGCATGTTCAGGCGCATCGTCACTACAGCATTTTTCTGTCGGGGTCTCCGGGCATGGTATACGGTGTCGTGGATTCTCTGGCTTCTATTGAACCAATGACCGAGCAGGTGTTCTCGGATGTCTTCAGCTATGCACCGCGCTGACGCTTTTCGGATATGCCCAATAGGTTGAGTTCCAATATGAAACGGTGGCGTGGTAAGGTAAATCATGTCCGATAGGTAAGGCATGAACGAGCAAGCAGGACGCTAGTGGCACTTGAGATGAAAGCAGTGTGCATTGAGCATGTTTTAATATGAGAAACATACTGTAATACATTGATATATTAATGCTTTATGCGTTAACACTGCGTCTCTTGGCTCTGAAAAGAGGATACTGTAGCCGTGCGCTTGATTAGGGGGCAGGTATGTGGATACTAGCGTTACACAGCAGTAGAGAGCATGATCAGGCAAGTTGAGGTAAACTTCTCTGAACCTATGCAGTGCCAAAGGGTGTTAGGTACGGCCGCTGGATATGACAACGGGCAGTGGTTTCCCACTGCCCGTTAATATCACGGAGCGACGCGATTTTCGATCTGTTGATGCCTATCAGGCTTGCAGATGCGCTTCGATGAACCACAGGTTGCTGTCCAGCGTACGAGATACGCCTGTCAGCAGGTCAGCTGTGTCGGCATCGCCCAGTTCATCGGTTTCGTCGATGCTTTTACGGACTTTTGCAGCAACCCCTGCATAGTGATCGGCCAGCGCTTTCAGATGGTCTTCCACTTTATGGATGGTTGCCGGATAGGCCGCCAGAGACGTGTTTTCAGCGACGTTCTGGACCGTACCGAAGGCAGTGCCGCCCAGCTGTACCAGACGCTCTGCGGTTTCATCTACGTGAGCATCAATGCCGCTGCGGAAGCCGTCGAGCATTTCATGAACGCCGATGAAGTTTTTGCCTTTGAGGTTCCAGTGTGCCTGCTTGATGACCAGAGACAGGTCGATCAGTTCGGCCAGGCGGGCATTCATGATGGCAACGATCTGGCTACGCTGCTTTTCAGGGATGTCATTGCGGGTCGGGAACAGACGGGTCGCCGTTGCTTTGGCGTCTTTGAGATGGCTGGTTTTTGCACTGCTCATGGGAATGTTCCTTTTCAAAAGTGTGTCCTGAATAGGCGATGCTGTCGATAACCCAAGCATCCTGCCTTGCTTAGAAAGATGGCGCTGAATAGGGGAAACATCAACCCCTACAAAAACGGAAAATAGTGCAGAACACGCTGCATTTCCTAAGAAGCCTACTGCAATGAGCCGGTTAAGGGTCATGTAATCTGTCAATGGTGGCAATAGCCTGCGGTGAACGCTTCTCTGGAGCGGCTTTGCGCAGGTCGGCATCAAGTCCTGCAATCGACGGTACGCCTAGCGTCTGGCGAGGGTATGCACTGACGGTATGCGGGGGAGGGAATTGTAACTTTTCTGTAATAACTGTGGTGGGCCTCATGGGCAGGTATTAAAGTACCCAAGGCCCTGTACGTATTTTCCCCGCTTCTTCAATTGGATCTGAGTAAGGGGAACGGTGTCACCATGCCGCGTACAGCTTTTTTCCTAATGAATCATGCAATGATATGAGCCAGGCACAGGACGTTGCCGGAACGCTGACTTTCAGGAAGGGGGGTCAATCGACCATCCGGCGACGATGTCCTGGCGATGATGACAGGCCTATGACAGCAGAATGTGTCGGTAGCGCCTCAAAATGACGACAGGGCGAGCGATGGAGTGTGCTTTGGAAAACGATCATATCCTGATCATCGAAGATGATGAGCGGTTGGCCGCTCTGACCAAGGAATATTTGGAAGGGAGCGGTTTCAAGGTCAGCGTTGAACATGATGGCAGTCGTGGCGTGAAGACCATCCTGTCACTGCGGCCGGATCTTGTCATTCTCGATCTTATGTTGCCGGGGGAAGATGGTTTGTCTATCTGCCGCCGCGTACGCCCCCAGTATGCCGGTCCGATCCTGATGCTGACTGCCCGCACGGATGACATGGACCAGGTGCTGGGATTGGAGATGGGCGCAGATGACTACGTCCCGAAACCTGTGCCTCCCCGTGTTCTGCTGGCACGCATGCGTGCGTTGCTGCGCCGTTCGGAAACCGTGGAAACGGCACCATCCGATGCCCGCCTAGAGTTCAAGGATCTGGTAGTGGATGCGGGAACGCGTGAAGCTTGGCTGAACGCCGAACGTATTGATCTGACCAGCGCCGAGTTCGATCTGCTATGGTTGCTTGCATCCAACGCGGGGCGAGTACTTACACGAGAAGAGATATTCTCGGCGCTGCGTGGCATCAAGTATGACGGACAAGATCGTTCGATCGATGTCCGAGTGTCACGTATTCGTCCCAAGATCGGCGACGACCCGCATCATCCGCAGCGTATCAAGACGGTACGCAGCAAGGGCTACCTGTTTGTCAGAGATGCTTGATGTCTTATCTGAAACGCCCAGTGCTTGCTGGTTATCGACGCTTCATCCTATTGGTTGTCTTGATTCTGACCTTGGCAGCCTCGGCCTTCTGGTACTGGGAGTCCTGGAGGGCCCAGCACTACCGTGAGCAGACGGCCAGCATGCCCATGGCGCTCCTGTCGTATATGCTGGAAGGCAAGCAGCCTTCCGAGCAGGCGCACTGGGTGGCGGTGTGGGGCCAACGGTTGGGTGTCGATCTGTCGCTTATCGACGAAGCCACGCTGCACTTCAACTATTTCCAGCAACGGCGGCTAGATAGTCTGCAGACCGTTGTGGAAGCTAGCGATAACGGCTGGCGTCTCTTTCACCTGCTGCCCGATGGGCGCCAGGTGCTTGTGCTGGATACCATTTCCTTCACTGAACGCCAGCCCATCATTCTCATGCAATTGCTGCGTGAGTGGATTGAGCAGCAACCGCCCAAGGCGCGCGATGCGCGTTTCGATCGATTACGTCTGACCAGTGACTGGCCAATGCAGATGGGAAGCGAGTCGCTTTCCACCATGACACCTGAGCAGCGTGAGCAGCTTAGTGCGCATCAAATCGTGACCTCGATCTCAGCCAAGGGGCCGTCGCTGTCGATGTATGCGTTGCTCAACGATGGTCATTGGATTGCGGTAGGACCGATCACGTTCTATACCGCAACGCCCATTATGCCTGTTGTGATGCTGCTGGTGGCGTTGGGTATCATGTTGGTGGCGATGGGGTGCTGGCTTATTTCGATCCGGCAGCGGCGCTTCGCGCGTCTGCAACGGGCGGCCGAGCGCATTGCACGGGGTGATTTCACCTATCGCGTGCCCGTCGACTTCCATGACCCGTTTCACCCGTTAAGCCATGCCATTAATGCCATGGCGGAGCAGGTGCAGGCGTCGCTCAGTGCGCAGCAGGATCTGATTCAGGCGGTATCACACGAGTTCCGTACACCGGTGGCGCGTATTCGCTTCGCGTTGCAGATGGTGGCGGATATCAGTGAGTCCGAGGCCATCCAGCGTCAGCTGAGCGATATCGACAATGATATTGAAGCCATCGATCACCTGATGGATGAGATCCTGACTTATTCGCGTCTGGAAAGCTCCGCAGGGCAGTTACCGCTGGCCAAGGAGTGGATTGAAGCACATGAGCTGATCAGTGATCTGATTGAGCAATTAGCGGTACGCTACCCGCATATCGAGGTGCGTATGAAAGGGCAGGCCGTGTTGTGGGTGTTGGCTGATCGGCGCTATCTGAAACGTGCACTGCTCAATGTGCTCTGCAACGCATGCCAGTATGCCGAGGAGCAGGTTGATGTCCGTTTGGCCTATATCCATAGCGTGGTGTGCATCCAAATAGACGACGATGGGCCAGGGATTCCTGCTAGCAGCCGCAACAAGGTGTTCAAGCCGTTCGTGCGTCTGGACGGTAGCCGTACGCGCTCGTCAGCGCCTAATCCGTTTTCGAGTGGTCACGGGCTCGGGCTGGCCATCGTCTCCAAGATCGTGGCTTGGCATGCGGGCCGGCTGATCATCTCTTCTGCGCCCAGTCTAAATGGCGCACGCTTCTCCATGCTGATCCCTACGCCTCCGCAGGATGCCAAGGGGCAGGAACAGCAGGCGCTGTTACCGCGCGTCAGCCGCTGATCGTGGTTGGCGTGCGGGCAACGCTTCCGCCTGCGTAATCCCCCCTCTTCTGTTCCCACCTTCCTCTCTTAGTGCCTTTAGTGCTGGCAGGCATGTTCTTATAGCGATGTGCCGTATACCGCGTGCCCGTGCATTGGCGCTACACTAATTCTGATTCATGCGCAGACGCTGCGCTGTCCTTCATGGCAGTTGAATGCCGTCCAGCTCTTCGGAGGAGGTTTGGCGAGCAATCTGCAGGAACGCTTTCATCCAAGGCTGTTCGCGCTGTTCCTGACGAATGGCGGCGTACAGCGTGCTCCAAACGCCCTGTTCGCCCAGCTTCAGTGCTTTGACGTACTGGCGGTTGAGGTATTCGGTGAGGGCCCAGTTCGGTAGCGCGCAGACGCCACGGCCGCTTGCCACCAACTGCACCATCATCATGGTGAGCTCAGCGGTGCGTACTTCGTCCGGGTAGACGCCAGCAGGCGTCATGAACTTGCTGAAGACATCCAATCGTGAATGTTCGACGGGGTAGGTGATGAGCACCTGTTCGCGCAGATCTTCCGGTGCCACCCATGCGCGTTTTGCTAAAGGGTGATCTTGAGCGACAGCCAGCAGGCTCTCGTAGCGGAACAGCGGGATGTACTCAATGCCGTCCAGTGGCTGCGGGTCAGAGGTGATGACCAAATCGAGCTGTTCACGCAGGAGTGACGTGAGTGGTTCGAAGACATTGCTGCCCATCAGGTCGACTTCGACATCGGGCCATTGCTGGCGATAGTGATCCAGTGTGGGCATCAGCCACTGGTAACAGCTGTGGCACTCGATCGCCATGTGAAGACGTGCTTCATGGCGTCGCATCAGACGGTCGATGTCGCGCTCAGCGAGCCGGATCTGCGGCAGTACCTGATCGGCCAGTACGAGTAAGCGCTGGCCAACGGGGCTGAACTGAATGGGACGCGTTTTGCGTTTGAACAGCGTACCGACACGCCCCTCCAGCTCCTTGAGCTGGTGGGAGAGGGCCGACTGGGTCAGGTGCACCCGTTCGGCGGCCTCTACCAGTGATCCGCTGTCACGCAGGGCGACCAGAGTGCGCAAATGTCTGATTTCGAGGCGTGGCATGAATTATATTCACTCAAATGATGAAATTTATGAGTTTGATTCAATCTCGAATGCAAAGGAGACTGAATCCATAAGCAGAGGCCGACACACAGAGCTGTTTACGGCTCTCGACCATCCATCGCTTTCCCTTTTCTCTACACACAGGATACAGGTACATGACCGTTACGGCACATACTCTTGGTTATCCGCGCATCGGGGCACAGCGCGAACTGAAAAAAGCTCAGGAAGGTTACTGGCAGGGTGAGGTTTCCGCTGATGCACTGGAAGCCACCGCACGTGAACTGCGTGCTCGCCACTGGAACGACCAGAAACAGGCCGGTCTTGAGTTCGTTACTGTCGGCGACTTCGCTTTCTATGATCACGTGCTCAATATCACTGCGCTGATCGGTGCCGTTCCTGCACGTTTCGAGCACAAAGCCGGAACAGCGGTCGACCTCGACACCTATTTCCGCATGGCTCGTGGCCGTGCGCCGAGTGGTAAACCCGCCGCTGCTTGCGGGATGACTAAATTCTTCGGCACCAACTACCACTACATGGTGCCGGAACTGGAAGACGGTCAGACCTTCAGCCTCAGCAGCACTCGTCTGTTTGACGAAGTGCAGGAAGCGCTGGATCTGGGCCACAACGTTAAGGTCAGTCTGATCGGTCCGGTCACTTACCTGTGGCTGGCACGTGCTACCGGCAAAGCGTCCCGTCTTGACTACCTCGACCAGCTGGTTGCGCTGTACGGTGAAGTACTGGCAAAACTGAAAGCACAGGGCGTCGAATGGGTTCAGCTCGACGAACCGCTGCTGGTTCAGGAAGTCCCGGCGGAATGGGCGCAGGCCGTACAGAAAGCCTATACCGCGCTGAAAGGCAAAGGCCCGCGCATTCTGCTGGCGACCTACTTCGGTGCCGTACAGCAGTCTGCTAAATGGGTCTCTGAACTGCCGGTTGACGGTGTTCACCTTGACCTCGTGTTCGGCAAAGGTCAGGACGCTGATTACCTAAACGCATGGCCGCAGGACAAAGTGCTGTCTCTGGGCGTCATCGACGGCCGTAACATCTGGCGCAAAGACACCAAGGCGGCAGCGGCAGCGCTGGAAAAAGCGCACAAAGCCCTGGGCGATCGTCTGTGGGTTGCAGGTAGCAGCTCTCTGCTGCACACGCCGGTCGATCTGTCCTTCGAAACCGACCTGCCGGACTATCTGGCACCGTGGCTGGCCTTTGCACGTCAGAAGCTGGATGAAATCGCACTGGTTTCCCGTCTGGTCGATGGCAGTGCCAGCGATGCTGACAAAGCCGCCGCTGAAGATGCGGCCAAGGCCGTTGCCGATCGCGCTGCCTCTACGATCGTTCACCGCACACACGTGGCCGACCGTCTGAAAGCTGTCAAAGACAGCGATTACGACCGTCAGCATCCGTATGCGGAACGTGCTAAAGCACAGCGTGCGCGCTTCAACCTGCCGCTGCTTCCGACGACCACTATCGGTTCCTTCCCGCAGACGCAGGAAATCCGTGCCGCACGTCGTCAGTTCAAACGTGGTGAGCTGGATCAGGCGGGCTACGAAGAGCAGATGAAGGCGCAGATCGCCGATGCGGTCAAACGCCAAGAAGAATACGGCATCGACGTACTGGTACACGGTGAAGCCGAACGTAACGACATGGTCGAATACTTCGGTGAGCAGCTCGACGGTTTCGCTTTCACGCGCAATGGTTGGGTTCAGAGCTACGGTTCTCGCTGCGTTAAGCCGCCGATCATCTTCGGTGACGTCGAACGCCCGCAGCCGATGACGGTACGTTGGAGTCAGTATGCTCAGTCGCTGACCGACAAACCGATGAAAGGCATGCTGACCGGTCCCGTTACGGTTCTGCAGTGGTCCTTCGTTCGTGACGACCAGCCGCGCGAAGTCACTTGCCGTCAGATCGCTCTGGCCCTGCGTGACGAAGTGGTCGACCTTGAGAAAGCCGGTATCGGCATTATCCAGATCGACGAACCTGCGGTTCGTGAAGGTCTGCCGCTGCAGCGCAGCGCATGGGATGCATATCTGGAATGGGCCGTAGGCTGCTTCCGTTTGTCCGCTGCTGGTGTGCAGGACGAAACCCAGATTCATACCCACATGTGCTACTCCGAGTTCAATGACATCATTGAATCCATCGCTGCACTGGATGCCGACGTCATCACCATCGAGACTTCTCGTTCGCACATGGTGCTGCTGGAAGCGTTCCGTAGCTTCGAATACCCGAACGAAATCGGCCCGGGCGTCTACGACATCCACTCGCCGAACATCCCGAGCGTCGAAGCAATCGTTGACCTACTCGACAAAGCGGCTCAGTACATTCCGGTCGAACGTCTGTGGGTTAACCCGGACTGCGGTCTGAAAACACGCCGCTGGGAAGAAGTTGATCCGGCACTGCACAACATGGTGGCTGCAGCTCGCCAGCTGCGCGCTCGCTACCAGAAGTAAGCGTTATCAGGCCCTTGCCTTCTCAGTGAGGGCCTGCGATCCGCAGCACTGCGGATCATTGAACAATCGATAATCCGTTAACGCATGAACGGCACTTGATAAGCAGGCAAACGATAGGCAAAGTGATCCACACGTCACTACAGTGGATATCAAGGCCACGATCGTTGCCCGCAACAACAAGGAGTGCTGTTCATGCGTTATCTACATACGATGGTTCGTATCCAGGATGTCGATGCCTCCCTCCATTTCTATTGCGACCTGCTGGGTCTGCGTGAAATGCGCCGCGTCGATAACGACAAAGGACGCTTCACGCTGATCTTTTTGGCCGCTCCGCAAGATGAAATCCGCTCGTCTTCCGAACATGCTCCTGAACTTGAATTGACTTGGAACTGGGACCCCGAAACTTACAGCGGCGGTCGCAACTTCGGTCATCTGGCCTACGAAACCGATGATATCTATGCCCTCTGCCAGTGTCTGATGGACGATGGCGTTGTGATCAATAGGCCGCCCCGTGATGGGCATATGGCCTTCATCAAATCTCCGGATGGCATCTCCATTGAACTGCTGCAGAAAGGCGAAGCGCTCGCGCCTGCCGAACCGTGGAGCAGCATGGAAAATCAGGGCAGCTGGTAAGCTAATCCGTGTATTGCCCACGCCCCTGTACACCCTTCATCCGCTGATGTCCATATCGAGTGAAGGGTGTTTTCTTCCGCGTGAACATTCCTCATTCAGCGGCGTTCGCGCTCCGATGCCGTTGCCGATGCTGCTAGACTGTGTACTCCGTGCCGTAAAGTGGAGAAGGCATGGCGCAATGGAAAAGGAACTTTTCCGCAGGAATACCACAAGGGACATTTGATGCATCAAGAACGCGATACCGTTGACGTTGCAGTGATCGGGGCGGGAACGGTAGGGCTCAGCGCTGCGCTGGCGTTGCTGGTTCAGGGACTGTCAGTGGCCGTTATCGATCCACGGCCCGCTACCTCGTTGCAAGATTCCGAATACGATGGGCGCGATGTGGCCTTATCTAACGGTATTCTGGACTGGCTTGATACATTGGGGGCGTTGAGCGGACTCGCTGACGGCGAACGCTCTCCTATTCGTGGCGCGCGCGTCAGCGATTTGGAAGTGTCTCGCTCGCTGTCGTTTGGACCGGTGCCGGGAGCGGACCGGGTGGGGGAGTTTATTCCTGAACATCGTCTGCGTGATGAGCTGTTTACTTTGGTGGCTCGGCAGGCCGGTTTTCAGCCGTTACTGGAGCATCGCTTGAGCGGCGTCCACATGCTGTCCGATCACATTCAGCTGACGCTTGATGATGGACGTTCGCTGGGTGCCCGCTTGCTGGTGGCCGCCGATGGCCGCGGTTCCAAAACGCGTTCGCTCGTCAATATCAGCCACCGTACGGATGACCAAGGGTTCGACATGCTGTGCTGTCGAGTGAAGCACTCTGAACCTCACGATGGTTGGACGCTACAGCAGTTCGACAATGGCGGCAGTATTGCCACGCTACCGTTGCAGGGGCAGCAGACATCGCTGGCCTTGATGCTAAAACCTGTCGATGCCGATCGCGTGATGATGATGGATGAGGGGACTCTGCGCGCTTATCTGGATACACGGCTGCAAGGACGGCTGGGGGATATCGCGCTGACGTCGTCGCGCTACCGTGTGCCGCTCAGCGGCAGTTATGCTGATCGCTTTCACGCTGAGCGTACCATTTTGCTGGGCGATGCCGCCGTCGGCATGCTGCCAATCACAGCGCATGGACTGAACTTGGGGCTGATGGGGGCACGTTCGTTGGCGGCCGAGGTTGCTGTGGCCTGCCTGAACGGTGACGATATCGGTGGCGACAGTGTGGTGGCTACCGTGGCACGTCGGGCCCAACTGACCGCCCGACCGCTGTATCTGGCGACGCAAGAGATCGCTCGGCTGTTCACCCAGCGCGATGCGATATCGCGTAAGCTGCGCTATCTGGCAATGACGGTTAGCCACCCTTTCCAGCATTTCGTGGGGCTGAACTGTGAGCAGCGCGACGCGCGCTCCGTGCCTTGGATCGGTGCCTTAAAGGAAGCGCTGCCGCTCTGGAAGCGCTCTCGCCCGGCCTAGTGTTCGGCCGGGTCGGTATCGCTTTGCGTTACTCCGGCCATTGCGGATAGTGCGTTAGGCCATATCATCGCTGATTGTCATTATCGACGTTATATAGCTGCTCGCCAGACAGTAAGCCCCCTCTTATTCGCCATAAGAGGGGGCTTTTCGCTGGTGCCAGAAGCAGTAGTTTATGGCACCAGCGGGGTCGCTACGAGCTCATGATGCGTTGCAGACACGAGACGTCATATGACGATTAGGACCACGATATGAGAGAGAATATAGACAAGGGCTACACCGTACAGCGTCGATCGCATCGAGATACCGCTCATTCTTAGCAGGGTGGCGAACAGGATATTGATTGCTGTAAAGGCCGCATGGATAAGCACCATGTAAGCCAGTTGTTTATTAAACGTTAGCAGGGAGTAGGCCCTATAGGCAGGTAAGGCAAAGGTAATGAACAGGAAAGCCGCTAGCGCGGCCATCATCGAACGCAGTCCCCCTTGTTGAGCGATCGATAGGCAGGGACCGCACAGTGCTGCCACCATCGGCAGCTGTAGAAGCGCTATCAGAATAATATCGCTGCTGGGCCCATAACCGTAGTGGTGAGGGTTCAGCAAATTCAGTGTCACTATCGCCGCAAAAAAGACCGCCACCAATGCGAAGATAAGTGTGATGCTGCTTCTGAATAGCCCCCGATTTTTATCATCTAGCGCAAGTTTCATGATGATGATCTGATGGAAATAGTACAGCCCGAGCAATTGCGTCAGCGGTGCAACGATTATGATGCCGTTGGGAAATGCCATCAGCCATGAAAATAGCGGATAGAATATCGGTGTGCGGTTGACCAGAATGTCATAGATACCGTTGCTCAGTAGGACACTGTGCCAGGGCAGCAAGTAGCACATTGCACCACCGAGCATGATGCTGATCAGCGCCCACTTGAACGAGTGACGGGATGCAGTGTTCGACGTCATTTCCTTTCCCCTCTTGTGATTCAAAATAATCCCTACGCTACGGGCGCCGTACAGGCCACCGTACTGTTGTCATGTGCAAATAGTGCCAGATACCGGTGCTCTGCGGCGAGCAATGGCCTGATTTTGCTGGAGATAAAAAGGTGCGTGCGTAAGCCGTGATGCAGGATGTCACGCGTGATGAACAGTGTTAAACATTGGCATTGTGCTTGAGGTTGTTCATGCGGGAAGACGGGGCGGGGCAAGATGAGCGGAGTGGGTAAGGATGACGCGGGGAAGTAGGCAGCGGGGCAGAGGTATTGGCTCCCGCTACCGTATGGTGCAGGCAGGTGCGCTAGTCGTCTGCCTGTGCATCCTCTTCATCATCGCGTGATGTCTGGCGCCGACTGACCAAGCGGCCAAACAGCAGACCTGCTTCGAACAGTACCCACATGGGAACGGCCAGCATGCACTGTGAGAGCACATCAGGTGGGGTAAACAGCATGCCGATCACAAAGCAGCCGATGACCACGTAGCCACGTTTCTTGCTCAGGGTATCGACGCTCACGATACCGGTCATCACCAGCAGAACTGTGGCGACAGGCACTTCGAATGCAACGCCAAACGCGATGAACAGCTTCACGACGAAAGAGAGGTAGGCGTCGATGTCCGTCATCATTTCAACGTGCGCGGGAACGGTGCCCGTGAAGAAATGGAACAGCACGGGGAAGACGACGTAATAGGCGAAGGCCATGCCTAGATAGAACAACAGCACGCTGGAGACCAGCAGCGGCAGAGCCAGCCGCTTTTCTTTGCGGTAGAGGCCGGGCGCGACGAAGCCCCAAATCTGATAAAGCAGGAAGGGCACCGTGATGACGATGGCCGTCAGTACGGTCAGGCGAAACGGGGCGAGAAACGGTGATGCCACTTCCGTGGCGATCATGCGTGTGCCCTGCGGCATCATGCGGATAAGCGGCTCGGATACGAACTCGTAAAGTCGGTTAGAGAAGGGATAGAGCGCGAGGAAAACGGCCACGATCGACAGTGCGCAGCGAATCAACCGTTTGCGCAGTTCAATCAGGTGTTCGATCAGTGGGGCGCGCAGGCCACCGTTTTCATCGTCGGGCGCAGAGGAAGGCGCTTCATGAGTCATCGGCATTCCTTGTCGTGGTAGCGGCGTTGCTGTCTGAAGATAATGTGGGACGCAGGGCGCTCGCTGCTATGCGCGGGCGCGGTGCATCCTGCACGGCAGGTGTTGGCATGGAGGCGACAGGCCGCCAAGGGGCCACCTCATCTTGCTGTGCATAGTGATCGCGAGGCGGTGCTATCACGGTGGGTACGGGCTTCGTCGGATCAACGGTGGCATCCGTCAAGGCATGCTGGGTGTCGCGCTGTACCTGAGCGAGGGCCTGTCGCGTCTCCTGCATCTGTTCATCCAGTAGGCGCTGATGCTCGCTCATTTCCTTGCGCAGTTCTTCTGCGTCCAGCTGTGAGGTCAGTTCCTGCTGCATCTGGGTCGCAAAGCGTCGTGCCTTGCCGATCCAGCGCCCGGCCGTTCGCGCGGCGCTGGGCAGCCGTTCAGGGCCCAGTACGACCAGCGCTATCGTGCCGACGACCGCCAGTTCTGACAGGCTGAAATCCAGCATGATTATTCACCTCGTTCACTATCCGATGAGCCGATGGCCGGTTCCTGCCGTGTCGTTTCGGCAGGTGCCGCAGCCTTGCGATGGCGGTTGGCTGGACGGAAGACGCGCAGCAGTCGCCACAGGGCCAGTACGATCAGCAGGACACCTATGACCATCATGACGGAAGAAAGGGATACGCCGTTCAGCATTGGGATTCTCGCAGGGACATCAAGGTGACTCGATAAAGCCTGTTCGGTCCACGGGCGCGTTCGGCGATCGGTATCGCATTATTCTGTGTGCAAGGAACGCGCCAGTGGCGGCCATCAGGAGCGGGTGCGTGATGCTTTCTCTTCCAGTCCTGAGGTACCGAAACGGCGTGCCAGTTCGGCCTCGACGTCTTCAAGCCCCAGTCCGAGGTGTGAAAGCGCTACCAGAGAGTGGAACCAGACGTCGGCCGTTTCTTTGACGGCTTCAAGGCGAAGTCGTTCACGATCGGCGTCGGTGGGATGTTCGGCATCCTTGGCGGCAATGATCATCTCGGTGGCTTCTTCGCCCACTTTTTCGAGGATCTTATTCAACCCTTTATGGTGCAGCTGCGCCACATAAGAAGAGTCGGGGGACGCGTTGCGGCGCTCTGCCAGTACCTGGCTCAGACGATCGAAAACATCACTCATCGGTAGACCTTGTCGTTATCGTGGTATAGGCCTCGGATGTGCCCGAGGCCTTTCTATCATACTGCGGATGGGAATGACGCTACAGCAGCAGCAGCAGGCCCACAGCACCGGCTGTCAGAGTGCTCCAATGCTGTTCGGCTACCCAGTCGCTCAAGAAGGGTTGCCAAGCCAGTGCGGTGGCCAACAGCAGTAGTCCGATGCGCAGGCGGCGGTAGCGGCGTGGCTGACGGCGTGATTGACGCAGCTGCTGTGACTGCGCCACTGCCAGTTGTTGGCGGTGGCGCTGCCCATGTGCGTAGGTGCGCAAGGCTTGGTGTGCCAGCAGTGGCAGCTCGGGCAGCCGATCGGTCAGTTCGGGCGCATGGCGCTTGAGCGATTTCCACAGCCCGCGTGGCCCTGAGCGCTCGCGCATCCAGTTTTCGAGGTAGGGCTTGGCGGTATGCCACAGATCTAGCTCGGGGTAGAGCGTACGGCCCAGCCCTTCGATGTTGATGAGCGTCTTCTGCAGCAGGATGAGCTGTGGTTGCACTTCCATATTGAAACGTTGTGCGGTCTGGAACAGCCCCATCAGCGCTTGCCCAAACGAAATATCCTTCAGCGGTTTCTCGAAGATCGGCTCGCATACGGCGCGGATGGCCGACGCAAATTCGTTGGCACGAGTGCCTTCACCCACCCAGCCTGATTCGATGTGCAGGGCTGCCACTTCGTAATAGTCCTGATGGAAGAACGCTAGGATATTGCGGGCCAGATAGTCCTGATCTTCACGTGTCAGGCTGCCGACGATGCCGCAGTCGATGGCGATATAGCGAGGGTCGGCCGGATCGCGCGCATCCACGAAGATATTGCCGGGATGCATGTCGGCGTGAAAGAAGTTATCGCGGAAGACCTGGGTGAAGAATATCTCGACGCCACGTTCGGCCAGCAGCCGCAGGTCGACGCCCTTGGCGCGCAGGGTCTCAATATCCGCCACCGGAATACCGTAGATGCGCTCCTGCACCATGACATTGCGGCGCGTGAGCGGCCAGTAGAGCGTGGGAACGTACAGCAGATGCGACTGGCTGAAGTTGCGGCGTAGCTGCGAGGTATTGGCCGCTTCCTTATGCAGATCCAGTTCGTCGAACAGCGACAGGCGGTAGTCGTCGACCACCTCGACCGGGCGCAGGCGGCGGAACTCAGGTACGCAGCGCAGCAGACGTGCCACACGGGTCAGCAGCAGCATGTCGCTGCGCAGCACCTTGTCGATGCCGGGGCGGATGATTTTGACCACGACATCGTCGCCCTCGGGCAACCGTGCTGCATGCACCTGAGCGATGGAAGCCGATGCCAGTGGTGATGCTTCAAAGTGCGAGAACAGACGGTCGATAGGGGCACCAAGGCTTTCTTCGACCACGCGATGCGCGACGTCGTTGGGAAACGGGGGAACCTGATCCTGTAGCTTCTTCAGTTCGGTCGCAAAATCGTTGGGCAGTAGGTCGCGGCGCGTCGACAGCATTTGACCAAACTTGACGTAGATCGGCCCGAGCGTTTCCAGCGCCACGCGCAGCCGTACAGCGCGGGGAAGATCGCGCTTTGGAAACAGCCAGAACGGCAGCACCAGCAGAAGCAGACGCATCCGTGTGGGTAGGCGGTGGCGAGGTAGCAGCAGGTCGAGGCGGTAGCGAGCGATGACCCAGAAAATCCGCAGCAGGCGCGTTAGCATCACGCGGGTGGCTCCTTGTTGTCGTCGAGGGAAGTGCGGCGGTGTTCGATATGGGCCAAGCGCCGTTCGTTGCGTTCCAGCTGGCGTACAAGTTCATCCAGCTGGTCACGGATGATGTGAAGCTGACGCTGGCCCACTACTACTCGCGCTTCTTCGGTCGCGTAATCGGCACTGTCGGTGCGCAGTTGTGTCCAAGTACTGCGATACAGCGCCTGCTGGCGGCGCAGTTGACTCATCAGCGCATGGGCGGGCAGTGTGCCAATCAGTTGGGCCAGCGCGCCTTCAAGATCAGGGTCCAGACGGCGCAGCAGAGTGCCAAAGTGGCTCAGTAGTGCCGTATCGCCTTCCGCCCGTACGCTGCCTTGCAGGATAACGGTTTCGATATCGGCGCCACCCAGCAGCGCACCGAGGGCCGTTGGCGTCAGCGTAAGGCGCACATCCGGCGAGGGAGCAGATGAGCCATCGGCAATACGCAGCCCGGCGTCAGTCGCCACCAGTACGATCTGCAGCGCCGGTGCGGTCAGCACGAGGGCTAGCGAACGTCCGGCCAGTGGGGCCAGACGCTGGGGCGTGGCTGGATCGCGCTGCAGCAGGACGTTGAGCGCTCGTTCGGCACGCCTGAGCATAAAACGGGGTAGAAACATCATGAGCCAGCTGGGCCTCGGCCGTTCAGAACTTGATGCCTGTGTGCAGGGCGACGATACCGTTGGTCATGTTGGTGTACTCGACGCGATCCAGTCCGGCCTGTTCCATCATGCCCTTGAGCGTTTCCTGATCCGGGTGCATACGGATCGACTCTGCCAGATAGCGGTAGGAATCGGCGTCCTGCGTGATCAGACGGCCGATACGCGGCAGGATCTGGAACGAGTACTGGTCGTAGATTTTCTCAAACAGAGGATTGGTCGGTTTCGAGAACTCTAGCACCAGCAGACGACCGCCCGGCTTGAGCACGCGCGCCATTGAGCGCAGCGCCTTGTCCTTGTCAGTGACGTTACGCAGACCAAAAGCGATTGTGATGCGGTCGAAGGTATTGTCCGGAAACGGCAGGCTTTCTGCATTGGCCTGAACGTATTCCACTTCATGACCGATGCCCATGTTCATCAGCTTGTCGCGTCCAACATTCAGCATTGAGGCGTTGATGTCAGCCAGCACCACGCGGCCGGTCGGGCCGACCTTTTTGGCGAACTTGGCGGTCAGGTCGCCCGTACCGCCCGCAATGTCGAGGATCGTCTGACCGGGGCGAACCGCCGCTTTTTCGATGGTCAGTTTCTTCCAGAGGCGGTGGATGCCCATCGACATCAGATCGTTCATCAGGTCATAGCGCTGTGCCACGGAGTGAAATACGTTGGCAACGCGGCTGGCCTTTTCCTCGACGGGTACGTTCTGAAATCCGAAGTGGGTCGTGCGCTTGTCGTCCATGATGTGTCCCTTGAGGCGTCTTATCGCGGCCTGTGTAGTCCCAAAAGGGCAGGCCAGCCGGATGAATGTCGAATAAAGCGATGGATAGTTAGAGTTTAGCGTTGCAGGGCCGCAATGTCTGCCGACATGGCCTCTGATTATGATGAAGGCCTCGCGACAGATGCCGTTCAGGGTGACGCTGGCTGCTGGCGAGCGGCCAGGATGCCTGAATATGTCCGTTTATGGTCGCGCCAATCAAGGGAATGCTGCTCGTTCGATTGCCTTTGATCAGAGGGCTTTGAAGGTAATGGCCGTTGGTTCGCGTGATGCGCCGGCGGTTTCCAGTTGTGCCAGATAGCGCTCCCACCATGCGTCCTGTTCGCGTGCCATGCGGTACAGGTACTCCCAAGTGAACAAGCCGCTGTCGTGACCATCGTCGAAGTGCAGTTTAAGGCTGTAGCGTCCGACGGGGGTGATGTCGTTGAGGCCCACTGTACGTTTGCCCGTTTGCAGTATGGCTTGCTCGGGGGAGTGGCCTTGCACTTCGGCCGATGGCGAGTAGACCCGCAGCAGTTCGGCGGGTAGCCAATAATGGTCACGTCCTTCGTCATCGGGCTGTGCGGGTGGCATGCCTTGACTGTCCGCCGTCGCGTAGATCAGTTCAAGCATTCGCTGATCGCGGTGATAGTGAACGTGGCAGGGAAGTGGCGTATCCGTCATGTGGGCGTACCTCGTGACTGCGGGTGCATTGGGTAATGCCAATGATATTGGTCGGAATTGTAAAAGTATGCCATGCAGATACGGCAACGGGCACCCGAAGGTGCCCGTGAAAGACCGGCTGGCGTAGCAGCATGATCACTGCGGTAAGTGATAGCCGTTTGCGTCAGCGGTCTGGCAAGACGTGCGCTTACGCTTACAGGATATAGCGCGACAGATCTTCGTCACGGGCCAGATCGCCCAGACGTTCATCGACGTATGCACGGTCGATGACCTGTTTTTCAAGCTCGCCACCGGCGAACAGGGCTTCTTCCAGTAACCGTTCCATGACGGTGTGCAGACGACGTGCCCCGATGTTTTCAGTGCCTTCGTTGACCTGATACGCGATTTCAGCGATGCGCTTGATACCGTCGGCGGTGTACTCGATATCGAGGCCGTCAGTCTTCAGCAGCGCCTGATACTGACGCGTCAGAGCAGCAGACGGTTCAGTCAGGATGCGTTCGAAATCATCTGGTGTCAGCGCGCTCAATTCGACGCGGATCGGCAGACGCCCCTGCAATTCTGGAATCAGGTCGGACGGCTTGGCCAGGTGGAACGCACCGGAAGCGATGAAGAGGATGTGATCCGTTTTCACCATGCCGTACTTGGTCGAGACCGTGCAGCCTTCGATCAGCGGCAGCAGGTCGCGTTGAACGCCTTCGCGGGAGACATCGCCACCGCCGGTGTTTTCGCCACGCTTGGTGACTTTGTCGATTTCGTCGATGAAGACGATACCGTTCTGTTCGACGGCCTCAATGGCGCGCTGCTTGATGTCGTCATCGCCGACCATGCGCTGCGCTTCTTCCTCGATCAGCAGTTTGCGTGCTTCGGCCACGGTCATGCGGCGCGATTCGCGTTTCTGCTTGCCAAGATTGGAGAACATGTTCTGCAGCTGGCTGGCCATTTCTTCCATGCCGGGCGGCGTCATGATCTCCATCGTGCCGTTGACGTTTGGCGCTACTTCGATGTCGATTTCTTTATCTTCCAGCTCACCCTCACGCAGTTTCTTGCGGAAGACTTGGCGAGTGGAACTGTCCTTGCGCGCGGTGCTGTCGTACTCACCACCGCGGGCTGGAGGGAGCAGAGCGTCAAGCAGGCGCTCTTCTGCCGCATCTTCTGCCTTGTTGCGCACTTCCTGCTGGGCCTGTTCGCGCACCAGCTTCATCGACATCTCGACCAAATCGCGGATGATGGATTCCACATCGCGACCCACATAGCCCACTTCGGTGAACTTGGTGGCTTCGATCTTAAGGAACGGGGCGTTGGCGAGCTTGGCCAGGCGACGTGCGATCTCGGTTTTACCGACACCGGTTGGCCCGATCATCAGGATGTTTTTCGGCGTCACTTCGGCGCGGAAGCTATCGTCCAGCTGCATACGGCGCCAGCGATTGCGTAGCGCGATAGCTACGGCACGCTTGGCTTCTTTTTGACCGACGATGTGCTGGTCAAGCGCATGAACGATCTCGCGCGGCGTCATCTGTGCTTTGACATTCATCAGTCCAGCACCTCGAGCTTGATGTTGTGGTTGGTATACACGCAGATATCTGCCGCGATATTCAGGCTTTTCTCGGTAATTTCACGTGCGGTCAGCTCGGTATTTTCGAGCATGGCGCGGGCCGCAGCAAAAGCGTACATGCCGCCAGAACCGATGGTGGCGATGCCGTGTTCGGGGTCCATGACGTCACCCGTACCGGTCACGATCAATGAAGCGGTATGGTCGGCTACGACCAGCATGGCTTCCAGTTTGCGCAGGGCGCGGTCGCTGCGCCATTCCTTCGCCATTTCGACGGCGGCGCGGGTCAGGTGACCCTGTGTTTTTTCAAGCTGGGCTTCGAAGCGCTCGAACAGCGTGAAGGCATCAGCGGTACCGCCCGCAAAACCTGCCAGTACCTGACCGCGGTAGAGGCGGCGGATCTTGCAGACGTTGCCTTTCATTACGGTGTTGCCCATGGTGGCCTGGCCGTCGCCGGCGATGGCAACCTGATTTCCCCGACGCACGGATACAATCGTGGTCATTGTGTTCTCTCGCTACTAGTGAGTGGTGGCCTGGTGTGTCGGATGAACTCGATAAATCACCAGCACATGACGTTGTAGGTGCGGGCTGCTCGCATGCAAATCAAGGGGGATTTTTTCTAATCCTCGTCAATTTATGCTGAAAAGAAGTGTTTCTTTTAGAATTTTGCGCGAATAGGTGGCTGTGGCGCGGTCTTGCCGACGATCATGCACGGGCACGGCACTACTGCTGTCGTGCAGCGCGGGCCTGATCGCTAGTGCAGGTAGCGCTGTGCCAGTTGGCGTGCCTGTGCGCCATAGACGCTGCCAAACAGAGCAGCATGCAGCAGGATACAGGGCAACTGGTGCAGGTCGATGAGCGTTTCCCACTGTGTAGGAAGCGGGGTGACGTGCTGATAGCCCGCCACGATATCGTCGAAATGGGCAACGCCAAATAAGGCCAGCGCGGCGATATCGGTGAGTGGATGACCGCCATGCGCGGCAGGGTCGATCAGGACGCCGCTGGTGGGTGTCCACAGCAGATTGCCGGACCACAGATCGCCGTGGATGCGGGCGGGAGGCAAGGTGTCGTCGAAATCGCCTGCGCGTAGCCGCTCAGCTAGCTGTTCGAATGGGGCCAATGATGTCAGCTGGCCGCGCGCATGGGCGATTCGAGCATAGGCCAGCAGCCGATGGTCGGCGAAAAACCGGCCCCATTGACGCTCGTCGGCATAGGCCATCGGCAGCGGTTCTTCCGTGGGGCCGTAATAGCCGTGATCAAGCGGTGCCAGAGGGGGACGCGCGCCGAACCCTTTTGCACCTGCGGCATGGGTGTGGGCCAGCGCTTCGCCGAAGCGATAGGCCATGTCGGCGTTGGGGCGGCCGCGTACTAGCGCTTCCAGTACCAGCGTGGACGCCGATACGGATACCACCTTCACTACTGCGGCACCGTGGGCTTCGCGTAGCCATTCCAGACCGGCCGCTTCGGTTTCTAGGAAGCCTTTCGGTGCATTGGGGGCGCGCTTGGTATGTATCTGCATCGGCACTTCTCCTTGTCCGTTAAGCTGCTCTCGAAATGAAGACGGCCCGTGATCGACATGCAAGCAGAGCATGGCGGCACGGGCCGTAGACGTACATCCGGTTCGACGTCAGCGTACTCGGATCACCATGGGGTCCAGATGCTGTACGCGGATCAGTCCCAGCGCGCGGTCGCGTTCGGCGCCTTCAGGGAACGGGCCAGACTGCACGCGGTAGGTGGTCTTGCCGTTCGCAAGTTGCACGGCCCGTACTTGCGTCGGCAGGCCCAGATCGCGCAGACGTGCGGCCACGGTGTTGGCTCCTTCCTGCGAGCTTGTCGACAGCGATTGCAGAATGTAGCTGGCGCCGCTGGTGCTGGCCGCTGTAGGAGCACTGGTTGTTGGCGCTGCCGGTGCTGGGCGCGCAACCACGGCGGGCTGTGCTTCTGACGGGCGCGCTGGTGTTGCCGTTGTCGCTATGGCTGGGCGAGACGGTGCTGCTGTTGCCGCGGGAGCCTGTGTCGCGCGAGGCATAGGTGCCGACGAGGTCGGTGTGATCTCGGACGACGGCAGAATGGTATAGAAGTCGAAGCTTTGCGCTTCGTTCTTCTTCTGCTCCTGCGGCGCCTGAGAGGCC
Source organism: Zymobacter palmae (assembly GCF_003610015.1). Classification (NCBI taxonomy): domain Bacteria; kingdom Pseudomonadati; phylum Pseudomonadota; class Gammaproteobacteria; order Oceanospirillales; family Halomonadaceae; genus Zymobacter; species Zymobacter palmae. The sequence continues at coordinate 824,198 of NZ_AP018933.1, forward strand.
GACGTAGTGGGTCGCTGTGCCGTCGCCGCTGGCTTACCCACGTTCCCGGCCGCGGGCGGCTGAACGGGGCTGACGAGCGGCGGTGTCGGGGGAGTGGGTGCAGAGCTTTCCTTTTTGCCGAAGACAAAGTAAGCAATGCCAAAGCCTACGGCAACGAACAGCGCGCCTTTTGCCCACCCCGGCAGGCCACTAGAGCCTGTCGAAGCGGAACGCTGTGTCGTCTTCTTCCGTGAAGGTGTGTGGGAGGCTCCGCGGGCCATTTACATCTCCTCTGGGGCCGATACGCCCAGCAATTCGAGGCCGTTGCGCAGGGTCTGGCGAACGGCGATGCCCAGCGCCAGACGGGCGTTGCGCAGCGCATCGTCATCGACCATGACGCGGACGGCGTTGTAGTAGGTATGGAACTCGCTGGCCAGATCCTGCAGATACTGTGCGATCTGGTGCGGCTCACGCTGCACGGCAGCACGTTTGACCACTTCAGGATAGGCGGACAGACGGTTGAAGAGGTGCTTTTCACGCTCGTCTTCCAGCAGGGCCAGATTGTCGAGGGCCAGCGCCTGATCGAATGCCTTGTCTTCGCTTTCGGCCTTGCGCAGCACGCTACAGACGCGCGCATGTGCGTACTGGATATAGTAGACCGGGTTGTCGCTGGACTGCGAACGGGCCAAGTCGATGTCGAAGGTCAGCTGCGAATCCACACGGCGCACGGCGAGGAAGTAGCGGGTTGCATCGCAGCCCACTTCTTCGATCAGGTCGCGCAGGGTGAGGTAGCTACCTGCACGCTTGGACAGTTTTACTTCCTGACCGCTACGCATCACGGTGACCATCTGGTGTAGCACGTATTCCGGCCAGCCTTGCGGAATGCCCGTTTGCAGTGCCTGAAGACCTGCGCGAACGCGGGTGACCGTCGAGTGGTGATCGGCCCCCTGTTCATTGACCACGGTGGTGAAGCCGCGGTTCCATTTGTCCTGATGATAGGCAACGTCCGGCAGGAAGTAGGTGTAATGACCATCCTGCTTGCGCATGACGCGGTCTTTGTCGTCGCCGAACTCGGTGGTGCGCAGCCACAGTGCACCTTCGTTTTCGTAGACATAGCCGTTGTCCATCAGACGCTTGACGGTCTCTTCAACCTTGCCGTCCTGATAGAGCGAGGATTCAAGGAAGTAGACATCGAAGCTGACATTGAACGCCTTAAGGTCCAAGTCCTGTTCGTGACGCAGGTAGGCGACAGCGAATTCGCGGATCGCCTCCATGTCGTCGGGATCTGCTTTGGCGGTGACTTTGCGGTCGTCGGCTTCAATGGTGGCGCCGTCCAGATACGCTTTGGCTACGTCCTGAATGTACTCACCGCGATAGCCATCGTCCGGCCATTGTGCATCATCCGGTGTCAGTCCCTTGATGCGAGCGGCAACTGACAGGGTCAGATTGGTGATCTGTGCGCCAGCATCGTTGTAGTAGAACTCGCGCGTAACATCGTGGCCTGTTGCTTCTAGCAGGCGACAGATGCTGTCGCCCACTGCGGCACCGCGGCCGTGGCCCACGTGCAGCGGCCCTGTCGGGTTGGCAGAGACGAACTCAACCTGCACCTTTTCACCCTTGCCGAAGTCGTGGCGGCCGAACTGTTTGCCGCTGTCGAGGATCGTGCGTACGACGGTGGCGGCCGCGGCGCTATTGGCGAAGAAGTTGATGAAGCCCGGTCCGGCGATTTCGACCTTGCTGACGGCGTTGTCCTGCGGCAGTGCCGCGACCAGCTTCTCGGCCAGTGCGCGTGGCGGCATGCCTGCCGGTTTGGCCAGCATCATGGCAATGTTAGAAGCATAGTCGCCGTGGCTCTTGTCACGGGCGGCGTCCAGGCGGATGGCCGGGGCTGCATCTGCTGGGATGACACCATCGGCCTTGAGGGAATCAAGGGCGCGTTCGAGCAGGGAAACAAGGGTATCTTTCATGAAGAAGCCGTATCGTCGGAAGGACCTGAAGGCCGATGCAGGCATGGCACGATGCATCGGTTACGAAAATAGGGCACCGCCTATTCGCGGATGAACGGCGGTGCTGAATAGCGCCATTATGTGGCAGCGGGCTACACGGCTCAAGTCGTGTACGCGCCAAGGGGCGATTAAAAGTGACTGGCGGTACGCTTTGGTAGGGTTACCCCATCAGCTGTGGGTCGATGTCTACCGACCAGCGACAGCGGCGCGCCAATGGGTGCTGCGTCAGCGCTTGAATCAAGCAGGCTACGGTGTCATGGCGTGCGCTGCGTTGCTCGCTGGTGACCAGCAACTGTACGTGATAACGGTTCTGACGGCGCTCCATGGGGGCGGGCGATGGCCCCATGCACAGGGCGGGCAGTTGATGCTGCTGGATATGCGCGCGTGCGGTATCGGCCACTTCCTGCGCCAGCGTCATCACCTGTTCCATCTGTGCACCTTCAAAGCGTAGCAACGCCATATGCTGGAACGGGGGGAGCTGTGCCATGCGGCGCTCATCCAATAGCTGATCGGCCAGTGCGTCATAGCCCTCGGTGGTCAGGGTGGTCAGCATTGGGTCGTCGGGGTGCATGGTTTGAATCAGCACCTGCCCCGGCAGTGAAGAACGTCCGGTGCGGCCCGCTACCTGTACCAGCAGCTGTGCCATATGTTCGGGGGCGCGGAAGTCGGCGCTGTATAGGCCGCCATCGGCGTTGACTACCACCACGAGCGTGACGTGGGGGAAGTGATGCCCTTTGGCTAGAATTTGGGTGCCGACCAACAGACAAGGTTCGTTACGCTTGATCTCGTCGATGGCCTCTTCAAGCGCATGGCGGCGGCGCATGCTGTCGCGGTCGATGCGTAAAATACGTACGTCCGGCAGCAGTTCGGCCAGCGTTTCCTCGGCACGTTCGGTGCCTGCTCCCAGCGGACGCAGGTCGGCGCTCTGGCACTTAGGGCAGGCATCGGGTATGGGCCAGCGATGCTCGCAGTGGTGACAGAGCAGCATGGGGGGCTGGCGGTGATAGGTCAGTCGGGCATCGCAGTGGCTGCACTCAAACACGTAGCCGCATGCTTGGCAGCTTAATGTGGGAGCGAACCCGCGCCGGTTGATGAAGACTAGCACCTGATGGCCCGCTTCCAGCTGGGCCTTGATGGCCTTGATAGCGACGGCACCGATGCCGCCGCGTCGCTGCCCGATGCGCAGGTCGACCAGCTCTAACTTCGCTGGCATAGCGTTGCCGGGACGCTGGGTTAGGCGCAGATAGCAATAGCGCCCTTGGCGTGCGTGCAGCAGCGTTTCCAGCGATGGCGTGGCGCTGCCTAGAATTACGGGGACGTTCTCGCGGCGTCCTCTGACCAGCGCAAGGTCGCGTGCGTTGTAGCGCAGCGTGTCCTGCTGCTTGAAGGAGTTGTCGTGCTCCTCATCGACGATGATGGTACCGAGTGCCTGCATAGGGGTAAAGATGGCCGATCGCGTCCCGATGACAATCTTGGCGCGACCAGAGCGCGCCGCTTCCCAGCCGTCCAGTCGCTCGGTGTCGCTCATGTTGGAGTGCATGACCACGATTGGTGCATTGAAACGCTTGCGGAAACGCGACAGGGTCTGCGGTGTCAGACCGATTTCCGGTACCAGCACCAGCGCTTGCTTGCCGCGGCGCAACACCGCGTCGATCAGCTGGAGGTAGACCTCGGTTTTGCCGCTGCCGGTGATGCCATGCAGGAGTACGGGGGCAAACTCATTAATGACCTGGTGCAGGCGCGACAGCGCTTCCCCTTGCTCACGATTAAGTGGCAAAGCGGGTTCGGCTAACAGTGGCTTACTGGACGAAGCGCCCCCCGTTACCCATTCCTGTTGATGAGAGATCAACCCCTTGTGTTCTAGTCCTTCCAGCTGAGGGCGAGTGAAACCGTGCGCCATGATAGCGCTGCTGAACATGCCGAGCGGATATTGTTCCAACAGGGCCAGCAGTGCTTTCTGGCGGGTAGCTCGGCCCAGACGCTCGCTTTTTTCTTCCTCGCTGAAGGGCGCGCCGTTTGTGTGTGTGGCGACTTTCCAGCGCTCGCGGGTCTGTGCTTCGAGGGCGCGCCCTTGACGCAGCAGCTTGGGCAGAGCATGGGCCAGCGTTTCACCCAGCGGGTACTGATAGTAGCGGGCCGTGAATTCGCACAGCTGTAGCCAGTCTTCCGGCAGCGGAGCGTCGTCCAGTACGTCGGTGACCGGTTTCAGATCAGCGTAGGGCAGGTCGCTGTTGCTGTCGACGCCCATGACGATGCCGACCACCGTGCGGTTGCCGAACGATACGCGGACACGAATGCCCTTGCACCAGCCGCATTCGGGGGCTGTGCGGGACGGACGATAATCGAAGAGGCGGCGCAGTGGAGAAGGCACCGCCACATGAAGAACCAGCGGGAGAGACATGGCAGTATCGTTCACGGCAAATCAGGGAGTCAGGCGCAGCCGTCGGTAGCAACGCCACACCATCGTATTCAGCATGCCATGATGATGGGGGCCACGTGCGGATCGCGCAAGCCGAAACATACGTGTTGGAGGGAGTGGTCATTCGCTGAGGGCACGTGTTATAATGGCGCGCTTCTTACGCGCGTGGTGCTGCAATACGTCGGTTGATTGTTGTACGTGCGGTGAGAGAAAATACCCATTCTAATCATCAACGCATGCGGTGCCCGACACCTCTGGTGATCGCGCGGCGGCATGCCTCTATGAGGTATATGCTCATGAAACCCGGTATCCATCCGCAGTACAACACCATCACTGCCAACTGCTCTTGCGGTGCTTCCTTTGAAGTTCACACAACTGCAGATCACGACCTGTCTCTGGACGTATGCTCCAACTGCCACCCGTTCTACACTGGTAAGCAGAAACAGGCGACTACTGGCGGCCGCGTAGAACGCTTCAACAAGCGTTTCGGTGCTGCTATCAAACGCTAATCGCGTTTCGATACAGTCCACAAGAACCCACGCCTTCGGGCGTGGGTTCTTGCATTTCAGGGGGATGAAAAATCATTACTACCCCTTGCAGTTGCTGATGGCTCGTTCATCATTACTGCCACACGCCACACGCCACACGCCACACGCCACACGCCACACGCCACACGCCACACGCCACACGCCACACGCCACACGCCACACGCCACACGCCACACGCCACACGCCACACGCCACACGCCACACGCCACACGCCACACGCCACACGCCACACGCCACACGCCACACGCCACACGCCACACGCCACACGCCACACGCCACACGCCACACGCCACACGCCACACGCCACACGCCACACGCCACACGCCACACGCCACACGCCACACGCCACACGCCACACGCCAGTCATGATGATTTCTGCTGGGTAGCGTTTTAGGCGGGTGGAGGGAGGCTTTTCGAATATCGTTTCGACAGAGGCTCGCTGAACGTCTCTGTTGTGGTAGGTCTGGCCTTCTTTCTTGCCATGCCCGAAGCGATATCCGCGCAGGATTGGGTGCACTGTGTCGGTGAGTGTTGTTGTGTCGGAAGCGTTCTGTTCTGTCATCAACGACAGCGGGGGCGACCCTTAGTCGCCCCCGCTGCATCGTACTGTATGGCTAAGCGAACGATTAGAAGATCGAGTCGTAGCTTGCCGTGCCTTCCGATCCTGATTTCTGCTGTAGCTCAGGATCGATTGTCATTTCCTTGAACTGAGGCAGGTTGTCGGCGCGGAAGACTTCCGAGATGCCGCCCGGTTGTTCATCGCGCAGGCGCAGACCGCTGTCCGGATCAATGCGGGCACGAACGATGTTGTCCGGCGGCGGCATGATGGCGTTCGGTTTGCCTTTCAGGGCCTGGCCCATGAACTGCACCCAGATGGGAAGGGCGGCCTGAGCGCCGTACTCACCCGTCGGGGAGTTGTTGTCCATACCGACCCAGACCGTGGTGACGAGGTTGGCATTGAAGCCTGCAAACCACGCATCACGCTGATCGTTGGATGTCCCGGTCTTGCCTGACAGGTCGCTGCGGTGTAGAACGCTGGCGCGCTGCCCAGTGCCGCGCACGATAACGTCGCGCATGATGTCTTGGATCATGTAGACCGCGGCAGGATCAACAATGCGTTCGGCTACCGGATAGGTCTTGCCATCAGCCAGTGTTGTCGTGGTCGCCGTTGTGCTGCAGTTTGGACAGGCGACTGGCGGCAGATGATAGCCTTCCTGCTGTTCCAGCAGGTTGGTCGGATCATCGTTCTGCGTCACGCTCTGGATGTACCACGGTTCGACCTTGAAGCCGCCGTTGGCAATTTCAGCATAGCCGCGTGCCATTTCCAGCGGCGTGAGCGACGCGCTCCCCAGTGCCAGCGACAGGCCCGGCGGCATTTGGTCGCGTTGGAACCCCATGCGCACCAGCATGTCGATGGCTTTATCGACGCCCACTTCGTTCAGGGCGCGGATCACGATCATGTTACGCGAGGTGTACAGCCCCACACGCAGACGTGTCGGTCCCTGGAAGGTGCGGTTGTCGTTCTCAGGACGCCATACCTTGCCGCCTTGGGATTCGACGATCGGGGCATCGTTCAGTACGGTCGCTGGGGTCATGTTGCCTTGATCCAGTGCGGCCAGATAGATGAACGGCTTGAAGGTGGAACCCGGCTGGCGACGTGCCTGTGTTGCGCGGTTGAAGCTGCTGCTGGCGTCGCTGAAGCCCCCTTGCAGTGCGCGGATGGCGCCCGTGGTCGGATCAAGCACCACGATGGCCCCTTCGATGCGCGGTACCTGAGAAAGCTTCCAGCCACCGTCCTTCAGTGGCAGCACGCGGATCATGTCGCCGGTTACCGGCGATGCGGCGCGGGCACGTGCGGCCCAACGAACGTCGTCACCGCTTAGGGTGATCAGCGTACCGTTGCGGCGCAGCGCCTTGATCTGCTGGCCGTCAGCGCTGACCACGATCGCAGGTTCGAGCGGGCCGACATTGGCGGCATTGTTCAGCTCGTGCATCCAGTTGGAAACGTCGCCGTCGATACCGGGAATGCGCGCTACGCTGCGTTCGGCAGCGCGGCGAGTGGCCTGTTTGACGTCTGCCGACACCGCCTGCTCTTCATCCGCTGCGCTTGTACGGCTTGCACGCTGTTGTGCTTCCACCAGCGTCTTCGGAATGCCTTTCTGCTCTACGCCGCGCCAGCCGTGGCGCACGTCATACGCGACCAGCCCGTCGATCAGTGCCTGCCGAGCCGCTTCCTGTTCAGCACTGTTGATGGTGGTCTTGATGGTGTAGCCGTTGGTGTAGGCCTGTTCACCAAAGTGGCGAACTGCGTACTGGCGTGCCATTTCTGCGATGTAAGGGGCCTGCAGCTGCATGTCGGAGTGCGCTTGGCGAACATCAAGCGGTGTTTCCAGCGCGTCACGATACTGCTGCTCGGTGATGGTATTGGCCTGACGCATGCGACTGAGGATCCAGTTGCGGCGGTCCAGCGAACGGATGGGGTTCACGACGGGGTTGAAGGCAGAAGGCGCCTTCGGCAGCCCGGCAATCGTCGCCGCTTCAGGCAGCGTCAACTGGTCGATCGGCTTGTTGAAGTAGACCTGTGCCGCAGCACCCGCTCCGTAAGCTCCTTGCCCCAGATAGATCTTGTTCACGTACAGCTCAAAAATCTGCTGTTTGGACAGGATGCGCTCCATCTGCAGTGACAGCATGATTTCGCGAATCTTGCGCGAGAAGGTCTGGTCGAGGGTCAGCAGGTAGTTGCGCGCCACCTGCATCGTGATGGTACTCCCGCCTGAGCGCACCTTGCCGTAACCCGCCATGTAGGCGAGCGCGCGCCCGATGCCTTTGGGATCTACCCCAGCATGGTGGAAGAAATCCTGATCCTCGGCGGCCAAAAAGGCATTGACCAGATGAGGCGGCAGATCGTCATAAGACACGATCTGGCGGTGCTGTTCCCCAAACTCACCGATCAGCTTGTCATCGCTGCTGTAGATGCGCAGCGGGGTCGACAGCTGATAGTGCTGGAGATTGTTGATGTCCGGCAGGCTTGGCGTGAAATAGATGACCATGCCGACTACAGCCAGCGTAATAGCCGCCGTAACCGAGAGTGCCAGAGAGACAAGAGTTAAGACTATGCGTGTGATCGACTTCATCGTTATGGGCAGCCCATCTCATGGGAATTGCGATGGGAACGGGAAACAGTGCGGGCCGGCGCGGCAGGTGCCGACGACCGTCCCGGACCGTGACGCTGCGCCATCGGCCGGAATGAGAGCAATTTAGCTGTCATGGGAACAGCCTAGTATAAGGCGCATGAACAGGAGGAACCAGTGAAAGGAGCTTGCAAACCGAGACACACAGTGCAGGAGATCCGATGACATGATGGCGCACGTATCCGATAGCGGTGCTCGACTGTGGCAGGGGCTGCAGCGCATAGGCTCTCGCTATGCTCCTGGGGTAAATGAACGGCAGGGAATCGACTTGGCTTCAGGGGCGCGCGCGTCGCGTTGTGGGGCAAGTAAGCACGCATTTACGCTGAGGCGGCAGCAAGCGCTTGTGTTGGCAGTACCTCAGCGAGCTTTCCAGCTTCATATTGTCCCGTTCGAACCACCGCTGTCGCGGGATCAGATCATGGCGGTGCTGCAATCAAGGAGAATGTGTGCACGCGATCAGCACCTTGATCTGCTCGTTGAACCGGAGGAACGCCGCTCGGTGGCTGTCTTTTTGCTGCCTCGCGCGCAGACAGAACAATGGTGTGCGCACTACGCGACAGCGCAGGAAAAAATCGTCGCCATCGAACCAGATTGTCATGCCCTATGGCGCTACGCCCAGCGGCAGCAGGCGGATCATCAGGCGTGGCTGGTGGCAATGCCCAAAGCGAGCACACTGTATTGGCCAGCGGCATGGCCGTGGGCCTATCACGCCGAGCCGCTTCCTTCCGTGTGTGCACTCGCGCTGGAGGATGCGCGTCACACGCTGTACAGCACAGTGCGGCGCGCAGGTTTGATGACGGGCAATGATGAGCCTTGCCAATTTCCGGTGCGTCTGGCCGGTTCGGCGGCACTGTGCCAGCGCTGGCGGGCATATGGCGATCGGCTTGACTGGCAGTGTTGTGATGATGTGCACCCTATTGCAGCGGGGGCGGTGCTCAAAGGGAAGCAGCGATGGGCATGATACGGTTCGATATCAATATGCTGCCATGGCATGAGCATCGTCAGCAGCGATGGCAACGGCAGCGAGGCTGGTTGTACGGAAGTGTCGTTATGTTGGTGGGGTGGTGCGGCTGCGGACACCTATGGCACAGCGGGTGGCGCAATCACCTTGCTGAAAGGCAGAGGGTATATATGCAGCATGTTGATGCACAGCGTGCGCCTGAGCGCCGGCGACAGGAGTCCCAATGGACTGCTGAACAATGGCGCTTGGATGCTATGACGCATCAGCAACGGCGTCTGGAAGATCAGCAGGCACTGGCGTCGCTGTGGCAGACGCTGACGATGGCGGGTTTGCCTGTCCAGTCCGTTGATTGGCGGCCTGAGCAGGTTCAAATAAAGGTGATCAATCTCTCGCATCGGCCGCTTGATGAGCACGTGTACAGCGTAGTGCCACGGCTGACCTGTCAGGCGCTATCGGAGACGTTGATTCACTGCGCTCGTCTTGATGATAAGAATAGAGAAGGGCGTCATGACTGAGCGTTACTGGGAAGCTGGTCGCTGGGCAAGGTCCGTGCTGTTGCCGGCGCCGAGCACGGCCGTCGCAATCGTCATGCTGTTGGGACTGTGGTGGGGCGGGCAGCAGTGGATGATCGCGCCGCAGTGGCGACGTGTCAGCCGTCAGATCGAACAGGCTTACGCGCAGCGCCAGCATGCGGAGCATGTTGCGGATGCGGTGCATCGGCTTTCTACCGTAGGCCATCTGGTACGCGTTACCGAAGCGCCATTGCTGCAAGCGTGCCGCGATCAGGCCACTCGACGCGGGATCGATCTGGTGGCGCTGCAGTGGCATGCCCATGAGGGGCGGCTCGACGTATCGCTGCGTGGCGACAGTACGTCGCTGCTGGGGTGGTGGGATGATGTTGGGCGTTCTGTGCTCTTGGGGAGTGTTCAACGGTGGCAGTGGCAGGCATTGCCAAAGGAAGAGGGCGGTGAGGAAAGGGCGTCCAGACGGTATCAGTTGGATGTGACCCTGCTGCCCGAGCTTTGGCATTGGGAGGCGCTGTCATCATGAGCCCTCGTAAAGAGAAAGGGTTGTGGACGCTGTGTGCGGTGTGGTGTGCAGGACTGCTGGTGTTGGGGTATGGACTGATGCCGCGGGGAGTCAGCACCGTTTCTTCCACGGCCTTGGTTAAACCGCAAACGGCGGTGCCGGACATCGCGGCGGGTGAGGTAGCGTGCTGGCCTTCGTTGATGGCAAGCAGTGTAGCGGCACCCGTTGCCGAGCCGGCTACTCGCCGCCATGAGGCCCTTCGTGGTTCAGTGATCAGCCACGGACAGGTCTTTGTCATTCAGCAGGATGCTTCCGGGCATCTTTACCGACGATCCGTGCCCGTAGAGCACGCGACGCATAACGATAAGCGGCCCCGCCACGAGGATGAGGTGCGGGCGGCATATAACGCAGGGAAACTACATGACTCGACGTCTTCACGCGGTGTGGTTGATGGCATCAGTGATATCCGGCACTGCGGTGCTGAACGTCTCGCCAACAGCGGCACAGCCGATGGGGCAGGCACAGGACTGTCGTCACCTACATATTGATAATGCACGTGTTCCGATTAGGGACATGCTGACGCTGTTGGCCGATAGCGCCCATCTGAATATCGTGATTTCCGATAAGGTAAAGGGAGATGTCAGTCTTCATCTTGATGATGTGACTTGTGAACAGGCGCTTAGATCAGTAATGTCATCAGAACGCCTGCACCGTACACGAGTGGGAGCGGTCGATATCATCGAACCGCAAAATGACCGCCCGCTGTCGGAACGCACCGAAACACGCGCGTTTCGACTTGCCCATGCCAATGCCGTCGAGGTGGCTGCACTGATGCGGCGTGATGGCGCGAGCCTACTGGGTGCAGAGGCCGTATTACAGGCCGATCCGCGCACCAATCAGCTGCTGATCAGTGATATCCCCTCGCGACTGGATCACCTCTCCGCGTGGGTCGCGCTGCTCGACAAGCCGGTGCATCAGGTGCAGATCGAGGCCCGTATCGTCGTTATGCGAGAGCACCATGCCCGCCAGCTGGGCATTCGCTGGCAGCACGACACGCCGGGTGCCGTTGAGGCATCGACGGGTCTGACGTTGCTGAGCGACCCCGCAGCGAGTACGGCCGCCCGATTGGGTTTAGGCTTTGTCACTCGCCATCGTTTGCTGGCATTGACGCTTGAAGCGCTGGAAAGCGAAGGCAGCAGTCAAACGCTGTCCCAGCCCAGCGTCGTTACCGTGGAACGTCAGCCCGCTGTCATCCGGCAAGGGCAGCAAGTTCCTTACCAGGAAACCAGTGCCTCAGGAGCCACCAGTTCGCATCTGCATGATGCCGTGCTGGCGCTTTCGGCGACGCCGGTCATCATGACCGGGCGGCAGATTATGCTGACGCTGGACATCCAGAACGATAGCGTGTCTGATCTACGATTCAACGACATGCCGGTGATCGACACCAACCGCATCCAGACGCAAGTGGCCGTCAATGATGGCGAAACCATAGCACTTGGCGGTATTCTGACGCACAAACAGGTTGAGCGTCTCAGTCAGGCACCCTGGCTGGCAGACGTTCCACTACTGGGCGCGCTGTTTCGTGCTCGGGAGAACGGCAATGAACGGGCAGAGCTGCTGATTTTCATCACTCCGAGAATAGTTGACACCCCTGCAGTGGCAGATTGATGCAAAGAACACGCAATATTTTTCTGGTCGGCCCAATGGGCACAGGCAAGAGCACTGTAGGGCGGCTGTTGGCTGCCGAACTGCAGCGTCCTTTCTATGATAGCGATCATGAGATCGAGGCACGCTGTGGTTGCCGAATCCCCTGGATCTTCGATGTCGAAGGTGAAGAAGGGTTCCGTCAGCGCGAAATAGAAGCGATTGCTTCCCTGACCGCTATGGACGGTATAGTGATGGCCACGGGGGGCGGGGCTATCCTGCGCCCAGAGAATCGCCAGTGCCTGCGCGAGCGTGGGCTGGTCATCTTCCTAAGAACCTCCGTCGAGCAGCAGATGCGACGCACCATGCGTGACCGCAATCGTCCGCTGTTGCAGTGCGAAGATCCCGAACAGCGCCTGCGCGCACTGTTCAAGGTCCGTGAGCCGATCTATCGTGAAGTGGCTCACTGGACCATCAGTACCGAACGACGTAGCCCTCGGGCCGTCGTTAATGAAATAAAGCGCCGATTACGCCAGTAACCTGCATCATCCATGCCAGGAGGGGTGGCGATCATTTTCTGCGCATCATCAAAGGATAGAGTCATGCAAACCCTGATGGTCGAATTGCCTGATCAACGCCAGTACCCGATTCACGTGGGCAGTGGCCTGCTGGATGACGGCGATACCTATGCCCGCTATATCGTGGGCAAACAGGTCATGATTGTGACCAACGATGTCGTGGCACCCCTTTATCTCGATAAAGTGCGGGCCCAGCTCGAAGCGCGCGGTTTCGGTGTCCACCATGTGATCCTGCCTGACGGCGAACAACACAAGACCGTTGAAATGGTCGAGCGCGTTTGGCGTGCACTGCTGGAAATCAACAGCAACCGCCGCGTCACGATCATCGCGTTGGGCGGTGGTGTCATCGGCGATATGACCGGGTTTGCCGCCGCCTGCTATCAGCGCGGCGTGGCCTTCATCCAGATGCCAACGACGTTGCTGTCGCAGGTCGATTCCTCCGTTGGTGGTAAGACCGGTGTCAACCATCCGCTCGGCAAGAACATGATCGGTGCCTTCTGGCAGCCGCGCGCGGTTATCATTGACATCGACACGCTGGCCACGCTGCCGGCGCGTGAACTGTCCTCCGGGCTGGCTGAGGTGGTCAAATACGGATTTATCCGTGACAGCATCTTCCTCGACTGGCTCGAGAACCATATGAGTGCACTGCGTGGTCTTGATCCCACCGCACTCCAGCACGCCATCCTGACCAGCTGCGCCATCAAGGCGGACGTCGTGGCCGAGGATGAAACCGAGCAGGGCGTTCGTGCGCTGCTCAATCTTGGCCATACGTTCGGCCACGCCATCGAAAACCACCAAGGCTACGGTAACTGGCTGCACGGTGAAGGCGTGGCTGCAGGTACGGCCATGGCCGCTCACTTCTCTCAGGAACTGGGATATCTGACCGCTGCCGAAGTTTCCCGTGTGGAAACCGCTCTGATCTCTGCTGGCCTGCCGACCCATGCGCCACAAGGCATGAGCACCGAAAGCTTTATCTCGCTGATGCGCCGTGACAAGAAGACCCTCGATTCAGGCATCCGCCTCGTGTTGCTGAAGGCACTGGGTGAAGGCTGCATGGAAGAGGGCGTCGATGAAGCGCGCTTGCGCGCCTTCATTGAGGCCTATCCGCGAGATACGCTCACCATCAGCGCCTGATTCCTCTACTGCTGCGGTAGAGGGCCTTCCCTCAACGCTCGCCGTTCTTCGGCGGGCGCTGTGCGCTCATCACTCATCACCGGCGATCCCACTTGTCGCGGGTGATGCCGTGCGCTGGTGTAGAGCATAACGACAATGACGGATCTGCTCGCGTCTCGAAATGGCGTGGCAGGAAAGTCCGCACAAGCAAGAGGCTCATACATGACGCAACGTCTTCATCGCTCGTCAGAGTTCAGAGACAACTGCGGTTTCGGCCTGATCGCCCATATGGAAGGCCAGGCCAGCCATGAACTGCTCGACGCGGCCATAGATGCACTGGCCTGCATGACCCACCGTGGTGGTATCAACGCCGATGGCAAAACCGGAGACGGTTGCGGGCTGCTGATTCGCATGCCCGATGTCTTCATGCGCGCCATTGCTGAAGAATCGTTCGGTGTCACGCTGGGCGACCAGTATGCCGTTGGGACGATTTTCGTCGGCAACAGCGATGCCCAGAGCCGTGCCGGCTGCGCGGCCATCGAGCGCAACCTTGGTCGCTACGGGCTGACCTTGATCGGTTGGCGTGACGTACCCGTAGACTCCTCCGTCTGTGGTCCGCTTGCCCTTGATGTCATGCCGCGTATCCGCCAGGTGTTCGTTGCGCCGGCAGAAGGTCGCGAGAGCGACACGCTGTTCATGGTCGATCTCTACCGTGCGCGCCGTATGGCCGAACAGGAAATGGTGGCCGACGAGGACTTCTACGTTTGTTCGCTGTCGCCCAAGGTCGTGTCCTACAAAGGCCTCGTGATGCCGAAGGACCTGCCTGCGTTCTATGCCGATTTGAGCGACTCGCGTGTCGAGACTTCCATCTGCGTATTCCACCAGCGCTTCTCGACCAACACCGCACCGCGCTGGCCGCTGGCTCAGCCGTTCCGTTTTCTCGCCCACAATGGTGAGATCAACACTATTTCGGCCAACCGCAACTGGGCCAACGCGCGCCGCGACAACCTAGTCAGCGAGCTGCTGCCTGATCTGAACGAGCTGGACGAACTGGTATCCACCAATGGTTCCGACTCCATGAGCATGGACAACATGCTTGAGGTGTTGGTGACTGGTGGCATGGAACTGTACCGTGCGATCCGTCTGATGGTGCCGCCTGCGTGGCAGAACGCTGAAACGATGGACGTCGAGCTGCGTGCCTTCTTCGAATACAATTCCATGCATATGGAAGCGTGGGATGGTCCGGCGGGTCTAGTGATCACTGATGGTCGCCACGCCGTCTGTACGCTTGACCGCAACGGCCTGCGTCCGGCGCGCTGGGTGATCACCGACAACGGTTTCATCACGCTGGCATCCGAAGTTGGGGTCTACGACTGCAGCCCTGAGCGCGTCATTGCCAAAGGGCGTGTCGGACCGGGCCAGATTCTGGCGATCGACACTCAGACGGGTGAAATGCTGCAGACCGACGACGTTGATGACCGTCTGAAGTCCGCTCACCCGTACCGTGAATGGTTGCGTGAGAGTGCGCGCTATCTGGAGTCGACGCTGACCGAAGAAAGCCTCTTCGAGCCGATGAATGCCGATGATCTGGTGCGCTACCAGAAGATGTTCCTCGTCACTGCCGAAGAGCGCGATCAGGTACTGCGGCCGCTGGCGGAAACGGGGCTCGAAGCCGTTGGCTCTATGGGTGACGACACGCCGATGGCAGTGCTGTCTCGCCAGCCGCGTCTGCTGACCGATTATTTCCGTCAGAAGTTTGCACAGGTCACCAACCCGCCGATCGACCCATTGCGCGAAGCGATCGTGATGTCGCTGGAAACCTGCTTAGGGGCCGAGCGCAACTTGTTCGATGCCACCGAGCGTCACGCTCATCGCCTGATTCTGACGTCGCCGATCCTGACTCGTCAGAAATTTGAGGCGCTGACGACGCAGCAGGACAAGGCGTTCCGTTCCCGCACTATTTCTCTTTATTACGATGAAGGCATCGGCCTGAAGGCTGCCATCGACCAGCTGTGCGAGCAGGCGGCCGATGCGGCCCGTGGCGGTGACGTTATCGTGGTGCTGTCCGATGCGCACATGGAAGAAGGTAAGCTGCCGATCCATCCGGCACTGGCCACCGGTGCTGTACATAGCCGCTTGGGTCGCCAAGGGCTGCGTACGCGCATCAACCTGATCGTCGAAACGGCCTATGCGCGTGACTCTCACCATATGGCGGTGTTGTTTGGGTCTGGGGCGACGGCGGTTTACCCGTATCTGTCGTACCAGATTCTGACGCGCATGCAACAGGAAGGCGAAATCATCGGCGACCCAGCGGACTGCCGTGATAACTATCGCCGTGGGCTGCAGAAAGGCCTGCTGAAGATCCTCTCGAAGATGGGGATCTCGCACATTGCTTCTTACCGTGGCTCGATGCTGTTCGAAGCCGTGGGACTGGCAAGCGAAATTATCGACGACTGCTTCCCTGGCATGGCTTCTCGCATCGAGGGTGCCGGTTTTGCCGAGCTTCAGATGCAGCAGGCACTGCTGGCCGGCGAAGCGTGGTCATCACGCAAGGCGCTGCGTCGCGGTGGGCTGCTCAAATACGTGCACGGCACGGAATACCATGCCTTCAACCCTGATGTGGTCAAGACCCTGCAGGCCGCTGTGCAGCATGGCGACTATGAGCAGTGGAAGGAATTCGCACGTTTGGTCAACGACCGTCCGGTCATGACGATCCGCGATTTGTTCCGTCTCAAGCCCGGCCAGCGCCCGATCTCGCTTGATGAAGTCGAGTCGGTGGAATCGCTGCTGCCTCGCTTTGACAGTGCGGGCATGTCGTTGGGGGCACTGTCGCCTGAGGCGCATGAAGCGCTGGCGCAGGCCATGAACGAAATGGGGGGCCGCTCCAACTCCGGTGAAGGTGGTGAAGACCCTGTTCGCTATGGCACCGTCAAACGCTCCAAAATCAAGCAGATCGCTTCCGGACGATTTGGTGTGACGCCCGCTTATCTGGCCAGCGCCGATGTTCTGCAGATCAAGGTGGCGCAAGGGGCCAAGCCGGGCGAAGGCGGGCAGCTGCCGGGCAGCAAGGTCAACGGCCTGATTGCACGGCTGCGCTATGCTGTGCCGGGCGTGACGCTGATCTCGCCGCCGCCGCACCACGATATCTATTCCATTGAGGATTTGGCGCAGCTGATCTTCGACCTCAAACAGGTCAACCCGCGTGCGCAGGTGTCGGTCAAGCTGGTATCCGAGCCGGGCATTGGGACGATCGCATCGGGTGTTGCTAAAGCCTATGCGGACCTGATCACCATTTCTGGTTATGACGGCGGTACGGCCGCCAGCCCGATCACCTCCATTCGTCATGCGGGTTCGCCGTGGGAGCTGGGGCTGCCGGAAGTGCATCAGGCGCTGCGTACCAACGGCCTGCGCCACAAGATCCGCCTTCAGACGGATGGTGGTCTGAAGACCGGGCTAGACGTGGTCAAGGCCGCGATCTTCGGGGCAGAAAGCTTCGGTTTCGGTACGGCACCAATGGTGGCACTTGGGTGTAAATACCTGAAAATCTGTCACCTCAACAACTGTGCGACGGGGGTAGCGACGCAGCATGAGCAGCTGCGCCATGAGCACTTCCGTGGCACCGTCAACATGGTCAAGCACTACTTCCACTTCATTGCGGAAGAAGTACGCGAAATCATGGCAATGCTGGGCATTCGTCGCTTGACTGACCTGATCGGTCGTACCGATCTGCTGGAACGCATCGAAGGCGACACACCGCAGCAGAAGCGTCTTGATCTGACTCCGCTGCTGCTTAACGATGAAATCGATCCGCATGCTCCGCAGTTCTGCACCTTGACGCGCAATGCACCGCACGACAAGGGGCTGAAGAACCGCGAGATGTACGAAACGATGGCCAGTGCCATTGCCCGTCGTACAGGCGGCGAGTTCTCGTTCACCGTCACCAACTGCGACCGCTCCGTCGGGGCGCGTGTGTCCGGTGAAATCGCACGTCGCTATGGCGAAGAAGGTATGGACGAAGCACCGCTTGACGTGCATCTGCGCGGTGTCGTCGGCCAGAGCTTCGGGGTATGGAACGCTCGCGGGCTGAACATGTACCTCGAAGGCGATGCCAACGACTATGTCGGTAAAGGTATGAACGGCGGCAAGCTGGTCATCACTCCGCCAGAAGGTAGCCGCTTCGAAAGCCGTGAGACGGCGATCATGGGCAACACCTGCCTTTACGGCGCGACCGGCGGCAAGCTGTTCGCCGCAGGAACGGCTGGCGAACGTTTCGGGGTACGTAACTCCGGTACGCATGCCGTGGTCGAAGGCGTAGGCAACCACGGCTGCGAGTACATGACTGGCGGTATGGTCTGCGTACTGGGGCCGACGGGCGTCAACTTTGGGGCGGGCATGACCGGTGGTTTTGCCTATGTGCTGGATGAAGACCGCGGCTTCGTGGATCGTTATAACCATGAGCTGGTCGAAATCTGCCGCCTCAGCGGTGAAACGATGGATGCCTATCGTCGTCACCTGCGTGAAGTGATCGAAGAGCATGTGGCCGAGACGCACTCGGCATGGGGCCAGTGGATACTGGATGACTTCAACGCGTATCTGCGCCATTTCTGGCTGGTCAAACCGAAGGCCGCCAGCCTGCACGATCTGCTGAAGCAGCCGAGTCGCGGCGCTCAGTAACGGCAGCTCCGGCACGGTGGTGTCGGAGAGCATAATGGCAGGCAGTGCCTGTGGGCGCTGCCTCTCGACGGATGCAGAATCGAAAGAGGTTTTCTCATGGCCGAACGTCTTGCCAACAATTTTCAGTTTATTGATGTAGGTCGGCACGATCCCGAGAAGAAAGATGCCCGCCTGCGCGCTCGCGACTTCAACGAGATCTACGCGTCCTTCCGTCCGCAGGATGCGTCCAGTCAGGCGCACCGTTGCCTAGGCTGCGGCAACCCATACTGCGAGTGGAAATGCCCGGTCCACAACTACATTCCCGACTGGCTGCGATTGGTCAGCGAAGGCAACATCCTTAAGGCTGCCGAGCTGTCTCACCAGACCAACTCGCTGCCGGAAGTCTGTGGTCGTGTGTGTCCGCAGGATCGCCTGTGTGAAGGGGCCTGTACGCTGAACGATGGCTTTGGGGCCGTCACCATTGGGTCGGTAGAGAAGTACATTACCGAAACCGCTTTTGCGTTGGGCTGGCGTCCTGACATGAGCAACGTGCGCTGGACGAGCCGCCGCGTTGCCATCGTCGGTGCTGGTCCTGCCGGGCTGGCCTGTGCGGACGTACTGGTACGCAACGGTGTACGTCCGGTCGTTTACGACCGTCATCCAGAAATCGGCGGGCTGCTGACCTTCGGGATTCCCGAATTTAAGCTCGAAAAGACCGTGATGACGCGTCGCCGTGCGATCTTTGAAGACATGGGCGTTCATTTCCACCTCAACAGTGAAGTGGGACGTGATGTCAGCTTTACCGATCTGATCGAAGGCTATGATGCGGTCTTCATTGGTACCGGTACCTACAAGTCTATGACCGGTGGGCTGCCGGGCGAAGAGCTGCCGGGTGTGCACAAGGCGCTCGACTTCCTGATCAGCAACGTCAAGCACCGCTTGGGGTTGGGAACGGATGTCGAGTACCTGTCGATGCGCGATAAACGCGTCGTGGTGCTGGGCGGTGGCGATACCGCGATGGACTGCACGCGTACGGCGATTCGTCAGGGCGCGGCTTCCGTGACCTGTGCCTATCGTCGTGATGAAGCGAACATGCCGGGTTCACGCCGCGAAGTGAAGAATGCGCGTGAAGAAGGCGTCGAGTTCAGCTTCAACCGCCAACCGATCGCGATCGAAGCGGGGGCTGACGGTCAGGTGACGGGTGTCCGGGTTGTCCAGACGCGCCTGGGGTCACCGGATGCAGAAGGGCGTCGCGTCGCGGAAGTCATCCCTGGCTCTGAAATGGTGATGCCAGCCGATGCTGTCATCGTCGCCTTTGGTTTCCAGCCACACGATACACCGTGGTTGGCCGAGCACGGCATTGATGTGGACAGCCGTGGTCGCGTGGTGGCATCGGTACAGGAAAACGTGGGTGGCCCGCTGGCGTATCAGACCACCAATGACAAGGTGTTTGCCGGTGGCGATATGGTCCGTGGTTCCGATCTGGTGGTGACCGCCGTGCATGAAGGACGCGTAGCGGCCAGCAGCATTCTGGACTACCTGAAGGTGTGATTCACGGCATGCATTTTGCCCCATATCACCGGTGAGGTTGTGTATCGTTCACCCGCCTGAACAGGTTCTGACTGGCGGGTGAGCGATGTTTTAGACAGAAAGGCAGACTCCATGAGTCTGCCTTTTTTTAGCTGCGCCTTCATTTGAGCGATGCACGCGGTGGTCGATGCTCTGACCTGATTTACGCTTTCAGCAGCGCTTCTGGGCGGCCGCTGTCGCGTGTGTTGATCACTTGGCGCGCTAGGGTCAGACCGGCTTCGCTATCGTCGATATTGATAAGGACGACTCCTCGTAAGGTGCTGTCATCGTCGGCGTAGTAGATCACCCCGCACGGGGTGTTACCGGGGGCGGGCGGCGTCTTCCAGTGGCAGATGAGCTGCAGGTCGGTACTCATGTGGCCGATGCCCTTCAAGTCCAGCCCGAACAGACGGGTATAGAAGTAAGGTGTATGTGTATAGGCCTCGGACGCACCCGCCATGTTGCGTCCGGCGCAGTGCCCCATCTGCTGGGCGTTGTCCACGTGTTCCACGCGCTGCCGTCCTAGCCTGCTGTCGGGGTAGAAAGCGATATCGCCTGCGGCGAATACGGCGGGGTCGGAGGTCTGTAGGTGCTCGTTGACAGTAATGCCGTCGTCAACAGCGAGGCCGCTTTGATAGGCCAGTTCGTCACACGGGGCTATCCCGGTGCACATCACCGCAACGTCGGCGCTGATGTCCGAGCCGTCTTCCAATACTAGCGATATGCCGTCTTCGCTTTCATCACCCTGTAGCGCATGATTCTCGCTGAGCATGTCCACGCCGTGGGTGCTGAAGGCGTGCTGTAGCCATGTGCATAGCTCGGGAGGAAAGCGGTCGATGCCAGGCTGTGGTTGAGAGAAGACCCATTGCACCTGTACGCGTTCCTGCTGGCACAGCGCCGCGGCAAGCTCCATGCCTAGCCAGCTGCCACCTACGACGACGGCGTGCAGAGTGCCGTCGGTGTGGCTCCACGCGCGCAGCACACGGTAGTCGGAGACCGTGCGGAAATAAAGCACGCGCTCACTTGGTGGTAGCCGTTGCAGAGTGGGCTTGCCTCCAGTTGCCAGCAGTAGGCGGCCATAGTGAAAGCGGGCACCGTTACTACAGCGGACCGTACATTTGTGTCGGTCCAGTTCGACGACATGATGTTGAAGGTGGAGGTGGGCATCTGCATGCTGATCGGGACGCATCCATATCTTCTGTAGGCTAAACGCGGGATCGAGCCACAACTTCTTCGACAGGGCGGGGCGGGTGGCCGGTGGATCGATGTCATCGCCGATAATCCCGATCGAACCGTTCTTGTCGCGCTCACGGATGCCCTGAGCCGCGCAGGCGGCCGCCATACCTGCGCCAACGATGAGGTAGTCGTAGTGCTGTGCGCTCACGGTAGTTCTCCTTTGTCCGGCTGATGGCATAACGGCGATGTACTGCTCTGAATCGCGTCTTTTCTGCGACAATCCTTGGCGAAATGGAGCAGTTATGGCATGACTCGCGTATGATATTCAGCATAGAGCACACTGCTGACACTCGCCTGATGATGAAAGGAGCGCATCATGTCCAGCCGTTTCCCGACCACTCGCCTTCGCCGTTTGCGTCGCACGCCAGCCCTGCGCGATCTGGTCCGTGAAAACACACTGAGTGCCGAACATCTGATCTATCCCATCTTCGTCGAAGAGGGGCTGGATGAGCCTCAGCCCATTAATGGCATGCCGGGCCAGTACCGCATTCCCGAAAGCCAGTTGGCCGATGAAGCGCGCCGTCTGGCGGCACTGGGGCTGCGCAGCATCATGCCGTTTGGCGTATCGCACCACAAGGATGATATCGGTAGCGATGCATTGTCGGGCACTGGGCTGCTAGCGCGTATGACGCGTACGATCAAGGAAGCCGCGCCGGAACTGGTGGTTATTCCCGACATCTGTTTTTGCGAATACACCACTCACGGCCATTGCGGTGTCATCTGCGATGATCACGTCGACAACGACATCACCATCGCCAACCTCGGGCGTCAGGCGGTGATCGCGGCCGCCGCAGGGGCTGATATGGTGGCGCCGTCGGCAGCGATGGACGGTCAAGTTGCGGCCATCCGCGCGGCCCTTGATGACGCTGGCTTCTCCCATGTGCCGATCATGGCCTACTCGACCAAGATGGCCTCGTCGTTCTATGGTCCGTTCCGCGAAGCGGCGGGCAGCACGCTGAAGGGTGACCGTAAGGCCTATCAGATGGATCCGATGAACGGGCGCGAGGCGCTGCGTGAATCCTTGCAGGACGAAGCCGAAGGGGCGGACATCTTGATGGTCAAGCCCGCGATGGCCTATCTGGACGTGATGGCCGACATCCGCCGCCACAGCCTGTTGCCGCTCGCGGCCTATCAGGTCAGCGGTGAATACGCGATGATTAAGTTTGCGGCGCAGGCTGGTGTTATCGACGAGCGTGCGGTCGTGCGGGAATCGCTGGGCGCTATGCGTCGTGCGGGAGCAGATCTGATTCTGACCTATTTCGCTGCGCAGCTGCTGGAAGAAGGGCTGTAGGCCACTGGCAGGTATCTTCATTCTTCATGGGCCGCTGCGTGCACCGAGGGTGACGGGCGGCCGATCATCATCCTGATCAGGCGAGGGACTAAGCGTGTCGATCAGCACCGTAGTAAAAGCAGGGCTGTGCTGTGCCACTCTCATGGGCGCTGGCGTGGCCGCCGCTGCACCGCAGCAGGCTCCGATTGTCGTGCAGGGCGCAATGAGCTCTGAAATCGATACCTTGATCAAGCAGCTCAAGGACGCCAAGCCAATGACCATCGGCAAGTGGCAGTTCTGGCAAGGGCAGCTTGATGGCTATCCGGTTATCGTGTCCAAAACGGATATCGGCATGGAAAATGCCTCGGCGGCGACCGCGCTAGCCGCAGCCACCTTCCATCCGGTAGCGATCATCAATCAGGGCACCGCCGGTGGGCATGATCCTGAGCTGCACAATTACGATATCGTGATCGGTAAGGAATCCATTAACATCGGCAGCTTTAAGACCCCGTTCAAAGCGCGCGGTGAAGGCACGCATGCCGACACGTGGGCCCCGATGGATCTGCTGACCGAGGAAGAAGACACCAGCGACAAAATCGTCGACAAGCCGATGAGAGCGTTTCCAGCCGATACCGGCTTGCTGAAGGCCGCGCACCGCGCCGCTGAGCACTATTCTCGCGGTAAGGTGGTTGATGGTGTCATTGCTTCTTCTGATGTCTGGAACAACGAGCTAGACCGCATCGCCCTGTTCCATCAGCAGTACGGGTCGTCGATGGAAGAGATGGAAACCGCTGCGGCTGCACAGATCGCCAGAGGATTCAACATTCCGTTCATGGGCGTGCGCGTCATCACCAACAATGCGACCAACGGTTCGCAGTTCGAACCGGCAACGTCTGAAGCCAGCCAGCTGTTTACCACGGATATCGTCAAGGCGTATATCCATCAGTTGAAGCGCTAAGTCTGCGGCACGTCGGACGTGCTGTCGCTAGAACGCCACCTTTGTTCGAGGGTGACGTTTTTTTATGGTCGATGAAAAGGCGCGAGACGAAGATGGGGCGGTGCACATTTGCATGGCCCCGTGCTATCGGGCGTCATACGCTACCCGCTACCCGCTACCCGCTACCCGCTACCCGCTACCCGCTACCCGCTACCCGCTACCCGCTACCCGCTACCCGCTACCCGCTACCCGCTACCCGCTACCCGCTACCCGCTACCCGCTACCCGCAGAAGCAGAAGCAGAAGCAGAAGCAGAAGCAGAAGCAGAAGCAGAAGCAGAAGCAGAAGCAGAAGCAGAAGCAGAAGCGCCCAAGTGGCCAGAAGGGAGTGTCGATAACATCGGGCTATCGGGCGCTGGCTCTGCTTTATGTGGACTGTGGGCAAGTGTCGTGCTGTCAGGGTCGATCGCTAGCGTTTGCTGCCGAGCTATGCGGTAGGGGTTATAGGGCGCTGTCGTTCTGAGACGGTGGGTGTTGTTGGTGCCAGTAGAGGGTCTGCTGGGTGATGTACCACTGGATGAGCTGGGTGAAGAGGTCATGCACAAAGGTGCCGTCCAGCTGATGTTCTTCCGCCCACTGCATGCGCTTGGGCAGCATTGCTCTGACGCGTTCAGGGGCAGGGATGCTGGCGGCATCGGGCTTGAAGTACGAGGCGGCCAGTACGTAGTGCATACGTTCGGCCAGCTTCAGGATGATGTCATGGTCAATGCGGTCGATGGCCTGCCGGATATCGGTCAGGCTGCGGCAGGTGATGGGTGTCTGCATGGGAAGCCTCCAGTACCGCGTGGGAAGGGAAGTGGCCGGTCAGATGGTCCTTATGGCATGGCACCGATCACACGGGTGCCATGCCATATTCATTTAGAACAGGTTGGCGCGGACGTTGAGGCCGACGGTTCGGCCCATGTTGACCTGCCCGAAGGCGCTGCTGCCGCTTAGATAGCCGTAGGTGAAGTAGCGGCGATCGAACAGGTTATCGACGTACAGTTCGACATTCAGGCGCTGAGTGGCTTGCCACCCCAGACGGGCATCGACGGTCGCATAGGTGCCCTGGCGTAGCGTGTTATCTCCTTCGAAGTAGTGCGAGCCGACCATGTGGCCTGCAAGGCGTGGGGTCAGCGCGCCATAGGACGTGTCGATGTGGCCGCTCAGACCGCTGCCCAGCGTATAGCGGGGAGTGAAGGGAGTGCGTTTGCCCGCATAGGAGTCGCTGTCGTTGGCGAAGACTGAGTGCACGACGTTACCGCTAACGTCCCAGCTCCAGTTCGGGGTGAACTGCCAGGCCGCTTCCAGTTCCACGCCCGTTGCGTCGGCGGTGCCCGCATTGGTCAGGGTTTGTAGGCCCTGTGCGCCTGAGTACAGCTGCAGGTTTTTGGTGTGGGTGTGGAAGACGGCACTCTGCAGTCGAACGGCATCGCTTTCGTAGCGTGCGCCCAGTTCGTAGTTGATGGATTTTTCCGCTGCGAACGGGGTCGCCGATAGACTGGGCGACGGTATGATGTTGTAGCCCGACGGTTTGTAGCCCTGTGCGATGCGGGTGTACACACGCCAGTCGTCGTTCAGCATATAGCCCGCAGATAGCTGCCCCAGTACCTGATCGTCGCTAGTGGTGTTACCGTCACCAAAAGGACTTCCAAGCATGGTGCCGGCATAGTGCGTGCTGGCCTTATCGTGCGAAAAGCGCAGTCCTCCACCAAGATCAAAGCGATCGGTCACGTGCCAGGTCAGATCGGAATAGGCGGCCAGTGTGTTGCTGGTAGTGCGGGACTGGGTGGACAGGTAGTTGCCGGTAGGCATGTCATAACGCATGTCCAGATTTTCACGCGTGTTCTGGCGGTAAAGACCCAGTGTCACGTCCATGGGACCGCCAGGATTGGTGGTCGCTCGCAGCTCTTGAAGGTTCTGGTTCCAGCGTTCCGGGGTATTGGCGATCAGCGTACTGTTGGGAAAACTGCGGTCGTAGTGCTGTTGCTGCCAAGCATTGATCAGCGAGAACGTCCACGCATCGGTGGTGTACTTGCCTGTCAGTGTCTGGCTGTTGGTGCAGCGGTCGAGATAGGGATCAGGTGAGCCCGACTCGACGCTCAACGTGTGGTTGTGCGGATCGCCGAAAGCGACATACGTATCCTGCGTGGCGCGGGTGCATTCGCGAGTGGCGGATACCCCGATTTCCCACGGCTGATTGTCCGGAGCCAGCAGCAGTTTAACGTTGCCGGTATTGGTCTTTGCTCCCCCTAGATCATCGTGACCCGTGGCAGGGTTGGTCATGTCGCCCCCATCAACTTGGCGTTGAAGGGTCATGCTGCCGTACAGCAGGCCTTTCTGCAGCGGGCCACTAAGGTGTAGCTTGCTGTGGTAGCCATCTCGGCTTTCGACGCCGCCCTCGATATAGCCATGAGGGGTATTCGTCGGACGGCGAGTTGTGATGTTGATGACCCCGCCCTGTGCGCTTTTGCCGTACAGCGTGCCCTGCGGGCCGCGCAGTAGTTCGACGCTCTGGACATCGGTCAGCGCTTGTATCGTGTTAGTCGAAAGCTGCGGCACCCCGTCTACGTACACGGAGAGCGCGGGGTTGTAAGGGTCCTGTGCCGACGTGACGCCCCGCAGGGAAATAGAAGGAAACAACAGTGAGCCAGCGTTTTCCATATGCAGCCCTGGCAACACGCGATCCAGCTTGCTGGTATCGGTGACACCTGCGGCCCTCAAGGCGGGGGCATCCACTACGGTCGAAGCAGCGTTCTGTGACGATGCTGAATCGGGAGAGACCTTACTGGCCGTGACTTCGTAGACGTCGGATGTTCGCTGTAAGGCTCTTGCCTGGGCAATGGGCAGCAGCAGTACGCCGCTTAGCGCAATTGAGTAGCGCCTGATGATGGACATGAGGTCTGTCTTCCTGATGTGTTGATGGCCTTCTGAGCGCGTTGTGCTTGTAAATGATAATCGTTTCTATTGTTGCGGCTACCCGATATGAGCAGCATTCTGCCCGTGTCGGGTCGTAATTCCCTTGTTTCTACTATGATATTTACGCGGCAGACTCAGGCGGGGTGACGGTGGCTTGCCGGATAAGCGCTTGACGGTCAATCTTGCCGACGGCTGTGAGTGGCCAGTGCGTTACCACCATAAGTTGATCCGGCAGCGAGTGACGGCTGAGGCCGCATTCGATCAGGGCATGACGAAGTTCGGGCAGCGATGGCTGTGAAGCCGAAGTCATCAGTACGGCACAGATGCGTTCTCCCAGTAGGGCATCAGGGACCGCCACGACCACGGCATCCTCAATACCCGGCAGCTGCTTCAGGCCCGTTTCCACACTAGTGGCGGCGATCTTCTCGCCTGCACGGTTGATCTGTTCCTTGAGTCGCCCTTCGACCCGCACGTTGCCGTGTTTATCGCAGCACGCCAGATCGCCAGTGCGATAAAAACCGTCGGCCGTAAACGATTGTGCCGAGGCGGCTGGAGCGCGGTAGTAGCCGGTGATGGTGTAGGGGCCGCGCGTCAGCAGCTGACCGATATCGCCTGTGGGTACGGGGCGCTCCTGTTCGTCGACGATGCGTATTTCGTCATGACAAGACAGCGGCCGTCCCTGCGTGGACTGGCAGGTTTCGTCGTCGTCATCAAGCCGCGTGTAGCACAGCAGCCCTTCTGCCATGCCGAACACCTGCTGCAGGGTGCAGGCAAAGGTACGGCTTAGGGCTTGTGCACTGCGCGGGTCGAGGGGGGCACCCCCTACCTGCATGACGTTCAGCGATGAGAGATCGCTGTCCTCCCACTCGCGTGCCTGCTGCCACAGCCGAGCCAGTGCGGGAACCAGCGCTACGTGGCTCACCCGTTCCGAGGCAATCAACGGCATCGCTTCATCACAGCTGGCTGTATCGGATAGCACCACACGACCGCCCTGTGACAGTGTGCCGAGTACACCGGGGCAGGCCAGTGGGAAGTTGTGGGCGATAGGCAGTACCGCCAGCCAGATAGACGCTACGGTCATCCATGCCGCAGACCTCCGCAGAGGCGCGGAAGTTATAGCTGTAGTCAGCGTGGGTGCGGGGAATGAGTTTTGGTGTCCCCGTGGTGCCCCCTGACAGCAGTAGTACGGCGATGTCGCTGCCCTGGCGCTGTAGGTGCGGGAGTGGCTGAGTGCAAGGTGCGTACAGGCGGGATAGCGGGTGAACGGTGGAATCGTCGGGCATGCCGGAGTTATCGCCGCGACCGATTACGAGGCGCAGGGCCGGGCAGTGGGTACGGAAGGTCTCGGCCTGTGCTTGATGCTGGGCCACCTCCATGATGTAGGCCGTAGGCTGAGTGGCATCCAGTAAGGGCAGCAGGTCGCGTTCACGCAGCGATGGAACCATCAGTATGGGCAATGCCCCCAGCCGCAAAAGCGCGAACAGCACGATGACGAAATCTGCACTATTGGGCAGTTGCAGCAGCACATGGTCGCTGGGAGCGATGCCCAGCGTATGCAGGTGGCGCGCAGCGGTATCCACTCGTTCGTTCAGAGCGCAGTAGGACAGGCGGTGATGCCCCTCGACCAGTGCGGTTTTGCTGGCGTACCGAATGGCCCATTCGGCCAGTTGTTCATCAAGGGGTGTCGCGAAAGGTGCCAGTAGCGCGTCATGGGTGCTCATGGTGGTGCCTGCCTTGCTCTGCGTGAAGGTGGAAGTGGTGCACAATACGGTGAAGGAACGCGCTGGGGTGCTGAAGTGGGTAAAAATGGTCGCCTTCCATGATGGCCGGTGCGTCCGCCTGCGGTAACCAGGCTTGCCATGCAGCAACTTCTTCCGCAGAGGCTTCTCTATCTTGGCGTCCGCACAGTAGCAGGGCAGGAAGGTGCAGCTTCGCATCGTGGGCAGGCAACGTGCGGTGATAGGTCTCGGTAGCGTGGAAATCGGCGCGCAGTAAGGGCATGAACAGTGCCATCAGTTCGGGGGCTTCGAGCAAGGCTGGGGAGCAGCCCCCGATATCGGCCAGCTGTTCGATAAAAGCGCTGTCGTTCAGTGAGCGAAGCTGGCGACGTCCTTGTTCATGCGGCGCATGGCAGCCCGATATCACCAGTGCCTGCGGGGCATGGGGGCTGCCGTGTAGCCGCGCGCAGGTCTCGAAGGCCACCTGCGCGCCCATGCTATGGCCGGCCATGACGACCGGCATTCGCGGGTCCAGCATGCTGAGCGTATCGGCCAGCTGGTCGGCCAGCACTTCAATACTCTGTGCTGGAGGGCGGTTGCGCAGACGATCCCGTCCGGGATAGGTGACCAGTGTAAGGCTGGGCAGTTGTCGGGACGGTGTAAGCGCGCGCCAAGTCTGAAAGGCGCTGCCGCTGCCTCCGGCAAAGGGACACATGATCAAGTGGAAAGGGCCATTTGCATTATCCACCAGCGGCGTCAGTAGGGATGACGTGCTCATAAATGTTCCTCTTCAGCATAGGTCCACGGGGTCAGTGCGTCGTAGCGTGGGGCCTCCAAATGGCGATCTTCGGCAGCACCCACGCACTGCAGAGTGCGCTGCCACAGTCGAGCCACTGCACGTTGGTGAGTGGCCGCCGTAGCGAGGGCAGTGGGGTCTGCGTTTAGTGCGTGGTCGAACTGGGTCAGCAGGTGGGCGATGCCTGCGGGGCCTTCGCTTTCGCAGCAGTCGCGCCATTGGTATGGGGCGGCGTAGCGCGTTTGAGAGGCGATTTCATTGAGAGCCTCTGGGCGGTGATAAAGCGTGGTGGTGCTGTCATGCGGGTGGTTCACATGAAGGGTGGATGACCATATCACCGGCCCGTAGCTGGCATTGAGGGTCAGATAGCCTTCAGTCCAGCCGATCTGCTGGTGGTGCATCACCAAACTGTGCATGTCCGGCGAGGTGGGGTCCTGATAACGCTGCAGCCACAGCGTGGCAGTACCGGTGGGCCACCGATAGCGCAGCAGATGGAAATCAGCGTCGGTGTCGATCAGGACGATGTCGACAGCTTCTGCATCAATCGGCTGTGCCGACAGCAGCATGTCGAGCGTCGAATATAGCAATTGGCGGCTGGTGGTCAGGCGGATGAAGCGTGCGGGTTCTTGGAGGCGTTCGCTGATCTGGCGTGCTTCCGATACCCAGCAGCGGCCCGCAGGCACGTGCGGGTAAAGGCTACTGACCCAGTAGTGGCACTGGTGCTGGGCAGCCCGCTGTTGCAGGGCGCTTACCTCGTCGGGGTGCACGGGATGCTCTTGGATTACATGAACGCCACGTGACAAAAACGCTTCGGCCAACCGGGTGCCAGCACCGCCAGCTACCGTCGAACTGACGACGATGCAGGCGATGTCGATGTCGTCAGGGAGAGCCTGGATATCGGTGTAGAGAGGAATGCCAAAATCATGGGCAAGCTGTCGCGAGCGTTCGCTGCCCGTGCTCATCAGCCCTGCCAGCTCTAGCGGGGCATCAATCTGCATGAACGCATTGAGGTACCACTCGCCGAACGTTGCGCCCACAACGATTATGCGGCGTTTGGGTTGGGAACTGGTCATGACAGGGTCTCCGGCAGGTGGGTCAACCATTGATGGATGCGGTGAGCGCATTCGGCAGTGCCAGACGTGTCCAGCATCAGCTGCCAATGGTCAGCATCAAGGGTGTGGCAGTGCGCGTTGTCCAACCAGGCACGCCAGACGCGATCCGCAGGTGTCCAATGGGCAGGGCGGTGTGCGGCCGTCAGTATCAGGCACGGCGCTGCTAGTGGTTCGCGTAGGGGGTGGTGAGCGAGCAGGCTCAGCAGGTGCTGGACACGGTTTAGCCATTGCCGTGCCTCTTCTTCCTGCATGTGGGCGGGCAGCCACCCCGCCGCAGTGCCGCGCTGGACGAGCTGCGCCATCTGCTCGTCATCACTCAGGCAATCCCACATGTCGGGCAGTGTCCATGCCGCATCGCTCTGTGAGAGCAGAGCAAACAGCTCGGCGCGATTCTCGCACTGGAAATCGCACTGACAGACCGGGTCGATCAGTGCCAGTCGGACGACATGCCCTTGTGCATGCAGCAGATGCGCGGCTTCGGCGGCCAAGAAGGTGCCGTATGACCATCCCACCAGTGTATAGGGGCCGTGAGGCTGCTGCCGCGTGATGGCCTGAACGTACGCTTCGGTCAGTGCGCGCAAGGTGTTATGGCGCTGTGGCTCGACGGCTTGAAGCCCGAATACTTGGCCATTCAGCTGACGGGCAAGAGGTAGCAGGCTGCTGACATCGCCATCCGATGCGTGGAACACGAACAGTGTGGGCTGCTGTGCTGAGCTGGCGAGCGGCACCAGCGGGGTGGCATCGTTCACTTCGGGCGGCGTGATGCAGCGGCAGAAGTCGGCGAGCTGGGCGTGTTCGAACAGATCTTGTAGGCGAACCTGTCCGATACCGCGTTGGTTGAGCTGCGCGACCATGCGCGTGGCGATTAGGCTGTCGCCCCCCAATTGGAAGAAATCACTGTCGTGTGTGACTGGACGTGATAGTAGCGTTTTCCACAGTGCCGCGACCTGCTGTTCGAGCGCTGTCGGCGCATGTATCGTCTGCCGTTGAGCATCACCGTGTGAAGGGGCTTCTGTAGATGTTGCAAGCGGTAAGGCGTCGGTACTGGGGGACGCACACGAGGACGGCGTATGAATATCTTCCTGATAGCGAACAGCAAGCGTTGGCAGCGCCTCGCCAAATTGCTGGCGCAGTGCGTGCTCAATCTCATCGCAGGCAGGGCGATGGTGGCCCGGGTGGCGCGCGACGATCAGGTGTTGGCGCAGCGAGGAAGGGGCAGTGGCTGAAGGCCAGATCAGTTCAGGCACCCAGCCCGTTTGCTGAAGTGCACTCTGCCAGCCTTCTGCACTGAGCATCGGTTTGTCATCGCGCAGACGAGCATCGCGGTAGCCGCTCAGCCCTTCGATGAAGCCGATGCTGGCGCGCTGTAGCGAGCTATCGCGCTCAGTGGCCTCAATCATCAGCAGACGGCCACCGGGCGCAAGCAAAAGACGTAACCGCTGCAGTGTATGAGGCACATGGCTGGCATCGTGCAGCACGTTGACTGCAACGATAAGGTCATAGCCGCCGTCAGGGTGGTCATCGAATACGGCGGGTTGATTGATGTCGAGCAATCCATAGCTAAGGCGCGGGTCATCGCCGAAGCGTGCTGCAGCGTCGTTGAGAAACTGCACCGATAGATCGGTGAAGCGATAGTGAATGCCCTTGCTGTGCGGCGTGGCCAGTAGGTGGCGTGATGTGGCAGCGGTGCCGGCACCGACTTCGAGCACGTTCAGCGAGGGTGTTTCGGCCGCCAGTCGATCCATAATGCGTGCCGCCTGTTCGTTGAGGCAGCGGCTGGCGGGGTTCAGACAGTAGAAAGCATCGGCCACGCTGTCCTGTGCGTCGAACAGTAGCCCGAGGGGTGAGCACTCGCCGCTGAATAGCGCATCGTGTTGTGCCACACAGTTGTCCAGATAGTCGGCCAGTGTCTTTCCCCAGTCGGAAGAGGGACGCTGGCTCTGCGGTGCAAGAATGTTCTGCAATGGCGACACGCACGTCCACCCCTCCTGCTGTGGATCAAGTACCCCTTTTTCATGCAGATGGCGCAGCCACTGCCGCACCAGACGCTGGTACTGCGGTTGTGCACCCAGTGCCGTCATAACGTCTTCCAACGCATGATGATCACCCACCTGAACGAACAGAGAATGGCGCAGCAGTGTTTCGGCCATGCCGTGCAGTGCGCGAGCTTCCAGCCATGCCCATGTGGCGTCCAGATCATGCTGTTCGTCGGCGGTCAGCGGTGGCAGGGCCAGAGTCGT
This sequence comes from Zymobacter palmae, assembly GCF_003610015.1. Lineage (NCBI taxonomy): Bacteria > Pseudomonadati > Pseudomonadota > Gammaproteobacteria > Oceanospirillales > Halomonadaceae > Zymobacter > Zymobacter palmae. Next base: position 856,153 of record NZ_AP018933.1, read on the forward strand.
CAGCGGTGAATCCGGCGGCAGTGCTGCGCTGGGCAACGCTTCGTGGCGACCCGTCACGGTGAGGCGCAGCGTACCGTCCGGCTGCTGCTCGGCTCGCGCCTGCTTCACATGGGGCTGGGCCTGGGTGAATTGCTCGATATCGCGCAAATCAAAGGCGTCCGTGGCAGGCAGCGGCCAGCGTTGGCGCGGGAAGGGGGTGGATTGTCCGGCCAGCAGACGCTGGAGCTGCGGCGACTCTTCTTCACCGGGGGTGGCATAGGCAGCCAGTACGGCACAGTAATCGTCGAACATGTCACGAGCGGTGCCGGGTGTTAGCACGTCTTCCATGCAGTACCAGCTGAAGATCAGCGCACCTTCGCTTTCCATAACCTGATGGTCCAGCCACACCTGCGGAGTCTGGGTGAACACATGGCAGGGATCGCCGAGCAGACGAGTCATCGCTTGCTCAATGGAGAGGCCTTCGAGCGACATGCCTAGCATACTGGTGAACACCACCGGCATGAGGGGTTGGCGCTGCTGACCACGAAGACGCCCCAGCTCACGGATCACTTCCACACCGTTCACATCGCTATGCGCCATATGCTGCCAAAGCCGCTGTTGGGTCTGTTGCATGCGCTCGGAGAGCGGTCGTTCGGCACTGAAATCAAAATCGACCAGCGTGACGGCGGTGAAATCACCGATGATTCGGTCAATGTCCGGATGCAAGGGACGCCGATTGAAGAATGTCAGGTTGAGGGTGAACGCTGGATGGCGACTCCAGCGCTCTAGTGTTGCGGCAAACAAAGTCAGTAGCGCAGCAGAGGGCGTGATGCCGGCCTGTTGCCAGCGCTGTTTCAGAGCGCTCCATGCCTGTGGTTCGAGGCGTGACTGATAGGTGATGAAGCGCGGCGTGTCAGGAGGGGTATCGGCCGTTGGCAGCGCAGGGGCTGGGGGAAGCATCGGCAAAATGTCCTGCCAGTATTCCCACGCATCGTGCCAAACGGTCGTCTGGCGATGAGCCTGCTCGGCCATCACGTAGTCGCGGAAGGTGATGGCCGGCGCGGGAAGCGCTGTGCCGTGCCAGGTAGCGGCCAGATCGTCCATCATCACTTTGAAGCTCTGCACGTCGAACAGCAGCAGATCAAGGTTCATATGAAGACGATAATGCTCGGCGTCGAGGTCACTGACGAACAGTTCGAACAGCGGCCACTGATCGGTGCGCAGAACTTGGTAGCTCAGGGCTTGGCGGGTCTCCGTCAGCGCTTCCTCGCGCTGCGCGGGCGTCAGCGTACGCAAATCATGATGGCGGATACGGTAGCGTGGGGTGTCGTACAGAATGCGTTGACGCCCGTCATCGTCGATCACCATGCGCAGCATATCGTGACGTTCGATCAGTTGGTTCCATGCCTCTTCGAGGCGGGAAATATCGAATTCGTCGTGGCGCTTGTCCCACTCGAACACCACATGGCATGCCACGCCACCGTACTGAATCGCCTGCGTGCGGCCTAGCCAGTAGGCGTGCTGGATCGGCGTCAGCGGGAACGGATCGTAGCGGTGCTCTTCGTCGTGATGAAGCTCCGCCGGAAGGGCATCCGGTAGCGTCGTTTCGTGCGAGTCGGCACAGAGTGTGCGGGCCAGTCCGGCAATGGACATGTTCTGCCACGCGGCTTCGGCATCAAGGCGAATGCCCAGCTGACGTTGGATATCGCTGCTCAGTTCAAGGAACAGTAGCGAGTCCATCCCAATCTGTAGCAGGTCCTGCTCGGGCTGTAGTTGTTCGGGGTCTTCGATGCGCAGCTGAGCGACGACGCGCTGTTTCAGCCACGTGATGATGTCATCGACATCGTCGCGGCGACCGGTGAATGACGCGGAGGGCGTTGCGAGTGTCGACGAGGATGAGCGTCGAGGGCGGTCCTTGTCCGTCGGTGCATCTTCGCCAGAGGGGGGGTACAGCAGCGCTTGTTGGATGGGCGGCATACGCTGCGGTCGGACACGCATAGCAAGGCGGTACGGACAGTTGCGCATGATGGCCTGTTCGAGGTGCCACAGTCCTTCGGCGTCGGTCAGTGCGTCCATGCCGTCTTCCGCCAGCATTGCCAGCAGCGCAGGGTCAGCTGCTCGACCGCTTTCTCCCCAAGCCCCCCATGCAATCGACAGTGTGCATAAGGGAGAAGAGAGCGTGCGCTGTGCCAGTCCATCCAGATAGCCGCAGGCCAGTGCATGAGCACCCTGGCCGCGAGCCCCTAGGGCGGCAGCGGCGGAGGAATACAACACGAGATAGCGGCTACCGTGTGCGGCAAGCCATTCTTGTAGCTGGGCGGCGGCAGTGGCCTTGACCGCCAGCACGTGCGTTAGTCGCTGTTCCGAGAGCTGCGGCAGCAGGCCATCGTCCAACTGTCCTGCCGCGTGTACGGCCCCCGCAATGTCGCGTTCACAGGCAAGCGTTTCCATCACTTGCGCCAGCTCTGCAGCGTCGCTGACATCGCAGGCGCACCAGCGCAGTTCCGTATCATCGCCCATTGCACTGCGGCACTGCGCCAGCCATGCCTCATCGGCGCGTGGGGCAAGCAGGGCGATATGACGTGCACCGCGGGCGTGCAGCCAGCGGACGGTCAGACGCCCCAGTCCACCGAAAGCACCGGTCACGACATGCCATTGATCGGCGCTGAACGCGTCCTCTGGCAGTGGTGGTGCCGTGTGCTGACAGGCGTTCAGTTCCTCGCTGAAAAGATGGCCTTCTCGAAGGGCTAGCCAGCGCTGGTTGGGCGATATGGCAGCAAGGGCTGCGGGCAGCAAGGCATCATCGCGGGTATCGGATAAATCAACAGCTGCAATTAGGCGCTCGGGCTGCTCATTGGCCGCGACGCGAAGCAAGGCCCACAGTGCATGATGTTCAGGTGATAGCGCTGCCCCATCGGTGGGATGAATGCGCCAACCGTTATGGGTTACGACGATCAGATCCTCGTCATGTTGAGTGAGGGCGGCCAGCACGTCGTGAACGAGTGCGCTCAGAGTGGAGCAGGGGTCTTCGGCGATGAATAGCAGTGTTGGCGCGTCATCGGCGAGGGGGGGCGGTTCGGAAAGCGAAAGGTGTGCTATGGCCTTTTCGTTCAGCACGCGGTAGGTGGCCTCACCATGGGCGGTCGGGAACGGCTGCGTGTGCCAATGCCATTGGTAGTGTGTTTCCGGAGCGGGAGACAGCGCCAGCGCACACGCTTGGGTTAGCGGTTGCCAGAAGCGGTTGTTCGTCAGCGCTTCGATCTGCAGCGCACCGTGTGCGAACGGCGTTGCTTGCCAGTGCAGACGCACCCATGACAGCGTTGCCGGTGCGGCGCACGGCGGTGCGGGCGGTGTGCTTTGCCCCTGACCGTGGCGTTCAGAGAGGGTTTGCCAAGCGTGGCACCAGTAGGCATTCCAGCGTTCGGGGTCTGCTGCACATTCGTGCCAGTCGGCTTGGTAAGTGCCGTCCACGCTGAGACGCTGGCCCAGAATAGGGTCGTCAGTTTCTGCGTCGATGGAAGGCAGCGTCGAGCTTGATGAGGACAGCGGCATGTCCGTGGGCGTAGCAACGATGACGTGTTCGCTCATCTCGGAGGTAGGACCGCCATCCAGTGGCAGCCAATCGACGCGTGAAAACCCGGCTTCATGGCACTGCTGCTTCCACTGAGAGGTGGACAGGAAAAGTTCCTGCTGGCGTGCCTCGTAGTCGAGCAAAGGCTGCACCAGCGGTCCAAACACGAAGTCGAACAGCCGCATAGGCTGAGTAATTTCACGCATCACCAGCTGGCCGCTCGGCTTCAGCACCGTTCTGAGGTTGCTGAGTGTTTTGCCTACGTGTTGAGTGGCGTGAATAACGTTGGCGGCGATGATGACATCGTAGTGCTGGGGCGTGAATCCTTGAGCCAGCGCGGGGGTATGCAGGTCGAAGGCTCGGTAGTGCATGAAGTCGTAGTCGGCGAATTTTTCCTGCGCGCGGTGGGTAAACAGCAGTGATATGTCGGTGAACGTGTAGTCGACATGAGGATGAGCCTTGAGCACCGGCAGCAGCCAAGCCGTGGTGCCTCCTGTGCCGCCGCCCACCTCCAGAATCCGCAGCGGCTTGTCAGTGGGCCGCGAGGCCACGATGCCTTCTAGCACGCCTGCGGCGATCTGATTGAAATAGCGGCCGAAACTGAACTCTTGGTAGAGCACTTCTACGCCGCTGGACGAGCCTTGCGGGAAGATGATGGCGACGGGATCAATGCCCCCGCTCATCATCGCGTACAGGTTGTCGCCCGCGTGTGCCACGGTGCGAGGAATGGCTTCTAGCCCCTCGCAGCAGTCCGTTAAGGTGTCCAACAGCGTGACCTTGCTGTCGGCTTCGACGCGACGCACCGTGCGGTAGTGAGTGCCATTGAGGCAGGTGTAGTAGCCGTCTTCCACGCCGCTATTGAGTAGGCGGGTCAGCAGTTGTCGGTAGCGGGGGAGCAAGCGGCCTGCCCGCAAAATGCTGAGCGCATCGACGCCCTCATCGTGGTCAATGCGGTCGCCGACGCAGCGCCGTACCAGCTGATCGACGTAGAGGGCATGCAATTCGGTAACGCAGTCGTACAGGGTGTGCAGCCGCGAAAGTGACAGCGAGCCTGCTTCCTTCATGGCGACTCGCTGACCGGCTTCCACTGCGCAGGTTGCGTATGAAGATGCGGCCGATACGGCGCGGGATTCAGTCTCGCACCAGTAGCGCTTGCGATCGAAGGGATAAAGCGGCGCGCGGCAGCGCGGCAATGGTGTGTCGCCGAACAGTGATGTCCAGGGAAGCGGGCAACCTGCGGCATACAGTTGCATTAGCGCCGTGCGCAATGGTAGTTCGTCGGCAGCGGCACGGTGTTGGCTGGCAATCCACGTGCATTCTTGGCTGTCAGTTTCACGCTTACCCAGCGTGCTCAGTGTAGCGTCGGGTCCTACCTCCAGAAAGACACGTACATTCTGTTGTTGAGCGAGTTCCAGTGCCTGCTGGAAGCGTACGGGATGACGCAGATGGCGAGCCCAGTGCTCCGCTGTCAGGTCGGTCGCGTCAACGAGCGTGGCGTTCAGCGTCGAAATCAAAGGTACCCGGCCCGGTGACGCAGGCGGTAGTGCGTCACAAGCGGCTTGGAAGTCTGCCATGATCGGGTCCATCAGCGCGGAATGCGCGGCTCCAGTGACGGGGAGGCGCTTGTAGAGAATATCCTGTTCAAAAAGAGCACGCTGGAAGGTATCGACGGCTGCTGTGGTGCCGGAATAGACGTGGTGTTGAACGCCATTATCCGCGGCCAGATCGAGCCCGTAGGCTTCGGCGAGTGGTGCGATGCGCTCAGCCTCAGCGAAAACGGCGATCATGCTGCCGGGGGCGCACTGCTGCATGAGTGCGCCGCGCTGACAGACCAGCGGCATGATCTGAGCGGCCGTGTAGTGTCCCGCCACCACGGCCGCTGCGAATTCTCCCACGGAATGCCCGATGACCCGTTCGGGCGCCAGACCGAGAGACTGCCAGTGCGCGGCCATAGCAATCTCGAACGCCACCAGCGCTGGCTGGGTGTACGCCATGCTGTCAAGCCACGTCGAGTCTGCTTCTAGCAGTGCTTCGCGCAGCGCGGGTGCTTGGTCGTGACAGGCCGCGATGCATGTGTCCAGCTGTTCTGCGAATACGGGAGAGAACGCGTACATGGCGGCGGCCATACCTGGCCACTGTGCTCCTTGCCCGGTAAACAGCCAAGCCTGACGGCCGAAGGTGCCGCTACCGCAGTGGATACGTTCGTCGGCGGCGCCTTCGGACCAGTTTTTCAGCGCCTCGGGGGTGTGCTGATCGACCGTCAACGCCAAGCGGTAAGGGAGGTCGAGCTGACGACCATGCAGTGCTGTGGCGGCCAGTGCCTCAGGAGAAGAAGGTTCACGCAGTGCGTCGGCATAGCGTGTGGCCAGCGTGTGCAATGCCGTATCGCTGGCTGCGCTGAGCAGCAGCGGTGGGCAGAGTTGCGCTGGTGTTGATGGTGATGAAGAGGGCGCGGTTTGACGCAGCGCCTCCGGTAGCGACGCTACGATCATATGGCAGTTCGTGCCGCCGATGCCGAAGGACGACACGCCCGCATAGCGCAGCGACGCGCCCCAGTCCTGTGCGCAAGTGAGCAGCCGAAACGGACTTTCATCCAGCGCCAGTGCCGGGTTGGGCTTTTGGACGTTGAGGGTGGGCGGCAGCGTGCCGTGCTCCACGGCCAGCACGGTCTTGAGCAGGCTGGCAACGCCTGCAGCGGTGTCCATATGGCCGAAGTTGCCCTTGATCGACCCGAGTGCACAGTGCGCTGGTTGTCCAGTGTCGCCGAAGGCTGCACAAAGCGCCTTGAGCTCGATTGGATCACCCAGCGGCGTGCCAGTGCCGTGGGCCTCGATCATACCGATCTGCTGCCCCCCGATACCCGCCAGCTGCAACGCTTCTTCGATGACCGCTTGCTGCCCGGCCACCGACGGAGCGGTATAGCCGACCTTGCGTTCACCATCGTTGTTGATGGCGCTACCAAGCACTACGGCCGCGATGGGGTCGCCATCATGCAGCGCATCGCGCAGGCGTCGCAGTACGATCGCCCCGACACCGTTACCTGCAAAGGTGCCCTGTGCTTCTGCATCGAACGGACGGCAGCGTCCATCCGGCGAGAAGATCATGCCGGGCTGATAGCGATAGCCGGCCTGCTGTGGGAACGCGAGGGCTACGCCGCCCGCGATGGCCATGTCGGACTCGCCACTGCGCAGGCTCTCGCAGGCGAGGTGAGCCGCGACCAGTGAACTGGAGCAGGCCGTCTGTACGGCCAGTGCGGGGCCGTGCAGGTCAAGCTTGTAGGCGACGCGTGAAGCGACATAGTCCTTGTCGTTGCCCATCAGCGACTGCAGTCCTTTCACCTGCGCGACTTCGGTAACGTCGACCTGTGCTCGTCCGGGATAGGTGCTAATGCGAGACGAGGCGAAGACCCCCGTTCTGTGTGGCACTTGGCGCGGTGCATAGCCCGCATGTTCCAGCGCATGCCAAGCGTTCTGCAGGAACAGGCGCTGCTGTGGGTCAATGGACTCTGCTTCCTGTCGGGAATAACCGAACAGCGTGGCATCGAAGCGGTCGGCATCTTCCAGTACTGCGCCGACATTGACGAAGTCGGGGGCGTCGATGACCTCATCGGGTACCCCGGCTTCGCGCATTTCCTGGTGACTGAAATGGCGACTGCACTCTTGTCCATCCACGATGTTGTGCCAGAAGGCGGTACTGTCCGGCGAACAGGGGAAGCGGCAGGCATAGCCGATGACGGCGATCGGGTCGCTGTCGGGGAAGTGCTGGGCGATCAGTTCGTCGATCTGATCCATTGACCGTGAAGACATGTGCGAGACATCCATGACCGTTCCTGTGTCATTGAAAGAAGAGAGGGCGCTGTGACGGTGAACAAGGGCATCGCTCATGGCGAACGCTTGTGGCGGCGCTGACGCTGCATCAGGTGGCGTTCGCGGCGCGAGTCGGGCGCGGGCGACTGTTTTTCCGTGTCCTGTATGACGTGCTGAGCCAGCGCATACGGTGATGTCCAGCTGAACAGGTCGAGCAGGGTCAGCGACGGAAACGCCTGTTGCTGTAAATGGATATGCAATTGAACGAGGCTCAACGAGTTTGCTCCTGCTTCAAAGAAGTGCTGCCGAACGTCGATGGGATGCCCCACCACGTGCTGAAACGCTGAACGGATAAGCGCCACGGCATCGGCCTGCGCAGGTGAAGGTGAAGAAGGCTGTGTGGCGCGGGCATCGCTAGGGGACGGTACGTTGGTCGCGAAGGTTGGCTGCCGCGGGGAGTTCCGACGAGGAATGAGCCGCGCCAAGGAGTGGGTCCACGCGTTCTCATCCCGACTTAGCTGTCTCAGCAGGGTCTGGAACTGTTCGAACATGGTGTTCAGTAGCGTCTTGTCGAACAGCGCTTCTACGGCATCCCAGTGAAAGCGAAGTTCGCCCTCCGACTCGTAGACCTGATTGTCGAGCCAGACCTGCGGTGTCTGAGAGATACCCCATTCGGCCTTGAGCCAAGAGTGCTGCGCGAGGAAGTTGTCGTGGGCAAAGCCCAATGCGCTGGTGAACACCACAGGCATCGGTGTGGCAGGCAGTCCAAGGCGCTGCGCGCGTTGGCGCATCACCCACAGTGCAGAGACATCGCGGTGTTCTAGGTCGCGGCGCAGCTGTCGCTGCAGCGCTTCTGCACTGTCCTGCCAGTCGCCGTGAGGGTGCCATTCCAGCAGCATGAGCGAGGTGAAATCGCCCAAAATTTGGTTGATCTGCGGGTGAAGCGGCTGGCGGTCGAACAGTGTCAGATTGAGGGTGAACACTTGTCGCTCGCTCCACGCTGACAGCACTGATGCGTAGGCGGTCAGTAGCAGCGCCGAGGGTGTCAATCGATGCTGTGCGGCGCGCGCCTTGAGTGCAGTCCAGTCGTCCGCGTCGAGTGCGCCTTTCAAGCGCACGAAGTGAGGAGCACCAATGCTGTCCGGACGCGCTTTGAGCGGTAGTTGAGGTGCATCCGGCAGGGTATCGAGGCGTTGCTGCCAGTAGGCGATCGAGTTCTGATTCAGTGGCTGATCGGCCAGCGCCATCCGGTAGTCGCGAAACGACAGTGGCGGTGCTGGGCGCTGTCGTTCTGGTTGCTGGTAGCACTGTTCCAGCTCGGACAGCAGCAACTGCATGCTAAGACCGTCTAAAAACAGGTTGTCGAGGCAGAGCCAAAGTCGAGCGGGCTGTCTCGGATGCAGGCCGACCTGTAAGTCAAACGTCGGCCACTGGGTCGGGTCGATCACTTGATGCGACAGCGTTTCTCGCAGCGAGGTGATGTCCTGTTCCGTGGACAGATAGTGCTGGGCAACGGTGTAGTGTGGCACCTCGGTCAGAATGCACTGCTGCTGATCGCGTATCACGGCCCGCAGCATGTCGTGGCGTGCGATCAAGGCATTCCATGCCCGCTCCAGTCGCCCGACGTCCAAGTCCTGTACGCTGAATTCGACGAAGAAGTGTGCACCTACACCGCTAAGTACCAGCCCGGGCTGACGTCCGACTAGATAGGCCTGCTGAACCTCCGTGAGCGGGAACGGCTGGTCGCGGTGATCAGGATCACTCTGGAGCGGCGGCAGCACTGCCTGCTCCGAACTCTCAAGCGTGGCGGCGAAACCCGCCAGTGTCGGTGCATTGAACAGTGCGGCCAGCGTGGCCCGATAGCCTGCTTGATGCAGTTCACCGATCAGGCGGGTCGCCATTAGACTGTCCCCGCCGTGCAAGAAAAAGTCGGTGTCGCGGCTGACGCTGGGCAGTGCCAGCCACGCTTGCCACAGGCGAGCAACATAACATTCCACATCGCCCTGAGGGCGCAGTGATGATGTTTCGTCCGTCGTCGTGCCTGCTTGCGCCATCAGTGCACGCCGATCAATTTTGCCGTTGGCCGTTAGTGGCAGTGCATCCAGAAAATGCAGCTGGCTGGGTACCATGTAAGGGGGAAGCTGTGCAGCCAGTGCTTCTTTGAGGCGCTCCGTGCTTGGAACGACGCAAGACGACGGTGCACGCAGCATGACACGCAGCTGACCGGCGTCTTCTTCACTGTGCTGCCATTCCAGACGCGTCGCGGCAAAGCGTGTCTGCCAAGCGGCCTTAGAGCACAGGTGCTGTTCGGGATGATCCGGTGAAAGCAGCAACGTACTCAGCAGCGCCAGCGCGGGCAGCCGTGTGTATTCCGTGAGGTAGATCAGACCGCCGGGAGCGGCCAGCGTATCGAGTTGTGCCAGCAGCGCCGGGTTGTTCGGCAGCAGTCGGTGCAAGGCATTGTGGCTCCATACGATATCAGCGGTATGGGCAAGCGCGGCGGGAGCATGGCTTGTCGTGTGTTCCACGCGGGCATGCGGCCATGCGGTAAGGCGTTCATTAGCCTGCCGGGCCAGTTCGCTGGAATCTTCCAGCCCGACATAGTCAATCTGATCTGCGGTCAGCGGGGTCAGCAGCTCCACCGCTGCCCGCGCGCTACGGGCACCCACTTCAATCACACGAACGGGGCGTTCTAGGCGTTCCGCCAGCGTTGTGATGAGGTGCGTCAGCTCCTGCTGATATCGAGCGGAGCAGGGGGAACGCAAGGCCAGCGCTTCCGGCGACCATACCGGATCGTTCAGCAGTTCCAGTGCCGAGCGTTCTTCCCGCATAATCTGGCGTAATCGGGCATGGTGAGCGGTGGTCGTGGCCTCTCGACGTTGGGCATCCACGCCTGCTGCAATGCGAGTGTACTGTTCTGTATGAGCTTTCGAGCGCGTGTCAGCCTTGCCAGCATGCTGGGCATCCAGCAGGTGCAGCCAGTGATCCAATACCGGAGCCCAGTGCGGCGCTAGTCCATTGTGAGCGATGAGCTGCTCGGCTGTGCACGGGGACAGGTGCTGTCCATCAAGATGATGATGAATATGGTGGGACAGAAACGCGGTGACCCAGCGCAGTTCGTTGTCGGGAAGCTCGGCGTTCGAGGAGGCATCAAGCGGTGTCGGCAATAAGGCGGCATAGTGGTCGGGCAGCGCTGTGTGACGATACAGCGGCACTGACAATGCCTCTCCTTCGGCCACGGCGAAGGCCGCCAGCGTCTTTTCCTGTTCGCCCAGTGCCACCGTGACGCCGCGTGCCACGCCGGGAATGCGTGCCAATGCTGCATCAATCTCACCAAGTTCTATGCGGTATCCACCGACTTTGACCTGTGTATCGCGCCGCCCCAGAAAGACCAGCGTGCCGTCGGGCCAGTAGCATCCCATATCGCCTGTGCGATACCAGCGTTTTCCCTGACGCGTTATGAACTGCGCCGCGCTGCGCTCGGGGTCAAGGTAATAGCCTTCGGCTACGCCGATTCCCCCGATCCACAGCTCTCCGGGCACATCGTCTGGGCAGTCACGCTCAAGGGTATCGACGACCCGATAGCACTGATTGGTCAGCGGAAAGCCATACGGAATGGTGCGCCAGTCGCTGGGCAGCGTAGTGACGTCAAAGGCATTCGACCAGATCGACGCTTCTGTTGCGCCCCCCATGGCAACGAACTGACCGTCAGGGTTGAAGGCTCGATAGCGTGCCGGCAGCGCCCGGTCTATCCAGTCGCCCGACAGCATGACGGTGCGCAGGCGGGCCGGAACAGTATTGCCGAAGCCTTCGCACCATGTCATCAGCATATCGAACAGTGCGGGAACGCTGTTCCAGAGTGTTATCCCGTGCCGTTCGATCAGCGTGCACCACGCATCAGGGTCGCGGCGCTGGTGTTCATCCGTCATTACCAGTGCACCACCTGCACCTAATACGCCAAACAGGTCGTAAACCGACAGATCGAAGTGCAGTGCTGACAGCGCCAGCACACGGTCGTGCGGGCCAACGTGGTAGCGATGGTTGATGTCGATGCAGGTGTTCAATGCACTGCGGTGGGCGACCACGACCCCTTTGGGTACGCCCGTCGACCCTGAGGTGTAGATGATGTAAGCCGGAGAGAGGGGGGAAACATCGGTTTTGAGGGATGGCAGCGGCGCACTGTGCCAAGTGTCTTGCCAGCTTACACACGGAATATTGTCACCTACGGCGAGCGGGTGATCCGCGCAGACCAGCACCACACGCACATGCGCATCGTGATAGATGCGGTTGCGGCGAGCGAGCGGCTGGTCAGCGGCCACGGGCACGTAAACGCCCCCCGCCAGCAGCGTACCCAACACCGCTACAACTTGGCCTGGGCCTTTTGGCATGCTGATCGCCACGGTATCGCCCGGTGTCACGCCACGCGTCACCAGCGCTTGGGCACAGCGCTGGGCGCGATCCACCAACTCGGCGTAGGACCAGCACTGCTGTGCCGAAATTACAGCCGTCGCGGAGGGCGAACGCTGAGCTTGATCCAGAATGCGCTGGTGAAGAAGTCCTTTAGGAACTGGGCCTTGCGTTGCGTTGACCCGCATCCTTACCGCTCGCTGGGCTTCCGGCATCAGTTCCGGTACGGGGGCCGTCCAAGCCGAAGCGTTTCGGCACAGCTGGTCGACCAGCCCTGTATAGGCGTCGAACAGCGTGGCGACCATCCCCGTAGGGAAGAGCGCTTCATTACTGTCCCATTGCAGTATCACCTCGCCACGGTGCTCGAAGGCCAAATGGTCAAGCCACACCTGTGGTGTCTGCGAAATGCCCCATGCTGGTTCGCCCAGCGGCGCGTCATCGTGAGTGGCGTACAGCGACGAGCCTAGATTACTGGTAAAGACCACGGGCGCACCGTGTGGATGGCGCTGCCGTTTCTTGAGTTCGCGCAGCAGATCGACCCCGGACCATGCGCTGTGTTCGCGGTCGCTGGCGAACGTCTGCTGGTTGTGCTGAATCAGTGCCGCCAGCGGACTACCGTGGCAGTCCATGTCCAGCGGCAGAATGTTGGTGAAGTCGGCCAGCATGCCTTCCACGGCGTCATGCAAGGGCAGTCGATCGAAGATTGTCAGGTTCAGTAGCAGGCGGGATTGGCCGCTCCAGCGTGCCAGCACGGCGGCAAAGCAAGTGGCAAGGGCCATGGTAGGTGTTACGCCGAGGGCACGCGTCTGCTGGACAAAGGCTTCCCATGCGGACGGCGACACGTGATGGCGTCGTCGAGTGATGCGCACGTCCGGCAGGGTTGCCGGATCACATGCCAGAGGCAGCTGCGGTGCCAGTGGCAGGGTCTCGCACTTATCGAGCCAATAGGCTTTGGCCTGCTCGATAGCGGCTGCGTAGGTGGCTTTATAGTGATGTAGGTAGCTGCGGAAATCGTAGTCTGCTGGGCGGGGCAAGAGAGTGCCGCCCGCCAGCAGCGTGCTGAGTTCATCGAAGAACAGCGTGAAGCTGGAGGCATCCATGATCAGCAGGTCGATGTTAACGTGCAGCCGATGTGCACCGTCGGGTAGCAGCGATAGCTGGAAGTCGAAGGTCTCGCCCTGCTCGACGTCGAGGCGGCGGTGCCCCAATTGCTGGCGAAGGGCCGCTAGGTAAGTGTCACGTGCGTCATCGCAGGTATGGCGCAGATCATGCACCGTGGTGCCGTTCCAAAAGGGCTGCGGCCGGTAGTACTGCTGCCCATCGGCCCGGAAGGCAACGTGCAGCATCGGGTGGCGAGCTATCAGCACCGCCAGCGCTTGGTCAAGACGTGCTGCCGTCAGGCCATGGCCGTCAAACTCTTGATAGAGATGACAGCCAACGCCCCCGAGAGGTTGCCCCGGCGTTCTGCCGATCAGATAAGCGTGCTGCACGGGCGTCAGCGGGAAGGGCGTACCGTCGGTCATACAAGGGCCGGCGGTGGATGAAGAGCGGGGCGTAGCCGCGTGCTCCTCCGCATGGTGTTCCATCAGTGTGTGCCACTGCGCAAGGCATGGTTGCTGATACAGCGCTTTTAGCGCAATGCGATAGCCGCGCTGGCGGAACCAGTGCATCAACTGCATCAGTTGCATCGAATCCAGCCCTAGCTGTAGCAGATTGTCTGTCGGGCTTACATCGTTGAGCGCCATGCCCAGCGCCGCGGCGGTACGCTGGCGAAGCTGCTGGTAGTCCGTATCGAGTGCTGAAAAGGAAGAAGAAAAGGTATCTGATGCCATGAGTCCTCCTGACGCTGGCCTGCGACGGCTCATGACGCCGGAACGACATGAAGCAATAAGCGTTATCAGCCAGATCGAGCGCCGTGTGGGTACGGTGTCACGCGATGAATGACAGTATTTTCTTTTATGAGAATAATATTCATTATCATTTGTAAGCTACCCGAAAAGGGTTGGCTTATGCTCTATTTGGTATTTATAACCCTTTCATCATTAAGGAATTTTTGAATATGGGTGCGTGCGAAAGCCCCGACGCAGGCGCGTCAGGGCAGAAAGATGGGAGGTATCGCTAAGGGGAATATACGCGGCGTCGCTTCAGTTGGTGCTTTCACTCCAGAGCGCGCGGTAGGCGGCATTGCGCGCCATCAGTTCGGTGTGCGCCCCATGGTCGGTGACGGTGCCTTGTTGCATGAAATAGACCGTATCCGCGGCCATCAGCGTTGCTAGGCGGTGGGTGATCAGTACCACCGTACGCCCTTCGGCCAGTCGTTCCAGCGCACGCTGAACCGCGTGCTCGCTTTCCATGTCGAGTGAAGCCGTTGGTTCGTCCAGCACCACGATGGGAGTGTCTTTCAGTAGTGCTCGGGCGATCGACAGACGCTGACGTTCGCCGCCCGACAGTGTGACACCCGCATTTTCGATGTGTGTTTGCCAGCCATCGGGCAGCCGTTCGATTACCTCAAGGCACTGCGCCTGTCGTGCCGCCTCCTGCACCTCTTCCCGTGATGCCTCAGGGCGCGCCATCCATAGGTTGGCCAGCACGGTTTCGTTGAACAGAAAGACGTCCTGAAAGACCACCGAAATGTAACGGTTCAGCTGCTGCGCAGGCAGAGTGCGGATATCAACACCGCCGATCCTGATCGTGCCGTGCTGCGGATCAGCGTAGCGCTGAAGCAGCTTAGCGACAGTGCTTTTGCCCGCGCCGGAGGCCCCGACCACCGCACTGGTACGCCCGCTTTCGAAGTGGGCTGACAGCGCGTTAACGGCATCGTGCGGAGCCTGTGCGTAGCGGAACGTCACCTGGTCGAAGATCACCTCAAATGAATTGGGCGCTGCGGCGCCGGGCAGTACGGGAAGGGCGGGCGTATCGAGCAGACGCTGAAGGTGGAGCAGCGTTGAGGACAGCAGCTCTAGCACCACTGCTTGGCTAATGAAACTTGCCATTGGCTCGGAAAAGCGGCTGATGATGATCATGGCGGTCATCAGCGCGGGCAAGGCCAGCGATCCCGATATCACCCACAGCACACCGAGGCACACCACACTGAGCAGGCTCAGTTCGATGGCGCTAGAGGTGAGCAGTGTGGCATTAGCGCCACCGCGGTGCAGGCGCTGCTGGAGCTGCTTAAAGGCGTGACAGCGGTCACGAATGGCGGCGTAACGCGCCTCTTCCTCGCCACAGAAGCGAAGCGTTTCTAGCCCCTGCACGAATTCGACGATGTCCCCGCTGAGCCTTTCATTGGCCTGCACTAGCTCGCCGATGTGGCGTCGCTTCATCGGACGCTGCCAGTGGTTCAGCAGTGCCATCAACGGAAACATCACCAGTAGGGCAAGTGCCAAAGGCACATTGATGACAGCGGTGATGGCCGTCACGGTGAGTGGAGTGGCGATCGAGGTGAAGGCGGTGTTGGCAATAGCAATGACGTAGTTGAAGTGCTCGTCGATGCTGCCGAGCAGCACGGCGTTCATTTCGCCCGCCCGCGTTTGCTGCAGCGCTTCCAAAGAGATGCTGCGCAGTTTCTCGCCGAGCCTCAGCCGTAGGGCATAAGTGGCGTTAGCAAGATGACCCGCGTACTCGAACCCCTGGCCGTACCAACGCAAAGCCAGCGACAGCAGGCCGGTGATTGTCATCACGGTGGCAGGAACCCGCATGCCCGCAATGGGCTGGTTATTAATGATGATGGCCACGATCGGGTACAGGCACGAAAACGCGATGCCTTGCAGTATGGCTGCCAGCAGCAGCGCCACCAGTGAGCGGGTCAGTCGAGAGGCGGCCGGGCCGACGGCCAGTCGCAGGTGGCGGTACAGCGTCAGTAGCCGAGAAGGCAGCAAAAGGGTGTGCATATTCGTCATGGCGGGCGGATCAGCAATCCGTCTCGTCCATCTCCGCGTGAGTCATGACTGAGAACCGCGGACACTGTTGGCGGTCGCCCACAGTGTCGCATAGTCGGGTACGGTCGCGAGCAGAACGGCATGCGTTCCCTGTGCGACGATCCGTCCTTCTGTGAAGAACAGAACATGATCGGCTTGGGCCGCGATTGTGGGTTTGTGGGTAATAAAGAGGATCGTCCTGCTGTGCCGCGCGGTACGCAGCGATGCCATCAGCGCGGCTTCGCTGGTGCTGTCCAGAAAGGCGGTGGCTTCATCGAGCACCATCAGCGGGCGTTGTTGGAGAAGGGCACGGGCTACGGCAAGTCGCTGACGCTGACCGCCCGACAGCGAGGAGCCTTTTTCGCTTACTACGGTGTCATAGCCGTTGGGTAGCTTTTCAATGAACTCGTGGGCGCAGGCCAGGCGAGCGGCCGCGATAATGTCGTCTCGCGTTGCATTGGGTACACCCACGCTGATGTTGGCTGCCACAGTATCGGCGAACAGAAAGGTATCCTGCGCAACGTAGGCGATCTGCTGCATTAGGGTATCGGTGGTCATGGCGCGAACGTCGATGCCGCCGAGCGTAATGCTCCCTTCTGTGGTGTCTGCGAAACGGCAGAGTAGCCGCATAGCCGTGCTCTTGCCCGCCCCGGAAGTGCCTACCAGTGCTGTCATTGAGTCGGCTGGGGCATAGAAATCAATGTCGGTTAGTGCCGTGTCTCCGGACGTGCCCGGGTAACGGTAGCTGACATGTTGGAACCTCACGCTGGCATCGGCAGGAAACCGCGGCTGCACGGGCTGCGGCTGCTCTTGCTGTGCCAGCAGGCGCTGGATACGCAGCGCGCATAGACGTGTGTGTTTCACCAGTTGCTGAAGGGCGATCATCGGCATCACCGCCTCGGCCATCCCGCTGCCGATCAGTAGCACGGTCACCCATGCAAAAGGGCGCAGGGTTCCCTGTGCGGCCAGACCATGGCCCAGCCAGACCAGCACCAGCAGGGTCGGCAGGGGGCCGATCAGTGCAAACGACAGCCGAGCAGAGCAGGAGGCTTCTCGGTACCAACGGGTCAGCACGTCTCGCCACGCCTTTAGCGCACGCTGATAGCTGACGAAGCTGGACGAGCCGCCGTCGAACATGCGCACGACGGGCATGGCCTGCATGAATTCGATAATCGCAGCACTGACGCGTTCGCGTGCTTGGCCGTACTGATGGCCCATATCGCCGTGGCATCTCGCCCAGTACATAACGCTCCCGCCCAGCAGCAACACGCTCAGCATGCCGCAGGCCAATCGCCAGTCACAGTAGGCCGCTACCAGAAACGTGGCTATCGGCATAACGATCGCTCGCGCATACAGCGGCGTGCTGTCGGCGACGAAGGCATGCAGGGATCTCACGTCCTCTTGCATGACATTAGAGAGCGTGCCCGTACCGAGGGCACGTACATCTGAGAGCGATAGCCTCATAAGTTTTTGGGCGAGCGAAGTGCGTAGCCCCGCTTCCAACTGGAAGGCGGCATCATGGGAAACGGTGAAGGCGGTCAGTCGCAGCAGATAGGTTGCCACGGTCGCTGCTAGGCAGCAGCAGAAGGGGAATATTGGAAACCACTGCGGGGATATCGCGAGTGAATGAACGATCCAAGCCAAACAGATCAGCGCTCCCAAAGACGCCAGAGCCGCCACGCCGGAAATTGTCATCGCTGTGACAATGGGCACATGTACGGGCGCCATTATATGCCATAGCGAACGCGACTTTATATCATTGCGCTTATATTGTGCCCTGAGTTTGGGGTGTAGTAGCATGAACTCTCTCCCAGCGAACAGAGGGCGGTGTCGGATATAACCGCGACAGAGTAATGCATGGTAAGAATCCATCTACCCCAAAGGGTATTTTAAATATCCGTATCGGTGCTGAACCCTGTTATGCGGAGCGACAGCCGTTATGAGGGAGCGTCACCTCACCGATGACATTGCCATCAGTCGCCTGCTGGACGGGCAGCCCGTCCCCCAGCTAGATCACGATGCCCAGTACATGCTGCGCCGCTACCCCGTTCAGGAAGGGATGGAGCTGATCTTATGGCGCACCCATCTGTCCTCCCCGCGCGAATTCTATCTCTATGACGACTCCGGACGTATCAACTTCAGCTGCATTCTCAATGGGAAATCTCGCATCATTCCTGATATGCGACGTAGCAATAATGAATGTGTATTAGAAACCGGCACGTTTTATATAAGTCATACTTCGGGCTGTCGTGGTAAAGCCTTTTACGAGGGCATTTTTGAAAGTATCACCTTATCCATCGACCCTGTTGTATTGAAACAATGTGTTCCTAATGTAAACGATATTCTTCAGCAATGTGAAATATCATACGGCTATTGTCAGCGTAATAATCACAGCGCTGAAATACACGGTGCTGCACAGATGCTGTGGAATGCCTTGATCAATGCCGACGAGCGTGGTGGCGATGCATTGGCCACGATGTGGCAGAAAGGGCAAAGTCTGGTGATGCTGAGCCTGATGCTCGAAAAGCATATGGAGATCGATCGCTGTGTCGATTGCCCGCTGCGGCAGCCTGACCGCCAGAAGCTGATGAAGGCCAAGGCACTGTTGCTGTCTGATCTAACCAAAGCCCCTACGATCACCGATCTGGCGCGCGAAACCGGGCTGAGTGTTTTGAAGGTGAAGAAAGGGTTCCGCTCAATGTTTAATAACAGTGTCTATGGGCTGTTCCAAGCGGAGCGGATGCAAGAAGCGCGGCGTCGGCTACTGTGCGATAACGTCTCTGTCATGACGGTGGCTTCCGATCTCGGCTATGCCAATGCCAGCCACTTCTCGGCCGCCTTCCACAAGCAGTTTGGCGTGCTGCCATCGGTCTTCAAGCGCTCCATCCACGTCGACGGCATGACCCGGCTCTGAACCTTATGCCATAACGGCTACGCCTTTATCGTGATATGAAGAAAGCCCGTATGCACAAGCATACGGGCTTTCTTTGTCAGCACAGCATACGCACCGGTTGAATCAGTTGTTGACCGGGATCACTGCGCCTTTGTACTTGTCGCGGATGAACTGCTGGATTTCCGGAGAACGCAGCACTTTGACCAGCGCTTCGATCTTCGGATCGTGTTCATGGCCGCGGTGAACGGTAATGATATTCACGTAGGGGTTGTTGTCCGGGCTTTCGATGGCAATCGGATCGTGGACCGGATCAAGGCCCGCACCCAGTGCGAAGTTGGCATTGATGACAACAGCATCGCCTTCATCGTTGCGGTACATGGTCGGCAGCATGGAGGCTTCGATGTTCGGGCGGAAGTCGAGGTGTTTCGGGTTGTCGATGATGTCGGCAACACGAGTAGACACGACCGGAATGCCCGGTTTCAGCTTGATCAGACCGGCCTGTTGGAAGATAGCCAGCGTACGGCCTTCATCCGATACTGTGTTACGCATCAGAATTTTGGCGCCTTCCGGCAGATCGTTCAGGCTTTTGTATTTTTTGGAGTAGATGCCGATCGGTTCGAGGTGAATGGCCCCTGCATTGACGAAATCGTACTTCGGATCGCCTTTGTGCTCTGCGATGACCGTATCCATGTAGGGCAGGTGCTGCGAATAGTTGGCATCGACGTCATCATTGGCCAGTGCGGTGTTCGGAATCACGTAATCCTGCACCACCTTGATGTCGAGGTCATAGCCTTCGGCTTTCAGCAGCGGTTTGGCCTGTTCGAGGATCTCAGCGTGCGGTACCGGCGTCGCTGCGAGGGTCAGCGTATGCGGGTCATCTTTCTTGCCGCCGCAAGCCGTCAGGGCAAGAGCAGCGGTCAATGCGGCCGCAGTGGCGATCAATGTCTTTTTCATCAATGTTCTCCTGAGAAACGTGTCCTGAGCGCAGAGGGCAGTGCGCAGTATTGAGCAGATCATATAACGATTAGCCGTGAGGACAAGCGACTAATGGTTATAACGTTATCATTACCTTAGTCATTGACCGGGATTATTGCGCCTTTGTATTTGTCGATCACGAACTGTTGCACCTTCGGGTCGCGTAGTGCACCCAGCAGCGCTTCAACCTTCGGATCGTGTTCGTGGCCGCGGCGCACCGCTACGATATTGATATAAGGGTTATTGTTGGACGCCTCGACGGCGATTGGATCGTGGACCGGATCAAGGCCCGCCCCCAGCGCGAAATTGGCGTTGATGACGATGGCATCGCCTTCATCGTT
This sequence comes from Zymobacter palmae, assembly GCF_003610015.1. NCBI lineage: Bacteria > Pseudomonadati > Pseudomonadota > Gammaproteobacteria > Oceanospirillales > Halomonadaceae > Zymobacter > Zymobacter palmae. The sequence goes on from NZ_AP018933.1 coordinate 876,042, forward strand.
GCGGTACATCGCGGGCAGCATGGAGGCTTCGATGTTGGGGCGGAAGTCGAGGTGTTTTGGATTGTCGATGATGTCGGCCACACTAGCAGACACAATCGGTACGTTCGGGTTGAGCTTAATCAGACCCTCACGCTGGAAGATGGCCAGCACACGACCTTCATCGGCCACCGCATTGCGCATCAGCACCTTGGCACCGTCAGGCAGGTCCTGCAGGCGCTTATAGTGTTTGGAGTAGATGCCGATAGGGGCCAGCAGATAGCCGCCGGCTTTGACGAAATCGTACTTGGGATCACCCTTGTGCTCGACGTGGATGACCGTGTTCATGTAAGGCTCGTGCTGGAAGAAGTTGGCATCGACGTCGTCGTTGGCCAGCGCGGTGTTCGGCACGATGTAATCGTTGACCACCTTGATATCCAGCTCATAGCCCTGAGCCTTCAGGATCGGGCGCGTCTGTTCGAGCACTTCGCCATGCGGTACGGGGTTGGCCGCGACGGTGATCGTATGGTCGGCATCTCGTCCGCCGCCGCAGGCCGACAGCAGCAGTGCAGTCGCCAGAGCGGCCGCGGTGGTCATCCAGTGTGTCTTCATAACGAAATCCTTTTCGTGTACCAGCCGGGCGGGAACCGTTTGTCAGGCAGCGCCAGCAGGGTGGCTGACGCTGTCTGGCATAACAGCAGGAAGGGAAGGGCGATGCCACTATAGGCGGCTATCGGTGCAGCTCGGGGGGAGTCGCCTTAGCGTTTGTCCAGACGACGGGTGACCCTGTCGCTCACGAACTGCACGATGATAACCAGTGCCAGCAGGATCAGGGTTGTGCAGACCGTGACGTCCGTCATACCGCGCTGGTGACCGAAGTTGTAAGCCAGATCACCTAGGCCGCCGCCGCCGACGAAGCCGGCCATGGCGGTGTAACCGATCATCAGGATGGTGGTGACGGCGATGCCGGACACCAGTGCCGGGGATGACTCGGGTAGCAGGATCTTGAAGATGATGTGGCGCAGGTTGCAGCCCATGGCCTGAGCGGCTTCCAGCACACCGTGGTCAACTTCCTTGAGCGCGATCTCGACCAAGCGGGCATAGAACGGCGCCGCACCGATGATGAGTGTCGGCAGGATCGCTGTCGGGCCGAGCGTCGTGTGCACCAAGAATTTGGTGAACGGAATCAGCAGTACCAGCAGGATGATGAACGGAATGGCACGCAGTGTGTTCACGGCGAGCGCCAGCGGACGATAGATCCACGGGCGATCCAGCGCCTGTCCCGGCGAGGTCAGAAACAGGAAAACACCTATGGTCAGGCCGAGCAGGCACACGATCAGTGCTGAAACGAATGCCATGTAGAGCGTCTGCAGGGTCGCAGTCTGTAGCATGTCCCACGTGACATTGGGCAGCAGCCCGAAGAAGTGGCTGCTGTCGGAAAGGCTTGCAAGGCTCATGAGGAAATGACCTCCATGTCGACATCCTGACTTTCGATGAAGGTGCGCATTTCGAGAATCTGTTCCGGTGAACCCTGTACGTGCAGGAACAGCAAACCGAAGGCGCCTTCCGAGGTGTAGTTGATCGAACCGTGAAGAATACTGATCGGCAGCTGGTAGCGCTGGATCAATGTCGCAATCAGCGGCTGCTCGGACTGGTTGCCAATGAACGTCAGCTTGATAATGACGCCCGGCAGGTTTGCCTTGCGAAGATGGGCAATGACCTGATCGGCGGTGTCTTCGGCCCCCGTCAACTGGCGGATGAAGCTACGCGTGATCTCTTGCTTCGGATGCGCGAAGACTTCCAGCACTGGCCCGCTTTCGACAATGCGGCCCGCTTCCATCACAGCCACGCGGTGACAGATCTGACGCACAACGTTCATTTCATGCGTGATCAGCACAATGGTCAGGCCGAGGCGACGGTTGATGTCCGACAGCAGCTCCAGAATGGAGTTGGTGGTCTTGGGGTCAAGCGCAGACGTCGCCTCGTCGCACAGCAGTACGTCAGGGTTGTTGGCCAGCGCCCGGGCAATACCGACGCGCTGCTTCTGGCCGCCACTCAGCTGGGACGGATAGGCCTGCTCGCGCCCGTTCAGCCCAACAAGTTCGATCAGTTCCTGTACGCGCTGCTGGCGTTCGGAGGCTGGTACACCTGCCACTTCGAGCGGCAGCGAAATGTTCTCTTCGACCGTACGTGACCACAGCAGGTTGAAGTGCTGAAAGACCATGCTGATCTTCCGGCGTGCGGTGCGCATCTGAGCGGTCGTCAGCTTAGGCAGCTCATGACCGGCCACCTCTAGGTAGCCTTCGCTGGGCAGTTCCAGCCCATTGAGCAGACGAATCAGGGTACTCTTGCCCGCACCGCTGTATCCTATGATGCCGAATATCTGTCCCGCTTCTATGTGCAGCGTGACATCATCGACGGCCGTCACGATGCCGTGGCGTGTCTCAAAGCGCTTGGACACGTTCCTTAGCGTAATCATCGTTATTGAACACCTTTACTTTGCCATGCGTTCGCCATGCCACTGTCGAACACGTCTCAGCGGGTGACCTTGGCCTGTTCGCAGAATGAAAGTATAAGAGTACATGGTCTGTCGCTTATAATAAATGAATAAGAACCGGTTGGGTTATTCAATATATACATATTCAGATAAGCAGAGCATTTAACACAGAGTGCTAAAAGTGGGATCACGTCATATCATTGTGACAGAGGTCGATTCCATGATCTGCAAGGAGATGACGTCCGTGAACAGTGACTGTCAGCGGGTACCGGATGACCGGTTCCTGCGCATACTGCTGAGCTGCAGTACCGGTGATCGAGCCGAAATCGAATACAACAATGGCTACTACGTCGGTCAGATCGTACGCGTTGACGCCCACCACATCGTGATTGCCCCTGTGGGCAAGCGGCCCGCGTGTCTCAGTGCGGCCATGACGCCCGAAAACGTCTACGGGGCCGAACTGCCCGTCAGCGCCGTTATCGGCGTTGAGAACCGCGGCCAGCGCTATGGTCGCATCGCCCGTACCGCCGCGCTGTAACCCTACAGCGCGGCATCCTCACCTTTAGCGATACACCAGCAGCATCATCAGCCCCAGATTAACCCCCAGCATAATCAGCGCCGTTGGCCATTGCAGCCGGATGACCGCATGGCGTGACGAAAGCTGGAGCAGCGTGGCCGGTAGCGTGTTGAAATTGGCCGCCATCGGCGACATCAGCCCGCCACAGAATCCACACAGCATGCCCAGCGAGGCCATGACCGTTGGGTCACCGCCTGACTGGATCACAATGAACGGCAGCCCGACCCCAACGGTCATGATGGGAAACGCTGCCAGCGCATTGCCCATGATAAACGCCAGCAGGGCCATGCCCAATCCATAGGTCAGTACGGCCACCTCAGGGTGGGCCAGTGGCAGCATCTGCTGAACCAACTGAGCGATAGGCGCGCCCACACCGGCTTTGGCGAAGATAGCCCCCAACGCGGCCAGCATCTGCGGCAGTATGAGCGTCCAGCCGATGGTGTCGTACAGCTGTGTGCCTTCGCGCATTACTTGGGCGGGGCGTACACGTAATACGTACAGGCTCACGATAAACGCCACCCCAATGCCCAACGCCAGTGCCGCCAGGGTGGCATGGTGCGGGTCGATCAGCGGGTAGCCTTTGGCAGCGCTTATCTTGAAGAGGGCTGTGCCCGCCAGCGTGATGGGCGGCACGACCAGCATTGGTAGAAAAAGGCGTCCTTTTAACTGCGCGGCGCGCGCATCACGGCGGGTGCGATCGACCTTGGGCCGCTGGCTGCGGCCGATGCCTCCGCGCGTTGCCACCAGTGCAACCATGATGATGACCAGTACGCCGCATGCGAAGGGTGGCAGTTGGCTTCCCGCCAAAAATAGCACGGCATTGATCGACCAAAATGCGGTGGCCTTGAGTCGCTGGGTATGGTGATGATCAAGCGCTGTGAATGCGCTGACACAGGCCAGTACGACGCCCATCAGCAGATAGAGCAGATCAAGTGTGCTCATGAGGCCTCCCGGTGCTGAGGGGCATGGTGGCTGGCACGGCGAAGTTGGCCCTCGAAATGCCTGAGGCGCGCACTGTGCAGCATGAAGACGATCACGGCGCTGGGAATGGCCCATACCGCAAGCTGAAGTGGATCATAGGCGTAGCCCTGTGCGGCAAGGAACCCCTGCATCAGCAACAAAGGCCCTACGGCCACAAAGGTGTCTTCACCAAAAAATAGGCCGATATTATCGACGGCCGCTGCGTGAGCGCGAATCTGCTCGCGCCAGTGTCCTGGAACGATGCCATAGCGGTGGTGGGCCGCGCTTTCCGCCATGGGAGCTATCAATGGACGTACCATCTGGGGGTGTCCACCTAGCGCCATCAGCCCCAGCGATGACATCACCTGCCGCAGGGCCAGATAGCCGATCAGCAGCCGTGAGGTCGAGAGCGCGTGTGCCTTACGCATGACATGCTGAGCGCGTTCGCGCAGTCCATAGGCTTCCAGAATCGCGATCACGGGCACGACTAGAAAAACCAGTACCATGAAGCGCTGGTCGACGAACGCTGTGCCCACAAGCGAGATGACTTCTACCCATGACAGGCCCACGCTAATGCCGGTGGCGAGCGCAGCCGCAAGGGCAATCACTAGCGGGTTGAAACGTAGCGCGAAGCCAATGATGACGATGGCAATGCCTGACAGTGCCCACATCCGTGTGTCGTCCTTTTAATGATTGATGATAAGGGTTAATGATTGATGATAAGGGATAAAGAAGAGCGAGCGTGCGATGCTCGGTCAGCGCTGGCGAAGGGCTTTGTGCCGCCCGCGAACGGTAGTAAACGGTAGTACACGCGCGGCACATGTCGACGTTCAGTGCCTGTAAGGCAGCCTTCGACGTGGACGTGCCATAGCGGTTGTCTTTACCATAAGCGACTTTGTGGCCGTGCTCGCTGTCCAATGGAGGACAGGCGCGTTCAATCAATTCAATGTATCAAGTATGGTATTGGGTGAAGTGAAGGTAAGGAGTATTCATGCTGTTACGAGGCGTACGATGGATGATCGCACTGCTGGCCGTGGGTCTGATGGGCTGTCACCCCAGCGCCGAGGATGAAAAGGCGAAGCAGCAAGCGCATCAGCAGTACCAGGTGGTGTTCTACGACACGGCGAGCATGTCGCTGGTCTCAAGCATCGCCTTTCCCAAAAGTGTCGCCGAGCACGCGGATAAAACGATCGTGACCAGTGGTCAGATGGTGGCGCCCGAGCTGTTCGGAACCGACACTCCTGTCAACGTGCTGCTGCAGATACAGGGCAGTACTGCGCATACGCCGGGACAGCACCTGATGATTTCAGCCACGCCGTGCGAAAACGTAACGCGCTCGACGTCAGCTGATGGCAAGCGCGTGCTGCACTGCGAACACCCGTTGGACGACACGCGCCCCACAGAGATCACTATCCGTGACCACACCCTGCCGTTGCCGGTCGCGATGGCCTATGGCCTGACAGCGGCCATTTCCGATGGCGGCTGAGCCGATGTGTCGGCAAGGTCAGGCCGTTTAATTGACGGTGATGCGACCCTGCCGACAGCATCAAGCGACGTTAGTGCATGGGTTCTTCCATGATGTGCATAACGCCGTCTTGCTCGCCCGCTGACGGGCGGTCTTGATAGTTGTCCATATAGTGGTTGAGCGTTTCGGTTGCACGCGTCAGCTGAGCTAGACGCGGATCGGAACGGTGCAAGGTCTGACCCGCCACCTTAAGGCGGGCGGCCAAACTTTCGCTCTGATCGACCGCACGCTGATAGCGCTGTTCGAACGTGCGGCAGGCAGGCGTTGTCGCCGAAGAACGATGATTCTTGAGTGACGACATGCAGGCTTCACCGGCCTGATTCGCATCGTGCGTGATGGACAGCATATCGTGGTAATACGCGTCGACGGCAGGTTGAGAGGCAGGTGCCGCGACGGCTGCGAGGGGCAGACCGACGGCGCTCAGGGCCATCGCCAAGACAATCCTTTTCATGGACATTCTCCTGAACAGACGAGGACGAAGTGTAGCAGCTGACTGCTGCGAATGTTGAACGTTGCGATGTCATGAACCATATATATTGCTATACCTAGCTGGTGTAGCATGACGTTATATGCCGTTCGCCGCACAAAGACATCCAAGGAGTGGAAATGAGTACCCGAAGCGTCGTCACAACGTTCATTCTTTTCATCATAGGGATCATGCTGGGACGCTGTTCCGCACCTGCTCCTTATCTCGTCGATGGCGGTATCGATGTCAAGGCGATGAGCAATGATGCTCGACAGTGCCTTTACAGTAATCTGCCCAGCATTCATACCGACAGGGCATTCGATTTCGTCGCCGCGGACTGTCAGATCAACAGTGGGTATTCCCACTGAGGCCGTAATGGCACCGTAACTCATGCACCGACACGAAGAACCCTCATGATATGAAGATGTCCACTCTCGCGAACGCTGCTACCGTGCTGCTGATGCTAGGCCCGACGATGGCCAGTGCTGCGCCCAACGCCGCGTTGGCACCTTTTCCTCAGCCCGAGCCGGGTCAGGTCCGCCACGTCATTCAGTTGCCTGCGCGTGCAGAAGAACCGCGCTTTCAGGTTGAAATTCAGGTAGGCAAGACGCTGACCATCGACTGCAACCACTACGCGTTTGGCGGCGAGCTGGTTGAACGTCACGTGCCCGGCTGGGGCTACGATTACTTTGTGTATGGCAAAGAGCATCCGTTGGTCTCGACGGAAAAGGCGTGTCCGCCCGACAGCGAGCGCAGTGCATTCGTTCAGGCTGTCGATGCTAACCGCATGCTGCGCTACAACAGCCGGATGCCCATCGTGATCTACACGCCCGCCGATATCGAAGTGCGCTATATGCTGTGGCGTGCGGATGCCGACCCGATGCCTGCCGAGCGGCTGTAGGCCGACAACGGCGGCCCTATCGCGATAGTGCGGGTAGGCTGTGTATCTACAGGCAAATGAAAAGGCAGCCCTAGTGGGCTGCCTTTTTGTGTTCGCCTTTGCTGTAAGGAAGGCGAGGAGGGGCTGAAGGGGAAGGGTTAGACCAGCCCGTCGTTCTTCAGCTCGCTTTTGATATACGCATAGTAGATCGGGGCCGCGATCAGGCCACCCAGGCCGAAGGTGGCTTCAAAGACCAGCATGGCGACCAGCAGCTCCCATGAGCGGGCATTGATCTGGTTCCCCACGATGCGGGCGTTGAGGAAGTACTCCACCTTGTGAATGGCAACCAGATAGCCGAGCGTTGCCAGCGATACCCAGAACGACACCGACAGCGCCAGAATGCAGATCAGCGTATTGGAGATCAGGTTGCCAATGATCGGCAGTAGCCCGACCACAAAGGTGAAGATAATCAGCGTTTTGGCCAGCGGTAGGTGGATGCCGAAGATCGGCAGTATCACCAGCAGGAAGATGGTCGTCAGGGCGGTATTAACCAGCGAGATCTTCAGCTGAGCGAACACGATGTTGTGAAATGCTTGGCGTAGCAGGATCACACGCTGCAGCAGGGCGGACGTGAATGGCGTCATTGAGGTTGATGCGGGTGGCCGCTGTAGGGCCACGATAGCCCCGATGATCATCCCCAGCAGCATAGTGATGAAGATATGAATCGCCCCCTTGCCCACCAGCTGCAGGTCGTAGATATGCTCGTGCAGCAGCTCCTTGAGTGTCTGATGCACTTCTTCAGCGCTGCCTGGTAGCCGAGCGACGACGCTGGCAGGAAGCTGCTGGCGGGCTTGGTTGATGATGTCCATCGCATTGTTGAACAGCGTGCCTGGATTGCGTAGCTCATGCGAGACCGCACTGATCCCTAGAATAGCGAGAACAGCCAAAATGGCGACGATGCATGCCCCCAGCAGTGCCACGGCCAGCCAGCGTGCGCGTTCGCCTGGAATCAAGCGCTGTAGCGGCAGCGTCAGGGCATTCACCAGCTCGAACACCAGCAGCCCCGCCAGCAGACAGGTCAGCAGGTGCAGGGGAAACATCATAATCAGGCCCCCGGCAAAGAGGAGGCGGCTGGTAATGACCGCCTGACGTTTCGACATGACATGCATGAGCTAGGTTTCTCCACGAAGATGAGGGGGTGCCGCGATGTACCGAGCGCTCAGCGCCCCTACAGGTTGAGTGCGATTATACGGAATTCGTTTCTGAATGGGCGACAGCCTGCGTGACTTAGCCGCGATTCCGGCGATTTGGCGCTGCAGAGCAACCCCAAAACACGGTATACTGCCTGTCGGTACATTGCGTTGGCTGAATGTCTACTGAATCCTGCCGATAGGACACCTAGTCACCTTGCCAATGTGCGCTACCGTCGCAGGTGGGTGCACAAGTGAATGTGATATAAATGGTGCGGTATAAGATCAGTCGGCCAATCCAATAGACCAAGGGTTTCTGGCTCCTGCGCTGTGGGCGTATCATGGGGCCGGCATATGAATCCAGAGCGTGGGTGAAGGTTTGCCCGCCTCGTTCCTACCTCCTGTCAGGAGTCTTTCCATGTCCGAACTCAAACAGTTCCCGGCGGAATTCACCGCTTCCATCGACAAAATCTGCGCACGCGCAAAAGTGCTGCCGGTTATCGTCGTCAACCAGATCGAAGACGCTGTACCGCTGGCGAAAGCGCTGGTTGCAGGTGGTCTGCCGAACCTCGAAGTCACCCTGCGTACTGACTGTGCACTCGACGCTATCCGCGCGATGAAAGACGTTGAAGGCGCTACCGTTGGTGCTGGTACCGTTCTGACCGTCGAACAGTACAAACAGGCTGAAGAAGCTGGCGCTGAGTTCATCGTGACTCCGGGTGCTACTTCCGAGCTGTTCGAATACTCCGTCAACGCCAAAGCGCCGATGCTGCCGGGTGTTGCGACTATCTCTGAGCTGATGGAAGGTATGCGTTACGGCCTGCGTCGTTTCAAATTCTTCCCGGCTGAATCCAGCGGTGGTGCTTCTGCTGTCAAATCCTTCGGTGGTCCGATCCAGGGCGTTAAATTCTGCCCGACTGGCGGCATCACGCTGGAAAAAGCGCCGACTTACCTGAAACTGTCCAACATCATGTGCGTTGGCGGTTCTTGGGTTCTGCCGCAGAACCTGATCGACGCTAAAGACTGGGACGGCATCACCAAGCTGTGCCGCGAAACCGTTGAAGCACTGAAAGACTGCTAATCGCCGTCTGACGTGTCACAAGTTAGCCACGCTGCCTTGTGAACGGATTCAGTAGAAAGGGCCTCCTCGGAGGCCCTTTCGCGTTTTGATGCTCGTGCAGCGAGCACGTATTCGCCCGATACGTGCTGAAGCTGTTCTTTCTGGTCTTCGCTGATCATCGGAGAGGGGAGAAGCTGCTGGGTACCAGAATACGGCTCTCCTGCTTTTCCAGCATTGGCAGTGCTTCGGGAATGAAGGCCGTCAGCCACTCCTGATCCTGATAGAGCGCACGCCGTTTCTCGATCCTGTCATCAAGGCTTTCATAAGCCCAGATATGGATGATCTGATTGAGCTCTCCCGATTCGGCCTGCCAATAGCCGACCAACGTGGCGTACTTCGATAGGATGGGCAAGCCCACGTGTTCGAACAGTGATATATACTCATTCATCTTGCCGATCTTGACCGTATAAGTACGCATCTCGAAGTACATCATTCAGTCCTCTTATTTCTCATGATCATTAACGGGTCAGTACGATTAATCGCGCGGGCATGCGCATACCGGCATGTCATTGGCTGCAATGTGCGTGCAAATCGTAATCATCGTACTTAAGTGAAGGCGTATTTATGGTGGTGAGCGGCTTGGTGTTGTCTCTACAGCAAGGACGTCGCTGAGCTTCTGGCAGCGGGAGACCACGCTATGCCATTAACGACGACTATGCGCTACCTAGAGGGGAGATGTATAGGATGGGGAATATAAATAAGCGAATTAATAAAAAAGTTGAATGATAACGCGTGTGGCTACTGGTATTTATTGTTTGTAAACGGTAATAGACAGAGAGAATGGGCAGGTGGGGCATACTCAATTGATCCAGCGATAACTATATGGGCCGAATAATATGTCATAAAAAAACCGGCTCCTCTTGGGAGCCGGTTTCGTCGTACAGGGCGAATGCTTATTTGTTTTTAAGCATGCTCTGTTCGAAGCCACCGAAAGTGCAAGCACCTTCTTCAGACGGACCTACCAGCTGACGCATGCCGCCGAACATTTCGCGGCCCATGCCCATGTGGTAAGCGCTGAGGTCTTCTTTGACGACTTCGCGTTTGGCCCACTCAGCGTCGTCGATGATGACGTTGAGTTCGCCTTTGTCTGCGTCAAGGCTGATGATGTCGCCATCACGCAGTTTGGCCAGCGGACCGCCTTCCAGTGCTTCAGGAGTGAAGTGGATAGCGGCCGGTACTTTACCGGAAGCACCGGACATACGACCGTCGGTGACCAGCGCGACCTTGAAGCCACGGTCCTGCAGTACGCCGAGGAACGGTGTCAGTTTGTGCAGTTCCGGCATGCCGTTGGATTTCGGACCCTGGAAGCGGACAACGACGACAACGTCACGGTCCAGCTCGCCAGATTCGAAAGCGGCTTTCAGCTGGTGCTGATCGCTGAAGATACGTGCAGGTGCTTCAACTTTGCGGTGTTCCGGCTGAACGGCAGACGTTTTGATGACGCCGCGGCCGAGGTTACCGTCGAGAACGGCCAGACCACCCGTTTTCGCGAACGGTTTTTCGATCGTTGCGATAACGTTTTCGTCGAGGCTCTGTTCCGGACCTTCACGCCATACCAGTTTGTCGCCGTCGAGGAACGGTTCTTTGGTATAGGCTTCCATACCGGTACCGAATACGGTCGGGATGTCGGTGTGGATCAGGCCGCCTTTGATCAGCTGGCGAGTCAGGAAGCTCATGCCACCTGCTGCGTGGAAGTGGTTCACGTCAGCCTGGCCGTTCGGGTAAACCTTCATCAGGCCCGGTACGACAGTAGACAGCTCGGTGAAGTCATCCCACGTGATGGTGATGCCCGCAGCACCGGCCATAGCAACCAGGTGCATGGTGTGGTTAGTGGAACCACCAGATGCCAGCAGACCAACGATTGCGTTGACGATGGTACGTTCGTCGACCTGTTTGTAGAACGGAGTGAATTCGCCGCCCTGTTTGGTCATTTTGACCGCACGCTGAGTCGCATATTTCGTCAGCGCATCACGCAGCGGCGTGTTCGGGTTGACGAAAGAGGAACCCGGCAGGTGCAGACCCATCAGCTCAACCATCAGCTGGTTGGAGTTTGCAGTACCGTAGAAGGTGCAGGTACCCGGTGCGTGGTAGGACGCACATTCGGAATCCAGCAGTTCTTTACGGCCAACTTTGCCTTCAGCGAATTTCTGGCGAACTTCAGCTTTCTGCTTGTTGGAGATACCGGTCGTCATCGGGCCAGCCGGAACGAAGACGGTCGGCAGGTGACCGAAACGAGCGGCACCGATGAACAGGCCCGGTACGATCTTGTCGCAGACACCGAGGTACAGCGCGGCGTCGAACATGTTGTGAGACAGACCGATGGCCGCGGCCATGGCGATGGTGTCGCGGGAGAACAGAGACAGTTCCATACCCGGCTGACCCTGAGTGACACCGTCACACATGGCCGGAACACCACCAGCGAACTGGGCAGTGGAGCCTACTTCACGAGCCGCTTTGCGGATCAGATCCGGAAAGACTTCGAACGGCTGGTGAGCAGACAGCATGTCGTTGTAAGCGGAGATGATGCCCAAGTTGGCGCTGTTCATCAGCTTCAGAGACTGCTTGTCGTCGCCACAGCAGGCGGCAACGCCGTGAGCCAGGTTACCGCAGTCAAGTTGGCCGCGGTGTACGCCGCGAGCTTCTTGCTCTTGCATGTGTTTCAGATACAGAGCACGACGTTCAGCAGAACGTTCCTTGATGCGTTGAGTGACCCGGGTCACTGTTTCATTCATGGCCATTTCTATACCTCGGGATGATCACTGGTTTGTGATGTAGGTAAGTTTACCAACTTTTTGGGGCAAAGTCTCGTTCATATCGGCATTGCATACTGAGAATGTATGTAATCTTTCTTCATATGTCGGTGGGATGACACGACGTTATGAGACTACTCTCGAATGCCCATCTGAAATAACCTTGCTCCACGGTATGCTGATCGACCGTCCTGCCTTCCCATTCTACAAGACCAGCAGGAAAGCGGGGAAATTGAATATGCGTGTTTCTGCGCTAACGCGCTAAAGACTGTCTTAGCTATCGGCCTTTCCACGCAGAGTTGAACCTGAGATGTTGCTGAATGCCGCTAGGTGGCGATGTCGAGGGTAGGAAATGCTCACAAAAAAGGCTGCCCGGGTAGGGCAGCCTTCTTCATTATTTACGCATCACGCCATCAGTCTTTCTTGGGCGAGGTGTGATCGTCGTGCAGGTGCGGATGGTCGGCGATGATTTCCGCGCGACGTTCGTTTAGAGCGCGCAGTTCGTCTTCGACCTCTTCCAGCTCGTTTTCCAAATTAGAGCGGTGCTCCTGCAGCAGTTCGCGGGCTTCCGCACGAGAGGAGGCGGCCGGGGCTGAACCTTCCAACGGCTGAGATGCAGTTTCTCGTGTCAGCAAGATCGTGATCAGACCGATAATGGCCGCTGCGATCCAGTAGTAGGCTGGGACGTCAATGCTGCCAGTGTGATCCATCAGCCACGTGTTGACGGCCGGTGTCGGGCCCGCAAACAGCGCTGCTGAAATGTTGAACGCGATCGCCAAACCGCCGTAGCGGACGCTGGTCGAGAACAACGACGGCAGCTTGGACGGCATGGTGCTGGAGAAGCAGCTCTGGATCAGTGAGAAGCCCAGCAGGCCCAGACCGATGCAGAGCAGAGAGCCTTGCTGTACCAGGTGCAGCAGCGGTACGGCAAAGATCATGGTGAGGATACAGCCGGTAATGATCAGCGGCTTGCGCCCTACCTTGTCTGCCAGCAGACCCAGCAGTGGCAAGAAGATTAACATGGCGCACATGATAAAGGTCATCATGCCGTCAGCAGTCAGCGCACGGATGTGTTCACCCGTATTCGGATCAGTCACGTGCTGCTGCATGTAGGTCGGCATGACCGTGGTGAGCAGGTAGGTGCTGACGTTCATCAGCAGTACCAGACCGATACACAGCAGCATCGGTTTCCAGTGCTGAGTGAACAGCTCTTTCAGCGGCACGCTTTCGCTGCTGCCTTCCGCTTTCTGTTTTTCAGCGTGTTCGGCGAACGCCGGCGTTTCTTCCAAACGTGTACGCAGGTACAGACCGATCAGACCCAGTGGACCCGCGATGAAGAACGGGATGCGCCACGCCCAGTCGTGCATAGCTGCTTCGCCAGTGAAGTAGCTGACGGCGGCTACGGTCAGTGAGGCAAGAATGAAGCCTGCGAACGTGCCGAACTCAAGCCAGCTGCCCATGAAGCCACGCTTGCGGTCAGGAGAGTACTCCGCCACAAAGGTAGCAGCACCGCCGTATTCACCCCCCGCAGAGAACCCCTGTACCAGTCGGAAGGCGATCAACAGGATGGGCGCTGCCAGGCCGATGGCGCTGAAGCTCGGGATCAGACCGATACAGAAGGTACTGATCGCCATCATGATCATGGTGAGGGCCAAGACCTGTTTGCGACCGATGCGATCGCCCAGCGGGCCGAAGACCAAGCCACCCAGCGGGCGCGCAAAGAAGGCAACCGCGAAGACGGCGAAAGCGCTCATCAGCTGAATGGTCGGAGAAGCATCCGGGAAGAAGTTCTTACCGATGGAGGCAGCCACAAGGCTGAATACACCGAAGTCGAACCATTCCATGGCGTTACCCAGCGCGGCAGCAGAAACGGCTTTGCGCAGGGTGCTGTTGTCGACGATGGTGATGTCGTCCAATCCTAGATGCTGGTGCGATGTCTGACGCTGTTCGTTCAGCGTTCGATTGTCATGAGCCGAGCTCATCATGTGCTCCTTTGGCAGGCAATAATACAGACGTTGAACCAATCAATAATGATAAATTATCAAACAGGAAGGGATCCATTATACAGGAGAATGGAATAATTTCTTCTGTGGTGTGGGCCCTTAACCTCTGAAAATGAGCATTAACTAGCGTTCATATCACTGAATATAGCGGTATCTACTAAGAATTGCGGGATATAAGCCTCATAAATGACAGAATGGCGGAGGCTTCAATAGGAATATGGCAATCTTTAGCCTATCAGGTTCCCTCTGGCAACACGTTTTACGCAGCAAAGGGTGTGCCAGAGGGGGCAAGAAGGTACTGCAGGATTTAGGAGCGCTTGTCTTTATCTTCTGGAGTATCCCTCGATATAAGGCGGCGATCCTCATGGGAAGGATAGAATGAAAACCGTACTTGGCAATAGGCCAGTATTAGCAGTGACAGGCTCAGCAGTACGATGGCGCCTGCGCTGAAGATCAGGTCATGCTGACCGAACTCTTGCGAGTCCGCCATCATATGACGCGCGATACCAATGATGGCAATGAAGATCGGCAGCAGTACCGATAGGCGTCCTTCATGCCAGTAGAGTTTGACCATTGTGATCAGCTCGAGAAACATGAACAGCAGCAATATATCGGTGACAGTGACGATTTGGACTTCCCACATCGCGACGCATTTTTCGCCAATAGCGAACAGAATGACCGCGGTAATGATCAGCAGTCCTGCTCGTTCGATCCAGCGAAAAGGGGAATTCTCCTGAATTTGCATAAGGGCTTCTCCATGACAAGGTGAAATAACGGCGATCGGGCAGCGGGTGAGTATGGTGGATATATACCTTAGTGAATTGCTTGTGTAAGCAATTTTTTAGCACGTTGTCCTGCTGCTAAGAATAGAAAGGTCGAGCCAGATTTGCTGTAGTTAAGCTTCGCCTTATGCGGCGGCTGATCGGTGCCAGAAAGGCTTGGAAGGGTGGCAAAGCGTTTCTTGATGCGTGCATGCCAATGTGAGCGATTGAAAGGCGCTTGCTCACGGAGGTTGCCGAGCGATGCCGGTGTGAAAAAAAAGCAATTCACTGCACCAATCAGCATCTTCCTTATATAGATGATGAAGGAGCACTGATCGTGAGAGGTACTCGGCCGACTGTGAAGAACGGGAGTAATGCCGACAGCATCTGGCCAGTGAACGAAGGAAAAGGCCTGCCCAACACCCAACACCCAACACCCAACACCCAACACCCAACACCCAACACCCAACACCCAACACCCAACACCCAACACCCAACACCCAACACCCAACACCCAACGCACAACGCACAACGCACAACGCACAACGCACAACGCACAACGGGCAGGAGAGAACCCTCTCCTGCCCGGTGGATGCGACTAGGTTATTGATTTGTGCTAGTAATTACAGGTTGTAGCCGCGTTCGCTGTGTTCGGCTAGATCAAGGCCGGTCGCTTCCGTCTCTTCGCTGACACGCAGGCCCAGAGTGGACTTGAGCACGCGTAGGATGATGTAGCTGATAATCCCACTATAGAGCACGGTGAAAATCACACCTTTGACCTGTGCCCACAGCTGCACGCCCATGGCGTAGTCCACGGCACCATTGCCGTTACCGCCGAAGAGCGGCGCGGCGAAGACGGCGGTCAGGATGGAGCCGACGATACCGCCTGTACCGTGAACGCCGAACACGTCGAAGGCATCGTCATAGCCGAAGAAGTGCTTGACGGTCGTTGAGGTGAAGAAGCAGACCACGCTGGTGATAGCACCCAGTAGAAGGGCACCCAACGGACCACACGTACCGGCGGCAGGCGTGACAGCCACCAGTCCCGCAACGGCGCCTGTGACGGCACCCAATACGCTGGGTTTGCCAGCACGGAACCATTCGAGGAACATCCAAGCCAGTGCTGCGGCAGCAGTGGCCACCTGTGTCACTAGCATCGCCATCCCGGCGTTGCCGTCTGCAGCAGCGGCAGAGCCAGCGTTGAAGCCGAACCAGCCCAGCCACAGCAAGCTGCCACCGATGACGGAGTAGGTCAGGTTATGCGGGGCCAAGTGCTGAGTCGGATAGCCTTTGCGGCGCCCCAGCATAATGCAGGCGACCAACCCGGCAATACCGGAGTTGATGTGTACAACCGTCCCCCCCGCGAAGTCGATAACGCCCCAGTCACTGCCCATGAACGCGCCGCTGCCGCCCCACACCATGTGGGCTACCGGGAAGTACACCAGGGAGACCCACAGCACCGAGAACCACAGCATGGCTGAAAATTTCATGCGTTCGGCGAAAGCACCTACAATCAGTGAGGGTGTTATGATCGCAAAGGTCATCTGGAACATGATCCAGACGCTTTCTGGAATTGTGCCGTGTACGGCTGCTGCTGTCAGATCGCGCAGGCCGATATGGCTTAGCCCGCCGATAAAGGAGTGCAAGTTGAGCTCTCCTTCCTTCATACCGGCGTCGTCGAAGGCGAGCGAGTACCCATAGAGCACCCACAACACGCTGACGATGGCGGTAAGACTGAAGCAGTGCATCAACACCGACAGTACGTTTTTGCTACGTGCAAGGCCGCCGTAGAACAGAAACAGGCCAGGAATGGTCATGGCCAGTACCAATACGGATGAGGTCAGCATCCAAGCCGTGTCACCGCTGTTGAGCGTGGCCGTATCTGCGGTAGCCGCGCCTGACCAGGCCATGAGCGCGCCCAGCACGGCGAGCGGCCATCCTGTCCGATAAGATGAAAACGTGAGGCGTTTCGGCAACATATCCCGGCTCCTGAAGCAAGAGTGATAGCGTTCGTAGGTAGAGTAGGCGTGATGGCTACATGCCCTGCGGGTAAGCATTTTTCCGGCCTTTTTGTTTTTTTGTATTTATTTTCAATATGTTGAGGGTGAGAGGCGTCTTTTCTTACGCTGCTCATGCGCAAAGGCTGCTGTATCGTGCACCATGATGATGCATGCGCAAAAATGATGAAAAGCCGAGTCAAGCGTAGTGGATTGGTCTGCGCGGTGCGCCCTGAATGTGGTTCAATGGTGTCAATAAAAAAAGACGGGCCGCCGTAGGCCTATTGCTTTCCCCTTATTTTCGGGTCGCTGCATGTAGCTTCAGCGGCCGTTTGTGGAGTCCTTCCTTTCATGAACAAGCATTCGGTAAAGGCCCAAAGGCCGCTGCAACAATCGTCGTATCGCCAGCGATGGTGCGGGTTCAAGGCGCTGCTGGTTCTGTTGGTAAGCTGCCTGTCGTTCCAGATGCATATTGCTCAGGCCCATGAGCATGCCGCCAAGCCCCAGGCTCAACAGGGGCGCCAGAAGTCTCCCGAACGTCGTGCCGCGTCTAAGCCCACGCCGCACACTCCTCCTAAGAAAGAAAAGCCCAAAGCCACGCCTTCACGCACCAAACCGGCAGCTTTCGAGCGTAAGATTGCTGTTCAGCACAAGACGTCACCTTCCCGTGTTCAGCAGGGAAAAGCCTCGTATTACGGTGGTGCGGCGCTTAACGGCCGCTTGACCGCCAGCGGTGAACGGTTCAATCAGAATGAACTGACGGCGGCTCATCCCACGCTTCCTTTCGGAACGCGCATCCGCGTGACCAATCTGTCTAATCAGCGTCAGGTCGTTGTGCGTGTCAACGATCGTGGACCGTTCGTCAAAGGCCGCATTCTTGATGTGTCCACGGCGGCGGCACAGCGCATGAACATGACTGGGCAAGGGGTAGCGCAGGTGCGTGTCGAAGTACTGAAGGGCGAAGAAGTGGCGTCATCGCGTACGGCGCAGAAAGCCCCAGTATCTTGAGGAACGGACATGCCGCACTGTTTCTGCTGTGAAGCATGACGGCGCACGATGCATCAACGACAAGGGCGACCCTAAACAGGTCGCCCTTGTCGCATTTTTCATGCAGATGCTTGGTGCAATCGAATGGCCCTTTATATTTAGGGCAGGTCGGACAGGCGTGTCGCGTAGTGAGCGTTGAGGATATCAAGGAACTGGCGCGGCGGTTTGGGCGTCAGCTGGAAGGCCGGTTGGTCAACGTGAATGACCAGCAGTCGTGACAGCCAATAGCGCAGCGCGGTCAGCTTCAGCATATCGTGCCAATAGTCGCGCTCCGTATCGGTTACGGGGCGTTCCTGCACATAGGCGTTGATCATGGCGCTGTAGCGAACTTCGTCCAGTGTGCCGTCTTCTGTATGGCACCAGTCGTTGACCAGAACGGCCAAGTCATAGATGAAGTCACCTACGCAACCGTTATAGAAGTCGATGACACCGCCCAGATGATCACCTTCGAACAGCGAGTTGTCGCGGAACAGGTCGCCATGGATAGCACCTTGCGGAAGAGCTGGGGCGTTACTGAAGCGGTCGCAGAGCGCGTGGCCATAACGAGTCATCAGCGCCTGTTCGTCCGTAGATAAGAACGGCAGTACGCGGGGAATCTGGCGTTCGACCCAGTGATGATCGCGTTGGTTACCGCGCTGGCCGTCGAAGGTGTGTGAGATTTGGTGCATGCGCCCCATAAAGCGCCCTATTTCGGTGCATTGGGCAGGGGTGGGGGCTTCAGGAGAGCTGCCGGGTAGGCGAGGGAACAGCAGTGCAGGGCGATCAGCCAGCGTCTGGAGTGCCTGTCCACTGCGGTCGGCAATCGGGCCAGGGACGGGCAAATTGTGATGGGCTAGAAAGTCGAGCATATCGACGAAGAATGGCAATTCATCCGTTCCGCCCTGCTCGAAAAGGGTCAGCACCATGCGCTGCTGATCGGTCGTGACGAAGAAGGTGGAGTTTTCCGTTCCACCCGCGACTTCCGCGAGTTTGTCAAGGGTGCCTACATCGTAGCGTTCGAGAAAGGAAGAGACCTGGTCTGCGTTCAAAGGGGTGAAAACCGCCATACGTTCGGTATCCTGAAGCAGTGTTGGAATGTGTTGTTGTGGGAGTCAGCGTTGACTCTATAAAACAGGAATTCGCTGAGTATACGGAAGGCCTACCGCTCATGTCACTGACAGCAAAACGACCGCTTGAGTGCCAAGCGGTCGTTTCTGATTGGAACCGTCGTGCGAGAGGCTACCAGCGGAGCAAGGTCCATTCTGGAATAGCAATTCGCAGGTTGCGCTCCATCTGGAAGTTGCCGTCGCCGGAGTGGTCAACCAGCATGTATGGTTCGCCTCGACTGGGCGTGATCTTGATCGCGTACAGCTTACCGTGAATACGATACTCTTCGATCGTCTGATCTTTTTCCTGACGTGTGGTGATATCGGGTGTCTGCTGCTGAGCCTGTGTTGCCGCAGGCTTGTCGTCGGCGTGGGCCGCCACTGTCGTAAGACTCGGAACGGCGGCCGTCACGACCAGACCTAGAGCCAGACGGGCGAACCGTCGACCTGATTGCGTATGCTGCATGAGTGCCTCCTGCTTGATCATCTGCGCGTGCCGTCCAATTACGATAGAATGGCATAAGACATCACGCAGTGTAAGCGGTAGCCGATGCGTACGCCACGTCGACCTTGGGAGGTGCCATTGTCGGGTGGTATTGCGCGCTGACTTTCGCGGGCCTGGCCGTGATGTAGGCCACCGTGTCTCGGGGTGGAGCGGCCTAATGCCTTCTTCGTTCCATGCCTGTGCCAAAGGCGAGTTACCGTGGCACGATGCCCATTTCTTCTGGCTGTGCGCCGTTGTCCTGCGCGCAGCGCGACAGACCCGTTCCCGTGTGGAGTTACCATGACTGCCCAAGCCGTGCCCCCCATCGTTCTGGTTGATGGTTCTGCCTATCTCTATCGCGCTTTCCATGCGTTGCCGCCACTGACGACGTCGGATAACCGACCGACGGGGGCCATCCGAGGGGTGGTGTCGATGCTGCGCAGTCTCATCAACAGTTGGCCGGACAGCCCGATGGCAGTGGTATTTGACGCCAAGGGCAAGACCTTCCGCGACGAGTTGTTCGATCAGTACAAAGCCCATCGACCGCCGATGCCTGATGACTTGCGCGCTCAGATCGAGCCTCTGCACGCATGCGTGAGAGCCTTGGGGCTGCCGCTGCTGTGTGTTGAAGGCGTCGAAGCCGATGACGTGATCGGAACACTGGCTGATCAGGCGCGCGATGAAGGGCGTCAGGTCATTATCTCAACCGGCGACAAGGACATGGCGCAGCTGGTCAACAGCCACGTCACGCTGGTCAATACGATGACCAACGAAACGCTGGATATTGACGGCGTTACCGAGAAGTTCGGTTTGCCGCCCGAGCGCATCATCGACTTTCTCGCGCTGATGGGCGACAGCGTCGACAACATCCCCGGGGTGCCTGGTGTGGGCAAGAAGACCGCGCTGGCACTGCTGACCGGCATTGAGGGTGGGCTGGACGCCATCTATCAAAACCTAGAGGCAGTGACGGCGCTGAGCTTCCGTGGGGCGAAGTCCATGCCTAAAAAACTGGCCGAGCATCGTGAGCAGGCCTTCCTGTCTTATCAGTTGGCCACGATCAAAACTGACTGCCAACTGCCCGTGTCGCTGTGTGATCTGACGTTGCCAGCGCCCGATATCGGCGCGTTGCATCAGTTATTTGCCGACCTAGAGTTCAAAGGCTGGCTAAAAGAACTGGACAACGGCACTTTCAGCAGCGTATCTCGCACGGCCCAGACGACCAGCACTGCGGTCGCGGCTCAGGCCCCTTCTACTGGGCCGCAGGGGGCGTTATTCGGTGATGATGACGAGAATGATCAGGCCGAAAGCGTCGAACTGCCACCCATCACGCAGGATCAGTATCAAACGGTGCTGACACCCGAAGCGTTCGAGGCATGGGTAGCGCGTTTAGAGCAGGCCGAGCGTTTCTGCTTCGACCTCGAAACGACCAGCCTCAACTATATGGAAGCCGAGATCGTCGGTATCGGGTTGGGGTTAGCGCCCGGCGAAGCAGCCTATGTGCCGGTGGCGCATGACTACATCGGCGCGCCTGATCAGCTTGATCGCCGTCAGGTACTGGCGCGCCTTAAGCCGCTGTTCGAGAATGCCGCCATTGCCAAGCTCGGCCATAACCTCAAGTACGATATCGAGGTGCTGGCACGCTATGAGATCGGTGTGTCGGGAACACTGCTCGATACCATGCTGATGTCGTATGTGCTGAATTCCACCGCCAACCGTCATGACATGGATTCGCTGGCGCTGGCACACCTAGGCCACACCACGACCAGTTTCGAAGATGTCGCGGGTAAAGGGGTGAAGCAGCTGACCTTCAATCAGGTCGCGCTGGAAGAAGCCGCGCCTTATGCCTGCGAGGATATCGACGTCACACTGCGTCTGTATGACGTGCTGGCACCGCGCGTGGCACGGGAAGGGCGGCTGGAAGAGGTGCTCGATACGCTGGAAACGCCCTTGATCCGCGTACTGGCGCAAATGGAGCGCAACGGCGTCAAGATTGATGCGGCGGCACTGGATGCGCAAAGCGCTTCGCTGGCGGCCGAGATCCAGCAATGTGAACAGGACGCCTATGCTTTGGCAGGCCGCGAGTTCAATCTGGGCTCGCCCAAGCAGTTGGGAGAAATTTTGTTCGAAGAGCAGAAGATCCCTGTGCTGAAGAAGACCCCTAAAGGAGCCCCCTCCACGGCCGAAGCCGTGCTGGAAGAACTGGCACTCGATTATCCGCTACCCAAGGTCATCATGAAGCATCGCGGGTTGTCGAAGCTAAAATCGACTTATACCGACAAGCTACCGCAATTGGTCGATCATCAGCAGCGTGTGCACACCAGCTATCATCAGGCGGTGACTGCGACGGGGCGTCTATCGTCGTCCGATCCCAACCTGCAGAACATCCCGGTCCGTACCGAACTGGGGCGTCAGATTCGCAAGGCGTTCGTGGCACGCGATGGTTATCGCATCGTCGCAGCGGACTATTCGCAGATTGAGCTGCGCATCATGGCCCACCTGTCCGGTGACAAGGGGCTGCTGGACGCCTTTGCACACGATCAAGATATCCACTCGGCCACGGCGGCCGAGGTCTTCGGCGTACCGCTTGGCGAAGTGACCGGCGAACAGCGCCGCAGCGCTAAGGCGATCAACTTCGGGCTGATCTACGGTATGAGTGCATGGGGATTGGCGCGTCAGCTGCGCATCGAACGCTCGCAGGCACAGGTCTATATCGAACGCTATTTTGATCGCTACCCGGGCGTGGCACGCTTTATGGACGACATCCGCCGTCAGGCCGCCGAACAAGGCTATGTCGAAACGGTCTTCGGGCGTCGCCTCTATGTGCCGGACATTAACGCACGTCAGCACAACCGTCGTCAGGCCGCCGAACGCACGGCGATCAATGCGCCGATGCAGGGGACTGCTGCCGACATCATCAAGCGGGCCATGATTGATGTGGACCGTTGGCTGCGCGATACGCATCAGGATGCACTGATGGTCATGCAGGTACACGATGAGCTGGTGTTCGAAGTGCGTGATGAGCAGGTCGATAACTTCATCGTGGAAGTGCGTAAGCGCATGGAAGCAGCGGGCGATCTGGATGTTGCATTGGTCGTTGACGCGCGGGCAGGCCGAGACTGGGATGAAGCGCACTGACGCTTCCGGTGGGTGTTGTTTGACACGCTGCCGCGCTGGGCGTAGCGCACGTTCCTATCGCTAATGCCAAGGCCCTGATCCGTTGAATCGGATCAGGGCCTTTTGCGTATGGGCCGGGTGTAAATAGGAGCGCCTGTTGCCCGCATAGACATGCGCATGAGTGTGAATGCTGATGACGTATGAGTGAGGGCCATGATCGTTAGAGGGGCGACGTAGCACTTTGCGCAGGAGATAGATAGAAGACGCTGGAGTGTTTGGGCTCGCAGTGTTGGTTATCGAGTGGCGGTACATAGCGGTGGTAAATAGAGTATGACTGCGGTGGAAGAGCGCTGAGCATCGGCAGGGATATGCTGACGTTACCATGGCGGAATGCCTTGCCATTGGTAGCCTTTGGTGTACATATCGAGGCCATTGTTGAGTGTTTGTGTCAAATGATAATGATTGTCATTATATTGATGTCGCCCCTCTTTTATCTCATACTGCGCCGATAGCGATGACGTTCTTGGATGGTTGTGTGTCAGGGGGAGTCAGGCATGAAGCGCAACATGAGTCGGCGTGCTCTTTTGAAAGCTGGGGGACTGGGCGTGGGGGGGCTGCTGCTTCCGGGGTCGCTGCTGGCAGCGGGAGAGATGCCTTCTGGCACTGCACCGAGGGTGCGTCGTGGCGGAGTGCTGCGTGCGGCGTTTGCTGGCCGTGCTGGCACGCCCATGAATGTATTGCAGGCGACCCGCAGTCCTCTTGACTATGTGCGAGCACGCTTGGTCTGGGATGCGCTAGCCGACACCGATGATGGGCGTATCGACTACCGCTTGATGACCTCGGCGGTGTCCGATCGGACAGCGACCCGTTGGCGACTGACAATCCGACGCGGCATCACCTTCAGTGACGGTCGACCGCTGACGGCGCGTGATGTGCTCTACAGCCTGCATGTGTTGGCGAGCAACCCTTGCACGCAGAGCGGTTGGCTAGCCCCGTTGGATACCGCTGCCTCCCGCATTGACGATGATTACACTTTGACACTGGTACTAAAGCAGCCCGTCGGGGCTTTTGACTGGCGGCTGGCGCAGGGCATGTTCGTCTTTCCTGCGGATACGCGCGATCTTGATCACGCGCCGGGAACGGGGGCGTGGACACTGACGTCGTCCAGCGATAGCGTCAATGCCTTCTCTCCGCGAAGTGATTACTGGGACAGCGAGCGTGGGCCGCTGCTGGATCGCATCCAGCTGTACGGCATCATGGACATGAACGCGCGCGTCAACGGATTGAAGGCGGGGCAGTTCGATTATGTAGGAGGTGTGGCACTCACAAGCGGCCTCACTGAGCAACATAATCCCAACGTCAAGGTAGTGACGGCACCGCCTGCCCTCTGGGATAGTCTGATGTTCTCAATGAACCTCAGTAAGCCGCCGTTCGATTCGCCTGACGTATGCGAAGCATTGAAGCTCTCCATTGACCGAGAGGCGATGGTGCGCACGCTATCGTTTGGAAAGGGCGATGTGGCCAATGATACGCTGGGACAGGGTCAGCCGTGGCACAACAGTACGCTGCCACAACGCCACTACGACCCCGAGCGGGCACAGGCGCTGCTCAAGAAGGCGGGGGCGCCGCCAAGCCTGTCCATATTGACCAGCAACTATGCTTGGGGGCTGGCCGAAAGCGCGACGTTGCTGCTGCGCCAAGCCAAGCCTGCCGGATTCACTCTGAGTCTCAACAAACTGCCTGCTTCCGACTATTACAGTGATCTTAATGCACTGTTCGATGCTCCCCTCAAAACCAACTATTTCCACCCAATGCCGCTGCCTGTCGCGCTGCCGTTCTATTACGGTCGCCATGCGCCTTATCCGTTTACCGGTCCTTCTTCACCGAAACTCAATGCCTTGATGCAGACATTGCAAGCCGCACAGGGGGAGGCGCTGGTGAACGCCGTGCACGATGTTCAAGAAGCGCTGTATTTCCACGGGGGGGATGCCATTTTCATGCGTATCCCTTCTATCGCTTTGAGTTCTCCTCGCGTCAACGGCGTTGAGGCCGCGGGTTATTTTGACTATCCCACACTGCGCAGTGCCTGGCTGGCGGGTTGAGGAGGCGGCGTGCATATCTTCAAAGCCATGCTATGGCGGGTCGGTAAGGTGGCCATCACGCTGCTAGTGCTTTCTCTCATACTGTTCTGGCTGCTGTCACTTATCCGCGGTGATGCCGCTTCCGCGCGGTTGGGCAGCACCGGAGGCGCTGACCAGGTGGCTGCGCTACGCCATGCGCTCCATCTCGATCAGTCCTTTGTAACGCGCTATGGCACGTGGCTGATGCACATGCTGCACGGCGACTTTGGCCACAGTGACGTCAGTGGCGATCCGGTCATGCCGTTGCTGGTGGTGCGTGGCAAGGCCTCGCTGCTACTGGGCGCGGTCACGATCGCGCTGCTAGTGCCGCTGGCGATTGTGCTGGGCGTGTGGAGCGGCCTGCATGAAGGGCAGTGGAGTGATCGTCTCATCAGTACACTGTCGCTGGTCGGGCTAGGAACGCCTGAGTTCGTGATCGGTACACTACTGGTGGCATTACTGTCGTTCACACTGCACTGGCTGCCTGCGCTGTCACTGTGGCATGACGGAATGTCATACCGTGAGTGGGCGTTGATTATGGTGATGCCCGTACTGACGCTGTTGAGCGTTTGTCTGGCCCAGAACGTGCGTTTAATCAGAGCAGGCACGCTGGCAGCCACCCGCAGCGAGGCTTGTCAGATGGCGCGTCTGAACGGGTTCAGTGAGGGACAGGTGATCATGCACTGGATCATGCCAATGGCGATGATCACCTATGTTCCTCTGCTAGCGCGCTACGTCACGGCACTGCTGAGCGGGGCGCTGATTGCTGAAACCCTCTTTTCATGGCCAGGGCTGGCCTCGACGCTGCTGGACGCGACGCAGAGCCGCGATGTGCCGGTCATCATGGCGATCGCGATGCTGATCTGCACCTTTACCGTCGTAGTCAATGCGCTGGCGGATGGACTGGCGCGGTTGGCCAGCCCTGCCGCTAGGCGGGAGGCGTCATGACCGCTCGCCGATCGTTGACTTGGACGCAGTGGCTGTTGCTGCTCTGTGCGGCAACGGCGCTGCTGATAAGTCTGTGCGGTCCATTGTTGGCGCCCTATGGCATAGATGACATCGCCGATATGCCCTTTGCGCCGCCGTCAGCTGATCACTGGCTGGGCACTGACTACCTGGGCGCTGATGTGTTGAGCCGTTTACTGGTGGGTGGTCATGAGTTGATCGTGTTGGGACTGGCGGTTGTGGTATCGGCATGGCTGATAGGAGGCGCGCTGGCGATGCTGAGCACACTGCGCGGTGGCTGGCTTGAGCGCCTAGTGCTGTCTGTGGTCGACGTGCTGCAGAGTCTGCCCAGTTTGGTGGTGCTGATGGTGACGGTAGCGCTGCTGGGAGCGGGGTATCGCAGTGCAGCCTGTGCTGCCGTGTTGATATCCGCCGTCGATATCATTCGCATTGCGCGGGCCGCGACCCTGCAGGCCATGCAGCATGACTATGTCGATATCGCGCGACTGCGTGGTGAGTCAACGCTGTGGATCCTCGCCTACGAGATTGCGCCGAACCTTTGGCCGCTAGTGGTCGCCGACGTTGGCGTACGCTTCATTGCGGCGGTCTTCATCATGGCTACTGCCAGTTTTTTGGGGTTGGGCGCGCAGCCCCCCATGGCCGATTGGGGGTTGATGATCATGGAGAACAGCCAAGGGTTAGGCCTTCAGCCGCTAGCGGTGCTTGCGCCTGTCGGTGCGCTGTTGTTGCTGCTGGTGCCCGCCAACCTGTTGCTTGATGGCATCGTTGCTCGTCCCCGCGGCCCGAAACGCTATCCGAAGGCGCCGCTATCTCGGCAGTCGGTATGCACCGCACCGTGCAGCGATGTGCTGGATATTCGCTCGCTCAGTATTCATCACGCCGACCAGCCTTTGCTGCAACAGGTATCGCTGGCGCTGGAGGCAGGAGACGTGGTGGCATTGATCGGAGCCTCCGGCAGTGGCAAGACCACGCTGCTGCATGCGGCACTCGGTGAACTACCGCACGGCTGCCATGCAACGCAGGGCGGTATCTGGCTGGCTGGAGAGGACATGCTGGCCATCCCCTCGGCGCGTCAGCGCCTTCTTCGCCGTCGCTATGTTGGCTATCTGCCTCAGGATGCGCGAGCAGCACTGCTGCCGTTTCAGCGTGTGGGGTTAGTGCTGCAACGGCGTGCCCGCGCACTTGGTTTGCCTCGAGCGGCACGCACGGCTCGGTTGCTTCAGCAGCTGCAGGATGTTGGGCTACCCGCGGATGCCGCCTTTTTGCGCCGTTATCCTCATCAGCTGTCTGGCGGTCAGCGTCAGCGCATCATGCTGGCTCTGGCGCTGCTGGGACAGCCGCGTCTGCTGGTACTGGATGAACCCGCCAGCGCACTGGATAGTATCGCCACTCAATCCCTGTATACGCACATCCGTCGGATTGCCCGCCAGCGTGGAATCGCGGTACTGATGGTCGCGCACGGCCTAGAGCAGGCCGCCAGTATCGCTGACCGTTTCATCGTGCTGGAAGAAGGGCGTATCGCCGAACAGAGTAGGGTCGCTGATTTTCTTGCGGCACCCACCAGTTTGGCGGGCCGGCGTCTGATGAGGGCGCAGCGGCGCGTCTCCGTACTTGGCTCCGAACGCCCTTCTCCGACATCGTCGCCCATCCTGAGTGTGCAGTCTCTGGAGTGTGGTCATGGGGCGACAGCGCCGCTGTGGCAGGACGTTGGTTTCCGGCTGGCGCGCGGAGGCTGTTTGTCCATCGTCGGTGAATCGGGGTGTGGTAAGACTACACTGCTGCGCTGCCTGCTGGGACTTCATACGGCATCGGCTGGATCGCTGACGCTGCACGGCCGGCCGCTGGTGCAGTGCCTAAACGAGCGTACGTGTGAACAACAGCGTTGCCTGCAGTATGTGCCGCAGGATCCCTACGATTCTCTCAATCCTTTCTGGTCGGTCAGGGCGCTGCTAGGGCGTTTACTGCATCTCTTTTCTCCTGAACTGCCGCGTGCTGCTCGCGAACAAGCGCTGGCCAATGCCATGCAGCGGGTGGGGTTGCCCGAATCCCTGCTGAGCGTGAAGGTGCAGCGGCTGTCTGGCGGTCAGCGCCAGCGCGTGGCTCTGGCGAGAGCCTTGCTGGCGACACCGGATGTTCTGCTGTGTGATGAAGTGACCAGCGCACTCGACAGTGAACGGCGTAATGCACTGCTGGATGTGCTGGATCATCTGCGGCGCGAGCGGCAGATGACCCTGATTATGGTGACTCACGACATGGCCGTTCCCGCTCGGCTGGGCGGTGACATTCTGGTGATGGGGGAGGGCGGTATCGTCGAACGCGGTGCCGTTGGTGAGGTCTTTGCGGCACCGAAGCACCCCGTTACACATGCGATGCTGGCCTATGCCAGCATCGGGGGGGCACAGCAAGAACGCGTATAGCGCTAGCACCGGAGCTGATACCTCTTCTCATTGGGCGTGCCCCTCAGGACTGTTGATCACTCGCATGTGTTCAGGGCGTTTGTTGACCGAGCGTCACCTTCCTATGGTGCATATAGCGTAACGTGCGCCCGCTTATCATCGTGAGCAGCCTGTCTGTGTGCCGGATAGGTGATGCGCGCAAGCGACGATTGCATTGTCAATGACGGCCCTCAAAACAACGTGTTCGAGCAGGCGTGTCTGGTGATGGGCCTTGTCATGAGGTTCATCAGTGTCGATGCGGCTCTTTCAAGGGGAGATATGAGATGAAGGGATTCGAACTCATTCAGCAGTTGATCCGCCTGTCACCGACGGTACGGTCGCGCATTCGCTGTGGTGTTGCACTGGGCGTTGCGGGTGGTTTATCAACGGTCATCGGTCTGACGTGTTGCGCCTATGCTGTCGGGCAGCTGGCGGTGGGTTTGCCGTTGGCTGCCGAGTTCTGGTACTGGCTGGTGGGTGGCGCCTTGGGACTGTGTGGCGGCTTCATGGCACGCAATCTGGCTGACCTCATCACGCATGACGCGTCCTTTCATCTTGAAGTCGTGATTCGCAAGCGGCTTGCTGAAACACTGGCCCATCTGCCGCTCGGAGAGGTGCAGGGGCTAGGGGCAGGGCGTCTGAAGAAGATCATGCACGATGACGTCAAAGGGCTGCATGCGGCGGTTGCCGATGCATCGCCGTTCGTTGGTGTTGGTGTCAGCCAGCCGCTGGCGGCATTGCTGATGCTACTGCTCGTGCAGTGGAAATTTTTCATCGTGGTCTGCTTGATGATGCCCGTCATCATGCTGTGCATGTACATGATGACGCGTGACTTTGCGACCCAGCGCGAGCGCTACAGTACCGCTAGTGAGAACATTAACGCGGCCGTGATCGAGTTCGTGCAGGGGATGCCCGTAGTGCGCACCTTCGACGGTGATCGTGTTGCCTTCCGGCGCTTCAGCGCTAGGGTGGAGGACTTCACCCATGCAGTGGCGCAGTGGCTGGCGGCATCACGCCGCTCCAGTAAGGCTAATGCGGTGTTCATTGCACCACTGCCGACCCTGTTGCTGCTAGGGCTATTTGGGGTGCCTATGCTGCACGCGGGCATGATCTCGCTGACCGATCTGCTGTTGGCACTGATGATCGGCACCTTGCCGGTGCAGGCAGTCATGCCGCTAATGTTTCTATCCAATCTATTGAACGATGCCAAGGCATCAGCGCATCGCATCTGTCAGATACTGGCCCGTCCACCGTTGCCCGAAACGCAGTTCCCCCAGACGCCGCAGCGTTTCGACATCCGCTTCGAGCACGTCTCGTTTTCCTACGCTGTGCAAGGGCGAGGGGCAGCCCTTACTGACGTGTCGCTGACCATTCCTCAAGGTACGGTCTGTGCGCTGGTCGGCACCTCTGGCTCGGGCAAGTCGACCTTGGCGCGACTGATTCCTCGCTTCTATGACGTCAGCCAAGGGGCCATCCGCATAGGAGGCATTGACCTACGTGATATCGCCAGCCGCACGTTGCTCCAACAGGTGGCCTTCGTTTTTCAGGAGCCGTTTTTGATCAAGGGTAGCGTGGCGGACAACATTCGTTTGGCAAAGCCCGAGGCCTCTGATGACGACGTTGAACGGGCCGCTCGGGCGGCCAACGCACACGACTTCATCGTCAATGTGCTGGAAGACGGTTACCAGACCCAAGTGGGCGAACGTGGCGGCCGGCTATCCGGCGGGCAGCGTCAGCGCATCACTATTGCGCGGGCGATGCTGTCTCAAGCGCCGATCGTGATTCTGGATGAGGCAACGGCCTATATCGATCCTGAAAATGAAGCCGAGATTCAGGCCGGCCTTGCCCGTCTGATGCGAGGCAGAACAGTGCTGATCATTGCCCATCGTCTGTCCACCATTACTCAGGCTGATCAGATCGTTGTGCTCGAGAGCGGACGCGTAGTCGAACAGGGACGTCATCACGCATTGTTGGCCAAAGAGGGGCGCTATGCCCGCATTTGGCGTCACTACGATGCTACCCAGCAGTGGGGCGTGAATGGCGGCAGGCAAGGAGAGGCACGATGAAACGGCTATATAGATTGATGATGCTGATTGCGGGTCGCTATGCCCCGCAGTTCCGACACACGCTGGGCTATGTACTGGCCGCGGTAGTGGTTCAGGTGATGTCGTATGCCGTGTTGGTGCCGTTGTTCTACATCATGTGTACGCCTACCGTGCCGCTTGAACGGCTCTGGCCGTGGCTCGGACTGTATGCTCTGTTAGTGGTGGCTGAAGCGATGCTGCGCCTGAAGAGCATGGGGTTCACTTGGCACTGCTGGCACCGCGTGATCGGTGATACCCGCCTGCGGCTAGGGCAGGCCCTGTACGACATACCACTGTTGACACTGCGTCGATACGATGCGGGCGAACTGGCTGACACCATTGGTGGCAACGTCAATGTAGCGGCCTCTGCACTGTCGTCGCTTGCCACGCTGTTCGTGCAGATGGTGACACTTCCTGCGCTGATGATCGTGTTGATGCTGCTGATCGACTGGCGGCTGGGGTTAGCATTCGCCATCGCGGGAGGGCTCATGTTGCCGCTTGTCCGACGAGTACAGCGGCTCTACCAGCGGGACAGCCTGCGTGTTGATGCCGCCGATGCGGCCAGTGCCGCACAGATCGTCGAGTACGTGTCAGGGCTGGCAGTGTTTAAAGCGACCGGCCAAGCGGGGGCCGATTCTCCGCGTCTAAGTGCCGTCTTTGAGCATCAGCATGATGCGCAGCAGGAAGGCAGCCATTCTGCGGCGTACTATGTCTCGCTGTGCCAGCTTATCGTGCAGCTGGCACTGATCGTGATGATTGCCGTTGGAGGAGTGTTGGTCGCACACGGGCGGCTGAATGTCGCCACGCTGGCAGCACTGCTAGTCATCGCTGTACACCTAATCGAACCGCTGGGCATCATCGCCACCATGAGCAAGCTGTTCGAAATGGCCGAAGTGGCGCTGTCGCGGATCAATGCGCTGCTGAAGGTGGCACCACTGCCGTGCGGTGCAGGCGCTTCGATGCCAGAAGACGTGACGGTCGAACTGAAGAGCGTCAGTTTTGGTTACCGTCCCGATCAGGCACTGCTGCATAACGTTTCGCTGACGCTGCCTGAGCACAAAATTACAGCGCTGGTAGGGCCATCAGGCGCCGGCAAGACCACCATCACCCAGCTGATTAATCGCTTCGCAGACCCGTTGTCGGGCAGCATTACACTGGGGGGTGTCGATATCCGTACCTTTACGCCCCAACAGCTCGCTCACGCCATCTCGGTGGTGTATCAGGACGTTTGGCTGTTCGACGATACGATTCGCGCTAACCTACTGTGTGGTCGCCCCTCGGCGACCGAGCAGGAGATGAAGGATGCCGCCAAGGCTGCCAATATCCACGACTTCGTGAACGCGCTGCCACAGGGCTATGACACCGTGGTCGGTGAGGTGGGTGCCATGCTGTCCGGTGGGGAACGTCAGCGCCTGTCGATTGCCCGCGCGATTCTCAAGGATGCCCCTATTGTCTTGCTGGACGAACCGACGGCGTCCCTTGATTCCGAATCGGAGTTCGCCGTACAACAGGCCATCGACGCACTGGTTACGGGAAGGACGGTCGTGATCGTCGCGCATCGCCTGACCACGGTCATCGGTGCCGATCAGATTGCGGTGATTGACGAAGGGCGTGTCGTCGAATGCGGTACGCACCAAGCGCTGATAGCAAGCGGTGGGCGCTATGCCCGAATGTGGCAGGCCCAGAGCGTCACTGTCGAAGTCGCTGAATAAAGGACGTGTACGGCAAGAGATGGCATGCGTGGAGACCTTGCACGGCGCTGATGCGTTGCGCTTTTTTGCAGCGGGATCAATGCGCTGCGACAAATAGCGCTATGTCGTTATCTTTCTTTTTATATTCATCAAGTTAATGGATAATAGGACGGGTGATTAAAGTTTTTCTTAAGCATTTAGGGGGAGAATTTCAATGTCAACCACGACACTTAGTGCACAGGTTTCACGCATGCTGTCCGTTGCTGTGCTGGGTGGTGTGCTGGCACTGGCCGGCTGCAACAGCGATATCCACAAGACGGCACCCAGTCAGCAGGAAGAAGCCATTGCGACTAAGGCCTGCCAGCTGACCACGCAGCTTATGCAACGCGGCGATACCAATCATGAATGCATCAAGGTAGAACTTGATCGCAAGGTCACCGATACCTTCTATCAGGCGCATGCCATTCTTGAAGATGGTGGCGAACAGCCGATGGGCATTCGTCTAGTGGACAAGGAATCTCAGGAGATCACTATCGTCCTACGTGGCTCGCTGTGGTAAACCATCGGGTCACCCACTATTGAACCGAGCTTTGAAAGCCGCCCGATCAGGCGGCTTTCTTTTGTTGTGGGCGCTTGTAGTGCGCTTGAACGACGCGATCTGATCTTATAGACAGTAGTCGCTGCATTCGTATTTTCTTTAGAGTAATCAATCTGCTTTTAAGTTGGCGGCTTATAGATACCACGGGTATTCCTGCGTATTACGGATGCTAATTTCCATCGCGAAGATGCGATTAGAAACGTCTCCGACAAATACTGTCTAGCGCTGCATGCACAACAACCGAAGGGGGATAGGTCCATGAACGCCAATAATTGGAAGATTGACCTGTTCTCCTCGCTGGATGCGGCCCAGTCGTTACAGGGCGTGATGGACGCCTCCGTTGCCGCCGTGCGTCCTTTCGGGTTCGATTTCTGTGTCTGGCGACTGGCATCGAGTGATACGCAGGGCGGGCAACATCTCTCCATCACTTCTTCGAACGATATGGCGCACCAGCAGGAAAGCGCCCGCCGCTATGATGATTCCCCGAGTTCCCGCCATTGCTTGCAATCGTCTTTACCTTTCAGTTGGTTGGGAACAACCCAAGACAAGGCTTTTCATCTGGCTCCCGAACTGTTCGAAGAATATTACGGTCTTGGTCACCACGCGGGCTGGTCCAAGTCGATAGATACCGATGAACAGCACTACAACATGTTCTATGTCGAGAGCACGCAGCCATTTTCCGCCGCCGATATGCACAGCGCCGATCAGCACCTGCAATGGGTATGTGCCGCTGCCTATGTGCGGCTCAACGAACTGCCGACTACGGTGGACATTGCCCTGACGGCCGAACAGCGGCAGATACTGCGGCTCTACGCGCAGGGCTGTCCGCACGTCGAGGAGATCGCCGATGTCCTGCATAAGCCTCTCCGGTGGATCAATGCCGTGCTGGAGAATGCCTGCAAGCTGCTGGGCTGTACGGATATCAATATGGCGGTGGCGCGCGCCATTTTTCTCAGGCTTCTTTATTAGGATGACCTTCCAAGTAGCAAAGGACACTCGAAATGAACAACTGGCAGGTTGATTTATTTACGGGCCTTGGGCGTGCCGATACCGTGCAAGACATAGTGGATGTGACTGCCAAGATCATAAAACCCATCGGGTTTGAATATTGTGGCTTCCGGTTGCTATTTCCCTTGCCGCTCTCTCGTCCTCAGCTGATAACGACCTATACCGCTGAAGACGAGATGTATGAGAAGGAAAGGAACGGTGGCTATCTGGAAACACCAATGTCGGTGCACTGTTCGCAATCAATGACACCCTTCGTGTGGGAAGGCACCACCGAAGATTCCGTCTTTAAGCAGATGCCAGAGGTTTTTGAAGAATACTACGGTTACGGCCATCGAGGCGGCTGGGCACAGTCGTTGATCGAAAAACAGAACATGTACAGCCTGTTCTATGCCGATAGCAGCACCAGCATGACAGCGGCACACCTTGAACGTGTGACCTTGAAAATGGAATGGGTCGCGACAGCGGTACTGAGCCGACTGAATCAGATAAAGCATACCTCTGGCATACAGCTGTCACTGCGTGAAAAAGAAGTGCTGCGCTGGACAGGCGATGGCAAGACAGCCGATCAGATCGCTGAGATATTGATGCTCAGCCCCAGCACGATCAATTTCCACCTGCGCAAAGCCATGCAAAAGCTGGATGCGCCCAACAAAACGGCAGCCGTTGTGCGCGCCATCTTCCTTAGACTGTTGTTTTGACGTGCCGCCCGATTATGCAGGCTGATCCAATTTCCACCTGAGCCGTGCCGAAGAAACTGGACGCATTCAACAAGAAAACCGCTGTCAGGAAGGCGCTATATCGCCACTTTTTCTGGCGCTATGTAGAAGAGGATGTCCAGTAACAATTACATCAAAGGACACTTGAAATGAACAACTGGCAGGTTGATCTATTCACTGGTCTAGAAAACGCAAACGGCATGCAGGATGTGCTGGATGCCACCATAAAGGTCATAGCCCCTATTGGGTTCGAATTCTGCGGGTTTCGCTCCCTCATTCCGCTGCCTTTGGCAACCCCCAAGATAATGACACTGTATACGGCAGAGGATAAGACATACGAACGTGAGAGGAATGGGGATTACCTAGAAACGCCCATGTCACGTCACTGTGCTCGGTCAATGACGCCATTTTCATGGGAAGGAACGACCGAAGATGCCGTCTTCAAGGAAATCCCTGACCTATGTGAGGAATACTACAGCTCTGGTCATCGTGGGGGATGGGCACAGTCGTTGGTCGAGCGGAAAAACATGTACAGCGTTTTCTATGCAGATAGCAGTGACAGCCTAACCAAACGCTATTTGGATAATGTCGATTTCAGAATGCAGTGGGTCGCGACAGCGGTACTGAGCCGAATGAACAAGGTAAGAAGCGATACCGATATACAGCTGTCACTGCGTGAAAAAGAAGTGCTGCGCTGGACAAGCGATGGTAAGACAGCCGATCAGATCGCTGAGATATTGATGCTTAGCCCCAGCACAATCAATTTCCACCTGCGTAAAGCCATGCAAAAGCTAGATGCGCCCAACAAAACGGCAGCCGTTACACGCGCCATCTTCCTGAAATTGCTTTTCTAACCATGAATACTGAGTGCACGGAAAGGGTGATGGCCGCTTCCCGTGCGTGGTGTTATTACGGCATTTCGGCCATTAAACGGGCCACTACCTGCGGCAGATCGCGTAGGTCATACAGTTCTAGTGCGCCTTCCGGAGTCGGTTCGTCAGGGTGATGAGGCTTGAAATGCAGTGTGTGCATGCCCGCTGCCAGCCCTGCTTTCACTCCTACCAAGGCGTCATCAATGACGATGCTGTGTTCGGGGCGGCTGCCCAGATCTTTTGCGGCCTTGAGGAACATGCCCGGATCCGGTTTCCAGCATTTCAGATCGTAGCCGGAGTAGAGGCGGTCGCCGAAGTAGCGGCCGAGGCCAGTGACCTGCATCGATAGGCGCACCTTGTTACCTGGACCGTTAGAGGCGATGCAGTGGGGGATGTCCACCAGTGCGTCGAGTGCTTCTTCAGCGCCGTCAATCAGCCCCATATCCGTTTCCATGCGCTTCAGTAGGCGCACGCGCATCTCTGCCTCGGCCTTGGCAGCCTGCTCAGTTGTCACTGGAAGCGGTCCGTGGCGCGCCTGAAGCTGGTTAAGGATGGATAGGAACGCGGTGCCCCTGTAAACGTGCAGGTAATCATCGGGAACGAATGGAAAGCCCAGCGATGTGAACGCGGTGGCGATTTCGTCGGCCAGCAGGGGTTCACTGTCGACCAACGTGCCGTCGCAGTCGAAAATCAGGCACCAGTCAGATGTTGTCGCCATAAGGTTCTCCATTCACTTGGTCTATAGAAGGCGCATGCTAACGCGTGTGGAGCGTGCGGTCAGTCCGGCAATGTCGCCATGGTGCCTTTCAGTGACACGTTAGCTGTCATGCTGCCTACATGACACT
Organism: Zymobacter palmae; assembly: GCF_003610015.1. Classification (NCBI taxonomy): domain Bacteria; kingdom Pseudomonadati; phylum Pseudomonadota; class Gammaproteobacteria; order Oceanospirillales; family Halomonadaceae; genus Zymobacter; species Zymobacter palmae. Next base: position 911,809 of record NZ_AP018933.1, read on the forward strand.
GGTAGCTGTCGCTATCGTTACGTGGCGAGCGCGAGTAGTCGCTGACGATATTGACCACGGCATTGGCTCCTACGGCGCGTGCACGTTCTTGCAGCGTTACTAGGTTTTCTAATGCAACGTTGCGACAGGCGCTTTCAGCCGATTTGAACAGGGCATTGCCCGAGCGATCGACGAAGTAGTCGTGACGCCACGAGGTGGGTTGGGGGAACTGTTGCTGGCCGAAGAAGAGCCGTACGGCAGGATCAAGCCGTTCCTGCGCTTGAGGCATGGCCAGAACGTCGCGATAGGGCAGCGTATAGCCGGTATCATCGGCCTGTACATTGCCTGCCGACAGGCCGATAAAGCCTACAAGCAGGGCACAAAGGTATCCGCGTTGCATCATGATGATCGACCTCTGATGGACAGAAGAAGGAGGGCAGGCATTGGCCTGTCGCTGGATTCTTGTATCGAGTATATCGTCATCCCCTAGCGCTCACTATCGGAATACGGAACACTGTTCGATAGAAATGCACACATTTGCATCATCTGCCGCTACAATGGCGGAGCCAGTGCGTTGCGATGGTCTAGGCAATCGCGTACCCTTTCTGGCGTGATCGCGTCCGTGCCTGTGCTGCTCGTGTGCCAGGCCCACTCGGTCGGCCCTATTCCTGTTCGCCCGCTTATATCTCCTTGGAATCGCCATGCATGCATTGACCAGAACGTGGCTGAAACGCTTCATCATCACCCTTGTCGTCTTTATCCTGCTCGTCGCTGGCATGTTCATGCTGGTGTCTTGGTTGCAGTCGGGGCGGTTCCACCAATCGACAGACAATGCATATGTGCGAGCGGATTCGGTGTCGCTACGCAGTGAAGTCACTGCGCGCGTGCTTGATGTTCCCGTGATTCATAACCAGCAGGTGAAGGCCGGCGATGTGCTGGTCGTGCTTGATCCTACCGATTATCAGCGTCAGCTGGAAAAAGCCATTGCGGCACTGGATGAAGCGAAAGCCTCCAGCGTTGAAGCGGCCCGCAACATCGAGCTCCAGCGCGCCACCATCACCCAATACAATGCACAGCTGGCGTCGGACACAGCACGCGATGAGCAGGCTCGCGTTAGCTTGGCGCGTATCCAAGAGCTGTTCGACAAGGGGGCTGTGTCTCGACAGCGCCTTGACGACATGCAGGCCGACTACGATGTGGCGCATGCCGCTGTGCGCGCCGAACGTGCCGCTATTATCTCAGCGCACCGCAGCCTAGAGCTGCGCGAGGCTTCCCTCGAACGTGCACGTGCCACGATTGCCGAAGCGCAGGCTCAGGTCGACTATGCGCGCCATCAGTTGACCAAGACGCGCATCATGGCACCCACCGACGGTGTTATCGGTAACGTCAGCGTCGAGAAGGGAACGCTGGCGCAGCCGTCCCAGACCCTGATGACGCTGGTACCGGTACATTCGCTGTATATCGTCGCGAACTACAAGGAAACGCAGATCACGCGCATGCGTATCGGTCAGCCGGTCGAGATTCGTGCTGATGCCTATCCTGATATTCGCTTTACCGGACAGGTCGAAAGTTTGGCACCGGCTACCGGCTCGGCCTTTAGCCTGCTGCCGGTTGACAATGCTACCGGTAACTTCAACAAGATCGTTCAGCGCGTGCCGGTGCGTATCCGCCTGACAGGGCCGCTTGATAAGCTCAATCTGCTGCAGGTCGGGCTGTCCGTCGAACCCAGCGTTGACACTCATGATCTCGGCGGGAATACGTTGTACGTTGCCCCTGCGCTGCGCACGACGGTAGATGAAGTGTCTACTTCCACCACGGCAGATAACGCGAACCACTCATGAGTGCAGTCAAGGCGCTAGGCCCACAGGAAATGCCACCACTGCGGGTGCAGATAGGGTTCTTCGCCGCAGTGCTGGGGATGTTCATGGCCATTCTGGACATCCAGATTGTGGCCAGCTCGCTCAACGAGATACAGGCGGGCGTGTCGGCCAGCCCTGACGAGATCGCATGGGTGCAGACGGCTTATCTGGTCGCTGAAGTCATCATGATTCCGCTGGCCAGCACCATGGCGCGTATCATTTCCACCCGCATCATGTTCGTGATCTCAGGGGGCGGTTTCGTACTGGCGAGCGTTGGTTGCGCTATGTCGGAATCTATCGGGCAGCTGATCATCCTGCGTGCGTTGCAGGGGTTCCTCGGCGGGGCGATGATTCCGCTGGCCCACGCCATCAGCTTCACGCTGTTTCCGCGCAATCAGATGGGCAAGATCCAAGCACTCATCGCCATCGTGGCCACTACGGCACCTTCCATCGGGCCGACGCTCGGTGGCTATATCACCGAGCACCTGAGTTGGCACAGGCTGTTCCTGCTTAACGTGGTGCCGGGGGTGCTGGTTGTGGTCGGTGTCTGGCGTTTCCTTGATATCGACAAGGGCGAGCGATCGGTCCTCGAGCAGCTCGATGTGATAGGGCTAGTACTGATGGCGTTCTTCCTCGGAACGCTGGAATACATTCTCGAGGATGGGCCGCGGCACGATTGGCTTTCCAGCCAGCCGGTATTTATCTGCGCCGTGATCTGTGCCATTTCCGCCGTACTGTTCTTTCTGCGCGTCTTTACTACCGCTCACCCCATTATTGACCTGCGATTGTTCCGACAGCGCGATTTCTGCGTCGGTGTCTGGCTGAACTTCATTCTGGGCGTGGCGGTCTACGGACTGGTCTATCTGATGCCGCTGTATTTCGGTACGGTGCGAGGCTTCAGCAGCATGCAAATCGGCAATATTATGGCCGTCACCGGTGTGGCGATGTTTGTCTCTGCGCCGATCTTGGGCCGCGTCAGCGACCATGTCGACCTGCGCATGTTCATCTTTGGTGGCTTTGCACTGGTTGGCTGGGGATCATTGATGAACGCCAACCTGACGGCGCAGTCCGATTTTCATGAATTCTTCTGGCCGCAAATCATCCGCGGTGTAGGGATGATGATGTCCTTCATCGCCATCTCGCGTGTGGCGCTGGGGAACCTGCCTGCGCGCGATGTCGGTCAAGGCTCGGGGATTCTGGACGTCATGCGCAACCTTGGGGGCGCCATCGGTCTGGCACTGCTGAACACGATTCATCTGCGCCAAGTTAGTTATCATTGGAACCAGATGATTCCCGCCATTAATGATGGGCGGCCAGAAGTGGTCGAGCGTCTGCAGACCTATGAAGTGATGCTGTCGTCTACCGACCATCCGTGGGCGGCCGGTCTGAAGAGCATTGCGGCCTCGATTACTACCCAAGCAGAGGCATTGGCATTCACCAACATCTTCTATTGGCTGGGGCTGATGTTCTTCATTTCTCTTCCTCTCGTGCTCATACTGCGCAAGGCGCAGTCCAAAGGCGCGCACTGATCGCCATTGATGATGGCGAGGTGCGCCGCCACCCGCTACAGTAAGCCTTGAATACTGACAACTTAGGTCAGAATTTTGGCAAGCATCATGGTCAACGTGCCGATATGCTTGAGAGGCATTTTGCCGCTGATTATTCTCTAGTTCATACATGGAAACGGCGCTCGGCTCAGGTTGAGCACGGAGGGCAGAGCGCTCTGCCCAGGGAGGAATCGTGATGATGAAGCGTTCGGTAGTAATTCTTGGCATGGCTGCTCTGCTGGCCGGTTGCGGGCACAGCAAGACGGAGAGCGATAACACGCCGCCGACCTTGAACGATGCAGTGAACAACCACGTCTTCGAACTGAAGGAAGTCGATGGTAAGGCAATTGACTCGCGTGAAGTGGGCGCACCGTCCCTTAGCTTCGTGCGTAACGATGACGGTTCATTGCGGATCGCGGGGCAGATGTGCAACAGCTTCTCTGGCAGCGCCAAGCTGGATGGTCAGGTGCTGACAGCGCCGATGCTCGCTATGACGCGCCGCCTGTGTGCTGATGATCAGCTGAATGCACTCGACCATGATATCGGTGCCATGCTCGAAAAAGGTGCCACGGTAGAGTATGGTCGCGGCAAGCTGACCCTTAAGGCCAACGCGAAGACACTGGTGTACTTCATTAAAGTCGGCAGTGCTGCCGAAGAAAAGCCAGCCGCTAGCGGTGGTCATCACTGATCGTTGACCTGACGCCCCTCATCTGACGAGAAACTCTGCGTATGACAGTACGGTATCTCTTTTTAAGGTGAGCTTGGTCGGTCGGTGAATAAAGGCCTGTATTCCATGGAATGCAGGCCTTTTTGTGTAGGAGTGAGCAGCGAAGCCATGGGCGGGAGGCCCGGGTGATTAGGGCGGGTGCATGTGACGTGGATGGCAGGTTCAGAGGTTTAAATCTGATGAACTTGATAAGAGAGGGGAACTGTTGATACGTCGGTTCTTCATGACAAGGGGCCTCGCTCATCAATGTGAGCGAGGCCCCTTGCGTTTTCAGAGCGCTGACCGCTCCGCTCTGTACTCATCCAGAGTCTTTGGCTCAGGGGCGCGGTGCCGCTGGAGCATGCAATGCGTTATACAACAGATCGGCATTGTGTTGCATCATGCCGAGGTAGGTGCTGGCATCGCCTTTGGCCGCCAGCGCATCGGAGTGCAGGGTGCCTGCGATCGGAACACGCGTTTCCTGAGACAGCTGGTTCAGCAAGGCCGAGCGCGTCATGCTTTCATTGAACAGTGCGCGCACGTGATGTTCGTTGACCGTGCGTACCAGTCCGGCAACGCTGGCCGCAGATGGATCGTCTTCGGTGGATAGCCCTTGCAGCGCCATAAATGGCAGGCCATAAGCGTTGGCAAAATAGTTGAAGGAAGCGTGGCCGGTAATGACGACACTGTCTTTTGGCAGTTGCTGCATCTGCTGGCGAATTTGGCCGTCCAGCGTCATGATGCGCGCGATGTAGGCGTCGGCACGCTGGCGATAGTCGTCGGCATGAGCCGGATCGACCTTGATCAGACCGTCGCGGATATTACGGACGTACTGAGCACCGTTGCGCAGATCCTGCCACGCATGTGGGTCCTGCGGACCGTGATGGTGATGGTGTTCATGACCCGCTTCATGCTCGTGCGCATCATGATCGTGGTCATCATCGTCATGCTCTTCCTGATTTTTGAGCGGTGTGATGCCGTCGCTGGCAATGACGACAGGGTTGCGATAGTGCGCAGCATCCAGCAGGCGTGACATCCAACCTTCGAACTGCAGGCCGTTGAAGACCACTAGGTCTGCTTGAGCGATGGCCCCTACGTCACGCGGGCGCGGGTTGTAGCCATGCGCATCACCTTCTGGCGAAATCAGTGAGCGAACGTGGACGTGTTCTCCCCCGACTTCCTGCACCATGTCATCCAGAATACTGAAGCTGGTAGTGACGTTGATGGGCCGTTCGGCGGCGTGACTGGCAAGTGGGACGAGCGACAGCATCAATGACATCATGAACGCGACTGGCTTCATGGGCGATCTCCTTGTCTATTACGTTGGAAGCGGGCAGCGCCTGATTTAAAGGGTGCTGTCCAACGGAGCGGCACGTTTGCGCCACTTGCTGAGCAGGCTGTGTTGGCGACCTAACAGTGCGGACAGCAGGTACGCCAGACCAGCCAAGAGGATGATGCTGGGGCCGGACGGTAGATCCAGATGGTAGGAAATCATCAGTCCGAATATGCTTGAGAGCATGGCGATCAGAATGGCAATGCCGATCAGCCCTTCAAGGCGGTTGCTCCAGAAGCGAGCCGCCGTTGCGGGCAGCATCATTAGGCCGACGGCCATGAGCGTGCCCAGTGTTTGGAAGCCCGCGGTCAGGTTAAGTACGACCATGCCGAGGAACAGTCCGTGAATAAGCCCGCTGCGCACGCCTTGACCACGCAGGAACAGCGGGTCGAGGCACTCCACAATCAGAGCGCGGAACGTGACCGCCAGCAACAGCAACGTTACGCTACTGATGGTCAAAATCAGCATCAGTGCAGTGCGATCAACAGCCAGCAGCGAGCCGAACAGTACGTGTGTTAGGTCGACGTCCTTGCCGCCCAACGAGATCAGCAGCACACCGCCTGCCAGTGACATTAGAAAGAAGCTGGCCATGGCCGAATCTTCTCGGTGACCGGTCATCTGTGAAACGCCACCGGCCATTCCGGCCACGATGAGACCTGATAGAATGCCGCCAATGCTCATGGCGGGAAGCGAGAACCCCGCCATATAAAAGCCGAGCGCGATTCCGGGCAGGATGGCGTGAGACATGGCATCGCCGATCAGGCTCATGCCGCGCATCATCAGAAAAACGCCCAGCGGTGGGGCCGCAATCGACAGCGCTAGCGATGCCACCAGTGCTTGCCGCATAAAAGCAAAATCGAGCCAGTCGAAGAACTGGGTATGAAGAAAAGAAAGAAGGTCGGCGATCACAGCGCAGGCTCCTTAGTACTGGCAGTGGCGATGGGCTGGACGGGAAGCATCATGCCCGGTGTGGCGTCGATAGCGGCCATGATCTGGTCGCGGCTGTACCAGTAGCTTTTGCCCTGTGCCAGCAGTAGCACTTCATCGGCCAGTTCGGCCAGCTGCTGCTGATCGTGAAGCACGACCAGAATCGTGACCCCTTCATCGGCCATACTGCGCAGTACGCGGGTCAGCACGTCGACGGTGTTGGTGTCGACGTTGGCGAACGGTTCATCCAGAATCAGCAGACGTGCATTCTGCATCAGCGTGCGGCCCAGCAGGGCGCGCTGGCGCTGGCCACCTGACAGCTCGCCCAGTGGGCGGTGAGCCAGATGGGAAATGCCTAGGCGTTCCATGATGTCGCGCCCACGACCGTAGCAGCGGCTGCAGTAGCCACGTAGAGCGCCATGTGTCGGCCAGCAGCCGGTCATGATGAGTTCTTCGACGCTCATCGGAAAACTGAGGTCGAGCACCAGCTGTTGGGGCAACCATGCGCGGCGTTCGCGGGGAACGTTGCACTGGATCTGCCCCGATACCGGCGCAAGTTCGCCCATGATGCCGGAGACAAGCGTGCTTTTGCCCGCGCCGTTGGCACCGATGATGGCCGTGATGCGCCCACTGGCGAATTCACCGGAAATATCGTCCAGCACGACGCGTCCGCTGCGGGCCAGTGTCAGGTGATCAAGACGGAGTTGGGTAGAGGTGTCGTGTGTCATAGGCCTGATTTCAATGCCCAGAATGCCGCCAGCCAGAGCATAGCAATGGGAATGAGCGTAAGTCCTACGCGCTTGATCGCCGACATCGACATCAAGGAAAACTGGCAGGCTCTGTCACGACGATGCTGGTGTGCCATATGCCGTTCCGTATATGAAATGAAGAGGGGAAGAGAACCCAGGAAAACAGAAGGTCTCTAAAATAGTTATAATATAACAAAAACGCAATGATTTTATGCCTTGAAACGACAGAAGCCGTACGCTGCCGCATTGCGATCCCTTATCCCTAGCCCTGAAGAGAGCCGCTCCTGCCATGACCCATACCTGTTCTGCTGCCGTTACTCGCTTGCGCGATTGGCACCGCTATCTGTCGGCGCTGCGTCAGCGCCGGTTATGGGCATGGTCGGGAAATGTCTGTATTTCTGCCGTGAAGCCTTTGTGGCAGGCCTTTCCCGCACCGCACGTCTGGATAGGTGTCGAGCCGCCCGAAGCGTTGCCCCCCGATGTACATTTTCTGACGCTAAAGCAGGCGCGTACCCAGCTCGGGCGGGAAGTGGGAACGCTGGTTGTCGATGCCCGCGAGCAGTTTGATGCCGATGCGTTTGGAGCGATTGCTGGTGCGCTGACCGGGGGAGGCGTCGCCATATTGCTGGCAGCGCATACCGAAGGCGCTGCTGATGGCCTTTTTGATCAGTGGCAACAGCAGGTGATGGCGGAAGATCCTTGTGTGCTGTCCATTCCTGAAGGTGGGTTGGCGGCTTTACCGATACCCCCAGCACTGTCTGTGTCACCGCCTAGCGGTGCTGCCGCACCATCTGTCGAGACTTCGGTGTCCCGCTCCGCATGGCAGCTTGCCCAGCAGCAAGCCGTTACCGCTGATCAACGGCAGGCACTTGAGGTTCTAAAGGGCGCCCCTGAGCGGGCTGTAACGGTGCTGACTGCAGCCAGAGGGCGAGGGAAGAGCGCTGTGCTGGGGCTTGCCGTCGCTGCATGGCTGCAAGAAGGGGCGTTGGAAACGCTGTGGCTGACCGCGCCGCGTGCCGCTGCAGTAGAAGCATTGTTCGAGCGAGTGCAATGTCTCTGTCCGGGCGGCCGCCGTGAGGGTAACCGCTTCCAGCTTGGAGAGCGGGTGCTGCAGTTCATCGCACCGGATGCGCTGATTCATCAGCTGCAGGATGAGGACGCTGCACTGCCGGAACTGCTACTGGTCGATGAAGCGGCCGCTTTACCGCTGCCGTTTCTGAGGCGCTGGCTGTCACGGTGCCCTCATGTCGTGCTATCGACCACATTGCACGGCTACGAAGGCAGCGCGCACGGTTTTACCGATTACATCCAACAGCTTCAGCAGCGGCGACATGGTCAATCGCACGCTGCTGGTGTTCTTCACTATGAACTGCTGACACCTATCCGCTGGGCTGCTGACGATCCATTGGAGGCTTTGACGGCGCGGCTGCTGCGGCTAGAAGCGGCACCGTGTCCAGTACTAACAAACGGTGCATTACATATCGAGGCCGTCGGTCAGACACAGTTACTGGCGCAGCCCGCAGTGCTGGATCAGGTCTTTGGTCTATTGGTACAGGCCCACTACCGCACTTCACCCAGTGATCTGCAGACGTTGCTTGATCACCCTGCGCTGTCGCTGTGGACAGCCTGCGTGGCATCAGACGCTGGTGTACCGCAAGTCGCGGCAGTGGTGATGGCGTTTGATGAAGGCGGCCTGTCTGATGTCTTGGCTCAGGCGGTGGCTGATGGCCGTCGCCGTCCACCGGGTCATCTGTTACCGCAGACTCTGGCACTGCATACGGGGAACCCTGAGGTTGCCCGTATGCGCTGGCGGCGTATTACGCGCATCGCCGTGCATCCCCAGTGTCGAAGGCAGGGTATCGGATCGCAGCTGCTGGCACATGTTCACCATGCCAGTGCGCAGGAGGGTATTGATCTGCTCGGAGTCAGTTTTGGCGGCAAACCTTCGACACTGGCATTCTGGCAGCACACTGGCTTCACGACGGTAAGAGTGGGATTAAAGGACGACACGGTGACCGGTGAGCGCGCCGTAATGATGGTGCGCGAGTGCTGTAAGAGCGAAGTGAGCGTGGCGTCGCTGAGTGGACTGTTCTGGTCGACATTCGTCGTTCAGCTGGCGTTCGAATTGGCTGAGCTGTCGCCGATACGGGTGGCAGCACTGCTGCGTGATCGACACAAAGCCCTTCCGCCGATCGATGGCATGGAGCGCGATGCGCTTCGACGCTTTGGGGAAGAAAAGGCACCGCTAGCGAGTGTGCGGTCCTTCCTGCAGCGGGCCCTGCTGCGCTATGCCGATGCCTTCACATTAGAAGAAGTGGCTGTCATGGCGGGCGTGCTGTTGCAGGGACGTTCGGAAACGTGGGCCAGAACACAGCTTCCTCAACTGACAGGCAAGCGTGCATTCGAACAGTGGCTGCGCGGAAAGGTTGCACTGTGGGCACGCTATTCTGCATGCTGAGACTATCGCTGCAGTCGCCTTCGTGTGCTGCCATCGTCCGCTTTCTCTATATAAGAGGTGTTTCTGATGACCGATTTCGCTGCGTCACCCAATGCCCATCTGGATCGGCTGGATCCGCCGATCCTGTGGAAGCACTTCCGTTTTCTCTGTGATACGCCGCGCCCTTCCGGCAGTGAGACCGCCGTTATCGACGGCATTGCCCAATGGGCCGTTGCGCGAGGTCTGGAAACCGTCAAGGACGCTGTCGGCAACCTTCTGGTGCGCAAGGCTGCGACGCCTGGGCATGAACAGGCTCCGGGCATCGTGCTGCAGGGCCACGTGGATATGGTGGCACAGGCGGCCGTACCTCACGACTTTCAGCGTGATCCGATCGAAACTGAAGTGCGCGACGGCTGGCTGCACGCCAAAGGTACGACCCTCGGTGCGGACAACGGCATCGGTGTGGCGGCTGCGCTGGCGGTACTTGAAGACGATACGCTGGTACATGGCCCGCTCGAAGCATTGTTCACCATCGGAGAAGAAGTATCGATGGAGGGGGCCTTGGCGCTGGACCCTGAATGGCTCAATGGCCGCTATCTGCTCAATATGGATGCCGAAGAGTGGGGCAGTGTCTACGTGGGTTGCGCAGGTGGCGTGCATGTGCTGCTGGATGAGTCGCTGCCCGTGCTGCCGCGCAAGGAAGCGCTGCGTACAGTACAGCTTGCCGTTTCCGGATTGAAAGGCGGTCATTCAGGCATCGATATTGGGCTTCAGCGCGGCAACGCTCACGTACTACTGGCGCGCGCGCTATTGGCCGTGCGCGAGAGCGTCGATGAACTGCGCCTAGTGGCCATAGAGGGGGGCACCATGAGCAATGCGATCCCGCGCGATGCCATTGCGACCATTGCGGTGCCCGCCGATCAGGTCGAACGCGTTGCCAAGACGTTGGATGGCCTGCAGCAGGTTGTACGTGCTGAATGGGCGCATTCCGATCCTGATGCCACCTTGTCGCTGAACGAGGCAGCACAGCCAGAAAGCAACGCGCTGTCCGCCGAGGCCTCTGCCACGCTGATCGACCTGTTGAACGCGCTGCCCTATGGCGTCGCACGCTGGAGCGACGAACTGGAGGGCGTGGTTGAAACATCCAATAATATCGGCAAGCTGCGGCTAGCAGAAGGTCAGCTGACGCTGGACGCTATGACGCGTTCGCTGTGCGACAGTGCAGCACTGGCGCTGGTGGCACGAATCAAGGCAGTATGCCGCCTAGCAGGATTCTCACCCGCCACCAGCAATGTTTATCCCGGCTGGACGCCAGCACTGAAATCCGTACTGCTTGAGCAGTTCCAGCAGCAGCATGACACTGTGCTTGGGCGGCCTGCCGATGTCCGCGTTATCCATGCCGGCCTTGAATGTGGCCTGATCGGTGCGAAATACCCCGATATGGACATGGTGGCATTCGGACCGACTATCAGAGGCGCGCATTCGCCGGACGAACGCGTTGATCTGGCGACGGTTGCTGCTTTCTGGCAGCTGGTCAGAGGGCTCGTCGAACGGATCGGACGCACCACGCCTGCTGCGCGCTGACGCTTCGCACTCAACAGGACAACCCCGCATGACGATCGACCGTCGCCGTCTTATCTGCCCCAGCCTTACGCGCCCTATGAGCACCGGAGACGGCTGCCTAGCGCGTCTGGCACCGCTTGATCGTGCGCTTGAGGCCAGTACGCTCCATCATCTGGCCGTCGCAAGTGACACATGGGGTAACGGTGTGTTGGAAGTCACGCGGCGCGGTAATTTGCAGTGTCGCGGCTTTCCCTGTCGTGAAGACGATACCTTCCGGCCTGTACTGGGCGTATTGCCCGGTCAGGCCGGTAGCCGTTTCCCCATTTCGCTGGATCCCATCGGACTGTTGATGCCACAACCGGCTGCTGTCATGCGGGCTCTGTATGTTGGTCTGCACGATCGGCTTCGTACGAGCTGGCTGGAAACGCACGTTGCGCCGAAGATTTCACTGGTGATCTCGGCCGGCGGTGGTCTTGGCTACGATACGCTGGCGGCTGATATTCAGCTGCACGTCACAACAGGTGCCAACGCTTGCTGCATTCATGTTGGTATCGGTCGCTCTCTTGCGCCGGGCGATATGCGCTGGCAAGGCATGACGTCTTCGCCCGAGCGGGCCATCGATGCTGTAGCTGCACTGCTGTGGGCCATCGGAGACCAAGGGCCTTTGGTGCGTGCGCGAGGATTGCCAGATGAGGCACTGCCCACGCTGGATCTGCAGCCCGGCCATCCCGCCCCTACACCCACATATGCGATAGGGGATACCCTCGCAGAGCCTTTGGCTCGACTATGGGGCGTTCCGTGCGGGCGTTTGGACAGCACCACTGTTGCTGCACTTGGCGATATCTGTGCACGCCTTGATCTCACACTGTGGCCCATTCCTGAGCGACGTCTGCTGATCGTAGGGGAGCGCGCCCGTGATGCTGATCAGGCGTTGCGTTCGTTGGGGCTGATCGACGATCCTCGGCAGCCACTGCCCTACATCGACCTGTGTGCCGGTCGTGACTGCCCGCGCGGCGGCATTGACACTCACGCTACGGCTCGACGACTGGCCGCCTTGCTGACAGCGCTGCCACCGACAGTAAGTGCTCATGTTTCAGGGTGCCCTAAACGCTGTGCACGCGATGTCCCTGCGCTGATAACGCTCAGTGGTGATGACCGTGATGACCGCCTGCGCTTCATCCTTAATGGACAGCCCGGCGATCCCGCGCTGTGGGAAGGGGCCAATCACGATGACGCATGGACGATGTTGACGGCATTGGTCGAGCGAGTGGCGCAATGCCCTGACGAAAGCGCCAACGTAGAGCACTGGCAAGCGTGCTGGCAGGCGCTGTGCGATGAGGCGCACGCTTAGCGGCTATCGCATGACTCATGCATAATGGATGAATACCCTGTGCGAAGCGCATCTCTACTGCCTTCGCACTCTTTTTTGATCGAACACGGTGCCCGGTTCTTATGGGGCCGTGTTCGCGTTGAGAATCGACGATGACCGACGAGCTATTGCCACAGCGTGGACGCTACACTTACGAACGCAACGGGCAGGCCATCTACGAACGCTCCTTTGCGACCATTCGCTGTGAAGCGGATCTGCAACGTTTCACGGCGGAAGAAGCCCATGTCGTGGTCAGGATGATCCACGGCTGTGGCATGGTAGAACTAGCGCAGCATGTACGTTGTGCACCCACGTTCGCTCATGCCGCACGCCACGCATTGCGGCAGGGCGCGGCCATCCTGTGCGATGCTGAAATGGTGGAGCGCGGCGTGACGCGCCGCCGGTTGCCTGCCAATAATCCGGTCATTTGTACGCTGAAAAATGACGCGACAGCACCGAAGGCAGTACAGCTGGGTACCACGCGCTCTGCCGCAGCGGTGCAGGCGTGGCTGCCACATCTTGCTGGCAGCCTAGTCGTGATTGGCAATGCTCCCACGGCGCTGTTTCACCTATTAGAGCTACTGGATGCGGGAGCCCCCGCACCTGCGGCCATCATCGGTGTGCCCGTTGGTTTTGTCGGTGCTGCCGAATCCAAACAGGCGTTGGTGGAGCATCCGCGCCAGGTGCCGTGGCTTATTGTTGACGGGCGCTTGGGCGGCAGTGCCATGGCGGCCAGCGCGGTTAATGCGCTTTCCAGTGACGACACGTGAGGTCTGGATGAAAGGACGACTGTTCGGCGTCGGGGTGGGCCCCGGTGACCCAGAACTGCTGACACTGAAGGCCCTGCGTGTGTTGCAGCAAGTGGACGTTATTGCCTACTTCACCCGTAAGGGCAAGCTGGGCCACGCGCGCGCCATCGTTGGGCCGCACCTGTCAGGGTTTCATCATGAAGAGCCGCTGGTTTACCCGCTGACCACGGAAATCTCCGCGCGTGATCCGCGCTATGCCGCGGCACTGGACGCCTTCTATACCCAGAGCGAAGCACGATTGCGCACTCATCTGGAGGCTGGGCGTTCGGTCGCGATTTTATCTGAAGGTGATCCGCTGTTCTTCGGCTCCTATATGCATCTGCACGTCCGGTTGCATGATGACTACGAGACACAGGTCATTCCGGGTATCACCGCTATGTCGGCCAGCTGGGCGGCAATGAAACGCCCTTTCTGCCAAGGGCAGGAGGTCGTCAGTGTCCTGCCGGGTACGCTGGCTGATGAACAGCTGGCGCGTCATCTGGAGCGCAGTGATGCCATTGTGATCATGAAGGTCGGGCGTCATCTGGCGCGTATTCGTCAACTGCTCGACCGTCTGCAGCTGATTGATGACGCCCAGTACATTGAATACTGTGGTCAGCCATCCGAGCGGTGTGTGCCGTTATCTCAGCTGGCCCCTGATGATGCGGCACCTTATCTCTCCTTGATTCTGGTGCCCGGGGCACGCGCGTTGAGTGCCGCAGGTACCGTCGCAAATGAGGTGACAGGCTGATGTGCGATCAGACAAAGAAAGGCATCGGGCATTTGGTCGTTATCGGCATCGGCCCGGGCAGTCAGGCCTGCTGTACGCCTCAGGCGCAGCAAGCCGTAGCCGATGCCACGTTGATATACGGCTATGGACCTTACCTTGATCGTCTGACCTTGGCACCGCACCAGCAGCGCATAGCGTCCGATAACCGTGTCGAAGCACAGCGCGCACGCGAGGCACTGACTCAGGCGGCGGCCGGGCATCGTGTGGCGATGGTATCGGGTGGCGATCCCGGAGTTTTTGCTATGGCGGCGGCGGTCTGCGAACAGATTGACGCAGGGCCGGCTGAATGGCGTACGCTTACCGTGGCGTTCGTTCCCGGCGTGACGGCGATGCTAGCGGTGGCCGCCGAGTGTGGTGCACCGCTGGGGCACGACTTCTGTGCGATCTCGCTGTCCGACAACCTCAAACCGTGGACGACCGTACTCAAACGCCTAGATGCAGCCGTGGCGGGGGATTTCGTGATGGCGTTTTATAACCCTCGCTCGACAGCACGGCCTTGGCAGCTGGACGCCGCATTTGATCATCTGCGTGCCCGCTTGCCCGCCGATACCGTTGTACTCTACGGACGCGCTGCCGGCCGCCCTGATGCGCGCTATTGGGTAAGTGCGTTGCAAGAGGCTTCTTCAGAAGGTGTGGACATGGCAACGCTGGTGATCGTTGGGGCAAATGCTACACGTGTGATTGAACGCCCCCAGCGCCAGCCGCTGGTATACACGCCGCGCTATCAGCCATAGTGCAGCTTCGATAATAACGAATAAGGCAGTGGCCGCAGCGGTGGCTTTTACGAGCCACACTGCTTGTCGCCATGCCAACAGGGACATCATATGCAGTTGAATGATATCAGTCGCTTTCTGAGCTACGTTCTGCGCCACAACCCCGATGCCATTTCGCTGACGCTGGATTCGCAAGGATGGGCTTCAATTGATGAGCTAATCCAAAAAGCGCGAGCCAGCAAGCGCGTATTCACGCGTGAGCAGCTGGACGAGGTGGTCGCAACCAATGATAAGCAGCGCTTTGCTATCAGTGACGATCGCGCATCCATCCGAGCCGTCCAAGGGCATTCACTCGAACGAATCAAGATACGCTATACCGCCTGTCAGCCGCCCGAGGTGCTTTATCACGGCACCGCATCACGCTTTTTAGGTCGCATTCTCGCTCAAGGGCTGATAGCGGGAAGTCGCCATCATGTACACCTTTCTGCGGATCAAGGCACGGCCGTCAAAGTAGGCGCACGTCACGGTGATCCTGTAGTTCTTACAATACGGGCACGAGATATGTACTTGGGCGGGCAGGCCTTCTATCAGGCCGATAACGGCGTTTGGCTGACGGACAGTGTGCCGACGGCGTATATCGACGAAGATCACCTGTATTGGCCGAAGGCCTGAGTAGCGCAGATGGGCCATGGCGCGTGGCGGTCTTATGAATGCCTTAGCGTGCGAGGAAATGTGGCAAAGCGCGGATAAGCGAAGTCACGGACTCAAAGGTGCTGACGTTGATCGGCAGTCTAGGCCGCTCGACCATAATCACGGGGATGTCCAGTGTATGTGCCGCCTGCAGTTTCGCTGCCATAGAGTGGCCGCCGCTGTTCTTGCAGACCATGCGCGTGATGCACCAACGCGTCATCAAGGTCTCTTCTTCGTGCAGTGAGAAAGGCCCACGTGCCAGCAGCGAGTGAATATGAGGCAGTGCCATGTCGTCATCCAGTGGCTCTATGCTGCGCACAAGATACGTATGTTGAGGTGCCGCCGCGAACGAGGCCGCGGACTGACGACCAATAGGCAGAAACACGCGCTGAGGCGCTTCGCCTAGACGTTGCACAGCCTGTGAGAGTGAATCGCATCTGTGCCAGTCAGCGCCAGGTTCAGGTAACCATGCCGGGCGCAGCAGCCGAAGAGAAGGGATGCCCGCCTGTCGCGCAGCGGCCACGGCATTAACCGGCATCTGCGCAGCAAAAGGGTGGGTCGCTATGATCAGCAGACTGACTTGGTGTTCGATAAGCCAGCGTGCGAGCCCCTCCACACCGCCAAAGCCACCTGTGCGCGTGGGAATGGGCTGGCGCAGTGGAGAGCGCGTGCGTCCGGCCAGTGACATCGTCAGCCGGCAGCCCGGTACATGCACGGTCAGCTGCTGAGCCAGCAGTTTTGCTTCCGTGGTGCCGCCTAGAATAAGAATATGGCCCGCAGGTCGATGAGAGTGGCTCATAGTGAGGCTCGGTGTGTGGCAGATGGCAATGGTCGACGCGATGTAACATAACCTTCTTTGTTGCGATCGTCTTGTGCCCGTTGCACTCTGCGCATGATTAGCAGCGCCTTGTACCGCCGTTTATTGTCGGATTTTCGTCACGGTAGCTTGATCTTCAACAGACTTTTTTGATGATTACCGCTGCCCGCTGCCCGCTGCCCGCTGCCCGCTGCCCGCTGCCCGCTGCCCGCTGCCCGCTGCCCGCTGCCCGCTGCCCGCTGCCCGCTGCCCGCTGCCCGCTGCCTTTGGGTAATGGGGGCATGGCGTTGCTGCTAGGGTGTCGACGCCAATGCCTGAAAAGGAGCGGATGAAAGAAGAGAACGATATCCGTGAGTCATTGCCGCGATGAACAAGTTTCCTGCTGCTTGTTCGAGGCGGTGTCTCGTGGTCTGGTTCCGAAAATGACGCACAATGTTCGTGAAGCATTACGCTGTGATTCAACATTAGGTGCAAGGTATCCATATGCACGATGTCATGGAAAAATCCGCTCGCTGGCTCACTGTCATCGGCGTAGGGGAGGAGGGGGAACAAGGGCTGACGCCTGCGGCGAAGGATGCCCTAGCCAACGCCACTTATGTCTTCGGTGCGCAGCGTTTACTGGACAAAGTGGCTTCGTCTGCGGCCAGCACGATGCCTTGGTTATCACCACTGAGCAAGGGCATGGACGCACTGCTTCGGCTTCGGCACACCCCACACGTCGTCGTGTTGGTCAGCGGTGATCCCTTCCATTATGGTTTGGGTGGTTGGCTGGTTGAACGTATACCGCTTCATGAAATGACCGTTATTCCTGGAGTCTCTTCCATCAGTCATGCCTGTGCGCAGATGGGGTGGTTGCAGCAGCACACCCTCGTACTGTCGCTGCATGGGCGCGATGAAACGTCCCTGTATCGCGTGTTGGAACACGGACAACGCGTACTGGTGCTGACCTCTGATGCCGAAGCGCCTCACCGCTTGGCCGGCATGCTGTGCGCAGCGGGGTTCGGTCGCTCCCATATCACTCTTCTGGAAGCGCTTGGCGGCGATCAGCAACGTTGTTGTCGTCTCCAGGTTGATCAATGGCAGGGTGTACTCGGCCAGCAGGATCTCCATTCACTCAATATTATGGCGCTGGAACTGATCGCAGATCACCCCGAACGATGCCACGGCCTTGCTCCCGGGCGCCCCGACGAGCTATTCGAAAACGATGGGCAGATTACACGCAGCGATGTGCGTGCTATGACGCTGGCGCATCTTCGGCCTCATCCTGGCGAACGGCTTTGGGACCTTGGCGCAGGGTCGGGCGCTATCGCCATTGAATGGCTGCGAGCTGGACCAGAGATGGCCGCCATCGCCGTTGAACGGCACTTGGCACGGTGCGGAATCATCCAACGCAATGCTCAACGTTTTGGAGTTCCCCATCTGCAGCTCTTTGAGCACGACCTTCATACCGGCACCGCCATTCTCGACGCTCAGCCCTCACCGAATGCAGTCTTTATTGGCGGGGGCGCTTCACATGCACTGGTCAATTACTGTATGTCCCGACTGACATATTACGGACGACTAGTGGTGAATGCCGTGACCCTAGAAACCGAACAACTGCTGTATGAACTGCATAAACAACACGGTGGACAGCTGACCCGCGTGGCCATGGAATACGTCGAACCGCTGGGACGTATGCGCGGCTGGAAGCCCGCGCGCACGATTACCCAGTGGTGTTGGCAGCAAACCGAACCAGTGTCGTCGTCAACACACAGGCAGAAGTAGGTAGAAGTAGGTAGAAGTAGGTAGAAGTAGGTAGAAGTAGGTAGAAGTAGGTAGAAGTAGGTAGAAGTAGGTAGAAGTAGGTAGAAGTAGGTAGAAGTAGGTAGAAGTAGGTAGAAGTAGGTAGAAGTAGGTAGAAGTAGGTAGAAGTAGGTAGAAGTAGGTAGAAGTAGGTAGAAGTAGGTAGAAGTAGGTAGAAGTAGGTAGAAGTAGGTAGAAGTAGGTAGAAGTAGGTAGAAGTAGGTAGAAGTAGGTAGAAGTAGGTAGAAGTAGGTAGAAGTAGGTAGAAGTAGGTAGAAGTAGGTAGAAGTAGGTAGAAGTAGGTAGAAGTAGGTAGAAGTAGTGTGAGTACACACATACTTAAAAGTTGGCATTGAACTGCTTCCGCACTATGCAAAGAGGACATCAACGCATATGAAGGCTTGCGTACACTTTATAGGAGCAGGACCCGGAGCCGCGGATTTGATCACGCTGCGAGGTATGCAGCTCCTTCAGCGCTGTGACTGGTGCCTGTACGCGGGATCAACGGTGAATGAAGAACTGCTGGATTATTGCAGTGAAAAAGCCCGGCTGGTAAACACGGCGCCTTTGGACCTGCAGTCACTGACGGCGCTCTACCAGCAAGCGGCTGAGGAAGGATGCCAGGTTGCTCGCCTTCATTCCGGCGATCTTTCATTTTTCAGTGCATTGGCAGAGCAGCTCCGCCTACTTGAACAGCTGTCCATTCCTTATACGCTGACACCGGGCGTTCCCGCTTTTGCTGCGGCCAGCGCACTGTTGCAGCGAGAGCTGACAGTGCCTGCCGTTACGCAGAGCGTGGTGCTGACCCGCATTGCAGGCCGAGCCTCGGCGATGCCTGCCAACGAAACACTGGAGTCCTTTGCCGCTACCGGGGCCACGCTTGCTATCCATTTGGCCATCCAGCAGCTCGAAAGCGTCGTTGAGCGTGCACTTCCTTTCTATGGAGAGGGGTGTCCTGCTGCGGTCGTATACAGGGCAAGCTGGCCTGATGAGCAGGTCATCAAGGCGCCATTGGGTAAGCTGACACATAGGGTAAAAGGGCAAGCCATCACGCGCAGTGCACTTATTCTCATCGGCCCTGCATTGGAGGCGTCTTCATTCGAAGGTAGTGCACTTTATACGAAAGATTATGCACGCCAGTTTCGCGTTTCGAAATGAAATTACATTTTCCTGCATAAAGCCCTTGCCAACCCCCGGTGATCTCTGTAAAGTACGCCCTCGCTGCCAGGGCAAACGCCGGGTGGCACGGAAGCTAACCTCTTGTAGGTCTTCGCTTTTTTTGAAGAGGTTTCAGTTGAGATAGCCGTATCGTCTCCTGAAATGATCGCCAAATCGGCGGTTGACAAAATCTTCAGGAAATGTAGAATGTGCTTCCACTTGCTGAGCAGCAAACGCCGCTCGCAAGACGCTCTTTAACAAGATGATCAGGCAATTTGTGTGGGTGCTTGAGGTTTTCGAAGTGAATCATCATTTCGAGCATCAAGTAACTCATCGATTCAATGAGTTGTTTCGATACTCGAGCCGGATTGGTCACCTAATGACCAATGAAAGATTTAAACTGAAGAGTTTGATCATGGCTCAGATTGAACGCTGGCGGCAGGCCTAACACATGCAAGTCGAGCGGCAGCACGGGAAGCTTGCTTCCTGGTGGCGAGCGGCGGACGGGTGAGTAATGCATGGGAATCTGCCCGATAGTGGGGGATAACGTGTGGAAACGCACGCTAATACCGCATACGTCCTACGGGAGAAAGGAGGGGATCTTCGGACCTTTCGCTATCGGATGAGCCCATGTTGGATTAGCTAGTTGGTGAGGTAATGGCTCACCAAGGCAACGATCCATAGCTGGTCTGAGAGGATGATCAGCCACACTGGGACTGAGACACGGCCCAGACTCCTACGGGAGGCAGCAGTGGGGAATATTGGACAATGGGCGAAAGCCTGATCCAGCCATGCCGCGTGTGTGAAGAAGGCCTTAGGGTTGTAAAGCACTTTCAGTGGGGAAGAAAGCCTGAGACCTAATACGTTTCAGGAAGGACATCACCCACAGAAGAAGCACCGGCTAACTCCGTGCCAGCAGCCGCGGTAATACGGAGGGTGCGAGCGTTAATCGGAATTACTGGGCGTAAAGGGCGCGTAGGCGGTCTGTTAAGCCAGATGTGAAAGCCCCGGGCTTAACCTGGGAACAGCATTTGGAACTGGCAGACTTGAGTGCAGGAGAGGAAGGTAGAATTCCAGGTGTAGCGGTGAAATGCGTAGAGATCTGGAGGAATACCAGTGGCGAAGGCGGCCTTCTGGACTGACACTGACGCTGAGGCGCGAAAGCGTGGGTAGCAAACAGGATTAGATACCCTGGTAGTCCACGCCGTAAACGATGTCAACTAGCCGTTGGATCCCTTGAGGATTTAGTGGCGCAGCTAACGCACTAAGTTGACCGCCTGGGGAGTACGGTCGCAAGACTAAAACTCAAATGAATTGACGGGGGCCCGCACAAGCGGTGGAGCATGTGGTTTAATTCGATGCAACGCGAAGAACCTTACCTACTCTTGACATCCAGAGAACTTTCCAGAGATGGATGGGTGCCTTCGGGAACTCTGAGACAGGTGCTGCATGGCTGTCGTCAGCTCGTGTTGTGAAATGTTGGGTTAAGTCCCGTAACGAGCGCAACCCCTATCCTTATTTGCCAGCGATTCGGTCGGGAACTCTAAGGAGACTGCCGGTGACAAACCGGAGGAAGGTGGGGACGACGTCAAGTCATCATGGCCCTTACGAGTAGGGCTACACACGTGCTACAATGGCGAGTACAGAGGGTTGCGAAGCGGCGACGTGAAGCTAATCCCAGAAAGCTCGCCTCAGTCCGGATCGGAGTCTGCAACTCGACTCCGTGAAGTCGGAATCGCTAGTAATCGCGAATCAGAATGTCGCGGTGAATACGTTCCCGGGCCTTGTACACACCGCCCGTCACACCATGGGAGTGGATTGCACCAGAAGTGGCTAGTTTAACCTTCGGGAAAACGGTTACCACGGTGTGGTTCATGACTGGGGTGAAGTCGTAACAAGGTAGCCGTAGGGGAACCTGCGGCTGGATCACCTCCTTAAACGTAAAATGATCACCTCGTGATCTTAAGTACCCACAACAAATTGCCTGATCTTGATAGAGCGAAGTACTGCAGGGGATATTCCCTGGCCGTGCGCAAGCAGTTGCCGGGTCTGTAGCTCAGTTGGTTAGAGCGCACCCCTGATAAGGGTGAGGTCGGCAGTTCGAGTCTGCCCAGACCCACCATTATTATATGGGGCCATAGCTCAGCTGGGAGAGCGCCTGCCTTGCACGCAGGAGGTCAGGAGTTCGATCCTCCTTGGCTCCACCATCTGACTGTCTTGATGGCCGGTTACCCAGTACTTAGTTTAGTGATCTAGCTTCTAGTCACGAACCAATCTTCATTGCCTGATGATTGATTATTAGAGAGTGTAATAATCAATACCACATCATGTGATGCATGTTGTTTCCTGACTGTAAGCTTCTTGCTCGCAGTATTGCTCTTTAACAATGTAAATCATGCTGATGCCAAGTCCAATGGAACGCCGTCAGATTTTACTTCCTCGGAAGTAGCATCCGATAGGCCGTGACATTGGCAAATGAGATACGTCTCAAGCGTATCCGGCGAAAATTGTTTTCGTTTGAATCGTGATCTATGACTCTTTCGGGTTATATGGTCAAGCGATTAAGCGCACACGGTGGATGCCTAGGCAGCCAGAGGCGATGAAAGACGTGATAGCCTGCGATAAGCATCGGGGAGGTGGCAAATGACCTTTGATCCGGTGATCTCTGAATGGGGAAACCCACCCGTCATAAGACGGGTATCCTTACCTGAATACATAGGGTATGGAGGCAAACCGGGAGAACTGAAACATCTAAGTACCCCGAGGAAAAGAAATCAACCGAGATTCCCCCAGTAGCGGCGAGCGACCGGGGACTAGCCCTTAAGTCTTAGTTGTATTAGCGGAAGTGTTTGGAAATGCACGCCATAGTGGGTGATAGCCCCGTACGCGAAAATGCAATTAAGGTGAAATCGAGTAGGTCGGAGCACGTGAAACTTTGACTGAACATGGGGGGACCATCCTCCAAGGCTAAATACTCCTGGCTGACCGATAGTGAACCAGTACCGTGAGGGAAAGGCGAAAAGAACCCCAGTGAGGGGAGTGAAATAGATCCTGAAACCGTGTGCGTACAAGCAGTGGGAGCAGACTTGTTCTGTGACTGCGTACCTTTTGTATAATGGGTCAGCGACTTATTCTCAGTAGCGAGCTTAACCGTATAGGGGAGGCGTAGGGAAACCGAGTCTTAAATGGGCGACATAGTTGCTGGGAATAGACCCGAAACCGGGCGATCTATCCATGAGCAGGTTGAAGGTTGAGTAACATCAACTGGAGGACCGAACCGGGATCTGTTGAAAAAGATTCGGATGACTTGTGGATCGGAGTGAAAGGCTAATCAAGCTCGGAGATAGCTGGTTCTCCTCGAAAGCTATTTAGGTAGCGCCTCATGTATCACCGCCGGGGGTAGAGCACTGTTTCGGCTAGGGGGTCATCCCGACTTACCAACCCGAGGCAAACTCCGAATACCGGTGAGTGCAGCATGGGAGACACACGGCGGGTGCTAACGTCCGTCGTGAAAAGGGAAACAACCCAGACCGTCAGCTAAGGTCCCAAAATCTTGGTTAAGTGGGAAACGATGTGGGAAGGCTCAGACAGCTAGGAGGTTGGCTTAGAAGCAGCCACCCTTTAAAGAAAGCGTAATAGCTCACTAGTCGAGTCGGCCTGCGCGGAAGATGTAACGGGGCTCAAACCAAGTACCGAAGCTACGGGTTCAACACCTTAGTGTTGAGCGGTAGAGGAGCGTTGTGTAAGCCTGCGAAGGTGTGCTGTAAGGCATGCTGGAGGTATCACAAGTGCGAATGCTGACATGAGTAACGATAAAGGGAGTGAAAACCTCCCTCGCCGGAAGACCAAGGTTTTCTGTTCGACGTTAATCGGAGCAGAGTGAGTCGGCCCCTAAGGCGAGGCCGAAAGGCGTAGTCGATGGGAAACAGGTTAATATTCCTGTACCAGACAGTACTGCGATGGGGTGACGGAGAAGGCTAGGTGAGCCAGGCGACGGTTGTCCTGGTGAAAGTATGTAGGCTGAGCAAGTAGGCAAATCCGCTTGCTTAAAGTCGAGATACGAGACGAACTGATTCCTCGGACTCAGGAAGTCATTGATGCCACGCTTCCAGGAAAAACCTCTAAGCTTCAGGTACTGTGTGACCGTACCCCAAACCGACACAGGTGGTCAGGTAGAGAATACCAAGGCGCTTGAGAGAACTCGGGTGAAGGAACTAGGCAAAATGGCACCGTAACTTCGGGAGAAGGTGCGCCGGCGTAAGGTGAAGAGACTTGCTCTCAGAGCCCCAACCGGTCGAAGATACCAGGTGGCTGCAACTGTTTATTAAAAACACAGCACTCTGCTAACGCGTGAGCGGACGTATAGGGTGTGACGCCTGCCCGGTGCCGGAAGGTTAATTGATGGTGTTAGGACTCGTCCGAAGCTCCTGATCGAAGCCCCGGTAAACGGCGGCCGTAACTATAACGGTCCTAAGGTAGCGAAATTCCTTGTCGGGTAAGTTCCGACCTGCACGAATGGCGTAATGATGGCCACACTGTCTCCACCCGAGACTCAGTGAAATTGAAATCGCTGTGAAGATGCAGTGTTCCCGCGGCTAGACGGAAAGACCCCGTGAACCTTTACTATAGCTTCACACTGGATGCTGATGTTGTCTGTGTAGGATAGCTGGGAGGCTTTGAAACTGTGACGCCAGTTGCAGTGGAGCCAACCTTGAAATACCAGCCTGACATCATTGGCGTTCTAACTTGCTACCGTTATCCGGTAGAAGGACAGTGTGTGGTGGGTAGTTTGACTGGGGCGGTCTCCTCCCAAAGAGTAACGGAGGAGCACGAAGGTACCCTCAGTACGGTTGGAAACCGTGCAGTGAGTGCAAGAGCATAAGGGTGCTTGACTGCGAGACAGACACGTCGAGCAGGTACGAAAGTAGGTTCTAGTGATCCGGTGGTTCTGTATGGAAGGGCCATCGCTCAACGGATAAAAGGTACTCCGGGGATAACAGGCTGATACCGCCCAAGAGTTCACATCGACGGCGGTGTTTGGCACCTCGATGTCGGCTCATCACATCCTGGGGCTGAAGTCGGTCCCAAGGGTATGGCTGTTCGCCATTTAAAGTGGTACGCGAGCTGGGTTTAGAACGTCGTGAGACAGTTCGGTCCCTATCTGCCGTGGGCGTTGGAAGTTTGAGAAGAGCTGCTCCTAGTACGAGAGGACCGGAGTGGACGAACCTCTGGTGTTCCGGTTGTCACGCCAGTGGCATTGCCGGGTAGCTATGTTCGGACGGGATAACCGCTGAAAGCATCTAAGCGGGAAGCCCCCTTCAAGATGAGACTTCCCTGGGGCCTTGAGCCCCCTAAAGGACCCTCGAAGACTACGAGGTTGATAGGCACGGTGTGGAAGCGCAGTCAATGCGTTGAGCTAACGTGTACTAATGGTCCGTGAGGCTTGACCATATAACCCCAAAGGGTTATAGACACGATCCGAAAACAACGGATACGCTACGAGACGATCTCGGCCCAGCATGATTTACAGATTTAGGTTGCGGTGCCTTAGGCATCGAGACCGAACCGAATACGCTTGACGACCATAGCGAGCGGGTACCACCTGATCCCATGCCGAACTCAGAAGTGAAACCGCTCAGCGCCGATGGTAGTGTGGGGCTTCCCCATGTGAGAGTAGGTCATCGTCAAGCATCTCTACTGAATACCCCCGGCCAGCAATGGTCGGGGGTATTTGCTTTGGGAGCTAGGGGCCAAGGCAGCAGGCTAAGGTTGCAGACGAGTGATAACGGCCGTGCCCGCCCTCGTCGCCGTGGCTAAGAAGCGCAGATGAGTGGCCAGAACCAAGAGAAGAAGAGCGGCAGCGTAACCCTAAGGCCCTGCCTCCAAAAACGGCAGACACCTCAGTAACGCACCGCTCCATCGTCTGCCGATCGCTCATCTGTCCCAAACAGCCAACAGCTACTAGATGCCGTCATGAAAATACCCCGATGATCCGCTACTCAGGCCATCATCGGGGTGTTTAGTTATCGCAAGACGAATGCTGCAGCTCTAGCCGTAGCAAGCGTACGCGGGTGTCCAGAAGTGTGCCTCAAGGCGTTCCTTCAAAGGCGTACTATCTCGGCCTTCGGTCACGCCCTCTTCAACGGCTTGCTGGGCGACGGCCTCTGCGATGCGCAGGCTTACCTCTTTTATATCCTTGAAAGAGGGCAGGACGGCGCCTTTTCCGGATTGTGCTACCGGAGAACAGTCGGACAGCGCTCTAGCTGCGGCCATTAGCATGCTGTCTGTTACTCGGTGTGCCTGTGCCGCAATGATGCCAAGGCCAATGCCTGGGAAAATATAGGCATTGTTGCACTGTGCGATGGGATAGGACGTACCATCGATATTTACGGGCTCGAAAGGACTGCCTGTTGCTACCAAGGCGTTGCCTTGCGTCCATTTCAGAATATCGGCAGGTACGGCTTCAATACGCGATGTAGGGTTGGAAAGTGGCATGACCAGCGGCGTTGGGCAATGGCGATACATGGTGGTAATGACATCTTCATTGAAGAGGCCTGCCTGGCCTGATACGCCAATAAGAATTGTTGGTTTGACGTGTTCTACTATCGTAGATAACGCACTTTTTGCTGTTAAATTCCACGAGGCAACAGTGGTCGTTGGTTGTGCCAGTTTTTTCTGGAAGTCCGGGATATCCTTCATATCATCGGTAACGAGGCCGTTACGGTCGATCATAAAGATCCTGCCTCGAGCTTCCTGCTCGCTGAGGCCGTCTTCCTGCATAGCTGCGACGATCTGTTCGGCGATGCCGCAACCTGCGGAGCCTGCACCGACAAAGATGATGCGCTGATCGCGAAGTTGCACCTGACGTGCTTTGCAGGCGGAATAGAGTGTGCCCAGTGCCACTACGGCTGTGCCTTGAATGTCATCATTGAAGCAGCACAGGCGATCACGATATTTTTGAAGTAAAGGCAGTGCATTGATCTGTGCGAAGTCCTCAAATTGCAGGAGTACATTCGGCCAGCGTTTCATGACGGCCGCCACGAAGCGTTCAACGAAATTGTAGTACTCTTCGCCGCGGATGCGTTCGTGATGCCAGCCAATGTACGTGGCGTCATTCAGCAGGTCTTGGTTATTGGTACCTACATCAAGAGTGATAGGCAGTGTTTTTGCTGGGTCGATACCACCGCAGGCCGTGTAAAGGCCAAGTTTGCCAATAGGAATACCCATTCCACCCGCGCCTAGGTCGCCAAGGCCTAGAATTCTTTCCCCATCGGTTACCACGATGACACTGACATCGTCCTGATCCACATTGGCCAGAATGGTATCGATATTGTCTTGGTCTGGGTAGGCAATGAATAGGCCACGGCTGCCACGGTAGATGTGAGAGAATGTCTGGCAGGCTTCACCTACGGTAGGCGTGTAGATAATCGGCAGCATCTCTTCGAGATGGTCGCTTACGAGGCGGAAGAACAACGTTTCATTGCGATCTTGTAATTCACGAAGATAGATATGGCGGTCAATAGCCTTCTCGTATGAGCTGAACTGCTGATAGGCACGTTTGGCCTGGTCATCAAGGGTTTCTATCTGGAATGGAAGTAGTCCGCGGAGTCCATAGGTTGTGCGTTCCTGCTCGGAGAACGCGGTATCTTTATTGAGCAGCGGGTTGCTGAGTAAGGCAGAGCCTTGCTGATCTATCGTAACGGATTTCTGTGAAGACATAATGGCGTCCTTGACCTTGTGAGTAAGAAGGAGAGTGCCAACTCACCGCTAAATATCGGTGAAACCACGGTGGCGCGCTTCCCGAAGTACGCCTCGAAACCAAAATCATATAAAACCGATTATTGGTTTGGGGATAATGTCAAGATAGCTATAAGTTTGAATAAAGACTAACACCGAAGTTATTCAAAGAAAAATGTGCACGTCGCGGCAGAGAGTAGTGATGTACCGTTGCCTATTTCTCAATAGAGAAATAGCCGAAGTTGACTGTTTGAAATAAAAGAAAATTTCATCACCTCCTATAGCGGAAAGCACTGAGAAAAGGTGTGGAATGTTGAAACTAGTCTAAAGGTCAGGCTTTTGGCTTGGTTATCATATTCAATGGTTTTGCTAGATTTTTGCAGAAAGTGAGCTTGCCAGAGGTGAGAGAAGCGCTATCATGCTGGCCGCACATCCGCACATCCGCACATCCGCACATCCGCACATCCGCACATCCGCACATCCGCACATCCGCACATCCGCACATCCGCACATCCGCACATCCGCACATCCGCACATCCGCACATCCGCACATCCGCACATCCGCACATCCGCACATCCGCACATCCGCACATCCGCACATCCGCACATCCGCACATCCGCACATCCGCACATCCGCACATCCGCACATCCGCACATCCGCACATCCGCACATCCGCACATCCGCACATCCGCACATCCGCACATCCGCACATCCGCACATCCGCACATCCGCACATCCGCACATCCGCACATCCGCACATCCGCACATCCGCACATCCGCACATCCGCACATCCGCACATCCGCACATCCGCACATCCGCACATCCGCACATCCGCACATTGACGGTGCAGTCGGGCTTTGAGCAAAAGCAAAAAGAACTCTAGGTAGGAGGAAGGGTGAGTCGTGCTGGTACACGGCTCACCCTTACCTTGGTCTTACACGGACGGTGCGTATATGAAGATGAAGTGCAAAATGATCGGCAGATAGATGAACGATAGTAGTGTCGAACACAGCACGAGGCCTGCCACGGTTTCAGGTGAGCGTCCGGCGCGTTGTGCAAAGAGGTAGTTGTAAACGGCGACCGGCATGCAGACCTGAAGCAGGATCTGACCTGTCTTATACGCATCGAGATGCAATACCGTGCTGACCAGTAGGCAAATGGCCACAGCCAGCAGGGTGCGGAGCAGGCCGAAGCTGAGGCCCACCACAATATTCTTGGCCTGAATGCTGGCAAGGGATACACCCAGTGTGATTAGCATCAGTGGAATGGTGAAGCCGGAGATCAGGTCCACGGTGTTGAACAGCCAGCCGGGGAGGTGGCTGTTTGTTGCCATCATGATCAGTGAGATTGCGATGGCGTAGATAGTGGGGGTCTTGATGAAGCTCAGTAGGGGCTTCTTGGATGTCATGCTGCCTTGAGTGAACTGCACAAGACTGACGATGACCATAATCGCAATTGCGATACCAAACCCTTTGTCCTTGAAGGCGTACTGCGAAATAGGCAGCCCCATATTCCCCGTGTTGGGGAACAGCATGGCGGGGAGATATACCTGCCAGTCCAGTTTTCTCCAACGGCATAGGCCGTAGCCCGCGATCGCCATCAATATCATGATCATTACCATGGCGACGAGAATGGAGTTGAAGTTGGCCATCGTAACGCCCGATGTGGGCAGCTTGGCGAGAATCAGACAAGGAGTGCCGATGTTGAGCGTCAAGCGGGAAACGAAGGCGGTCGGAAAGGAGTAGCCCAGTTTGATCCAGAAGAAACCGAGCCCTGCGCCGAACAGTACCGGTGCCATGACTGCAAAGAGCTGGCTAAACATGGGCTGTTCCTTGTGATGGGAATGTTGGATTAAAGAGACGACAATCTGGTCAGCGCAGTGGCTAACACTCTCATGTCAGCGTATCCAGCTCATTCTGTCAAACGTGCCTGTTACGCATCCGTTTAGATGGTCAATCTCGGCAGTGTATACAAAAATTCAGGCGAGTCTCTGAGCCTAGCCGCTGTTTTGCAGCAGGGCTATGGCTTGTTCTTGGCGGCATGCAACTACCTCATGCAGGATCGTTCCGGATGGGGGTTGGGTAGCATGTGTGCGTGGTGAACTATGATGGACTTGACACTAGGGGCTAACACAATGAGATACCTGCCTGGTTAGGTCAGGCGGGGATCGTGAGCCACGTCGTGATGTATGCAGGGCTATAGGAGTAGTGGCATATCAGCGTGGTGCCTGCTGGCCATTGTTCATTCAGCGTGCAATCAAGGCGTAGCGTCAGTGTCTGCGCCCCTTCATTCAAGTGCACCAGTGACGCGTCGTGGAAGTAGAAGGAGGTGCCGGTGAGCGGATTGAGCGCCTTGAACAGCGATTCTTTGGCCGAAAACAACAATGTCAGTTGTTGGGCGAAGCGGATGTCATCCTCATCAAGCAATTGCTGTTCATGTGGTTGCAGAATGGCGCTGGAAAGATGGCGCGCACTTTCCGTGTTGATCCAGTGTTCAATGTCGATCCCGAGCCCTTGCCAGTGCCGCGCATATCCCACAAGTGCGGCAGCGACACCGTGACTGTGGGTGATGGTGCCGGTGCATTCTTTGGGCCAGATGGGGTCTCTGCGTTCGGCTTTACTCCCTGCTTGCCCATCAATGCCTAGCTTCGCCAGCGCCTGCCGAGCACATATTCTGCCGGCCAGAAATTCGCTTCGACGTTTAGTGACCGCACGCTGCAACCGGAGAGGTTGTGGTATGTCGTGGCGGGCAAATTCATCATCGTGATAGGCCTCGACGGAAAAGTGGCACCGTACCAGCACCAGTGGGCTTTCTGGGGGCAACCATTCAGGCCAGGCAGGAGCATCAATGGTAAGGGCGGAGATGAATGAAGACGCGGGCATGATGGCTGTCGCTGTGATGATCTGGACGTAAGTTCCCGGCCGGCGCGTTTGCCGAGGCCGGGAAGGTAGGAACGAGCGCACGATGTGTCGCCGACTTATCCCTGTGTGCGTAGTGTACCGTGAAAAGTGACCTGTGCGTGGTTATCAAGCTGCTGATAGCCAAGCAAGTTGGTAATTAGCGGGGCATTGTCTTGGCGCAGCAATGGGCTGATGTCTACTGTCACGGGCGACGATGTGGTCATTTGGATCAGTCCGTCGTTTAGTCGGGTAAGCTGAACCGGTGTCGTTGTGATCTGTCGACTGTCTGGGTGATGAGCCGGATCCCACAGCTTCACGGTGGTCGTCGTGCTCTTATTGGGGGCCAATTCGCTCAGTACGGCAGGGTCGATATGACCTTGAATGTGTTTTGTGCCTTGCTTGAGTGCTTTCTGGGTCAGCATGGGAGGAAGCTGTGCGACAACGTCCAGTTGGTTCAATGACAGCGGGATATCAATATCGCCACGTGCGTTGATCGTGCCGGATATAGGCGCTGCCTGCATGCGTGTTAGCGTGTTGCCTGCTTGACGGTGGTCGGTCAGCTGGATATCCAGTCGGCTTTGCTGGGGTTCCAGCGCCCAGCCTGTTGGCGCTGCGTTGGCCGATAAGGTCAGCGAACCCGTCAGTGCCGTGGCCGTGAGGGCCAGAGAATAAAGGTATCCTTTCCGTAAATTCATCATATCATCCTGTATCAAAGCAGAGGGTTACATCACCATGTTGCACTAGCTTTGGGAGCTAGCTTTAGTTATCATATGCGCGCTTTTGCTTTGGGCCTATAGCTCAGTTGGTTAGAGCAGGCGACTCATAATCGCTTGGTCGCAGGTTCAAGTCCTGCTGGGCCCACCATCCTGTCCTTTCTTGTGTTTTCTTCCTCGTTTCTCTCTTCATTCTTCATTATTACCTAGTTCGGCTTCTGCATATCTGCATGCAGTTGAGACAGGCAATTCCCCCTTCCGTTTCACTGCCACCTTCAGTATGACGTCTATCGTGCGATTCTTCGCGGCTGAATGTGTCGTTCAATATCAGTAGCTTATTTCCTACCAAATAACTTCCTTATTTTCTGCGCGCCAAGCGCCTTGAAATAGTCTGAACTGAAGCTGAAAGTTTTCTAAGCGGGTATCACAAGGTAACGACAAGCGACTGTCGATGCCTTCATGCCAAGCGTCATGAGTCTGAAGCAGTTTGCGACAAGGAGGTGCGTATGGCTGTCTGGCAATCCATTCAAAGTGTTGCCATCATCGTCTTGATCATTGCACTAGGGTATGTGCTACGACGGCGAGGTTCTCTGGCGGATAGCTTTTCCGGCAACATTTCACTGCTGATCACCAAAATTGCGTTGCCAGCGTCCATCTTCGTTTCCGTGCTGCACTATCTGAAGCGTGATGAACTGGCCAGCCTAGGTATCGGGCTTATATGTCCGTTTATTGGTGTTGGCATTGCCTATCTCGTGGGGTTCTTGCTGGTCCGTCTGTTAAATATTCCTGTAGGGCGCCGGGGAATATTCATTAACGGGATCGTCAACGCCAACACCATCTTCATTGGGCTGCCTCTCAACATTGCGTTGTTTGGCGAAGCCAGTATGAAGTACTTCCTCATCTACTATGTTGTGAATACTGTTTCGACCTGGACGTTGGGGGCCTTCCTGATCGCCAACGATACCCCGCAGGGGAAAGGCCAAGCGCCTTCGTTGAAGGTAACGCTGCAGAAGCTGTTGCCGCCGCCTCTGCTGGGCTTCATTGCCGGGGTGCTGTATCTGCTGAGTGGGCTGCCGTTGCCAGAAGTGCTGGGTAAAACCCTGTCCTATGTCGGTAGTCTAGTGACGCCGCTTTCACTGATCTTCATTGGGATCGTGCTGAGCGACTCGGGGCTGAGCAGTATCCGCTTTGATAGCGATACGATCATCACATTGCTGGGACGCTTTGTGCTGTCGCCGCTGGTGCTGGCCGTACTGCTCACGTTTACGCCTTTCGATATCACAATGAAGCAGGTGCTGGTTATGCAGGCGGCAACGCCTATGCTAGCGGTGTTGCCGGTATTGGCCAGACAGGCGGGCGGCGATGTTCGCTTCGCGACCAATATCGTGACCACCAGTACCGTGCTGTTTGCCGTTGTTGCACCTATCGTGATGTGGCTGCTGCAGTATATGGCGTGAAGATGAAATTACGCTGGGCGTTCGATTCAGTAAGAATGAAAAAGGCGCCACTCTCTTATTGGAGGGTGGCGCCTTTTGGCATGCTTGTCGTGCACTACTGAGCTTTCAGGTGGGAGGATCAAGCTCGGTCAATGCGACCACGAGAACCGCACAACCTAATAGTGGAATACCCAGCAGTGCTTCCAGACTGCCGATGATGACCAACGCGCCCATAGCGGTGCCTAGGGCGCTGAGCACGACGACTCTGCACGGGGTGAATGGCCCACCGTGCAAGGCGATGAAGGTGCCTGCAATGGCCACGGAGAAGGATAGCCAGAATAGAATGATCATGACCCCACCTTGAGTATCTGCCCATGAGCAGGTGCCAGAAATGGCGGTGCCGTCTATGCCATTACCAGAGTTGCCTTAATGAAGGATATCTACTGTTGTAGAACTTGCCAGTCAGCGTTGGCTGTGTCATGAATCATGTGGAGCATCCACGCTATATCGGCAGGTAGGCTTTGAAAATCCGTGTAGGATACTCTATCTTGAGATGCGAAATGTCGTGTGAACACAAGGAGATGGTTCCATGAAAATCAAGACTCTGGCTGCAGCAGCTGTACTGGCTGCGCTGGCAGGCTGTGCAAGCGGTCCGCAAACCCCTTACACCAAGCTGGCAGGGCAGTACGAAGGGGTTCTGCCGTGCGTTGACTGCTCTGGTATCAAGACGAACCTGAAAGTCCGTGATGCCAATGACGGCAATGCCGGAACGTTCGAATTGGTCAGCGTCCGTGAAGGGAAAAGCAGTCAAGCGCTGCTGACCAAAGGTAATGTCTTCACCGTCGAAAATGCGGGTGAAATGA
Organism: Zymobacter palmae; assembly: GCF_003610015.1. NCBI lineage: Bacteria > Pseudomonadati > Pseudomonadota > Gammaproteobacteria > Oceanospirillales > Halomonadaceae > Zymobacter > Zymobacter palmae. The sequence continues at coordinate 944,667 of NZ_AP018933.1, forward strand.
AATATCCGCTGATCTATCAGCTGCGTGGACCGGAAGGCAACGCCATCTACAACCTACTGCCGCTGGAAAACGGTGACCTGCAGTTGCTGGACACTAACATGAACCAGCCGAAAACAGGCATCGACATGACACTCAAACGTCGTTGATTCTGTAGAGGTAGATCAAAGGGCTGCTGTGCTGCAGTTCTCTACCTGATAAAAAAGAGGCATCCCCATGGGGATGCCTCTTTGCGTTTCGGGCGCTGTATTTATGAACCCTTGCCTTCCTGCAACGATGCATTGCCATTCTGTGCATAGGCACGGTCGTTGTCTGGAGAGGAGAGACGAGCGATAAACTGCTGGGCCTGGCGCTTGAAGCTGGCCAGCTGGGCACCGGAGAGTTGCTGACCGTTCGGCAGTTTGACGCGCATGGGGTCGACAGCACGGTTGCTGACCAGCACTTCGTAGTGAAGGTGAGGGCCAGTTACGCGGCCAGTGCTGCCTGAGAGTGCGATCGGGGCACCCATGTTGACGCGCTCACCCTGACGTACCAGCGAACGTGACAGGTGCAGATAACGGGTCTTGAGGCCTTCACCGTGATCGATGACAAGATAGTGACCCGCGTACTGGTTATAGGCAACTTGTGTGACCACCCCCGCACTGGGAGACTTGATGGTCGTACCGGTTGGCATACCAAAGTCCGTACCGTGGTGCGGCGCAACGCGGTGCGTGACCGGGTGCAAGCGTGTCAGATCGAATGCTGAGGTGACGGGGTGCTGACCGGAGAACGGAAAACGGTTGAATGACGGATCCAGTCCGCGGCCGTCCGGCGTATAAAAGCTGTCGTTGTAGCGTACGAGCGTTACATTGGAAGAAGCCCCTTTGTACTGGATGGCCAGTACGCGTGAGCCGAGCTTCTTGCCGTCCAGTGTGTCTGCCTCAATCAGTGCTTGGAATTGGTCACCAGCGCGGGCCTGAGCGCGGAAGTTAAGCTTGCGTGACAGGGCGCGGGTGATTTCGGTGACTTCGCTGCTGGAAAGCCCGCTGGCCTGTGCGGATTGGCCGAAGCTACCGTTGACCGTACCCGCGTAGGTGCGCTGCATGGGTTCTACGTTGCGATGGATATTGGTGTAGGCATAGCGGCCGCTGTCTTCGTGCGTCAACAGCAGGCCATCGCGTGCAGTACGCATAACACGCAGCGATACCAGCTGGTTGCGTGCGTCGACCTGATAGTCGATGGACATGCCGATGCGCAGCTGAGTCAGAATGCGGCGCGTATTGTTATCCGGCAGGCTGTTGAGCAGGTTGCTAACTTTGACGGCGTCCAGCCCCATGCTCTGAGCGGCAATCGAACCGAAGCTATCGCCCGGTTGTACGGTATAGCTGAGCCAGCGTAGCTGATCATCGCTTGGCTCTGTTGCGACTTCTTGATCCAGCGCACCTTGGTTGCCGAGCGCGTCATCGTCATAGGGAAGTTCGTCAGAGAAATCGGCATCGTTACCGGTGGTTAACGCCGAAAGAAAGCGCTGGTGAAACGGTGAAATGGTGGTGCTATCAGTGTCGATCGGATCGGTGTGGCTGAGCGCTGTCAGCAGCTGAGCACCTGCCGTATCAACGGCGAAGTGGATGTCGTCGCTATCGCCGTCATCGTCTTCATTATCGGTATCACTGACTTGATTCATCGCGACATCGGCTGTGTTATGCGGCGCATCCTGTAAAGGGGCCTGCGGACGATGTTGCTGGTAAGCGTGGATGCCCAGAACAGATACCATCGACAAGATGGGCACCATGAGAAATTTATGGGGGCGAGGCAGCGCGGTAAATAAACGGAACATGAATGAAAAGACCGTGGCCGTAAGGTGGATGATCGAAAAAGGTGAATAAAATACACCGCCATTTATATTGAGACGGCCAACATTACCCGATTGTACAGGGGGTGAACAGGAAAGTAGCCGCTGTATTAACCCTTGATTTACGGTTTGCACCGTGGTGTAGACGGGAAACGAAAGCCCACTGGTATGACCAGTGGCACAGCTGTCAGTGCCAGCTGCAATGTGCAAAAAAATGAAAATTTGTAATCATGGCAGGCGCATGACCACTATTTTGCACGGTTGGCGGTTACGTTTCCAGTCTGGATCGGGTCTATGACCGTGACGATCATAATATCGGCTTTCAAATTGAATGACTTGATATAGACCTTATAAGAAAGCATGTTTTGGTTATCTGTTTATTTCCACATGACTGTTATTTTGTACAGTATTGTATATTATTATCGCTAGATAATGAGGCGGCGTCTGCATATTTAATAAAATGTTAATCTAAAGGCGTGGGTAGAGCCCTCTGATCTTGTATATCCTTTAATGTGTAGATGTCATTTGGCGATAGCGATTTCTCAATCGGTGTCTGCGACTCGGCACTTGCGTGGCATTGATGACTTGCTTGATAGTCGCCTTGAAAAGGTGTTCGCTTCCCGCAGACCCCGCAGACCCCGCAGACCCCGCAGACCCCGCAGACCCCGCAGACCCCGCAGACCCCGCAGACCCCGCAGACCCCGCAGACCCCGCAGACCCCGCAGACCCCGCAGACCCCGCAGACCCCGCAGACCCCGCAGACCCCGCAGACCCCGCAGACCCCGCAGACCCCGCAGACCCCGCAGACCCCGCAGACCCCGCAGACCCCGCAGACCCCGCAGACCCCGCAGTGCTAGGCGTGCGGCGGTTAAAGAGCGAGGCGGGCATAAAGCTCAATACGCTTTGAGTGCCGCATCAAATGCGCATTGAGCAACACTATTGGGGCACGACTGTTCACTAAGAACGCGTTGGACGGGGGAGACGTGCAAGCTGGCGGTCGAAGGCGTTAGCGAACTGCTGGATATCACGTGGTCCCAGTGGTTTCGCTCCGCCGTGGTGTTCGCCGCTAGCGCGCATCGTTTCCATGAAGTCGCGCATGTTGAGGCGAGGGCCAATATTGTCGAGCGTGAGCGGTTCTCCGCGATGGGTGAGCACTAGTGCGCCTTTCTTAAGCACGTCGGATGCAAGAGGTAGGTCGGCCGTGATTACGAGTGCACCGGGCTGTACGCGTTCGGCGATTAAGGCATCAGCCGCATCGGCACCCTGTGGCGCATTCAGGGCAATCGCGAACGGTGTGCGGGGCAGTGGCACTAGGTGGTTGGCGACGAAGCAGGCCGGTAGTTGAGTACGTACGGCGGCGCGAACAATAAGTTCGCGGATAGCGCGTGGGCAGGCGTCAGCATCGACCCAGATGGCAATCTGTGGGGTAGTGTTCATTAAAAACCTTGTGTAATGGTCATAAAGGCATAGGCATGTTATCCCTTTTGGTGATAGAATACGCTTTCTTCGCTATGTGCAGACCCTACCCTCAATAGTGATTCGCCCCCTCCCAATGTCCTGTCGATGCCGGACGGACTCGATTTGTCCCGGTATGCGTCAGCGTCCATTCGGTCATGCGGCAAGCCTGTGATGGCTTGTAAGTGTGGGAAAGATATCAGTATGGCGAGCGTCACGTTGGGTACTTTGAATGACAAGCCCCATGGCCTGTTGTTGATGTATTGGCTTAACGCTTTGTCTTTACTGGTATATCGGTCTCCACTGGTGCGTGCATGAGGAATGGTGTCATCGGCTGTCCGCTGATGGCCGTCCGACAATGTCAGGTGCGATTCGGCCACGTGGTTCGTAGGGTGGCCTGAATTTCCATGTATCGCCGTGTTCGTCGACCTTGCATCTATGTATGAGGGATTCCTTCATATATCTGTCATGCAGGGTGGGCCTGTCCGGCTCGTGTAAGGTGTGAAATGACTTCGATGTCCGATGTCTCGTCTGATTTCCAGACGCTTGGGCTGCTGCCCGCTGTTCTCCGGTCTCTTGATATCCTCGGATACACGACCCCTTCTCCCATTCAGCTTCAGACTATCCCTTCCTTGCTGGAAGGTCGTGATCTGTTGGGTCAGGCCCAGACGGGTACTGGCAAGACGGCGGCCTTTGCGCTGCCGATGCTGTCACGTCTCGATGTTTCGCGTCGTGAAGCTCAAGTTCTGGTGCTGGCGCCGACGCGCGAGCTGGCTCAGCAGGTAGCCGTCAACTTTGGCCGTTATGGTCAGTTCATTGAAGGCCTGGAAGTTGTGACGCTGTGTGGTGGTCAGGACTACCGTGACCAGCTGCGCAGTCTGCGTGCTGGTGCTCAGGTCGTCGTGGGTACGCCGGGGCGCGTCATTGACCACCTGGACCGCGGTTCCCTGAACCTGTCCGGGCTGTCCGCTCTCGTGCTGGACGAAGCTGATGAAATGCTGCGTATGGGCTTCATCGACGATGTCGAACGCGTTCTGCGTGACACGCCGAAGACGGCTCAGCGCGTCTTCTTCTCTGCGACACTGCCGCACGAGATCGAAAAGATCGTCAACCGTTACTTGGTTGATCCGGTCAAGGTGCAGATTGAAGCTAAGGCGGTTACTACCACCATCACGCAGCGCATGTGCCGCGTAGAAGGTAGTGCCAAGCTGGAAGCGCTGTCCCGCCTGATCGAAGTCGAGAACATGGACGCCGCGATCGTCTTCGTACGTACGCGTGCCGCCTGTACGACGGTCGTTGAGCACCTGTCTGCGCGTGGCGTTGCAGCGGCAGCACTGTCCGGCGATCTGGACCAGAGCCTGCGCGAGCGCACCGTTGCGCGTCTGAAACGCGGCAAAATTGACGTTCTGGTTGCGACAGACGTGGCCGCACGTGGTCTTGATGTTCCGCGTATCACGCACGTCATCAACTACGACCTGCCGCACGATACCGAAGCCTACGTTCACCGTATCGGTCGTACCGGTCGTGCTGGACGTGAAGGCACGGCCATCACTTTCGTCGGTGGTCGCGAAATGCGTCGCATCCAGTGGCTGGAACGTGCTACCGGTCAGCGCATCGAGTCCATCGCACTGCCTGACGAAAAAGCACTGCGTGCGCATCGTGACGAGCGCTTCAAGGCGCGCGCTGTTGAAGCACTGAGCGGCGAATCGTCCATGGCACAGCGTGCACTGGTCGAAGAGCTGGTCGCTCAAGGTTACGATCCGCTGGATTTGGCTACTGTCTTTGCTCAGCTGGCTCGCGCTGATGAAGCACCGATTCGTCCGCTGCCGCGTCAGGACAGCCGTAACGACCGCAATGATCGTAACGATCGCGGTGGTCGTGGCGAGCGTAGTCCTCGTGGCGAACGTGGCCCGCGCCGTGAACGCGGTCCGCGCGAAGGCATGACGCGCTATCGCGTGGCCGTTGGCCATCGTGAAGGCATCAAACCGGGGCAGCTGGTAGGCGCTCTGGCAAACGAAGGTGGCATCGAAGGCGCGCGTATCGGTCGTATCGATATTCGTCAGTCCTTCAGCACCGTCGAGCTGCCGAACAACCTGCCTGCCGCTACCCTAGCGAAAATGGGACGCGCTCGCGTTGCGGGTCGTACGCTGGATATCAGTGAAGACACTGGTCGTCCGGAGCGTCGCCGTGAAGAGCATCGTCCGGCATAAGTCGTTCGATATCGGGCAAGGCTGATACCTTCCCGGTCATGCAACGCCCTCGCTGCCCCTGTGGTAGCGGGGGCGTTGTCGTTTAGTGCGGTCGCTTTGGCGAATGGGAAAGGGAAGAAAAGCCTTGAGATCGTGGTGCAAGATGAAGTGATATGCTGAAGACCAAGACCAAGACCAAGACCAAGACCAAGACCAAGACCAAGACCAAGACCAAGACCAAGACCAAGACCAAGACCAAGACCAAGACCAAGACCAAGACCAAGACCAAGACCAAGATGGGTTGAGCATCGGCAGCAAAGGGAGGCGATATGGAGCAGTTGCATGCGTGGACCGAAGACCCGAGAACGGCCATCCAGTTGCAAAAGGCGTTGGCGCCGCGGGTGATACGAGAAGACTGTTTGCCAACGTCCGTTGATCTGATTGCGGGGGTCGACGTCGGCTTCGAGCCGCTTGATCCGAAGCGCAATGTGCGCGTGGACCCTGCTGCCCCCTCATTAACGCGGGCGGTGATCGTAGTGATGGAGTATCCCTCGCTGAGAGTGGTTGAGCAGGTGCTGCATCGGCAGCCGACGACCATGCCCTATATTCCCGGTCTGCTATCTTTTCGGGAGCTGCCCGCTATTCTGGAAGCATATGCCTGCCTTGAGCATCGCCCCGACCTACTGATGGTGGATGGGATGGGTATCGCTCATCCGCGCCGGGTGGGAATTGCTACTCATTTGGGGCTGTGGCTCGATAAGCCGTCCATTGGCGTGGGCAAAAGCCGTCTGTGTGGCCGTCATGCGGAGGTGCCCGATGTAAAAGGGGCAATGGTCCCCTTGATCGATAAGGGGGAAGAAGTGGGGCGTGTCATGCGTTCGCGTGAGGGCGTTAAGCCGCTCTATATTTCGCAGGGCCATCGTATTTCTCTTGAGACCGCGTGCGATTGGGTGCGTGCTTGCCTGACGCGCTATAAGCTGCCGGAGCCAACGCGTCAGGCGGATCGCCTAGCATCACGCCGCACCCGGGAAGGCGTATTGATGCGGGAAGCGCGCTCTACGGGACAGGATCAAGCGTGAGCCGCGCTGTGCAGTGCCTCACGGTCCGACAAGGAGGTCGACATGACGCATTATCATTTGTTGCTGGGGACCTATACCTCAGGCAGCAGCAGTAAGGGAATCCATCATTTTAGGCTGGAATGTGCGCCGTTTCAGTGCCGTGAATGGGCGCTTACGCCTGCCGACAATCCTTCCTATCTGGCACTCGACGAAGAGGGGGAGCATGTATACGCCACCCATGAAATCGGTGCCGATCGTGAGGGCTGGGTCAGCAGCTATCGGTTGGAGGCACATACCGGCATGCTGCAAGTTATCAGCACCGTGCCCACGAAAGGTTCAGACCCCTGTCACGTGGCGGTGTCGCCCCAAAGGCGTTTCCTATTCGTGTCGAACTATTCCAGCGGCTCGCTGGCCGTGGTGCCGTGTGATCGGCACGGGCAGCTGCATGATCCGGTTGCCGTCATCACCTATGGTGGAGGGAGTGGTGCACAGCCCGAGCGGCAGCAAGGTGCGCACGTGCATTTCGCAGCCGCGACCCCGGATAAGCGCTATCTGTTGGTCTGCGATCTGGGTAACGACTGCATGTACCGTTATCCGCTGCTAGATGAAAGCGGTGATGGCTGCCCTCTGGCCTTGGATAAAGTGCAGCGTATCGAATTGCCGCGTGGCAGTGGGCCGAGGCAGGTGAAGTTTTCTCCCTGCGGGCGCTTTGCCTATGTAATGGGGGAGCTGGACGGCTGCGTCTATCTTTTTGACTATCAGGATGGTGATCTGCGTCTGCGCCAGTATGTGCTGCTAGCAGAATCGTGGGGTGAGCAGGAGCACGGGGGCGGTGAGCTGGCTATTTCCTCCGATGGGCGCTTTTTATATGCCTCCAACCGCGGCGATTTTGATGAAATTGCGGTATTCGCTTTGGATGAGGAGCAGGGAACGATGCGTCGTATCCAGCGGCTCAAGACTGAAGGCGTGATGCCGCGGCACTTCGAGATTACTCCCGATGGCGGTTATGTATTGGTCTGCAATCAGGGCAGCGGCACGCTTCAGCTGTTCGATCGAGATGAGCACAGTGGCTATCTGACCCATATGCAGCAGTGTGCGTTTGTCGATCAGCCGGCGTGTGCGTTGTTGCTGCCATTGCCGCATTGACCACACGGGGCCATGTAAATACGCATGGCCCCAGATGTCGCGTTAGCCGAGATCAAGCAGCGAGCGTGGCGAGGATATCCTGAGGTGGCTTGATCCTTCTCTGCCACCCGGGCACACCTGCACCTGTACGGGAATACGTTCATGCAGTTCCTGTACGTGTGAAATGATGCCTACCTGACGGCCCTGTGCCTGCAGTGCTTCGAGTGCGTCCATTGCCATGGCGCGAGCGCGGGTATCCAGACTGCCGAACCCTTCATCAATGAACAGCGTGCCGATCAGCAATCGGTCCGATGCCATGGCGGCTAGGCCGAGTGCTAGCGCTAGCGATACAAGAAACGTTTCTCCCCCCGACAGCGAATGCACAGAGCGCTCTTCATCCCCCATTTCTCGATCGACGATCATCAGCCCCAGTTCTGTGCCGCCGCGCTTAAGACTGAAGCGGCGAGCCAGTGTCTGCAGGTGATGGTTGGCATGCACGACCAGCATGTCCAGGTGCCACTGCTGGGCCATTTTCCGGAAAAGGGCGCCGTCTGCTGAGCCGATCAGGCCGCTGATTTTGCCCCAACGCTTCAGTTCCTGCTCGGCGTGTTGGTGTTGATCGGTGAGTTCGGCATAGCGCTGACGTCGCTGGTCATCTTCCCGTTGGCGTGACCGAGCCGCTTCGTGACGCTCCTGATGAGCCTCTACCTGTTGGCGTTGAGTCTGCTGGCGTTCATCAACCTTAATCAGCTGTTCGTCCAGTGTATTCAGCAGAGTGGTAGGAGTATCAAGCAGGGGACGTTGGTCATCATCAAGCTGGATGTCGCACTGCTGCCGATAAGTTCGCTGACGGATATCGGCATCGTGGCGTGCGCTGTCGAGCCGAGTGAGGGTCTCTTTCAGCGCGTGGTGTTCGTGTGGCGTGATGGTCAGTAGGTGTGCCAGTGCTTCATCGCTCTGCCAGGCCGGTGGTTGAGTGGTGCGCCACTCGTCCACTTGAGCCGTGAGTGTTTCCAAACGTGAGCAGTGGGTTAGCCATTGCGCATGGTGTTCCTGCTGCGCGCGACGCGTGGAGTCTTGCTCTGTGCGGCAGCGTTCAAATTGTTCCAGTGCGGCTTGCTCGCTGTCGCGGGCTTGCTGGAGTGTGGCATCACGAGCCGTTTTCCACGCGCGCGCGGAGGTGTGAGTACCCAGCTGGTCGCTCAGCTTGGTTTGCTCGGCCTCTATTCTCTGTTCCAACCGTTCATACTGGCGCTCGACGTCGAGTCGTTGAGCGCTACCGTGTTGCTGCGCGCCCTCGATGCGTTGGCGTTGCTGTTCCGCATCCTGCAGTTGTTCTTCCAGTGAATGGATGCGCGCAATGCAGTCGTCGAGTGCTTCAACCTGTCGTATGGCACGTTGATGGCGCTGCTGAATGCCCTCCACGCGTGATCGACAGTGAATGAGCGGATAGACGGTTTCCGTTGCTATCAGTTGCGCGATGATCTGGTGTGCCTGCTCGCTGTGAGCCTTAGCTTTCGTCAATGCCAGTTCTGCTTCGTGGCGTTGCCGCTGTGCGTTCTCGTACTGCTCGCGAGCAGTCTCTAGGGCCTGTCTCGCGGGCTCAAGCTGTTGCCGTACAGCTTCGCGTTGCGCCTCGACCAGCGCCATCGCGGTCGGCGGTGGGAGCGTATGCTCGCTGCTGCCGCAGACTGGACAGGGAGCTGAATCGCTGAGCAGGTGGCGCAGTGCCGCCAGCGTCTGTTCGCTGTAGGCCAGCAGTGCATCATGCAGGCGCTGATGATGGGCGGTGGCGTATGTCAGCGCTTGTTCTGTTTGTTGGCAGCATTGTTGGCGCTGTGAGAGGGCCGCATCGGCTCGCTGCTGTTGGACAAGGTAATCGTCAAGCTGCTGCTGATGGGAGGCCAACCGCTGGGCGGTGTCCTGTCGCTGTATCCAGCGCTGGCGCTGCTGATCGAGCGCGCTCATGCGTTGGCGCAGTGAATGCAGGCGCTGTGATGGCGGAAGTGTTGTCAGTGATGCACGCTGCTGGCGTAGAGCGTTGAGGCGTGAGAGGTCATCGTGATGAGCATCGTCGAGCTGCTTCAGCTGTTCGAGTCTCTGGTGCTGCTGTTCATCGAGCGTTGCTCGTAAATCCGAGGTCTCTTGGCGTTGCTGGCAGAGGTGCTGGAGCTGCTGCTCCCGTGCCAGTGCTGCGTCCAGTCGGGGGGCTTCTTCGCGCTGCTGTTCCTCAAGTATCTGGCGTTGTTGTCGGGCCTGTGACCAAGCCTGTTCCGTGAGTGCGGTGGCTGATGCGGCACCATCAGCAGCGAGAGTGCGCCGTTGCTCCTCGGCACTCAGTGCTGTGTGGCGTCGCTGCTGCTCGCGACATTCCTGTAGTGTTTCTCTAATTGATGCGAAGCGGTCAAGCGCCACACATTGCTCGCGCTGGTCTTCGCTCTGCTGCCACTGTAGGTCAAGTGCCGCAAAGGCTTGCTGCTGCGAGTGGTAGTCGTGAACCAGAGTACGTCGTTGGTTCAGTTGGCGGTGCTGCTCTTCCAATGCCTTCAATTGAGCGCGGTGGTGCTCCAGATGGCTATACGCCTGATGAACGGCGTCATTCAGTTGGGCGCGCTCCGTTTCATCGCAAGGGCGGGTCTGTTCTAAGTGCGAGGCTAGCTCAGCATGCTGTTGCTTGGTCTCACGGTACTGCTGGTAGGCACGGCGCGAAATACGCGAATAGATATCGCTGTCGGTCAGGCGCTCCAACAGCGCACTGCGATCGTTGTCGTTAGCTTTGAGAAAAGCGCTGAACTCAGCCTGCGCCAGCAGAACAGCGCGGGTGAACTGATCAAAACTCAACCCGAGTACCTCAGGCAGCTTGCGACTGAAATCTTGTTTACCATCCGTGATGAGCTGTTCTTCAGGATCAAGGCGACGCAGTACCTGAGTGCTGTTTTGGATCTTACCGGTAACCGAGTTGCGCGCGCGGCGGACGCTCCATGAGGCGGTGTAGCGCACGTTATCGACGCCCATGAACGTCACTTCGGCGAATGCATGGGTGCAGCCGCGGCGCAGCAAAGTGCGAGGGTCGCGCAGCTGAACGCTATCGTCCTGTGGCAGTGTGCCTGCGCCGGGCATCTGGCGCAGGCGTGGGGTGCTGCCGAACAGGGCAAGGCACATGGCGTCGAGTAATGTGCTTTTGCCTGAGCCTGTTGGCCCGGTGATGGCGAACAGGCCGCACTCTGAAAGCGGTGAGCGGGTGAAATCAAGCGTGTGTTCGCCTGCGAACGCTGCCAGATTGCATAGACGCAGGGTCAATATCTTCATGCGTCCTCCTCATCGTGAACATGCTGGATCAGCCAAGCGACATCCTGTTGGACCTGTTCGTCTGGAGGCTGTCCATAGCGCTGTTGCCAATGGTGAATAAACAAACCTTCGGGGCCCATTTCAGCCAGCTGCTGCTCGGCCTGAAGTGCTTGCTGTTGGTCGTCATCATCGGAGGGATAGTGGGCTGTTAGCGCCACCAAACGCACCTTGAGATCGCTCAGGCACTGCTCGACGTGATGGCGCAGGTCGGGGCGTGGGGCTTCCAGCCGCACTCTAATCTGAAGCCATGGCCATGTGTCGCGGCGATCAGGGGCTTCGGGTTCGGGTAAGTCGTTCAGGGCGGCAGGCAGCTCTTCCAGTGCAATCGGTCCCACAATGACCATCGGTACGCTAAGTGGTACCTCATGCACGTATAGTTCCGGTGGTAGCAGGTCATCCTGCAATGTCAGTTCGATCACCTGGTGGTGGTAATGGCGCTCGGAAAAATCCAGTGGATAGGGTGAGCCCGCGTAGCGAATATGCGCTGCACCTACCTGCTGAGCGCGATGTAGGTGGCCTAGCGCCACATAGTCGATGGCGGCAGGGAACAGGGCGGACGATGACAGAGCTTCTTCTCCGCCGACCACGATGGGACGTTCGCTGTCTTCCGATACCTTGCCGCCCTGTAGATGAAGATGGGCCATGGCGATCAAGGCCTGCCCTGGCTGACGCTGGGCTATGCCGTGTTCGCACAGCTGGTGATGAAGTGCGGAGGCACGCTCGGCATAGTCGAGTGGGTGCTGGCACACCTCTGATGGCCGAAGGAACGGCATTGCCAGGCACCATGCGCGTACTGCGCCGTTGGCGTCCGTCAGTGGGACGCACAGATCATCAAGGTTTGGCTGGCGCTCGCCCGTGGCGGTGCTACACCAGTGCAGGCGTCCGAAGGCATGTGTGCGCAGTGACTGCATCAGCGGGGCGGGCAGTTCAATGCGGGCTCCGCTATCGTGGTTGCCCGCGATCATAACAATGGTCAGTGCCGGACACTGATGGTGCAGTTCAACGATGAAGTCGTACAGTAGACGCTGAGCACGTATCGATGGTGATGCGACATCGAAGATATCGCCGGCGATCAGCAGCGCGTCTATTTTCCGCGCAACGATGAGCGTGCGCAGCCAATCCAGAAATCGTTGCTGTTCATAGAGGCGGTCATGGCCGTGGAACTGCTGTCCCAGATGCCAGTCTGCCGTGTGAAGAATGCGCATGCCTTATCCTGATGAGTCGGTGCGGTATGATGTGAGGCGCAGCGAGTAGCCGAAAATCAAGGTGTTCGGCAGGTATCGATATGCCCTAAGGCATGATGTGAGTATAGGGTGTCATGATAAGACATCTGTAAGGGCGTTGCCGACCCTGCAAGCACAACAAGGCATAGTTCGAGAGGAGAGAATGACAATGGCAGTACGAGTGCAATTTAAGCAGCATGGTGGGCCTGAAGTGCTGGAGCTGGTGACGTTCGAGCCGCAAGCGCCGGGCAGGGGCGAGGTCCGCGTACGCAATGAAGCCATCGGCATGAACTTCATCGATATTTACTATCGTGAAGGGCTCTATCCGGTCGATAGTTTTCCGGCGGGGCTAGGCGGCGAAGGGGCTGGTGTTATTGATGCTGTTGGGGAGGGTGTCAGCGGTTTCGCAGTAGGTGATCGCGTGGCCTATGCATCGGTTGGGCGTGGTGCCTACGCCGACCAGCTGTGTTTGCCTGCCAGTCGTCTGGTGCATCTGCCTGATGATATCAGCTGTGAGCAAGCGGCTGCGGTCATGGTGAAAGGGTTGACCGTTCAGTATCTATTCCGTCAGACCTATCCGCTCAAGGCTGGCGACACCGTTCTTTTCCATGCGGCGGCGGGTGGCGTTGGCACCATTGCTTGCCAGTGGGCGCGTGCGATGGGCGTCAAGCTGATCGGTACGGTCAGCACAGATGAAAAGGCGCAGCTGGCCAAGTCGCTGGGGGCATGGGCCACGATCAACTATGCCAAGGAATCTGTGCCTGAGCGTGTACTGGCGCTGACAGAAGGGCGCAAGTGTCCGGTTGTCTATGACTCCGTGGGCATGGCCACGTGGGAAGATTCGCTCGATTGTCTTGAGCCCCGAGGTTTGATGGTCAGCTTTGGCAATGCCTCCGGCCCAGTGACGGGAGTGGATCTGGGTATTCTGAACCGTAAGGGATCCCTGTTCGTCACGCGCCCAACGCTGAAGCATTACGCTGACACGCCCGAGCACACGCAGGCGATGAGCGATGAGCTGTTCCAGCTGATTCGCGAAGGTCATATTGATGCTACGCCGCGCAACCGTTTTGCGTTGAAGGACGTTCGGCATGCTCAGGAAGCGCTGGCGTCACGGGCGCTGATGGGACTGCACGTATTGTTGCCTTGATGAGTCTATGGGGAAAGGGGACGGATACCGCCCATACAATGAAAAAGGCTGCCTTTATGGCAGCCTTTTGTTTGCGATTTTTTTAACTGTGTTTTCCGTCGGGCGGACGGGGAGGCTTCAGTAACGCGGCGGTTGCAGGTCATCGTTCTGGCGTGCATCCGACGGTGACGATAGCGGGGAGGTATCTACCTCTTCGGCATAGTCGCGTGGAGCATGCAGGGACAGAGCCGCTTCTTCCTCTTCTTCCGTCATAGCGCTCTGCCCGTTGAGCAGGCGCACGCGGCGCTTCAGTTCGATATCGCTATCGAGCAGCTGGGTCTCGCGGGCCAGTAGCTGGTTGAGCTGTTGGCTCTGCGTGTGCAGCTGTTCGGCCATGTCGGTGACCTGGCTCAAGTGCTGGTGCATGTGCGTGTGCATCTGGTCGATTTCGCGGTCACGCTCGGCCAGCATCTGGCGGTAGTAGTTACTGCCACGGCCCAGCAGCTTGTGCAGAAGTGCACCCGCGCCGACGCCGATCAGCAGGGCAATAATGATCAGGATGATGCTCAAGCTCGTACTCATGGAATCCTTTTCTCCGCAGCGGCAGGCCGGTCTTGCAGCGTGCCTGTTGGGCTTGAGTGCACTGACCGTGACGACGGTAGGCACTGGTGCGTTGAGGTCCTGCCCACATTATACGTGTCAGGCGGCTCTCATACACCACTTAGGGGAAGTTTTCATCTTATCAAGCTTCCTCAAAGGTGCATGGTTTATCTCTCAATGCAGCTAAAAAAGGGTGTGAGAGGGGCTTACACCGCTTCAAAGTCTCGGGTATACTACGCGCTCGCTCATTGTTGTCGATCGTTGGCAGGGCACCCGTGAGGGCGCAAGCGTTCGAGTCGACAACTCAAGAAAAATAGGGATTGGTGAGCATCACTTGGCCATTTTAGGCTTTGCGATCAAACACCCGAACAAGGTATTTTCTCGATGAAAACGTTCAGCGCTACCCCGCAGACCGTTAAGCGCGACTGGTACGTCGTCGACGCTACGGACAAGACGCTTGGCCGCCTGGCAACCGAACTGGCACGCCGTCTGCGTGGCAAGCACAAGCCCGAATACACTCCTCACGTTGATACTGGCGACTACATCGTTGTCATCAACGCTGAGAAAGTGCGCGTTACTGGTAAGAAAGGTGGCGCAAAACAGTACTACCGTCACACCGGTTACCCGGGTGGTCTGCGTTCCATGAGTTTCGATCAGTTGATCGACCACGCTCCTGAGCGTGTTCTCGAACTCGCAGTCAAAGGCATGCTGCCGAAAGGCCCGCTGGGTCGTGCCATGCACAAGAAGCTCAAGGTTTATGCCGGTGAAAACCACCCGCATACTGCTCAGCAGCCTCTAGAACTGAACATCTGATCTGACAGGGAATTACATCATGGCACAGCAGTACTACGGAACGGGTCGCCGTAAGACCTCTACCGCACGCGTGTTCCTGAAAGCGGGCACTGGCAAGATCGTTGTCAACCAGCGTGAACTCGACACCTACTTCGGTCGTCCGACCGCTCGTCTGGTGGTTCGTCAGCCGCTGGAACTGACTCAGACTTCTGAGCAGTTCGATCTGTACATCACCGTCGCTGGTGGTGGTGCTTCTTCTCAGGCTGGTGCTATCCGTCACGGTATCGCACGCGCGCTGATGGACTACAACGAAGACCTGCGTCCTTCTCTGCGCGCAGCTGGCTTCGTTACCCGCGATGCTCGTAAGGTCGAACGTAAGAAGGTCGGTCTGCGCAAAGCACGTCGTCGTCCGCAGTTCTCCAAACGTTAATCGTTACTGGAGCCCTGTGGCGGGCGTTGCCTGTTGCACCGACAAATCGCCTGTCCCCTTCGGGGGCGGGCGATTTTCGTCTGTATGGCATATGCCAACAGGCGGGTACGGCCCTGGGCGCCCCGTAATGGGCCATAACATGGTATAATCGGGGCAATATCATTGTGAGGAGATTCCAATGGGTGTCGTAGCCAAGCGTTCTTCCATGACGTTCTATACCGGCAGCAACGACCATAAAAGTCATCGTGTCAGGATCGTGCTGGCCGAGAAAGGCGTATCTGTCGATATTCTGGAAGTGGATGACAACAATCCGCCTGCAGAATTGGCTGACCATAATCCTTACAACAGCGTACCGACGCTGGTGGATCGTGATCTGGCGCTCTATGAGTCCAAGGTCATGATGGAGTATCTGGATGAGCGCTTCCCGCATCCGCCGCTGTTGCCGGTCTATCCCGTTGCGCGTGCCCAAAGCCGTCTGTGGATGTTCCGCATTGAGCGTGAATGGAGCAGCAAGCTGGATATCCTGATGACCGGTAACGGTACCAAGAAGGAAATTGATCAGGCTCGCAAATCTCTGCGTGAAAGCCTGATTGGCATCAGCCCGATTTTTGAAGATCTGCCTTATTTCATGAGCGAAGAGTTCTCGCTGGTGGATTGCTGCATGGCGCCTATCCTGTGGCGTCTGCCCAGTGTCGGTATCGATCTTCCCGAGAAGCAGTGCCGTCCTCTGCTAGGCTATATGCAGCGCCTGTTTGAGCGTGAGTCCTTCCAGGAATCATTGCTGGACAGCGAGCGCGAGCTGCGTTCCTAAGCGCGAAACGTCAAGGTGAGCTGGCCTTTCCAAAGGCTGGCCGCCACGACCCTCCCGAGTTCCGAGGTCACTATGCTTTCTAGTCGCCCCTATATTGCCCGAGCGCTGTATGAATGGCTGCTTGATAACGACAACACGCCATACGTCGTCGTTGATGCCATGCAGGAGGACGTGGTTGTGCCGCGTCAGTTCGTGCAGAACGGACAGATCGTGCTTAATATCGCGCCGTCAGCGGTGCGCGATCTGGATATCAGCAATGAAATGATCACTTTCAACGCCAGTTTTAGCGGCGAGCCCATGCAAGTATGGGTGCCGATCATGGCGCTGGTTGCGGTGTACTCCAAGGAAAACGGGGCCGGGATGGTCTTTGGGCACGAGCCGGTTATTCCTGCGCCCACAGAAGACGAGCTGGATGAAGATGCGCCTAAGCTTGAAAGCGTGCCGAAGGCTTCCGACGAGCCGAAGCAGGCGCCTGTCTTGTCGTCTTCTGAGCATGATGATGACACGCCGCCGCCGAGTGGCGGTGGGCGTCCGCCGAAAGGTCGGCCTGCACTGCGCGTAGTTAAGTAGTCTTACGCATAAGCTTGTGGAACGATGAAAAGCCCGATGCATTCAATGCGTCGGGCTTTTTTTATGCTGCGTATGCGTAGGAGGAGGGTTGGCTTGGGTGAGCATGGGCGCTCAGCGTTTGCTTGGCCTCTTGCCTTGGATGTCAATCGACGTATTCGAATGCTTTTACTACACCGCTGACGCCATCAACCTGTGCTGCGATGCGGGCGAGGCCGTCGGCTTCGTAGCGCTGGATGGCACCCATGAGAAAGACGATCCCGTTTTCGGTGACGACGTGAACACGTGACAGTGATGACAGTGTGGAGTTATCGATACCGCGATTCACGCGAGCAGTGATCATACTGTCGGAAATGCGCCGCCATGTCGGAGTGTTGTCGCCGACCGTCAGTCCATTGTAGACGCCGCGTACGCCGCCTGCGCTGTGGGCAATTTCGTCTGCGCGGTTGATCATGCCTTGAAGCGGTACCTGTCCAGACAGCACGATATAGCCATTAAAGACATCGACGTTGACGTGGCTAGTCGAGAAGCCCTGCGCGTCGTTTAGACGCATCTTGATGGTGTCAGCAATCGCGTTGTCGGCGTTGACGGTATCGGTGCTGCGTGCTGGCCCCAGTGTGTTGGGTGAGCCGGTAGTGACGCAGCCTGATAGGCCAAGCAGTGCGCACAGCGCTGCCGCGGGCAGAAATCCTTTCTTCATGATGATCATGGTCTCTCTCTCGTGAAACCTTGGGCGATTTAGAACGTCACTGTCATGATCGCGCAGGCGTATTTCATTCTTCCAAGCCAAAGAGCTGTTGATCAATTAGATCGACCAAACTGTGGATGACCAACAGGTGAGTTTCGTGAATGCGAGCCGACGATGTGGCTGGCACGCGAATCTCACAGTCTTCCTGTCCTAGCAGTGAGGACATATCGCCACCGTCGCGCCCACTAAGCGCAACGACGGACATTTCACGGTCGTGTGCGGCTTGGATGGCCTGGATGACGTTGGCTGAATTGCCTGTCGTTGACAGGACCATCAGGATGTCGCCGGGCTGACCTAGGGCGCGTACTTGACGCGAGAAGATGTCGCTATAACTGGCGCTGTTGGCTATCGAGCTCATGACCGGGTTGTCGGTGGTCAGTGCTAGTCCCGGAAGTCCGGGGCGCTCGCGCTCTTCACTATTGATCATTGATGCGGCAAAAAGTTGGCATAGCGCGGCGCTGCCGCCGTTGCCGCAGGCCAGTACCTTGCCGTCGTTGATCAGACATTGGACCATCATATGGCTGGCAATCTCGATGAACGTGGGCAGAACTTCGCTCGCATAGGTCTTGGTGTCGATGCTGGCGTTGAACTGGTCGAGGATGCGGTTCTGAAAATCCATGGTCGTGAACGGCTCAAAGAGTGAATGAAAGTGGATGATGCTCAGCAGGCGTCGAAGGCGTGGCGCATCCAGGTGATGTCGGGGGCCTGAACGGTGCCGCTGAGGCCGATGATATCGAAGCGGCAAGGCATATCCAGTGCATGCTGCATCAGATAGTGCTGTGCCGCTAGAATGAGTCGCTGCTGCTTGCGAGGGGTGACGCTGTCGAAAGGTGAGCCATGCTGGCTGTGCTGGCGATAGCGTACTTCGACGAATACGCAAGTGTCACGATCGGTCATGACCAGATCAAGCTCGCCGTAGCGAGCGTGATGGTTGCGAGTGCGCAGTTGCAGACCGTGACGTTCGAGGTAGCGGCATGCCAGTGTTTCCATCCGCTGCCCAAGTGCGCGTCCGCGCGGTGCGGGCAGCGGAGGCGGAGTCACGACTGAGATGTGGGCTGGGCCGGTGTCGGACGGCCTTGCTGGAAGCGTGCCCATGGCAGCTGGCGCTGGAAGCGGTGATTGGCATCCAGTTGAAGCGTGCCGGTTGCACCTTCGAGTTTCGTGTCGGGGCTATCGTTGAAGCGTGCCAGACGCTGTGCCAGTTCGTAGGCATCGACCCCCATGGCATTGAGCTTCAGCAATGTGATGCTGGCCTTGCCGTCGGCATTGAGGCGCTGATAGCTGTCCTTATAAGGCATGGGGTTGCTATCGCTGTAGAGCTCGGGCAGATACCATGGGATGTTCGGGAACAGGACGCCGTTCAGATCGCTATCCTGAGAGGCATTGGCGCGGCCGGTATAAACGTGAGAGGTCGCGTAGATCGGCAGGTTGTCCATATGCAGGTATTTCAGGAATGGCGGTACCTGACGAGCGTATTCCGGCATGGCGAACATGAATACCATTTGCGGGCGGCCAGCCGAGGCGAGCGTCTTCACGCTGCCTGATACCGGTGCGGTTGGTGCGTAGCGCACCGCTGTCATGATCTGGTGATTCTGGTATTGCCACTGTTGGCGGAAGGCATCTTCGACACGGTGTCCCCAGTCATTGTCGGGGGTCAGTAGGCTGGCCTGAGAGAGGCCTGCGTCGCCTGCGGACTGTGCCGCTTGGCGTGCTTCGTCTTCGGCGGACAGGCCGTACTCATAGAGCGACTGCGTGGCGTTCTGGGCGCTGCTGCCGTAGTTGAGCGCCAGCGTTGGCAGTGTGACATCGCTGCGTGATTCGAGGGCGGTGACGGCATCTTTGTCGAGCGGCCCAATCACGACCTGTGCCCCTTTGGCCTTGGCCTGGGCATACAGATCGTCGATCGTTGCCGTTGTCGTATCGTAGTAATCGACGTCCGGTGCGGGCTGCCCGGCGCTCAGAAGTGCACTGCGTTGCGTGTCGATACCGGCCTTGATTGCTTTGGCCAAGGGGGCGAGCGAGCCGCTCTGAGGTAGGAATACAGCAATGCGCGTAGGTGTGCCTGTCGGTGCCTGAGCATTGCTTGATGGCGTATCTGTGCTCGCGGGTGGCGTGACGACAGCGGCAAGGCCGGCCAGTTGTGCCAGTGCGGCAGGCAGCTGTATGGCGGCGGGGTGTTGGGCGTGACGTTGTTGCCAATCGTGGACGGCGGCCTGTAGCGCATCCTGCTGATTCGTGCTGCGCGCAAGTGCGGACAGTTCCTGCCAGCCGACGCTTAGATCGTCCTTGCCGGGCAGTAGTGACAGTTGGGGGCTGCTCAACAGCTGCAACTGCAGCCATATGGCGTCGTTGTAGCCCGCATCGCCGTTGGCGCGGCGCTGGGCGTCCAGCAACATAGAGGCGGCCTTGAGGTGGTCGCCCTGTTCGCCGAAGGCTTGGGCGCGATAGATGGTCAACTGGCGACGATCTTCGCTAGCAAGCGACAGGTTGGAGTTCTCAAGCAGGGCAACGGCCTTGAAGGTGGCGCCGCTGTTATGCTGTTCAAGCCCCAGTCTGGCGGTAAGCAGTGCCCATTGAATGCGATCTTGAGGGGAAAGCAGACGGTCATCTAGGCTGCTGAGGATCGACAGGGCTAGGCTCTGTTCGCCTTGCTGGGAAAGCAGGGTCGCCGCCTTAAGACGTGTCGCAGTCGCTTGTGGCAGCGGTTGGCTCTGTGCGTCGGTCAGTAGCCGCTCGGGAGAATTGCTGCCGAAGCCGCCAAAGAAAGAAGGCGCTGAGGCACACCCTCCGAGCAAGGTGGCCGTCAATGCGAGGCCGGCCAATCGTTGGAATGCGTCACGCATGGTCTCTTTCCCCAGTCTTCATGTGATTCATATGAGTGTGGCGGTCGTTTTACTCAAGACCTCTGCCTTGAGGTATAGTGCCGCTGGCAGAGCGGCGACGGCCTTGTCGATGTCTGCGCCTTCAGCGGCGCAGACAGTTCCCCTCTGGCCCGAAGCGTAGTCAATTCAGGAGCAATCGCATGTCGCGCAGCAGAACCCTTCATGACTCCCCCCGTCATTCGTCTTCACGCTCAGGTCCGGGAGGCGAAACAATGGGCATATTGTACGTGGTCGCTACGCCGATTGGTAATCTGGATGACATTTCGGTGCGCGCCCGCCAGATTCTATGCCAAGTCGATTTGATCGCAGCAGAAGACACGCGGCACAGTGCACGGTTAATGCAGCATATCGGGGCGAAGGCACCGCTAATCTCGGTGCACGATCATAACGAAAGTGCGCGTATTGAGATGCTGTGCGAACGCCTACAGAACGGACAGGATGTCGCATTGATTAGCGATGCGGGTACGCCGCTGATCTGCGATCCGGGCTATCACGTCGTCAATGCGCTGCGCAGTCGTGGACTGGGCGTTGTACCTGTTCCTGGTCCCTGCGCTTTGATTACGGCACTTTCCGCAGCGGGTTTACCTACTGATCGTTTCCGGTTCGAAGGGTTCCCCAGCGCGAAGCGCGCTGCTCGTCAGGGATTGCTCAAAACACTGCGTGCTGAAACGGCAACTGTAGTGATGTATGAATCGCCGCATCGTATCCGTTATCTACTGGAAGATATCGTTGATACGTTGGGCGAACGGTCGCTAGTACTGGCGCGCGAACTGACCAAGACGTTCGAAACCTTTCTGTCGGGTACGGCGGCAGAGCTGCTGGCGCTGATGGACGAGGACGCGGATCAGACGCGCGGAGAGTTCGTGGTGATGATCGGTGGCCATGTGGCGGCTGACGATGCCCGTGAAGAAGAAGGGGCGTTCGGCAGTACCGAACTGCTTGAAGCGCTGCTAGAAGAAGGCGTAGGAGTGAAGCAGGCGGCAGGGGTTGCCGCACGCCTGCTGGGGGGGCGCAAGCAGCAGTGGTATCAGCAGGCCCAGACGCTGAAAGAACAGCGCTGATCGGCTGAAGATTTGTCGGTCAGAATGATATTTCTGAGCCGATCGTGACATTTACGGTTGAGCCGTCTTGCTGGCACTGGTATTCTCGCGCACTGAAAGTGGCTCAGACAATCGCTGCCGGACTTCGGTCCGGGAGAGGAAAGTCCGGGCTCCATAGGGCAGGATGCCAGGTAACGCCTGGGCGGCGTGAGCCGACGGAAAGTGCAGCAGAGAGCAGACCGCCTAAGCACGCAAGTGCCGGCAAGGGTGAAAGGGTGCGGTAAGAGCGCACCGCGCGGCTGGTAACAGGCGTGGCATGGTAAACCCCATCCGGAGCAAGACCAAATAGGAACCCCATGGTACGGCCCGTACAAGGGTTCGGGTAGGTTGCTTGAGGCGTACGGTGACGTGCGTCCTAGAGGAATGATTGTCCCCGACAAAACCCGGCTTATCGAGCCACTTTCACCTGATTTTCCGATATCCCGTTACATCTCGTAGCCAAAACGCTGCATTTGTTTCACAGCAGCACACGCTTTGTCACGGTAGCGTAGGCACCTGTTGCCGCGGTCATGACGCCCGTCATGGCAAAACCGCTGCCCAGAGCAGATTCCGAGTGTAACGGGCTCTCCATTTTTCTTGCCAGTGTGGTACCCACGGACATCATGTCATCTATGCGCTCGTCTTCTTCATCGGTGACTGACGCCATGGCGCAGTCGTCTCCTTCAACGCCTCATATCAGCGTGCTTCTGGAGGGGGCAGTCGATGCACTGGTACATGACCCTTCCGGCAACTATCTTGATGGCACCTTCGGGCGCGGCGGTCACAGTCGTGCCATACTGAAGAATCTTGCACCTGAAGGGCGCCTGATCGGCATTGATCGTGATCCCGCAGCATTGAAGGCTGGGCAGGCCATCGACGATGCGCGCTTTACGCTCGTACGTTCCTCGTTTTCCGAGCTGGATGACGTGGCGCAGCAGCAAGGCGTGTTCGGTCAGCTGTCGGGCGTTCTGCTCGACATCGGCGTATCTTCGCCGCAGCTTGATGATGCCTCTCGCGGTTTCAGCTTCCTGCGTGACGGTCCTCTGGACATGCGCATGGACCCCGAACATGGTGTGAGCGCTGCGCAGTGGATCGCTGACGCTGAGGAACACGAGATGGCGCGCGTGTTCAAAGAATACGGTGAGGAGCGTTATGCCCGTCGGCTGGCGAAGGCGATCGTTCAGCGTCGCAAGGAACGGCCGTTCCTGCGTACCGTGGATCTGGCTGAAGTTGTCAAGGCTGCTCATCCCGCGTGGGAAAAACACAAACACCCGGCAACGCGCGTCTTCCAGGCCATCCGCATTCATATCAATGATGAATTGGGCCAGTTAGATGCGGCACTTGATGCCGCGCTGGAAGCGCTGGCTCCGGGTGGTGTACTGGTCGTTATTAGCTTCCACTCGTTGGAAGATCGGCGGGTCAAGCGCTTCATTCGTGACAAGGCGCGCGGTGATATTGATATCCCGAAAGGATTACCGCTGCGCGAAGATCAGCTCAATCGGCGGCTGGCGCCTGTTGGCAAGGCACAGCGGCCATCCAAGGAAGAGGTCGACGCCAACCCTAGGGCACGGAGTGCCGTGATGCGGGTGGCGCGCAAATTGGCATAAGGTCTCACTCGTGGTCAAAACTCAGACGCAGGAACAGTCTCCACTGCATCGTCTTCATCGTTTTACGGCGCGTTTGTTCTTTGGGGCATCGCTTGTCAGCATATTTGTGATGTTCTGCGCCGTGCTTGTGACTGCTTTCGTGATTACCACGACGACCCATCAGACCCGAGACCAGTACCGACGCCTGCAGCGCCTTGAGCGTGAGCAGGATGAACTGCAGGCTAACTGGACTCGCCTGCGTCTCGAAGAAGGGACGCACTCTTCTCCTTCCCGTATCGAAGTGGAGGCGCGTAATCGTCTCATGATGCATGTGCCTCAGACGCGTGAGCTTGAGGTGCTGGCCCCATGACTCAGCGCCGCTATTCCTCCTTTTCCTCTCGTCAGTCCTCTTCTTCCAAGCGTAATCCGCTTGGCCCGAGCGCCAGCTGGCGCATGGTGCTGGTGCGCATGATCCTGATTTTGGGACTGTGTGCGCTGATCGGGCGTATCGTCTGGTTGCAGGTGCTTGATCACGACTTCCTGCAGGGACAAGGGGATGCGCGTACCGTGCGCACCGAGATTATCAGCGCCAACCGCGGGGTCATTATGGACCGCGAGGGCGAGCCGCTGGCTGTTTCCACTCCTGTCATCACGCTGATCGGTAACCCTCGTGAAATGTCGATGGAGCGCCAAGACTTGGTCGCACTGGCCAAAGCGCTTGAAGAGCCGTCAATCGAGGCCTTCGTCAACCGGATGGTGGATCAGCACAACCGCAATCGCTCGTTTGTCTATCTGGCGCGTCGCATCACGGCCGATAAGGCTCAGCAGGTACAGGCGCTGAAATTGCCGGGCATCGAATCGCGCAATGAATACAAACGCTACTACCCGGCCGGGGAAGTGACGTCGCAGCTGGTGGGCATCACCGATATTAATGATGAAGGCAGCGAAGGCATGGAGCGTGCCTACAACGAACTGCTGCGCGGTGTGCCCGGCGAGCGCAAGGTACTCAAGGATCGTCGCGGCAACTGGGTGCGCGATATGCCGCTGTTCTTCAAAGAAGCCAGTCCGGGGCGCAATATCCAGCTGTCGATCAGTCTGCGTTTGCAGTATTTGGCGTACCGTGAATTGCTGAACACGGTGCAGGCTCACAATGCCGATGCCGGTTCCATCCTGATTATGAATGCGCGCACGGGTGAGGTGCTGGCCGAGGCCAGCGTGCCGTCCTATAACCCCAATAACATCAGTGGTGGGGTCGAGCGTAACCGCCCGATCACCGATGCGATGGAACCGGGGTCGGTCATGAAGCCCTTGGCGATGGCGACCATTCTGGAGTCGGGCAAGTTCTCTCCAGACATGACGCTCGATACTTCGCCGGGTTACATGCGTCTGGACAACTTCACCATCCGTGATGTGCGCAACTTCGGCAAGCTGACCCTGACTGGGGTCATTACTAAGTCTTCCAACATTGGGATGACTCAACTGGCGCTGGCGTTGCCTAACGATGTGCTGTGGCAGGCCTATCGTCGCATGCGCCTCAATCAGGCGCCCGGCACGGCATTCCCGGGTGAAAGCGCCGGTTCGCTGCCGATTCCTGCTGTGTGGTCGAAATCCACTCGCGCCACGTTGGCTTATGGGTACGGTTTAGCCGTTTCTCAGCTGCAACTGGCCAGTGCCTACACGACGATCGCCAACGACGGCCGCTATCTGAAACCCTCGCTGCTGAAGCTGCCCGAAGCACCGCAGGGCGAGCAGTTGATCCAGCCGCAGACGGCCCACCAAGTGCTGGCGATGATGGAAACCGTCGTCGGGCCATATGGCGGTGCCGGTGGCGCTGCCATCGAAGGCTACCGTGTTGCCGGTAAAAGCGGTACACCACGCAAGCTCAGTGCACAGGGCAAGTATGAGGCCAACTCCCACCGTGCCAATTTTGTTGGCATCGTGCCGGCCACTAACCCGCGCCTGATTATGGTCATCACCATCGACGACTCCAAGCAGGGGGGCTACTACGGTGGGGCCGTGGCCGCGCCGTTGTTTGCCCGTGTGGCTGGGCCTGCACTGCGTATGCTGGATGTGCCGCCTGACGACAAGCGCGATGACGGTGAAAACAGCCGCCATGCCGATGATGCCGTCAAGGTGACCGGTATCCGTCAACCGGGTGCCGCCGAGGCCGCTGCGCGTTCGACCCCTAATGACTGATTCTCTTTAGCTGTGACAGGAATGACGATGGCCCAGTCCGTGCTTTATCCGCGCCCCGATCGAGAGGCGCTTCACTCGTTCATTTCACGTACTTGGCCTCGCGCGTCGCTTGGCGCCCTTGATGCGCTGGCGGCCGATGCCGGTGTGACGCAGGACAGCCGTCAGGCTGCGCCGGGCATGCTGTTTATTGCGGCGATCGGTGCGGCCGGCGATGGTCGCGCTTACATTGAACACGCCCTGGCTCAGGGCGCTGTTGCCGTATTGGCTGAGGCACCGTTTGAAACGGATGATCCACGGGTGATGGTGGTCGATGACCTCAACGCTCACCTGCCTGCGTTGATCGCCGCGCTCTATCCGCAGTCTCAGCAGGGCTGCCATATTGCCGTGACGGGCACCAACGGTAAGAGTTCGGTGACGCACTATATCGTTGAGCTGTTGAATGCACTGGGCGAGCGCGCGGCGCTAATCGGTACGCTGGGAATGGGAGAGCCGGGCCATCTCGTGGCGTCGGGCTTCACTACCCCGCATATGCTGACCGTCGCGCAGCAGGCGGCTCGTTGGCACGCTGATGGCATTCGCTATGTGGTGCTGGAAGCCTCTTCCCATGCGCTGGATCAGGGGCGATTGGACAGCATTCCTCTTCACGCTGGCGTATTCACCAATCTGACCCGCGATCACCTTGATTATCACGGCAGTATGCTGGGCTATGCCGCTGCCAAGGCGCGTCTGTTCAGGCGCCCCGAGCTGCGTTCCGCCATCGTCAATGCACATGATGAACATGTGCGGCTGATGCTGGCAGGCTGCCAGTGCCCGGTTACACGTGTGGATGCGTATGGGGGGGATGCTGATTTCAGCGCTACGGAGTGGCAGCCCACGCATACGGGCCAGCATGTCGAACTGGTGACACCAACGGGCGTTCACTCGATTGATTTGCCGCTGCTAGGCCGTTTCAACCTTGATAATGTGCTGCTAGCGGTCGCTACGCTATACGCGCAGGGATTCGATCTGGCTCGCCTGTTGGCGGCTGCGGCGTCGCTGCATCCCGTGCACGGGCGCATGCATATCATTACCGAGCCGAGTATGCCGGTCGTCGTCGTTGACTACGCACACACGCCGGATGCACTCGACAATGCTCTGACGGCGCTGCATCAGCATGTGCCGGGACGGCTTTGGGCCATCGTCGGCTGCGGTGGTGACCGCGACAACGGTAAGCGTCCACAGATGGCTGCAATCGCTGAGCGACAGGCCGACCATGTCGTGCTCACCGATGACAATCCGCGTACCGAAGACCCCGAGCAGATTCGCCAGCAGATGTTGGCAGGCCTGGAGCATCCTGAGGCGGTCTGGAACATTGGAGATCGTCGTCAAGCCATTATGACGGTCGTGAATGCGGCGGCGGCGGCCGACGTCATCCTTGTTGCCGGTAAAGGGCATGAAGATTATCAGGATATCCAAGGCGTCAAACATCCCTTCGACGATGCTCTAGTCGCGGCTGAAGCTTTGGCGGCGCGTGCCGAGGAGGGTA
Source organism: Zymobacter palmae (assembly GCF_003610015.1). Classification (NCBI taxonomy): domain Bacteria; kingdom Pseudomonadati; phylum Pseudomonadota; class Gammaproteobacteria; order Oceanospirillales; family Halomonadaceae; genus Zymobacter; species Zymobacter palmae. The sequence continues at coordinate 971,235 of NZ_AP018933.1, forward strand.
GGGCATGATGAACGTTACGCTACAGGCGCTGGCAGACGACATTCATGGTTGCTGGACGGGGGCCGCGGGTACGTTGATCACCGCCGTTGGCACTGATACACGCGCTGTTACGTCGGGCATGTTGTTCGTGGCACTGCGCGGTGAACGCTTCGATGGTCATCGCTATGCTCAACAAGCGCTAGAGGCTGGGGCGGTCGCCGTCGTGGTCGATCACGACCTGAGTGAGCAGTACCCCGACGTAGCGGGTCGACAGTTGATCGTCGCCGATACCCGACTGGCGCTGGGGCAACTGGCGGGTGCCGTACGTGACCGCTGGACGGGCACTGTGATTGCATTGACCGGCAACAGCGGCAAGACCACGGTCAAAGAGATGGTACTAACGCTGTTGAGTGAGGCGGTTGGTGAGCAGGCAGTACTGGCGACCGAAGGCAACCTCAACAACGACATCGGTGCACCACTGACGCTGCTGAAATTGCAGCCTCGGCATTGCTATGCGGTGATTGAGCTGGGGGCTAACCATATCGGTGAGATTGCATGGACAGCGGCGCTGGCGCGTCCAGATGTTTCCATTATCACCAACGTGACCGGTGCGCATGTGGGCGAGTTCGGTGGCATGGGCATGATTGCGCAGGCCAAGGGTGAAATTCTCTCTGCGACATCGGTGTCTGGGCATGCTGTTCTTCCGGCTGCTGACCGTTATTTGCCGTTCTGGCAGTCACTTGCATCGCGTCGGATACAGGCTGCTCCGGAACTGTTTGGCCTAGATCACGTCGAAGGCTGGCACGTTCGTGATTGCGTGCCGCTGGCAAACGGCTTCCGTTTCACGCTATGTCATCAGCAGCGTGTAGTGGGAGAGGTCACTTTGCCGATGTTGGGGCGGCACAATGTCGTCAATGCATTGGCGGCCGCCGCTGCAGTACATGCCGTGGGTGTCGAGGATAAAGCCATCGTTGCCGGATTGAGCCGCTGCCGTTCATATGCACAGCGGATGCTGTGTGTTGAAGGGCGGCGTGGGCTGCGGGTGCTGGACGACAGCTACAACGCTAACCCTGGTGCCATGAAGGCGGCGCTGGAGACATTGGTCACTCAGCCTGGCCCCCACTGGTGTTTTATGGGGGCGATGGGCGAGCTGGGTGCGGCTTCGGCTCAGTTGCATACCGATGTTGGCCATTATGCACGGGCGTTGGGCGTATCGCTGGTGACGTTCGGCGATGATGCTCGTGCAGCGGCAGTGGCCGCCGATGGACAGCATTTCGAGGACTGGGACGCACTGGTGGCCTTTGCTCGCCAGTCGCTGCCTGATCATGCCAGCGTGCTGGTCAAGGGTTCGCATGCCATGCATATGGAGCGGCTGGTCGAACAGCTGCGTGCCTGAACGCTGGATTCCCGAGCGCAGTGGGCGATAGGTAGACTGGGGCGCGGGGCGGCAGTGGCGCTTCGGGCGATAAGAATTCACAACATGTTCAAAGGGTAAGTACGACAGATGCTCCTTCTGCTTTCTCAATGGCTGGTGCAGTACTCCAGCATTTTCAACGCCTTTACCTACAGCACCCTGCGGATGATCATGGCGACGCTCACGGCGCTGGCTATCTCGATTCTGATTGGTCCGTACATGATCCGCCGTCTGGTTAGCCGCCAGATCGGACAGGCCGTGCGCAGCGATGGCCCGCAGTCCCATCTGTCGAAAGCGGGCACACCCACCATGGGCGGTGTGCTGATCCTGATTTCGATTGCGATTGCGACCCTGCTGTGGGGCGATCTGTCCAACCTGTACGTGTGGATCCTGTTGATCGTGACTATCGGCTTCGGGGCGATCGGCTGGGTCGATGACTACCGCAAGGTGGTCGAAAAGAATTCACGAGGTTTGACGGCGCGCTGGAAATACTTCTGGCAGTCGCTGTTGGGTTTCGGTGTCGGTATTGTTCTCTATGTGGCGCATACGCAAGGGGCCGATCTGCCGTCCTTCCTGCAGGGCTACGGCACGCCTTCAGACAACAGCCTGCTGCTGCCGTTCGTCAAGAACTATGCCGTGCAGCTTGGTGTGGCCTATATCCTCATGACTTATCTGGTAGTGGTCGGCAGCTCCAATGCTGTCAACCTGACCGATGGGCTTGATGGGCTGGCCATCATGCCGACCGTGCTGGTCGCCATGGGACTGGGGGTATTCGCGTTTGCCAGTGGTAACGCCGAGATCGCCAGCTACCTGCATATTCCGTTCATTCGCGGGGCAGGTGAGCTCACTATTTTCTGTGCGGGTATCGCCGGTGCTGGTCTGGGCTTCCTGTGGTTCAACACCTATCCCGCTCAGGTCTTCATGGGTGACGTGGGTGCATTGGCACTGGGGGCAGCTCTGGGTTTGATGGCCGTCATCGTGCGCCAGGAAATCGTACTGGTGGTGATGGGAGGGGTGTTCGTGGCCGAAACGGTGTCGGTCATCCTGCAGGTCGGTTCCTTCAAACTGACCGGCAAGCGCATCTTCCGCATGGCACCGCTGCACCACCACTTCGAATTGAAAGGGTGGCCGGAACCGCGTGTTATCGTGCGCTTCTGGATCGTCAGCGTGGTACTGGTGCTATTGGGACTTGCTACCCTCAAGATGCGTTAAGGAGTCGATCGGATGAGTTTCGGTATTCCTGTAGGGGCTACGGCAGTGGTGGGGCTTGGCGTTTCCGGTCAGGCCATCATTCGTCATCTTGCGGCACAGGGCTGCTCGCTGGTGGCGCTGGACGGGAATCCCGACTCTCCCGGCGTTACATGGGTACGCACGCATTATCCTGATGTGCCTGTGTGGGCGGGCGATCTGGCCGTGCTGGATCTGACGCCGGCGGCCGAGGTCGTGCTTAGCCCCGGCATTGATCCGCATCAACCGGTGTTTGAGGCCGTGCGCGAGCGGGTCATTGGCGAGATCGGCATCTTCGCACGCCATCTGCCTGCCAGCATGCCGGTTGTAGCCATCACGGGGTCTAATGCCAAATCCACCGTGACGACACTGGTAGGTGCCATGGCTGAAGCCGCCGGCCATCGACCAGGCATCGGTGGCAATCTAGGCGTACCTGCACTGCAGCTGCTTGATGAAGGCGATCACGATCTGTACGTGCTGGAGTTGTCTTCCTTCCAGCTCGAAACTACGCCGTCGTTGCATACCCGCGTTTCTGCTTTCCTCAATCTCAGTGAAGACCACCTCAACCGACATGGTGACATGGTGGGCTATCGCGCCGCCAAGCAGCGCATCTTCCTTGATGCTCAGCACGCAGTCGTCAACGCGGATGACCCAGCAACATGGCCAGATGGTGAGCCCGCCTATGAAGTGATCCTGTTCGGGCTGGATGCTCCTGGCGAGGCCGAGTGGGGCATTATCAGCGATGCGGGTGGCAAGCTCTGGCTAGCGCATGGCGTGTTGATGGTGATGCGATTGGATGAACTGCCCTTGCAGGGGCTGCATCACTATGCCAACGCTCTAGCGGCTCTGGCGATTGGTACGGCGATGGGTTGGCCGATTGACGCAATGTGCAGCGTGCTGCGTTCGTTTAAGGGTCTAGAGCACCGTGCGCAGATCGTTGGTGAGTTTGACGGTATTCGTTGGATCGACGATTCCAAGGGCACTAACGTTGGAGCATCGCTGGCGGCTATCGAAGGCATTGGGCCGACCATCGACGGTCAGCTGATCTGGCTGGGCGGAGGTATTGGCAAAGGCGCTGATTTCACGCCGCTGGCTGAACCGCTGGCGCGTTATGCGCGAGCGGTGATCCTGTTTGGCCGTGATGCGGCCCTGATCGAGCAAGCGCTTGACGGTGTGGTCCCCGTGCATCATGCCGACACGATGGTCGAGGCTCAGGAGCTAGCACTGACGCTGGCCGAGCCTGGCGATGTCGTGCTGCTGTCCCCGGCCTGTGCCAGCCAAGATCAGTTCCGCAACTACAATGAACGTGGAAACATCTTTCGTGACAAAGTGATAGCGCTGGACGCGCGTCGGCACCGCTAAGGAGAGGGCATGAAGGAAAGAAAGGCAAAAGCCGCCGCTATTCCCACCCCGCATCAGCCCCGCAATGCTGGCATTATGATTTCGGCGATGGCGCTGTTGGCCATCGGTTGGATCATGGTGACCTCGGCCTCCAGCGAAGTCATGGGCAGTAACCCTTATTACTACAGCATCCGTCATGGCAGCTTCGTGCTGATGGCGATTGCCGTGTCGCTGGTGGTGATGCGCATCCCTATGACCTGGTGGCGTGCGCGCGGTGCGGCGCTGTTTATACTGGCCGTCATCCTGCTGCTAGCCGTGCTGTTGGTCGGGCGTACCGTCAACGGGTCGAAGCGCTGGATTGCGTTGGGGGTGCTCAACCTTCAGACCTCTGAGATCGCCAAGCTGTGCATGGTGGTGTACCTGTCCAGTTATATGGTGCGTCATCTGGATCGCGTGCGGACGACATGGCAGGGCTTCGGTATTCCGATCATGCTGGCTGGTCTGCTGGCTATCCTGCTGATGATGGAGCCTGATTACGGCGCAACGGTAGTTCTGCTGTCGTGCACGATGGGGATGCTGCTGCTGGCGGGAGCATCGGCACACCGTTTTTTCCTGCTCTTGCTGGGATTGCTAGGGCTCGGGGTGCTGATGGTCATCATCGAACCGTACCGTATGCAGCGTGTCACTGGGTTTCTTGATCCATGGGCGAGACCATTCGATACGGGTTATCAGCTGACCCAGGCGCTGATCGCGTTCGGGCGCGGTGGCTGGTCGGGTCTCGGGTTGGGCAATAGTGTTCAGAAGTTGCAGTACCTGCCTGAAGCGCATACTGACTTCGTGTTTTCGGTTTTGGCTGAGGAACTGGGGCTGTTTGGTTCCGTCGCCGTGATTCTGCTGTTCATCATGCTGGTTTGGAACGCTTTCGGTGTGGGCCGTGAAGCCGAGCGCAGCGGCCGATTCTTTTCCGCCTATGTCTGCTATGGCTGTGGCATGATCTTTGGATCCCAAGCGTGTATCAACATTGCCGTGAACGTGGGGCTGATGCCAACCAAAGGTTTGACCCTGCCGCTACTGAGCTACGGTGGTTCGAGTCTGCTGGTGTCGGGTGCCATGGTCGGACTGTTGCTGCGTGTCGATGGGGAAACGCGAGCGTACAAGGCCGCCCGCGGACGACGAGGGCGGCGCTCGCCAGAAGCTGTCAAGGAGGCTAGCGCATGAGCGCGCCTGAGAAGACATCCACTGCGACGGTAACCGCGCAGGATGCACATATACATGATTCACCCTCATCGCTTCAAAAAGTGATGATTATGGCCGGTGGTACTGGCGGTCACGTCATTCCTGCACTGTCGCTTGCCAAAGCACTGACGGCGCGAGGCGTCGAGGTCCACTGGCTAGGTTCACCGCGCGGCATCGAGAACACGCTGGTACCGCGTGCGGGTTACCCCCTGCATCGCATCAACGTGGCAGGGCTGCGTGGCAAAGGCGTAGTGGGCTGGCTGCAGGCGCCGTTTCGCCTGTGGCGTGCCGTGCGGCAGGCCAAGCGCATCCTGCGCGATGTCGCCCCCGGGTTGGTGGTCGGCATGGGCGGCTTTGCTAGCGGCCCTGGTGGTTTGGCCGCGCGACGCATGAAGCTGCCGCTCGTGATCCACGAGCAGAATGCGTTGGCCGGCATGACCAACAAAGTGCTGGCGCGTATGGCAACGCGCGTCTATACCGCATTCCCAAACGCGCTGCCTGATCGCGTTCGTCCGCAGGTCATCGGTAACCCGGTGCGCGACGAAATCGCAGCGCAGGGCGAGCATCTGCGCAGTGCCGATGATATGGCGGCGCGTCGTCTACGCGTGCTGGTACTGGGCGGTTCGCTGGGGGCCAAAGCGCTCAACGAGCGGCTGCCGCATGCGTTGGCGATGATGCCTGACAACGAACGCCCGGAAGTGCGCCATCAGGCCGGTCGCGACAAGGAAGAGAGCTCGCGCGAGCAGTATGCGCTTGCAGGCGTGCAGGCTAACGTCAGTGCCTTTATTGACGACATGGCCGAAGCCTATGAATGGGCCGATCTGGTAGTGTGCCGTTCCGGCGCGTTGACCGTGGCCGAACTGGCAGCGGCCGGCAAGCCATCGTTGCTAGTGCCGTTCCCGTTTGCTGTTGATGATCATCAGCGCTTCAATGCGCGTGATCTGAGCGATTACGGCGCAGCAGTCCTGATGCCTCAATCCGATATGACAGCAGAGCACCTGTATGAAACGCTGGTCGCTCTGCTCGACCCTGAAACACTTGCCTCCATGGCCGTGCATGCTCGCGAGCGTGCACGTCTTGACGCCATTGATGTGCTGGCAAGCGGCTGTATGGAGATTGATCTTGAGTCACATTGAATACTCTTCCGACACGGCGACCCCCGCTCGACCGGGGCGTGTCTGTTCGCGCGGCAATATGGGGCGTATTCGCCGCATCCACTTCGTGGGTGTTGGCGGCTCCGGCATGTGCGGCATTGCGGAAGTGCTGGCCAACCAGCACTTCGACGTCAGCGGCAGCGACATCAAGGCGTCCAGTGCCACTGAACACCTGACGAGCTGTGGCGTGAAGGTCAGCATTGGTCACCGTGAAGAAAATGCACACGGTGCCGACGTAGTTGTGGTCTCAACCGCTATCAACGAAGCCAATCCCGAAATTGGTTACGCACGCGCTCATCGCATTCCGGTCGTACGTCGTGCCGAGATGCTGGCGGAGCTGATGCGTTTTCGTCACGGCATCGCCATTGCGGGCACGCATGGCAAGACGACCACCACTAGTTTGACAGCCACACTGCTGGCCGAAGGCGGCCTTGATCCGACCTTTGTGATCGGTGGCAAGCTGACCAGTGCGGGTGCGAACGCGTGCTTGGGCAAGGGTGAGTATCTGGTGGCCGAAGCCGACGAATCTGATGCGTCCTTCCTGCACTTGCAGCCGATGGCGGCCATCGTCACCAACATCGACGCTGACCACATGGCCACTTATGGTGGCAGCTTCGAACGCCTGCAAGATGCTTTTGTTGAATTCCTGCATAACCTGCCGTTTTACGGGCAGGCCATCCTGTGCGTTGACGACGACACCGTGCGTGGCCTACTGCCGCGCATCAAACGTCAGTTCGTGACCTATGGCTTTTCCGACGATGCCGATTTCCGCATCCGCAACTTCACCCAAGCGGGTAACCTGATCCACTTCACAGCCGAACGTCCTGAAGGCTACGCACCGTTGGATGTGACGCTGGCCATGCCGGGGCGCCACAATGCCCTCAACGCACTGGCGGCCATTGCTGTAGCGACCGATACCGGCGTCGCTGATGACGATATCGTACGGGCACTGGCGGGCTTCAAAGGCGTTGGACGCCGCTTCCAGGTACACGGCAACTTCCCGCTGACCGATGGTGGCGAAGTGATGCTGGTCGATGATTACGGTCACCATCCGCGTGAAGTCGATATGGTGATTCAGGGAATCCGTAAGGGGTGGCCGGACCGTCGCTTGGTCATGATCTATCAGCCGCACCGCTATACCCGCACGCAGGATCTGTATGAAGAGTTCGTGCGTGTGCTGTCGGGCGTTGACACGTTGCTATTGATGGACGTATACAGCGCGGGCGAAGCGCCGATCAGCGGTGCCGATGGGCGTTCGCTGGCAGGCTCGATTCGTCAGCGCGGTCAGGTTGATCCGCTGTTCGTCGAAGACAAGCCTGCACTGCCCGCACTGCTGGGCAACGTGCTGCGCGACGGTGATATCGTGATTACACAGGGCGCCGGTGACATCGGCACCATCAGTCTGGCGCTGGCTAACAGTGGCATGAACATGGAAAAGGTCAAACTATGAGTGATCGTGACCGCGTCGCAGAGACGCTTGGCCGCGTAGTCGTATTGATGGGAGGGCGTTCTGCCGAGCGCGAAGTCTCCCTGGCCAGTGGGCGCGCCGTGCTTGATGCGTTGCTGCGTCAGGGGGTCGATGCCATCGCGTTCGACCCAGCCGAACGGCCGCTGCTGGAGCTGGGTGCGCTGAAGCCTGACCGCGCTTTCATCGCTCTGCATGGTCGCGGCGGTGAAGACGGCATGCTGCAGGGAGCGCTGGAATGGCTCGGGATCCCTTACACCGGAAGCGGCGTACTGGGGTCGGCGCTGGGCATGGATAAAGAGCGTACTAAGCATGTTTGGCGCAGCGTGGGGCTGCCCACGCCCGACAGCATGCTGCTGGACAGCCATCACGACTGGCAGAATGTCGCTGAGCGGCTAGGCTTCCCGATGGTCATCAAGCCCGTTAACGAGGGCTCGACGCTGGGGTTGAGCATCGTGCACAGCGCTGCTGATCTGGAAAAAGCGTGGGAACTGTCGCGTCGCTACGATGCGCAGGTCATGGCTGAACGTTTCATTGAAGGCGATGAGTACACGGTGGCGGTGCTGGGTGATGAAGTGCTGCCGTCCATTCGTGTAGAAGCGGCCTCTGGCTTCTATGATTATGAAGCCAAGTACACGCGCAACGACACGCTCTACCATCTGCCAAGCGGCTTGTCTGTTGAAGATGAGGCGGCCATCGCTGAGCTGACGCGCCGTGCGTTTAATGCCGCTGGTGCACGAGGTTGGGGGCGTGTTGATGTCATGCGCGATGCCCAGAACCAGTTCTGGCTGCTGGAAATCAATACGTCGCCGGGTATGACCGGGCACAGCTTGGTGCCGCAGGCAGCCGCCTATAAGGGTATCGATTTCGATACGCTCGTCGTCCGCGTAGCGGCCTCGGCCTCGCTCGAACTGACGCAGGCAGCACCAAAGCACTGACGTTGAGGTGTCGCAAAGACGCGCGCCGCTAAAGAGGGGAGGGCCTGTCCTCCCCTTGTTCTCTTTTTGCACCGGTGGCATGGCCGCCCTTGTACACAATCCCAACGAGGCTGTAGATGGCTGGACGCCTTACCAACCGCATGTTTGGACTCGTGCTCGTGCTGGCATTGCTCGTGGCAGGTGGGCGTTCGCTCTGGCTGTGGCTTGATCAGCCCGTGCGCCACCTGGACGTGCGCGACGACGCGCATCGCGTCAGCGGGCAGCAGCTTCAGCAGCGCATTGCGCCGCTGGTGAAAGGGTCCGGCTGGCTGTCGGTTGACCTACAGGCCCTGCGTGCGGAAGTGCGGCAAGTGCCGTGGGTGCACGAAGTCAGCATTTCCCGACGCTGGCCTGATACACTTCGTTTCGATATTCAGGAGCAGCAACCGGTCGCATGGTGGAATGATAGCCGTCTGCTGAACGCTCAAGGCGAGGTATTTGAACCGGGTCAGCAGAAGATAACTGAACGGATGCCTAACCTGTCAGGCCCCGATGAGCGTGCTGCCGACGTATTAGCGTATTATAATAGGTTACAGAGCGTACTGGCGAAGAAGCAGCTGACCATCACCCAGCTGACGCTGGAGCCGCGCGGAGCATGGCGCTTTCAGGTCGACGACAGTTTCTGGGTACTGATGGGGCGTTCGCAGGTCGAACCGCAGCGCGAGCCACGTCTGGCGCGCTTCCTGACCGCATGGGACCGCATGCTGTCGGGTCGTCGTGATCAGATTCGCTATCTTGATCTACGCTATCCAAACGGCCTAGCGATTGGCTGGCATGGGCAGACGGCAACAGGTAACGTATCGTCACGCTAAGATACTCAGCCCTTAAGTTCTATTGAATGAGTATCAAGTTGTCATTCATTCGGGCGGCTTGATTGCAATAGGTAACACTATTGCAGGTTTGTGGAAAAACTAATATCCGGTGGTCAGACAGGGCGATTTATGTTTTTTTAGCGTCCACTGACTCATAGAAACTGCAAAGTCTGGATATTTTCACGATCCAGCGATGACCTCTCGTGCAGAATGTTCTAACGTCATGCTATGGACTCTATAATTATCGCTGATGCCATGGCTCTAAATTGTCGCCCGCGCTTCAGTTGAATGACGAATCGACCGTTATCTCGTGGGCACATTAACTGCGTTTAACGGTCAGCGAATTAAAGTGTTCGATTTGTTATCGACAATAAACAGCAGCGATATGTGCTGAGTGGTAAGGCAGAAGGTCGGTGTCTTCACATCGGGACATGCACTACTGATATCAGGAAACAGGTATGCGCAGCAGCGATCGTAAGACTGCGCATAGTCATGAAATAAGGGAGTAAGCCCGACCTATGGCAGGACAATCCAACACTTCCAATATGGTCGTCGGGCTGGATATTGGAACATCCAAAGTCGTGGCGATCGTCGGCCAGCCCACTGATGATGGTGGGATCGAGATCGCCGGTATCGGATCACACCCCTCTCGTGGCATGAAGAAAGGGGTCGTCATCAACATCGAGTCGACCGTCCAATCCATCCAGCGCGCCATCGAAGAAGCCGAACTGATGGCCGGGTGCGACATTCACTCGGTGCATGTTGGCATTGCCGGTAGTCATATCAGTTCCATGAACTCGGATGGCGTCGTGGCGATCCGCGACCGCGAGGTCATGCCGTCCGACATTGAGCGCGTGATCGACTCGGCGCGGGCACGTGCTGTGTCTGAAGGGCAGCGTATCCTGCACGTCATTCCTCAGGAATATGCCATCGACAACCAAGAAGGCATCCGTGAGCCGCTCGGCATGTCGGGGGTGCGCCTTGAGGCGCGGGTTCACTTGGTGACCGCTGCACTCAATGCGGTGCAGAACATCGAGAAATGCGTGCGTCGATGCGGGCTGGACGTTGATGATATTATTCTGGAGCAGCTGGCTTCGAGCTATGCTGTATTGACGGAAGACGAGCGCGAGTTGGGCGTCTGCATGGTCGATATTGGTGGTGGCACGACCGATATTGCCGTCTTCACCGAAGGCGCTATTCGCCATACGGCGGTGATTCCGATCGCAGGTGATCAGGTCACCAACGATATTGCAATGGCATTGCGGACACCGACTCAGTACGCTGAGGATATCAAGGTCAAATACGCCTGCGCCTTGACGCGCATGGCGTCTAGCGACGACATCATTCGCGTGCCCAGTGTCGGCGATCGACCTGCGCGTGAGCTGAGTCGTCAGGACCTCGCTCAAGTTGTTGAGCCGCGCTACGAAGAGCTGTTCACGCTGGTGCGTGAAGAGTTGCGTCGCAGCGGTTATGAAGATTTGGTGGCGGCCGGGATCGTACTGACCGGCGGTACCTCGCGGATGGAAGGCGTGACCGATCTAGCGGAAGAGATCTTCCGCATGCCGGTGCGTGTGGCCTGTCCGCAAAACGTACGAGGATTGGCCGATGTCGTGCGCAATCCCATTTATTCGACTGGTGTGGGGCTGCTCCAATATGGCATGCAGCATTCCCAGCCAGCGTACGGCGCTGAAACGTTTGATGATGTACTGCCCCGCCGTGAGGATGGCGCTAGACGCAAGCCAGCACGGACCAGTCTGACCGGGGAAGGCCTCTCTTCAACGATCGAACGTATTCGGGGCTGGTTCAAGGGTAATTTCTAGTCAAGACCGCAAAGCGGTTAGGGAGACGGGGCTTATGTTCGAGCTGGTAGACAATGCGCCATCCAACAATGCGGTCATCAAGGTGATCGGTGTGGGTGGCGGCGGCGGTAATGCCGTAAACCACATGGTCGAAAATAGCATTGAAGGGGTTGATTTCATCTGTGCGAACACCGATGCGCAGGCCCTGAAACGCGTTGCGGCCAAAACAGTACTTCAACTGGGTAACGAAATCACCAAGGGTCTTGGTGCAGGCGCTAACCCGGAAGTCGGCCGCCAGGCTGCAATGGAAGATCGGGATCGCATTGCAGAATTACTGCAGGGTGCCGATATGGTATTCATCACCGCAGGAATGGGTGGTGGTACAGGTACCGGTGGAGCCCCCGTCGTGGCGCAGGTCGCCAAAGAGCTGGGTATTCTTACCGTCGCCGTTGTCACGCGCCCGTTCCCCTTCGAAGGACCGAAGCGTCAGCGTGCAGCAGAGGAAGGGATGAAGGAGCTGTCGGAGCACGTCGACTCTCTGATCACTATCCCCAACGAAAAGCTGCTGACTGTGCTGGGCAAGAATGCCAGCTTGCTGACGGCTTTCAGTGCCGCCAACGATGTACTGCTTGGCGCTGTACAAGGTATTGCTGAACTGATCACCAGCCCGGGTATCATCAACGTCGACTTTGCTGACGTGCGTACCGTCATGTCTGAAATGGGCATGGCAATGATGGGTACCGGGGTTGCCGTAGGTGAGAACCGAGCGCGCGAAGCGGCCGAAAAAGCCATTCGTTCACCGCTGCTTGAAGACGTTAACCTCAACGGTGCACGCGGTATTCTGGTCAACATTACCGCCGGCCCGGATCTCTCCATCGGTGAGTTCAACGATGTAGGGGCGACCGTTCAGGAATTCGCTTCTCAGGATGCGACCATCGTGGTGGGCACTTCCATCGACATGGATATGTCCGATGAGCTGCGTGTTACCGTCGTGGCAGCAGGGCTTGACGGACTGCGTCAGGAACGCCCGGCAACACGCGAACATCATGCTGCGGCCTCTCGTGCTGAGAAGACGGACTATCGCAAGCTTCAGCAGCCGACGGTTATGCGTCAGCAGGCCGCTAAGGAACGTGAGGAAAAAACCGAGCGTCCGCGTCAGAAATCGCGCGATCTTGATGATTACCTCGATATTCCTGCGTTCCTGCGTCGTCAGGCCGACTGAGTTCAGCACTACCCTCGCAGCGCAGGCAATGCTTGCCGTGACTGCTTTATATTCATCTGCTCCTTCTCGCGAAGTGAGCAGATGAATTGTGAATAAAAAAAGTATTCTCTGGCATGAGATTGCAAAACGAACAGTGTTCGTTGGTTTGGTGCTTACTGAATGTTACTATTGACTCCAACTTGCACCGATGCATTCCCTGCGTGGCCTTGTACCTATGATCCGACAAAGAACCCTGCAAAACACTATCCGCGCCACCGGGGTGGGTCTCCACTCTGGTGAGAAGGTCTATCTCACGCTCCGTCCGGCAGCTGCCAATACCGGGATCATTTTTGTTCGTACTGATCTTGACCCCGTTGTTCAGATCCCTGCGCACCCGGAAAACGTGCATGACACCATGCTGTGCACTGCGGTAGAGAAAGACGGCGTCCGCGTCGCGACTGTCGAGCACCTGATGTCAGCCTTGGCTGGTCTGGGTATCGACAATGCTTACGTTGAAGTCAGTGCGGCGGAAATTCCGATTATGGACGGCAGTGCGGGACCGTTCGTCTTCCTGATCCAGTCTGCGGGCATTCAGGAACAGAACGCGGCCAAGCGCTTCATCCGCATCACCAAGCCTATCGTAGTCAACGTTGACGATAAGCGCGCTGAATTTCACCCCTTCAATGGTTTCCGGGTGAAGTTTATGATCGACTTCGATCACCCCGTTTTCGAGCACCAGCGCCAGACAGCGTGTGTCGACTTCTCGACAACCTCGTTTGTCAAAGAAGTTAGTCGTGCTCGTACGTTCGGTTTCATGCGCGATCTTGAACACCTGCGCGCACGCAACCTTGCGCTGGGCGGTAGCCTCGACAACGCTATCGTAGTGGACGAGTACCGTATTCTTAACGAAGACGGTCTTCGCTACGAAGATGAATTCGTACGCCATAAGATCTTGGACGCTATCGGCGACCTGTATCAGCTTAACTATGGCATCATCGGTGAGTTCATCGGCTATAAATCAGGTCATGGTGTTAACAACCAACTGGTTCGCGAGCTGTTGAAGCAGCAAGACTGTTGGGAATTCGTGACCTACGAAGACAGTGAGCCCGCTCCTATCTCCTATGCAGCGCCTGCAATGGCGTAATAAGGGATACAGGGAAGGCATGGAGAAACCGGCGATCAGCCGGTTTTTTCATTTCTGGACGGTGTAAAGACGATCTGAATTACGTGTGGAGGGAGGGCAATGCGCGGGCGTGGGCTTCGTTAAGCGCTGCGTAATGTCATAGTAGCGACTACATTTATCTCCTCTCGTGCGCATTGCTTGCCTTAAGGTAGGCTAATCTTGGGGAGGCGGGGCGGCATGGGCTGCCAGTCGTTGCAGTGCCTTCTGCAGGGCCGGGTCCTCAATATCATGTGCACAGGCAGTGATATGCTCGGCGGCTTGCTCAGACAGAATGCGTTTCTGGACCAGTGGGGCGCGCGTCTTGCGCAGCGGCCGCACCTTGAAGTTCAGCCGTAGGATATCTTCCAGGCCGCGCACGCTGGTAATGACCTGCAGCAGGCGCACACGCTCGAAGCGCAACCATGTTAGCCAAACCGCGCGATCCGTGAGCAGTGTCAACTGGCCGTCATGATGACCGCCTACCATGACATGGTCTTTCATTTCGTCAGGCAGTACGCGATCAAGCTGACGCTGTGCCTGTTCGATCAGATGTGCCGAGTTCATCAGCGACCCGATGCCGTGGCGTGGCGAAGACAATAGTTGTGCGATGGGCTGGGCGCGACTTTTTCTGGCCTTTATACTCATGGCGTAATTGTCCACCTGGCAAAAGAAGACGATAGCGATATTCATTGATGACTGAGTGCAATGTAACACATCCACACCGTTGGCAGCGTACGCGACAGCGCTGGTGGGCCGGTTTCCTTTTCGGATGCCTGCTGCCGGTCACGCTGTGCCATCCGGACGCCTTGGCGCGTCTGGACGCGCTATCGGTGCGCTTGACTCAGGTGGCCTTGCACATGTCGGGGCAGGTTAGCCTGCGTCAGCGTCGCACTCGTTTGAGGCGGGGTCATCACCGTCTGCAGCGTCGCGTTCATCGCCTCTTGGGCCGCATCTGGCAGTGTGCCCGTATCTTGTGCCGTCATGTGGCCGACGTCGATGTCCTGTCGCGAAGAGGGCCACCGAAGAGCCTGTTGGCATAAGATCTTCAATGGCCTGTATGACCGCCGATGTGCTGGTGCGCTGTGAATAATCGGGACCAACGCTTGAACAATGTCCGACGCGCCCTCATCAACACAACACCATGCGGTGTTATCTGGCAGTTTCTGCGGCCTTGATCCTTTTGCATGCGATGACGAACAACACGCTCTACGACCTTTTTTACTGTCACTATTTGACCAGGACTACACATGTTTTTAAGCACTCTGTTCCGCAGGATCATTGGTAGCAAGAACGACCGGGAACTCAAACGCATGCGCAAGGTGGTGGATGCCATCAACGCGCTTGAGCCGCAGATGGCCGCACTCTCCGATGATGAACTGCGCAACAAGACCCTCGAATTCCGTGAGCGTTTGAACAACGGCGAAACGACCGATCGGTTGTTGCCGGAAGCGTTTGCTGTTGTGCGTGAAGCGGGCAAGCGCGTCATGGGGATGCGCCACTTTGACGTTCAGCTGATCGGTGGTATGGCGCTGCATGAAGGCCGTATCGCTGAAATGAAAACCGGTGAAGGTAAGACACTGGTTGCTACGCTGCCGACATACCTCAATGCCCTGACTGGCAAAGGGGTGCACGTTGTCACCGTCAACGATTACCTTGCCACCCGTGACGCCAATATCATGCGTCCGCTGTATGAATTCCTCGGCCTGAGCGTCGGCGTCGTCACTTCTGGGCAGATGCCTTATGAAAAGCGCGATGCCTACGCTGCCGACATCACCTACGGTACCAACAACGAGTACGGCTTCGATTACCTGCGCGACAACATGGCGTTCTCGCTCGAAGAGAAGGTTCAGCGCCCGTTGCACTATGCGCTGGTGGATGAGGTTGACTCCATCCTGATCGACGAAGCGCGTACACCGTTGATTATCTCTGGTCCCGTCGACGACAACGTTGAGTTGTATCGCAGCGTCCATCAGCTGGCCGTTCAGCTGGTGCCGTGTGAGAGCGATGAAGAAGAAGCGTTAGAACACGGCGATTTCACCATCGACGAAAAACAGAAGCAGGTCGAGCTGACCGAACGCGGTCACCAGCGTGTTGAAGAAATGATGCTGTCCTCTGGGCTGCTGGCGGAAGGCGATTCTCTATACGCGGGGCAGAACTTGGGGCTGCTTCATCATGTTAATGCCGCTCTACGGGCCAATCATCTCTATCAGCGTAACGTCGACTACATCGTGGCCGACGGTGAAGTGGTGATCGTTGACGAACATACTGGTCGTACAATGCCGGGGCGCCGCTGGTCGGAAGGTCTGCATCAGGCGATCGAAGCCAAGGAAAACGTCGAGATCCAGAAGGAAAGCCAGACGCTGGCGTCCACGACGTTCCAGAACTACTTCCGTCTTTACGACAAGCTGAGTGGGATGACCGGGACCGCGGATACCGAGGCCTATGAATTCCACGATATTTATAAGCTCGACGTGCTGGTGATCCCGACTAACCGTCCTCTGGCGCGCAAGGATCATAACGATCAGATCTTCCTGACGGCAGAAGAGAAGTTCATTGCCATCGCGGAAGACGTTAAGCGCACGGTAGCCGAGCAGCGTCCGGTGCTGGTCGGTACGGCATCTATCGAAACGTCTGAATTGCTGTCCGATCTGCTGCGCCGCCAGGGCATTCCGCACAGCGTGCTCAACGCCAAGCACCACGACCGTGAAGCAGCCATCATTGCGCAGGCGGGTCAGCCGGGTGCGGTGACTATCGCCACTAACATGGCCGGTCGTGGTACCGACATCATGCTGGGCGGTAACTGGGAAGCGGAAGTTGCTGAGCTTGAAGAACCGTCGGACGCTGAAATCAACGCGATCAAGGCGCGCTGGCAGCAACGTCATGATGCCGTTATCGCGGCAGGTGGTCTGCACGTCGTTGGGTCCGAACGCCACGATTCACGCCGTATCGACAACCAGCTGCGCGGTCGTGCTGGGCGTCAGGGTGACCCGGGTTCCACTCGCTTCTATCTGTCGCTGGAAGACAACCTGATGCGTTTGTTCGCGGCCGATAAGGTTAAGCGCGTTATGTCGATGTTGGGCATGAAGACCGGTGAAGCCATTGAGCACCGCATGGTGTCCAATGCCGTTGAGCGGGCGCAGAAGAAGGTGGAAAGTCACCACTTTGATGCGCGTAAGCAGGTACTCGAATACGATGACGTGGCTAATGATCAGCGTAAGGTAGTCTACCAGCAGCGCGACGATATCCTGTCTGCAAATGACATTTCCGATAACATCCATGGCATTGCCGAACAGGTGATCGAATCTGTCGTTTACAGTTACATTCCGCCGGAGAGCCTGCCGGAAGACTGGGACATCGAAGGTCTGGAGCGTCATCTGCGCGAAGAGCTGAATCTTGAAAGCCCGGTCAAGCAGTGGATGGACGAAGACCCGTCGTTGAATGATGCAGGTCTGATCGAGCGTCTGCGTCAGGAACATGCCGACGTCTATCAGGCTAAGCGCGCCGAAGTGGGCGACGAGATGATGAACCGCTTCGAGAAGCAGGTCATGCTGCAGGTGCTCGATACGCGTTGGAAGGAACACCTCCAGCTGATGGATCACTTGCGTCGCGGCATTCATCTGCGCGGTTATGCGCAGAAGAATCCGAAGCAGGAATACAAGCGCGAAGCGTTCAACCTGTTCCAGCAGCTGCTGTCTGATATCCGTTCCGATGTCGTGCGCATTCTGAGCCATGTGCAGGTGCAGCGTCAGGAAGATGTAGAGCGTCTTGAACAGGCACGCCGTGAGCAGCTCGAACATGAACGTCAGAGCAGTCATGAAGAGCGCTCTGACGATGCATTGGACGATGCCGCGCTGGACAGCGCAGAGCAAGTGGCTGCTGGTGCTGATGGGCAGGATCCTCGCATTAGCCGCAACGCGCCGTGCCCGTGCGGTTCTGGCAAGAAATACAAGCAGTGCTGTGGGCGTCTGAGCTAATCGCTTATTCGTCTTCGACGACGCGGGGCATGTCCATCAGGGCATGCCCCGCGTGCGTTATAGGGAAGAGGTAAGTCGCGAAGCGGCGGACAATTGGGTTGGTGCGTATCGCAGGGCTGGCGTCGTCCGCCCTGACATGGCATAACAGATAGGCTGTTTTTATTCTTTCATTCTGTAGCGTATTCAAGAGCGAACAATATCATGGCAACAGGTAGCGGCGCATTTCCAGACATGCCTTCTATTGCGGGTATTCGGGCGGGTATCGCCAGTGCGGGAATCAAGAAAGCAGGGCATCGAGACCTTGTCGTTTTCGAGCTGGGTGAACGAAGCCAGGTGGCGGCCGTGTTCACGCGTAACGTGTTCTGCGCCGCGCCTGTTAAAGTGGCACGCGATCATTTGATGGCAGGCGCGCCTCGCTATCTGTTGATCAACACTGGTAATGCCAATGCAGGAACCGGCGAGCATGGCCTAGTGGCTGCTAATGCCTGCTGCGAAGCCCTCGCGCACGAAGCCGGTGTGTCGGCACAGCAAGTGCTGCCGTATTCCACTGGAGTGATCGGGGAGCCGTTGCCCGTTGAGCGTATCGGCGCTGCACTGGGCGCCGCGCTAGCTGATCTGGCATCGGATCATTGGCAGCAGGCGGCAACGGGTATCATGACGACCGATACGCGCCCGAAAGGCGCTACGCGCACGCTACAGATCAACGGTCAATCCGTCACGATCAATGGGATCGTAAAAGGCTCCGGCATGATCTGTCCCAACATGGCGACCATGCTGGTCTTCATTGCGACGGATGCCGCCATTGAGCAGGCGGCGTTGGCCGCAATGCTGCGCAAGGGCGCGGACCTTTCGTTCAACCGGATTACCGTTGACTCGGATACCTCCACTAACGATGCGTGCACGATGGTCGCGACGGGTGAAGGTGCCGTTGTGGCTGGCGATGACCTTGAGGCCTTTGCCACTGTGCTGGATGATCTGATGCTGGAGCTGGCACAGGCGGTCATTCGCGATGGCGAGGGGGCCACGAAGTTCGTCGCCATTGAAGTAGCCGATGCACAGAGCGAAGAGGAAGCCCTGAAGATCGCCTACAGCGTGGCGCATTCTCCATTGGTCAAGACGGCGCTTTCTGCCAGTGACGCCAACTGGGGACGTGTACTGATGGCCATCGGCAAGGCCGGTGTCGATCTTGATGTGGCATTGACGACGCTCACAATCAACGGTGTGCTGATCGCACAGTACGGTGAGCGGGCGCCGGGTTACAGCGAAGAGGCGGGTAGTCGCGCCATGTCCGAAGAGGATATCGTCATTCGTATTACGCTGGGGCGTGGCGATCAGGCGGCAACGGTCTGGACATCTGATCTGTCCCACGAGTACGTGACCATCAACGCTGAATACCGCACCTGAGGATGTTCACCCGCCGTTACCGCCTGTCCACGGTGGTGGGCGGTGACGGCGAGAATGGGTATGTCCAGGCGGGATAAATCTGTCCTTTGGGCAACCCGAATACCTCACGGGGCGCGGATGGTGGTAGAATCCCCCCATTCGAGCGGTTGTCTTTTCTTAACTTATTGCTGTCGCAGTGGAGTACACGCACGTCATGTCGGAATCAACGTCCAAGCGCCACCTCAATGTCGCAGCGGCGGCCATTTTTAATCAGAATGGTCAGGTATTCCTATCTCGACGCCCTTCTTTCGTCGATCAAGGGGGACGCTGGGAGTTTCCTGGGGGCAAGCGTCGCCCTTATGAAACAGGCTTCGAGGCGCTCAAACGAGAACTGTTCGAGGAGCTAGGCATTCATGTGCGTCGTGCTCAGCCGCTGATTCGTGTTCCTCACGATTATGGCGATTACACTGTCGTGCTGGATGTGTGGGCCGTACATGATTTCAGCGGCGAACCTTTTGGCCGTGAAGGCCAGGTGGTGCGCTGGGTCGACGTCGACGATCTGTGGCACTACAACTTCCCTGAAGCCAACCAGCCTATCATTCGCGCGGCGATCTTACCGTCTTACATGATGGTGACCGGGGAAGCTTCTAGCAACGATGCCTTTGCTGAATCGCTTGAGGAAGCGCTGACCGAGCACCATCTGAAACTGGTACGCGTACGCGCGCCCGAGCTGGCAATGGACGATTATGCGCAGCGTGCCGAAATTGCCGTTGAGCTGGGACGTAAACACGGTGCTCGCATTCTGCTGGGTAACCGCGACGAGCAAGTGAAACCGGTCGCTGACTTGGTCGAATCACTGGACGCCAGTGGTCTCTACCTGACCTCTCATCAGCTGCACGGCTTGAAAGAGCGCCCGGTGGCAACGTCACGTTGGTTGGGCAGCACGGTGCATAATGAACAGGATCTGATCATGGCTGAGCAGCTGGACTGTGATTTCGCGACGCTGTCGCCGATCCGTCCGACCGAGCTGTGCCGTGACCAGACGGCGCTGGGCTGGCATGACCTGCAGGAATGGGTGGCGCCTCGCCGCCTGCCTATCTATGCAATGGGCGGTCTGGAAATGGACGATATCGACCATGCGCGCGGCGTTGGGGCGCAGGGGATCGCGTCACAAGGGTTCTTCTGGACCGTTCGTTAACGCGTCGCCTTCCAGAGCACAGCAGTACCTTACAAAGCACGCCTTAGGGCGTGCTTTGTGCGTTTTGACGTTCCAGTTGTAGCACCATTTCATCAATGGCCGTTTCGTCCATGGCTTGTTCACCGGGGATGCGATGCGATTCGCTGGCCCAGGCGCCTAGGTCTATCAGCTTACAGCGATGAGAGCAGAACGGGCGGTCCGGGTTGGCGGACGACCAGTTGACCTTGGTGTGACAGGTGGGGCAGGCCACTTGCAGCGGTTTGTCCTGTGACATGGGAAGCCTCTTTTTGTGAGATTCTATCGTGAAAAAGTAAGCCGATAGGCGGGTACGAAAGGTTGAACAGCCCGGTGCATCTATGTCTGAGCGCGGTTTCGCACTGGCCTTATCGCAAAGAGATACGGGCGGCACACCGGCTTTCAAGCAGTGCCGATCAGCGTGCCTGCTTGACGAGCTGTCGATAGTGGTGGTCCAGTTCAGCGACGCGCTGTGCTAGCGCAGGGTCGCCGAGTGCTAGGCTATTGTCGATCACGTCGTCTGCCCGTGCTAGGCGTTCAGTACGTGTCAGCTGCGCGTTTAGGATGGCCTCTATCTGAGCATCGCTGCTGTGGTCGCGCGCCTTGAGGCGCGTACGCTGAAGCGCTTCGGGAATATCGATCACCAGCACGCGATCCACTTGCTGATCCAAGCCGGTTTCGAACAGTAGCGGAACTACAAGCAGGGTATAGGGTTCAGGCTGGCGGGCTACCTGCTCAAACATGCGCTGCCGGATAGCCGGATGCATAAGCGCTTCGACCCAGCGCCTTTCTGTGGGGTCCTCGAAAATGACGGTGCGTAGCGCAGCACGATCAAGTGTGCCATTAGGCAGTAAAAGATGCTGCCCATAGCGTTCGACTAGCTGGGCCAGCACCGGTTCACCCGGCGCGACGATGTCACGCGCTACCTGATCGGCATCGACGTGGCCGATACCATGGGCGTTGAATAAACGGGTAATGGTACTTTTACCGGAGGCAATACCACCCGTCAGGCCGATGATGAGCATGACAGATCCAAGGCTGAAGATGAGCTGCCGAGCGCGGCGTGCTCAACGTCAGATGAGTGGCGGAGCCCAGTGGCGCATCAGTAGCTGTTGAAGTAGCGCCGCGATGACCAGAAATGGGCCGAAAGGCAGTGTGGCTGCGCGCTGGTGATGGCGCCCTGTGGCAAGGCCAACGCTGGCCGCCATAAGGCATGCACATGATAGCAGTAGCAGTAGGGTGTGGATACCCGACCATGCTCCCAGTGCCGCCAGCAGTTTCATATCGCCACCGCCAATGGCATGGCGCTTGTGCAGTGCCCACCAGCTCTGGTCTATGCCGAATAGAATGAGGTAGCCCACGCATGCCCCAAGCAAAGCGTTTGACCAGTGGGGGTAACCAATCATCACAGCATGAAGCCCACCCGCTGCCAGCAAGGGCAGGGTGAGTGCATCCGGTAGTCGCCCCGTGCTTGCGTCTATCCAAGCCAGACGGCTGAACGCGGCGAAGGCCAGCGCCGTCATCCATGCCGTGGGCGAGCCGTGGCTGAGGCTCAGCAGTGCGTAGCGCAGCCCACCATCAAGCAGTAGCCCCATCAGCACGTAGGAGCGCTTCAATCGGTGCCGAAAGGGCCAAGCAATCACTATGCTGATAGCGGCCGACATCACCACGTCAAGCAGTAACACGGTTTCTGGACTCATATCATCACATCTTTCATATCAAGAATGGGCAGGTACAGGCTCAGCATGAGCGTGCCGATGACAAGGCCCAAGCAGGACAACAGAATCGGTTCCAGCCATGCGGTCAACGTCTGTCGATAGTGCTCACTGCGCTGTGCTATCAGTTGACTGGCTTGTTCTAATACGTCGTCCATCTGACCTGTGTGCTCGGCAATCCGAAGGAGATGGATGACGTCTTTAGCAAACAACGGCCGAGAGCCGCTACGACATGAGCTTAGAACGTGACTGAGCGACGCTCCGGCAGCCAGCGCATGCTGAAGGTAATGAGTGAGTACATCCAAGGGCTGCTGCGACGCGGGCATCGCAAGCAGTGGTTGCTGACGACGCGTTTGGCGCATTAGCAAAAGCTGTTCTAACAGTGCGATGCCTAACCTGTGCCGCTGCAGCGTTGCGATAATGGGAAGATGGGCCGATATCCGTGCGATACGGGGGTGGTGACGGCAGCGCCAGCTGACGACTGCGAGCGCCACCAGCACCGCATAGGGCCATGCACGGGAAGTAAGCGCATGAGTTAGTGTGATGAGGCCACGGGTCAGCAGAGGTAGGGCATGGCCTGATTGCTGATACAGCTGGGCGAAACGAGGCACGACCATCTTCATCATCAGCGTCAGTGTTCCCAGCCCCGCGACAATGAGCGTTAAGGGATAGCGCATCTGCTGACGGCAGCGTTGCAGCCAGTCATGTTGGCGCTGCCTGCGCTCGACCAGCTGCCGTAGTCCGTGGCCTAACACGCTTTCCTGTTCGGCAGCCGCTAGCAGGGTCAACTCTATCGACGGCATACGAGCGTGCGGTGTTGCCTTCAGAGCGCTGGTCAGCGACTCCCCCTGTGCCAGCGTGTGATGAACTTGAAGCGTCAGCAGTTGCGTAGCCGGTGAGGAGGACATCTCCGCCATCACCTGCAGGGCTTGTGGCAGGCCGATATCTGCGGCTAACAGTTGCTGAAGTTGCCTCATCCATTGGGTTAGCGCTGTGCTTGAACAGCAGGGTGTGCCGAGTGTTATGAAGCGTGTGACGATGATGGGAGCGATGCTCTGCTGATGCAGGCTGTCTCGCGCCTGTCGACGATCCGAGGCCTCAATGAGACCACGCTGTCGCTGTCCTTCTGCATCGATTCCCTGCCATTGCCAATAACGAGGTCGCCTAGTGGAGTACATTGAGCACCTCATCAAGGCTTGTTTGTCCCTCTGCAAGACAGCGCAGCGCGGCATCGCTCAGAGTGGAATCCGTGGGCGTCGCTAGCAGTGCCTGCGCCGATGCGATAGGGGTCGATGTCAGCAGCGCATTGCGAAGAGTGGTCGTCATCGGGACGACTTCAAACAGTGCCATTCGCCCTTGATACCCTTCTCGACATGCATTGCAGCCTGCCCCGGCACGGAAGAGCTCCATCTCTTTCAGGCAGGAGTGCCGTTGTAACAAGAGTGCTGGCGCGATATCGGGTTGACGGCAGGACGGGCACAGTCGACGTACAAGGCGTTGCGATACCACTAGGGTGACGGCGCTAGCCATATCGTGAAAGGGAATGCCTAATGCGTGCAGGCGGTTGAATGTTTCGGTGGCAGATCCTGTATGCAGCGTGGACAGCAGTAGGTGCCCAGTCTGTGCGGCCCGGATGGCCATACCGGCTGTTTCGCCATCGCGTATCTCACCTACCATCAGTACATCCGGGTCTTGACGTAACAGCGCCCGCAGGATGGTGGCAAAGCTTAGGCCTTGTGCTGAATGCACCTGAATTTGGGTCAGTCCTTCTAGTCGTGCTTCCACGGGGTCCTCTACGCTGCACAGATTGAGCTGGTGGCGGTGTTCCAGTGCCATCAGCATGCGGTAGAGCGTCGATGTTTTGCCGCTGCCAGTTGGACCGGTAACCAGCACCATGCCGTGTCGGCCGAGGGCGTGGACTACCTGCGAATAATGGCAGGAGGAGAGGCCGATATCGGCTAGCTTCAGCAGCGACTGGCCGGCAGGAATGAAGCGCAGTACCACCTTTTCACCGTGCAGTGCCGGCAGCGTGCTGAGGCGCAGGTCAGCGTTGCGCCCATTCTCCAGCACCATGTGGAGCGCACCGTCCTGTGGTAAACGCGTTTGTGCGATATCAAGGCCTGCCTGAAGCTTGAACTGACGGATCAGGCGCGTGCTGCGTTGGTGAGGCCAGTGCTCCACTGTATGCAGGCGCCCGTCAATGCGCAGCCGCAGTACGTGGCCTTCTGGTGCCGGGTCAATATGAATATCGGAGGCTGCCTGTGATGCCGCCTGCTGAACCAGCTGGCGCAACGCTTTCAGCGTGTCGTGATCCTGCTGTTCGTCATCTAGCGTCATGGCGGAAGGTGAGGGTGAATTCTGCAGCTGTGCTGCCAGTCGCCTTAGTCCTTCCGACAGTGTGTCGGGGGCGCACCAGTAAGCTTCGACTTGGCTGCCCGCGGCGAAGGCCAGAGTGTTCAGCGCGCGCAGGGCACTAATCGAGGCTACGGCAATGGCGGTCTTCTCGTTGCTATGGCTGAGCGGCAGGATGCCGTGGCGCTGCCAGTATTCGAGTGGTTGCGTCACGGCTGGCCAGTTTGTCGGCAACTCTGACTCCGACAGAAATGGCAGGCCGTGTAGATGTGCGAAGCGAGCTGGAGCGGATGAAGGCATGGCGTATTCCCGTAGCGGTTGGCTTACAGGATGGCGGCCTAAAAAAGAGAAAATTGACCTGCCCCAGAAATTTTTTACCGACTCAAGGTGCCAGTGGCACTGCCGCCATAGAGAGTGTCAACCACGCCTTATCGAGAGGACGTTACGATGTCGGTATTCGCACAATCTGAGGTTCATTCACGCTTGGCGCAGCGCCAAACCTCCAACGGCGAGCGCTTGTGGGCACAGAGCGGTTTTACTCTCATGGAGGTAATGGTGGTTATGGCCATTATCGGTATCTTGGCGTCCATTGCGGTGCCCGCGTATCAGCGCTATACCGCGCAGGCGCATATCACCTCGGCAATGGGGAGTCTACGTAGCCAGCAGCTGGACGTTGAACAATTCATGATGAGTGGCGGTGGGTTGGCTCACTATGCGCTGGAAGAGACGAGCGCTGCCTACGGTGATATCACTCTCACGCTGGAAGGACAGCAGCCCGCCTTGCACTACCGCTTCAATGCCGATAGCGCAGCGGGGATAGGTGAGGGTAGCGAAGAGGCTGTGCTGCATATGGTACGCAAGAGCACGGGTGGCTGGGCGTGCAGAGCGGAGGGTATTACCTCCCGCCTAGTGCCCAGCGATTGTCATTCTTCGTGAGCAGGTAGGTGCTTTCCTGTGCAAGGTACGGCGGCATGCCAGATGTTCAGCTCGCCGCGCCATGGCAGGTCGGCCGTTAGGGAATAGGCCAGCTGCAGGGTTGCATCGTCAAACACTACATCGCAAGGGAGATAGAGATCGAGGTCGATATGGCGAGTCTGGTGGTCTCGATGTGCCTGATAGTGCAAGCTCATTTTTTGGCAATGAGGCCACCAGCTTTGGTCTTGCCACGCTTTGTCGAGCGCCGCCTTGACCTCCTTACGCAGGGGAAGATGCTGTGCGGCATGCTTGCTGAGGTGGTCATCTTCGACGTCTATATGGAAAGTAATGTCGCGGATCGTTGGATGGTCACGCCGAATGGCTGCCACAGCGGCATTGCCGATTTCATGTGCTTCCGAAGCGCTCAGATCGTCATCGACCAGTAGGTGGACATCGAGACAGATCATCGCCCCAACGTGACGGGCGCGCAGATCATGGATATCGCGCAGTTCGGAGACGGTCAGAGCGCTCTTACGTACCGAATCAATTTCATCGTCGGACAGTGTCGTGTCGATCAGCTCGCGACTGGCCTGCCAGAGTGTTTCGGCGCCGATGCGACCGACAAGGAAGGACACCAATAGCGCGGCCAGTGGGTCCAGCCAGTGCAGCCCGAACAGACTGCCGATCAAGCCTATCAGGACGATAAGCGATGAAAGTGAATCGCTGCGGGAATGCCATGCGCTGGCTTCCAGCAGTTGCGAGCGTTGTTCGCGTGCGGTGCGAAGGGTCCAGTGGAAGATGGCTTCCTTGACCAGCAGGGCCAGAATGGTAACGCCCAGCGCCGCATAGCCAATGGCACCATGCTGGGGAACGAACATGGCTTGCAGGCTATCCCAGCCGATGATGACGGCGATGGCAATCAGTAGGAAGCCCAAGGCAAGGCTGGCCATGGTTTCAATGCGGCCATGGCCATAAGGATGCTGTTTGTCTGGAGCCTGTCGACCGAAGTGCATGGCCACCATCACCATGAGATCGGTGAACAAATCGGCCAGAGAGTGAATGCCGTCTGCAACCAGTGCGCCAGAGGCGGTGAGACTACCCACGCCGATCTTGACCAGACCGAGTAAGCCATCGGCCACGGCCGTTACAATGTTGATGCGCTGGGCCTGTTGAAGCTGCGTTCGAGAAGAGGTCATGGCTATGGGCTTTTCCGGGTGCGAGTATCGAATGTCTTCTAGCATAGGGTGCGGTACAGAATAGTGCAGAGGATCAAACCACTGCACAACCGCTGTTTTATGTCAGGCTCGCATAAGGCTATGCAGCCGTTCATACTGTTGCCGTGCTGAGCGCTGTAGTGAGCAGCGACAGTCGTCATCTTCCTATCTGAGTGTAGGCGGCCTGAAGGCCGGTTTCTTTGCAATGAGACCATGCAATATGCCCTCATCACGATCACCGTTCGCAACGATGCGGCTCTTGCATCTGATCGACTTCATGCCAGTGCTGCGCATTCTGGCAATCTTGCTGTTCATCTTGGCTCTGGTCATGGCGATCCCTCTGATCGTACTGGCCATTGAGCAGGACCCGGATGTGCGCGCGTTCGCCACCTCCGAGGTCATCACGCTGAGCACCGTGGGCCTTGTGCTGTTCTGGACGCGCAATGCGCACATGGAACTGCGCCCGCGACAGATGTTCCTGCTGACCGTACTGAGCTGGGTAGTGTTCGCCGGCTTTGCCAGCCTGCCGATGATTCTGGGGCAGCCGCGCCTTACTGTAGCGGATGCCGTTTTCGAGGCCGTGTCGGGCGTAACCAGCACGGGGGGGACTGTGCTGGTAGGCATTGAACACCTTTCCGTCGGCATCAAACTGTGGCGCGGGTTGCTGCAATGGATGGGAGGGATCGGGATTATCGTGATGGCGATCGCCATCTTGCCCTTTCTCAAGGTCGGTGGCATGCGGCTGTTTCATACCGAGTCTTCTGAGTGGTCGGATCAGGTCGCGCCGCGCGCGGGCACCGCTGCCAAAGCCATTGCCAGCATCTATATCGGCAGTACGCTGGCAGCGTTCATCACCTATCGGGTGCTGGGTATGACCTGGTTGGATGCCATCGTGCACGCTATGAGTTCGGTATCGACCGGAGGCTTCGCTAATTACGACGACTCCTTCGGTGTGTACCAGAACCATCCCGCTATTCTATGGGCCTCTATGGTGTTCATGCTGACCAGTGCGCTGCCGTTCGTGATGTACATCCGTGTGCTTGGGCGTCGTTCTTGGCAGCCACTGTGGCGCGATCAGCAGGTGCGAGGCCTGTTCTGGCTGGTCACACTCACCTCGCTGAGCCTGACGCTTTATCGCCTACATCAAGGGGCGACCGCAGGCTTTGGACGGGTGCTGACGGAAACGGCCTTTAATGTCGTGTCCGTGATTACGACGACAGGGTATTCTTCCACCGATTACACCCTATGGGGTGCGCTAGCCGTCAACGTCTTCTTTTATCTGCTGTTTATCGGCGGGTGTTCGGGATCGACAACGGGGGGGATCAAAATCTTCCGCGTGCAGATCGGCTGGCTGATGTTGCGTAACCACCTGCGCCATCTGGTGCATGCCAATGGGGTGTTCGTGCAGCGCTACAATGGCCGCTTGCTGACCGACGATATCGTGCGTGCCGTCATTGCATTTTCTTTCTTCTTCTCGCTGACCGTGGCGGTGATGTCGATTCTGATGTCGATGATGGATGTGGATTTGCTAACCTCAATCAGTACCTCGGTGTCCTCGCTGGCCAATGTCGGCCCGGCGGTAGGGGGGCGTGTCGGTCCCGCGGGCAACTACCGTGACCTTCCTGATATGGCCAAGTGGCTGCTCAGTGTGGCGATGATTATGGGGCGACTTGAGATTTTGACGGTCATGGTGCTGCTGACGCCAGCGTTCTGGCGTAAGTGATGCCGTGTATGTCCGCATGGTGTAGATGCGCTCTGCTATGCGAGGGAGGCTTGTGCTGTCGGGGGCATCCGCCCGTGCGCAGTTATTGTCGCCCGTGATAAAGAACGTTCATTGTAAATAGAGAGAAAGGGCAGCCTAATCAGGCTGCCCTTTCTCGTTTTTGCCTTGTACTCACCGTGTGTTCTACGGGGCATAAGGAGGATTATTCTTCGATTAATCCTGCGCGGTTCAGCACCGGATTCGCATACTGCTGTAGCCACCAAGGACGCAGGTCTTCAGGCACTTCGGCCAGAGCGGCGTTAAAGCGTTGGCGATCATCCTCGGTGATTGCCGTCTCGTCGACCAGCTCATCGTGCCCACCCAGCATCTTTAGTGCCAGCATATGGGGCGGAAACAGCGTATAGCCCTCCAGTACTTGGCGGTCGATTTCCGCCGCAACCTCTTCGGCCGTTTCGAACGGATAGCCATCAGGACGTACGGACAGTGGGGTACCGAAATGCAGGCTGACGCGGCCTTTCTGCCCAGTGATGCCTGCAGCGATTGACTGCATGTCTTCCATGGACTGCTTTTCGTAGCTGCCATCCGTTTCGAGTGCTTGCAGTTCACGGGCTTTCATCAGTGCGCAGGGGTCGTACTCGTAGCTGATCGACACCGGTACGATGTTGAGTGCCTTGATGGTGCCGCCCAGAGGTTGCTTGCCCTGAGACATGCAGATCATCTTGATGATGCCCGGTTCGGTGCGGTCAATACCGTCCTTAGCGCGCCCCTGACGTTGAGCGATCCAGATGGAGTGCTTTTCATCTCTCAGCGAGTGCGCGATGTAATCGGACAGTAGGCGAAATGCTTGCAGCATCTCTCGCTTACCGCTGGAAGAGCGCGGCACGATGAAGCTCTTGTTGAGACGCATCAGGTCCGACGCAAAAGGGCGTTTCAGCAGGTTGTCGCCGATGGCGATCCTGACCGTGTCGCGACCCGAATGGTGCAGTGCCAAATTGAGAAAGGCGGGATCAAGTGAAATGTCGCGGTGGTTGCCGATGAACAGATAGGCATTGTCCGGGTCCAGATGAGCGGCCCCTTCCGTTTCGAAGCGCGTGACCGTTTTGGCGATCATATCGTTCATATAATCGGCGATATGCTGCTGAAAATCGGCGATTGTCAGCGTGCCTTTCATACGTTTCTGAAGACCTTGACGGGTCAAAAAGCGGGCGAAGCACGGCAGGTGCTTCATCAGGCGCGGCAGTCGATAGCGCCCGACAAGGTTCAGAAACTCGCGGTCATGTGCCAGTCGGTCAAGTACGGCAACGACCTCATCGTCTCGATAGGGGCGCAGCGAATCGAAGCGATCGGGTGTCGAAGTAGTGGTCATGGTGACGTTCATAAATGAATGAATGATAAATAACGGCAACTCACCGATATAACCGAGCGTGGTGGTGGTACGGCACCGCCACCACGCATTAACAACAATACTATACGGCCGTGGCGACGGCGGGGTCTTGTTCGCCGCCCAGCCAGCCGATGAGCTGCTGCACGGCCGATGTCAGCGCGCCTGCCATCAGGGCAAGGTCGGTGTCGATACGGAGGATGGGATCGCCATCATCGTCGGCATCGTTGGCTTCGTCTAACAGAGCATCGTCGAAGGCCAGCGATTTAAGCACGAGATCTTCCTGTAGCGTCAGCCCCAGTACGCCTTCGATCTGAATGGCAAGGCGGCTGGCTTGGCGTCCCGAAGCAATGGCCGTCTGGATTTCATCACCATCAAGATCCATTGCACGTGCCCGGATAATACCATCATCGTTGCCGCGCAGTTCGATTTGGTCGCCGATGACCAGTGAATCGGGGCGTGAGGATGGGTCGGTCAACCAGTGCGTCATTGTGCGGGCGATCGGTTCGCGCACGGCCAGTGGTGTGACCTTCAGTGAGCCCAGCGTCTGTCGCAGGGCATCCAGCACGCTTTCAGCACGTTTCGCTGACGCACAGTTGATGCCGATCAAACGGCTGCGCGTATCCCACCACAGTTCGGTCACGGTCGTACGGGCAAAGGCCTGCGGCAGCAGTTCTTCGATCAGGGTCTCTTTGAGTGCCTGGCGTTCGCGGCGACGGGGCGGAAAGCCTTGCTTAGCTTCCAGTTCAGCACAGCGTTCTTCCAGTTCTTCCTTGATGACGCTGGAAGGCAGCAGGCGCTGCTGTTCGGCCAGTCGGATCAGACGGTGCCCCTGCACCTCGTGAACCAGCAAGTCACTGTTGCGGCCTGCTGGTGCGCTCCAGCCGTGACGACGCGCCTCATGCGGGCCGACGGGTTGGAAGCGATGGGCGGCCAGAGCGTCGCTCTGCTGCTCAAGAGGAAGAATGTCGGAATCGTGTACGCGATACAGATGAAGGTGCTTAAACCACATGGTCTCTCGTCCTAATCGGAAGTGGGCATTATGTCGGAAGTCCTTATCACCACGCCACTTCCTGGTGAGGGTGTGTGAATGCCGCGAGGTGTCGCGTGTCGATCATGCCTATCGTAGCTAAAACGTACTGATGACGCGTCAACACATCTCTATATGGTACACTGGTCGTCAATGATGAGGCGCGTGCCATGCGCCAAACCACAGCTGCGCCTGCAGTCGTCTGGCTGTATGCATGGACATGTGGTTAATGTGAAAGTCAACTTCAGGATTTAACGACTCATGGGTGAGATCGCCAAAGAGGTTCTGCCAGTCAACATCGAGGACGAACTGAAGCAGTCGTATCTCGACTACGCAATGAGCGTCATCATCGGGCGTGCACTTCCCGATGTACGAGACGGGCTCAAACCGGTTCACCGGCGCGTGCTGTACGCCATGCATGAGCTGAAGAACGATTGGAATCGTGCTTATCTGAAGTCCGCGCGTGTGGTTGGTGATGTTATCGGTAAATATCACCCGCACGGCGACTCGGCCGTTTATGACACTATCGTCCGCATGGCACAGTCCTTCTCGATGCGCTACGTGCTGGTCGACGGGCAAGGGAACTTCGGTTCCATCGACGGCGACAGTGCTGCGGCCATGCGTTATACCGAGGTGCGCATGGCGCGCATCGCGCACGAACTGCTGGCCGATCTTGAAAAGGATACCGTCGATTGGGTCGACAACTATGACGGTACGCAGCGCATTCCTGATGTGCTGCCAACGCGCATCCCCAACCTGCTGGTCAACGGTGCTGCAGGTATTGCTGTTGGGATGGCGACCAATATCCCGCCGCATAACCTGACCGAAGTTATCAATGCCTGTCTGGCACTAATCGACGATGACAGTCTGACCGTCGATCAGTTGATGGAATACCTACCGGGGCCCGATTTTCCGACGGCCGGTATCATCAATGGTCGCGCCGGTATCCTCGACGCTTACCGCACCGGTCGCGGGCGTATCTATATGCGCGCACGTCATACCGTCGAGCACGATGACAAGACCGGTCGCGATCATATCATCGTGACCGAGCTGCCTTACCAGGTGAACAAGGCGCGCCTTATTGAGAAGATCGCCGAGCTGGTTAAGGATCGCAAGATCGAAGGTATCGCTGAACTGCGCGATGAGTCTGACAAGGACGGTCTGCGCGTCGTGATCGAGACCAAGCGTGGTGAATCCGGTGATGTCGTCGTCAACAATCTGTTCGCACAGACGCAGTTGGAGACGGTCTTCGGTATCAACATGGTGGCGCTGGATAATGGTCAGCCGAAGACACTCAACCTGCGTCAGGTACTGGATGCCTTCGTGCGCCACCGCCGCGAAGTGGTCACGCGCCGTACGCTGTACGAACTCAACCGTGCACGCGAACGTGGGCATATTCTTGAAGGTCTGACGGTCGCGATCTCCAATATTGATGAGGTCATTGCCCTTATCAAGGCCTCTAACTCTTCTCAGGAAGCCAAGCAGAAGCTGGTCGACACCGTATGGCAGCCGGGCCAAGTGCTCGAAATGCTCGACCGTGCGGGCGCCACTTCCTGCCGCCCCGACGATATTGAAGGTGAGTTTGGTCTGGCGACCGATCGCTCTGGCTATCGTCTGACCGAAGCTCAGGCTCAGGCCATCCTCGAACTGCGCCTACACCGCTTGACTGGCCTCGAAACTGAAAAATTGCTCGAAGAATATCAGGGCATCCTCGAACGCATCGCCGAGCTGACCGAAATTCTCGAAGATCCGGACCGCCTGATGGAGGTGATCCGTACCGAACTGCGCACCGTGCGGGAACAGTATGGTGACGAGCGTCGTACCGAGATTCTGGCTAGCCGTAGCGACCTGCGTACCGAAGACCTGATCGCCGAAGAAGACATGGTGGTCACGATCTCGCGTACCGGGTATGCCAAGACTCAGCCACTGTCCGACTATCAGGCTCAGCGTCGCGGTGGTCGAGGCAAGTCCGCTACCGCGATGAAGGATGAGGATGTCATTGAACACCTGCGTGTGGCTTCGACACACGACACGCTGCTGATGTTCTCCGATCGTGGCAAGGTGTACTGGCTCAAATGCTATGAGCTGCCGCAGGCGAGCCGCGGTTCGCGAGGTCGCCCGCTGGTCAATCTGTTGCCGCTGGAAGACGATGAGTGCATCTCAGCCCTGCTGCCCGTGCGCGAGTACGCCGAAGACAGTTATATCTTCTTCGCGACGGCATTCGGTACGGTCAAACGCACTTCGCTTGAACAGTTCTCACGCCCACGCTCCAGTGGTCTGATCGCGCTGGCGCTGGAAGAGGGCGACCGCCTAGTCGGTGCTGCCATCACCAACGGCAACGACCATGTCATGCTGCTGTCCTCCAACGGCAAAGCAATTCGCTTCGAAGAGCAGGTTGTACGCTCAATGGGACGTACGGCGCGCGGTGTCCGCGGCATGCGTCTTGCAGAAGGCGCGCGCGTCATCAGTCTGATCATTCCGTGTACGACTGAAATCGATGCCAGTGCAGAAGTGGAAAGTGAAGATTATCAAGAGGTAACAGCTGACAACGATGTTCAGCAGTGTTATATCCTGACAGCTTCGGAAAACGGTTACGGCAAGCGTACGCGTCTCGAAGAATTCCCGCTGCGCGGACGCGGTGGTCAGGGTGTGATCGCCATGCAGACCTCCGAACGCAACGGTGAGATGGTAGCGGCCATTCAAGTGGCCGATCAGGATGAGATGATGCTGATCACCGACCGCGGTACGCTGGTGCGTACACGTGTCAGTGAAGTGTCGTGCACGTCTCGTAACACACAGGGTGTCACTCTGATCCGTGTTGGCGAAGGTGAGCGTCTGGTGGCGAGTGTCCGCCTTGACGAGCCTTCCGATGATGAGCCCATGATTGAAGAAGAAGAGGGCGAACAGACCTCCGGTGAGGCTGATGAAAATCAGGCCGCTGACGGTGACGACACGACTGGAGCCTGATGCCCCACAACAATGATGGTTGTTCGAGGAGCTCCCGATGAGACATTACAACTTCAGTCCGGGCCCGGCGACATTGCCCGAGGCTGTACTGGAACAGGCACAGGAAGAACTGCTGGACTTTCACGGTCTGGGCGCTTCCGTCATGGAAATCAGCCATCGCGGCCCTGATTTCATGGCGTTGGCCGAGCAAGCAGAAGCCGATCTGCGTGAGCTGATGGGCATTCCTGACAACTACCGTGTGCTGTTCCTGTCCGGGGGCGCCTCGACACAGTTCGCCAGCGCGCCGCTCAATCTGGCAGCGCAAGGGCGTCCCAACATCATTGATAGTGGTATCTGGTCGTCTAAAGCGATCGACGAGGCTAAGCGCCTGACGGGTGTGCACGTTGCGGCGTCCACCAAGGACGGCAACTATGCGCGTGCGCCGCTGCAAGACGAACTGGTGATCTCGGATGATGCGGCCTACCTGCACTACACCGATAACGAAACCATCGGTGGCGTGCAGTTCGACTACATTCCGCAGGCCATCATCGGTGGTCAGGACGTGCCGGTCATCTGTGACATGTCATCGTCCATCATGGGGCGTGAAATGGACGTGTCGAAGTTTGGCATGATCTACGCTGGCGCCCAGAAGAACATTGGGCCGGCTGGCATCACGTTGGTGATCGTGCGCGATGACCTGCTAGCACGTGCGCCAAAGGCTGGCATTCCCACCATGCTTGACTATCGCACTATGGTGAAGACCGATTCCATGTACAATACGCCACCAACCTTTGCGTGGTATTTGTGCGGTCTGGTCTTCCAGTGGATGAAACGTCAGGGTGGTATTCCGGCCATCGCCGAGATCAATCAGCGCAAGGCAGCGAAGCTGTATGCCGCCATTGATAACAGCGACTTCTATTCCAACCCCGTGGAACTGCGTCATCGCTCCATCACCAACGTGCCTTTCATTCTGGCGGACGAGTCGCTCAACGCGCGCTTCCTCGCCGAGTCGAAGGCCGCAGGGCTTCTCAATCTGAAGGGGCATCGTAGCGTCGGTGGCATGCGCGCCAGTCTGTACAACGCCATGCCTGAGGCGGGCGTCGATGCACTGGTGGACTTCATGAAGGCCTTCGAACGCGATCACGGATAACCGCATTACAAGGTAAGTACGCTCGATGAATGAATCGAAGGATCTTGATCAGCAGAACGCGCTGTCGCTCGATGCATTGCGCAAACGCATCAATGCGGTCGATAGCGAACTGCTGTCGCTGATCAGTGAACGTGCCCAGCTTGCTCAGCGTGTGGCCGAAGCCAAACTGGCGGAAGACCCCGATACGGTCTTCTATCGTCCCGAGCGCGAAGCTCAGGTCATGCGGCGCATTATGGCGCTCAATGAAGGTCCTCTGTCCGACGAAGAGATGGCTCGATTGTTTCGTGAGATCATGTCTTCCTGTCTGGCGCTTGAGCAGCCTATCAGCGTGGCCTATCTGGGGCCTAACGGCACCTACAGCCAGCAGGCGACGCTGAAGCACTTCGGTGGCGCCGTCGAAGGCGTTCCTGTCGCCACCATCCCCGATGTCTTCCGTCAGGTCGAAGCGGGGCAGGTCGCGTACGGGGTCGTCCCCGTTGAGAACTCCACCGAGGGTGCGATCAACCAGACCTTCGATATGTTCGTTAGCTCCAATGTGCGGGTGTGCGGGGAAATCTTCCTGCCTATCCACAACAACCTCATCGGGCGTCGCGGGGCGCTCGATGAGCCGATCGAACGAATTTATTCCCATTCGCAGCCGTTGGCACAGTGCCGCGGATGGCTTGCTGTGCACTATCCTCAGGCAGAGCTGATCGCCGTATCCTCCAATGCTGAAGCTGTACGACTGGCTGAGCAGGACAAAAACGGTGCCGCTATTGCAGGATCGCATGCGACCCACTATTTCGATGTCGATATCCTCGTGCGTAATATCGAGGATCTGGCCAGCAACGTGACGCATTTTCTGGTCATCGGGCGTGAGCCGGTGGGGCCGAGCGGCGATGACCGTACCCTGCTGCTGGCGTCCGTGCATAACCAGCCCGGCGCGCTCGAACGCTTGCTTGAGCCGTTGAGCCGCCACGGCATTGACATCACGCATCTAGAATCGCGTCCTTCGCGTGTCCAGCCTTGGCATTACGTCTTCTTTGTTGAAGTGAAAGGGCATTGTGAAGATGGCCCGCTGGCGCAGGCACTGGAAGAATACGAAGGCTCGATGATTGATGTCCGTGTTTTGGGTTCTTGGCCCGCAGCGGTTATCTAATTCTCCGATGAAGGCAGCGGCTCTATGGGTCGCTGCACCATTTCTTATCGTTTGCAGTGCCGCGACGGCCGTGAATGCAGATTGCAACAGGTATCGGTTACGTGAAGCAAAGGCCCACGCCCCAAGAGTCGGGCATCCTTATCCTTGGGGTAGGAATGATCGGAGGTTCTCTTGCCGCCGCATTGAAGCAGCAAGGCTATCCTGGCGTCATTCGCGGTAGCGATGTGCGTGAGGAAGAGCTGGTGCTGGGGCAGCAGATGGGGCTGATCGACAGTGGTGATACCGACCCTCTGACTCAGCTCGACGGCATTTCAATGATCGTTCTGTGTGTGCCGGTGATGGCGATCGGGCCGCTGATTGAGCGCCTAGCCCCTCATGTCGCCGACCGCGACATTGTCGTGACGGACGTGGGCAGCAGCAAAAGTGTCATCCGTGATGCAGTCGTCGCCTCCATGGGCTATTTGCCGTCGTGGCTGGTACTAGGACATCCCATTTCTGGGGCTGAGCATACCGGTGTGGCGGCAGCCGATCCCGAGCGCTATGTTGCGCACAAGGTGATCCTGACGCCAGAACTGCAAACTGCCGAACGTTATGTCGAGCGCGTCGCAGCAGTGTGGGAAGCCGCCGGAGCCGAGGTGGTCACCATGTCGGTCGAGCGGCACGACGATATTCTGGCGCGAACCAGCCATCTGCCCCATCTTTTGGCCTTTTCTCTGGTCGATACGCTAGCGCGTCAAGATGAAGGGCTTGATATTTTCCGCTACGCCGCGGGCGGCTTCCGCGACTTCACCCGTATCGCTGGGTCCGATCCAGTGATGTGGCGTGACATTTTCCTCGGTAACCGCGATGCCGTACTGAGCGCTTTGGACGACTTCGAGGCGGGCTTGGCGCGATTACGACGTGCCATAGAGGAGGGCGATGCCGAATCCCTCCATGCTATCTTTCAGTGCGCCAGTCAGGCGCGACACCACTTTCAGACCCTGTTGAACCAGACTACTTCATGAGTGAGCAGACCATGACTCAGCACAATGTTCGTTATCTTGCCCATCAGGGCGGCAGTGTCCGTGGCCGCATCCGCGTGCCGGGCGATAAATCTATGTCGCACCGTTCCATCATGCTGGGCGCACTGGCTGAAGGTGTTACCGAAGTGGACGGTTTCCTTGAAGGCGAAGATAGTCTGGCTACGCTCAAGGCCTTCCGTGCCATGGGCGTACAGATTGAAGGGCCTGATAACGGGCATGTCACCATTCACGGTGTCGGCATGCATGGTCTGAAAGCGCCGCAGGGCGACCTGTACCTGGGAAATGCCGGTACGGGGATGCGTCTTTTCTCTGGCCTGATGGCAGGGCAGGCGTTCGATAGCACGCTGACAGGTGATGCTTCTCTGTCGAAGCGCCCAATGAACCGTGTCGCGGATCCGTTGCGCCTGATGGGTGCACGCATTGATACAGCAGACAAGGGGCGCCCGCCGTTGCACATTCACGGCGGTCAGCCGCTCAAAGGCATCTCCTATGACATGCCAATGGCCAGTGCCCAAGTGAAATCCTGCCTGCTATTGGCAGGCATGTATGCTGAAGGCGAAACGCGTGTGACGGAGCCTGCACCGACGCGTGATCATACGGAGCGCATGCTCAATGGTTTCGGTTATGAAGTGCGTCGCGAAGGGGCTACGGCCATTATCCAAGGGGGCGGGCGTCTGACAGCGGGTGTGATTGACGTACCCGCAGACATCTCTTCGGCTGCTTTCTTCCTTGTTGCTGCATCCATCACGCCGGGGGCTGATCTGGTGCTTGAGCATGTCGGGATCAACCCCACGCGTGTTGGCATCATCAATATTCTCAAGGCTATGGGGGCAGACCTCACCTTGTCTAACGAGCGCGAAGTGGGAGGCGAGCCGGTTGCCGACATCCACGTTCGCTACGCGCCGTTGAAAGGCATCGACATCGACGATGAGCAAGTGCCGTTAGCCATTGATGAATTCCCCGTGTTGTTCATCGCCGCAGCCAATGCCGAGGGCACAACCCGCCTGCGCAATGCTGCAGAGCTGCGCGTTAAGGAATCCGACCGCATCCAAGCAATGGCTGACGGCCTGGCTGCCATCGGCGTTGAGCACACGGTCTATGATGACGGCATTGATGTTGTCGGTGGCACCTACCATGGCGGTCGTATCGACAGTCACGGTGATCACCGCATCGCTATGGCCTTTGCCGTTGCGGCACTGTGTGCCGAGGGTGATATCGACATTCTGGACTGTGCCAACGTGGCTACGTCCTTCCCGAACTTCAAAGCATTGGCTGATACCGTTGGCATGCGTCTGGATGTGATTGAGGAAACGGCATGAATGACGTGCCTGTAGTCACGCTGGATGGCCCGGGCGGCGCAGGGAAGGGTACGATTTCCAGCATGCTGGCGGCCAACCATCGTTGGCACCTGCTGGATTCTGGCGCGCTGTATCGCCTGACGGCACTGGCCGCACACAATCATGGTGTCGATGTTGCAGATGAAGCCGCTGTAGCGCATATCGCGGAAACGCTGGATGTTTGCTTTCTAACGGAGGCTGATACCTCGGTGAAGGTGATGCTGGAAGGTCAAGACGTCTCACATGCTATCCGTCAAGAAGCTATTGGCAATGCCGCATCGGTGGTCGCCAGCATTCCAGCAGTGCGCGATGCGCTCCTGCAACGTCAGCGCGATTTCGCTATTGGCCCGGGCTTAATCGCGGACGGCCGCGATATGGGGACAACCGTTTTCCCCGCCGCAGTGCTGAAGATATTCCTAACGGCTTCGGCCGAGGAGCGTGCTCGGCGGCGTATGAATCAGTTGCAGTTAGCGGGTATTTCTGCTAATTTTGGGAGTCTTTTAAGAGATATTCAGGTTCGTGACGAGCGCGATCAGAATCGCAGTGTTTCACCTCTGAAACCTGCAGACGATGCCATCGTGCTGGATACGACAGAACTGAGTATACCGGACGTCGTCGCTCGCATCGAAGCTCTGCTGGATGAGCGGTTGAAGGCTTGAGTTTAGCGGTTCGATTCACGACGATGGTCGCTGTGCGCACGGTGGCCAGACGCCATATCCGGATGCTCTGGAAGTACGTCAACGAAGCGGTACGTCATCATTCATTCCAACGATGCGAACCGTTTCCAAACCGGCGGTAACGTCTCCAGAGTGCGTAGAATAGGCCCACGCTAGTCGGTGGTGTGGAGAAAAACGGTCTTTGACCGTCATCACGTTGATCACGTAGGAATATCATGAGCGAAAGCTTTGCTGAACTGTTTGAACAGTCTCTGAATGACATCAACATGGAGCCGGGCGCAATCGTCGAGGCTACAATCGTTGACATCGAAGGCGATTGGATCACCGTTAACGCGGGTCTGAAATCTGAAGGTCAGATCCCGGCGTCCCAGTTCAAGGACGAAAGCGGCCAACTGAACGTTAAAGTGGGCGACACTGTTAGCGTTGCACTGGAAGCGGTCGAAGACGGCTTCGGTGAAACTCGCCTGTCACGCGAAAAAGCAAAACGCGCTGAAGCTTGGAAAGAGCTGGAAGCTGCATTCGAAGACGACCAGATCGTCAAAGGCGTGATCAACGGTAAAGTCAAAGGCGGCTTCACCGTAGACGTTAACTCTATCCGTGCGTTCCTGCCGGGTTCTCTGGTTGACGTCCGTCCGGTGCGTGACACGACTCACCTCGAAAACAAAGAGCTGGACTTCAAAGTCATCAAGCTCGATCCGAAACGCAACAACGTTGTTGTTTCCCGTCGTGCCGTTCTCGAAGCTGAAAACAGCGCTGAACGTGAAGCTCTGCTGGCGACCCTGCAGGAAGGTCAGCAGATCAAAGGTATCGTCAAAAACCTCACAGACTACGGTGCATTCGTTGATCTGGGCGGCGTTGACGGCCTGCTGCACATCACGGACATGGCATGGAAACGCATCAAGCATCCGTCTGAAATCGTTGCAGTAGGCGACGAAATCAACGTGAAAGTGCTGAAATTCGACCGCGAACGCAACCGCGTTTCTCTGGGTCTGAAACAGCTGGGTGAAGATCCGTGGGTCAACATCAAAGCGCGTTACCCGGAAAACACCAAGGTCAAAGCACGTGTCACTAATCTGACCGACTATGGCTGCTTCGCAGAGCTGGAAGAAGGTGTTGAAGGTCTGGTTCACGTATCCGAAATGGATTGGACCAACAAAAACATCCATCCGTCCAAAGTCGTCAACGTTGGTGATGACGTCGAAGTTATGGTTCTGGATATCGACGAAGAACGTCGTCGTATCTCTCTGGGTATCAAACAGTGCACTCAGAACCCGTGGGAAGAGTTCAACTCTACCTACAACAAAGGCGACCGCGTTTCCGGTACCATCAAGTCCATCACTGACTTCGGTATCTTCATCGGTCTGAAAGGCGGCATCGACGGTCTGGTTCACCTGTCTGACATCTCTTGGTCTGAAGCTGGTGAAGAAGCAGTTCGCAAATACCGCAAAGGTGACGAAGCTGAAGCCGTCATCCTGTCTATCGATCCGGAACGCGAACGTATCTCTCTCGGCATCAAACAGCTCGAGAGCGACCCGGTTGCTGAGTTCCTGGCCGTCAACGACAAAGGCGCTATCGTTTCCGGTCGCGTTGTTGAAGTTGAGCCGAAACAGGCACTGGTCGAACTGGCTACTGACGTCGTCGCTATCCTGAAAACAAGCGAAATCAGCGAAGAGCGCATCGAAGATGCGACTACTGAGCTGAAAGAAGGCGACGCTGTTGAAGCACGCATCGTCAACGTTGATCGCAAAACGCGTACCATCAACCTGTCTATCCGTGCGAAAGACCAGGCTGAAACTCGTAAAGCGATGAACACGCTGCGCGAAGAAGAACCGGAAGTTGCTGGTCCGACCACCATCGGTGATCTGATCAAGCAGCAGCTCAACCAGGACTGATCTGATCAGCTCTGAGTGAGACCGCTGTGAATTGCCCGGGCCTTGTGCTCGGGCAATTTCGTTTGAAGCCTTGTCTTTTATAGCAAGAGGTTGAGCAGGAAAACGTGCCGGAAATGGTTGACGGCAGTTGCGGGCAACATCATGCTGCTCCACGCTCCACGCTCCACGCTCCACGCTCCACGCTCCACGCTCCACGCTCCACGCTCCACGCTCCACGCTCCACGCTCCACGCTCCACGCTCCACGCTCCACGCTCCACGCTCCACGCTCCACGCTCCACGCTCCACGCTCCACGCTCCACGCTCCACGCTCCACGCTCCACGCTCCACGCTCCACGCTCCACGCTCCACGCTCCACGCTCCACGCTCCACGCTCCACGCTCCACGCTCCACGCTCCACGCTCCACGCTCCACGCTCCACGCTCCACGCTCCACGCTCCACGCTCCACGCTCCACGCTCCACGCTCCACGCTCCACGCTCCACGCTCCACGCTCCACGCTCCACGCTCCACGCTCCACGCTCCACGCTCCACGCTCCACGCTCCACGCTCCACGCTCCACGCTCCACGCTCCACGCTCCCGTGATAGCAAGAGCAAGATATTAGTGCAGGCTGCTGCATAATAGTGCGCCGACCCAAGAGAGGGTGGGAGTGATCGCAATTCTCACGGTTGGGTGATGCAAAATAAGCGTGGTTGTATCTTTCTGGAATATGTCGGAGGAAGGGGAAATCAGATGACGCTTTTTCTTTACCATGGCTTCATGATAAATGCGTGGTTATAGGGTATATGCGCAACCTGATGCCAACACAACGGGCATTCCAGAAGGATGTACCATAGACGACGTTTATGTGGGTTTTTAGTGCTGTAAATCCTTTTTTGTTGGTAGCGAAATGCTTATGGTGCCTATATTTTACAATCATCTGCTGTTCGCTTATCATGTCGTACAATCTGAAACACCTCAAAGTACCGCATGTGCAAGGATTCATTCTCCATGAAAAAGTTAAACGGCCGAGACTTATTAGCGTTGGGATTTATGACGCTAGCATTGTTTCTCGGAGCCGGTAATATCATCTATCCGCCCCTTTTCGGTTTGCAGCAGGGAGACAATACTTGGTATTTCGCCTGTGGCTTCTTGCTGACAGCTGTTGGCTTGCCTGTCCTAACCATAGTGGCGCTGGCGCGCGTCAACGGCACCATTCAGGTGCTGAGTCATCCTATTGGGCGGTTCTGTAGCGTACTGTTTGCCGTTGTCTGCTATCTCGCGGTCGGGCCGCTGTTTGCGACGCCACGTACCGCCACGGTTTCCTATGAAATCGGTATTCAGCCGTTTCTGTCCGAATCCCTGCTGGGAAGCCGTTGGCCGCTCGCTCTCTATTCGATCTGTTATTTCCTTGTCACTATGGTGGTGTCGTTCTATCCGGGACGCCTGCTGGATACGGTAGGCAAGGTGCTGGCACCCGTAAAGGTCATCGCCATTTTGTTCCTCGGCGGAAGCGCATTTGTGATGAGTGCCTATCTTGTGCATTCCGGCGCTAGTATCAGTGCTAATGACAGCCGTTTCAGTATCGTTAGCTCGGGTATCAGTAACGGTTATCTGACAATGGATACGTTGGGTGCGCTGGTATTTGGCATTGTCATCGTGCGTGCAATTCAGTCTCGAGGCGTAACGGACAAGGGGTTGGTGACGCGCTATGCCATTATGGCCGGTCTGATGGCAGGGCTGGGGTTGGCTATCATCTATATCATGCTGTTTCAGCTGGGCATCGACAGTCAGCACATAGCAATGGGCGCCGATACTGGGGCCAAAGTGTTGAGCGCATACGTAAAAGACGTATTTGGCATCGTCGGTAATTTCATTCTGGCGTTCCTGATTATCATCGCCTGCTTGGTCACGTCCGTTGGGCTGACTTGTGCGTGTGGCGAGTACTTTGGTCGCTTGCTTAACAAATCTGAGAAAATGATCACGGTGCTGTTGGTTGTCTTCTCGATGGTCGTCTCCAACTTGGGTCTCAAAGAGCTCATTAAGTTCTCCGAGCCGCTACTGTACGGTCTTGGCCCCATTTGCGTCGTCTTGGTGCTGCTGAGCCTTGGCAACAGCTTCTGGCACAACCGTCGCCTTGTGATCGTTCCGAGCATGATTGTGGCACTGATATTTGGTATTGCGCAGGCGTTGCGTGCAATCGATTGGAGTGCATCTATCTTTGTAGATACAGGTCTGGATAAGATGCCTCAGGTGCTGAAGATGAGTCTGGGGCACTGGCCGTTATACGATCATCAGCTGGAATGGGTACTGCCTATTACCGTGGTTGCGGTGGTATCGATCATCATCGATGTCTTAGTAAGGCCCGCTTCTACGGATAACTTCATAAGATAAAGAATATCTTGTCAAATTTAATTCACCACGGGGCCTTATGGCCCCGTTATCATATGTGAACAATGATATTCTTCCCTCTGTTGTGTATGGCCGTCGCCATATCTGGCAGAGGCCTTGATGAAAAAGAGGGACTAATGACGTCACTATCGAAAGCGGGGCGTAAACGTAGCGACAAAGCCCGACAGGCTATATTGAAGGCCACATTGGCACTACTGGATGAAAAGGGGTTTAGTGGCTTGGCTGTCGAAGCGGTGGCTGCGCGTGCAGGCGTGGGCAAAGCTACGATCTACCGTTGGTGGAAAAGCAAGGCTGCGTTGGCCATGGAAGCCTTTATGGAGGGGGTATCTGACGAGGTCTCGTTTACACCCTCGGAGTCGGCGTGTGAAGACATTCGGGATCAGCTCATCAAGATTGTGGCGCTCTATCACGGGCATGCGGGGCGCATCTTGTGTGAAGTTGTCGCCTTGGGCCAGAACGAGCCGGATGTGCTGACATCTCTAGAAACAGAATATCTGGATCGGCGGCGTGAAAAGGTGAATGGGCTGCTGGACCGCGCTATCGCTCAAAAGGAGATCCGGCCGGATATCGACAAGGATGTTGTGGTGGAGGCGCTATATGCACCGATCTTTTGCAAGATGCTGATGCGGTTGCGGCGCTTCGACAAGGAATACATCAGTGCACACTTCGACCTCGTCATGCAGGCCATTCGCCTCTGAGTGATGTGTTCTGTCCACTCACAGTAGGTATAGCGGCGTCCATTTGGGACGCCGCTTTTCGTTTCAGCGGGAGGACAGGGCCTTGATCATGCCCATCAGCATTGATAGCTCTCGCTGCGATAGGTCGGCGCGCTGGAAGATGTTGCGCAGCTTTTCTTGGGTGTGAGCGTGAGGTTGGTTGAAGAAACCGGCGGTCTGAAGCGCATCGTCCAGCTGAGCGCAGAAGTGGTCAAACTGAGCGCGCGGTGGGCGTGGTTCATCGTGGCTGTCATGTGCTTGGCTGAGCGTCGGGAAATGGTCCGGTGCTGCACGGCGTGCGGCATTGCGCAGCTCGTATGTACACAGCTGGACAGCCTGTGACACGTTGAGTACTGGATGCTCAGGGTTAGTGGGTAGCGAGAGCTGGTGTGTACAGTGCTGAAGCTCTTCGTTGGTCAAGCCGAAACGCTCGCGACCAAATACAAGAGCAACCTTGCCGTGGCGAGCGCGAGCCACGGCTTCCTTCGCCATGTCGTCGCCTTCATCGAAGTGCGGCAGTGGCATGTTGCGCAGACGGGCACTGGCACCAATAACGCATACACAGTCAGCAACGGCATCTTCCAGTGTGGCGTGCACGATCGCTCGATCAAGTATGTCGCTGGCACCCGTTGCCATACGAATGGCTTCATCATCAGGAAAGCAGCGGGGCGCA
Organism: Zymobacter palmae; assembly: GCF_003610015.1. Classification (NCBI taxonomy): domain Bacteria; kingdom Pseudomonadati; phylum Pseudomonadota; class Gammaproteobacteria; order Oceanospirillales; family Halomonadaceae; genus Zymobacter; species Zymobacter palmae. The sequence goes on from NZ_AP018933.1 coordinate 1,015,843, forward strand.
ATGAGATGAAGATCCGAAAGACCCATGGTCTTCATGGCGCGAGCCGTTGCTCCGATGTTGCCGGGATGATAGGTCTGAACCAAGATGATGCGAATATTGTCGAGCATGAAAGTAACCGCTGATGGGAGTGGCGTGGCTGCTTAGTGTACAGGGAGCGTTAGTATACAGGGCTGGTGCGCAATGGTAATGAAAAAGCCCCCGTACCTTGGGGTACGAGGGCTTCGTTCGTCAGCGGAAGCTGAAGAATGAGGTAGCGGGATTACATCATGCCGCCCATGCCACCCATGTCGCCTGCCGGAGCAGCAACTTCTTCAGGATCGTCTGCTACCATGGCTTCGGTAGTGATCATCAGACCACCTACGGAACCGGCAGACTGCAGCGCCGTGCGCGTTACTTTAGCCGGGTCAAGAACGCCCATTTCGAACATGTCGCCATATTCGCCAGTGGCAGCGTTGTAGCCGAAGTTGCCTTCGCCTGCTTTAACGTTGTTGACCACAACGGAGGCTTCTTCACCTGCGTTGGTAACGATCTGACGCAGCGGTGCTTCGAACGCACGCAGTGCGATCTGGATACCGTGAGTCTGTTCGTCGTTATCGCCTTTCAGGTCTTTCAGCTTGGACAGAACGCGGACCAGAGCAGTACCACCGCCAGGTACGACGCCTTCTTCGACGGCAGCGCGAGTAGAGTGCAGCGCATCTTCAACGCGTGCTTTCTTCTCTTTCATTTCGACTTCGGTCGCTGCGCCGACACGGATAACGGCAACACCGCCTGCCAGTTTGGCAACGCGTTCCTGCAGTTTTTCGCGGTCGTAGTCAGAAGAAGTTTCTTCGATCTGGGCACGAATCTGAGCAACGCGTGCTTCGATGTCTGCTTCAACGCCAGCGCCGTCGATGACCGTAGTGGTTTCTTTGGTCATGGTAATGCGACGAGCAGTACCCAGGTTTTCTACAGTAGCCTGTTCAAGAGACAGACCGACTTCTTCAGAGATAACCGTACCACCTGTCAGGATAGCGATATCCTGCAGCATGGCTTTACGGCGATCACCGAAGCCCGGTGCTTTGGTCGCAGCAACCTTGACGATACCGCGCATGTTGTTCACCACCAGAGTGGCCAGCGCTTCGCCTTCGATGTCTTCGGCGATGATCATCAGCGGTTTGCCTGCTTTGGCAACGGCTTCCAGTACCGGCAGCAGTTCGCGGATATTGGAGATTTTTTTGTCGACCAGCAGCAAGTACGGGTCTTCGAGTTCGACGGACATGGTGTCCTGGTTAGTCACGAAGTACGGAGACAGGTAACCACGATCGAACTGCATACCTTCGACGACTTCCAGCTCGTCTTCGAAGCCACGGCCTTCATCAACAGTGATGACGCCTTCTTTACCCACTTTCTCCATCGCTTCAGCGATGATGGTACCGATAGTGGTGTCGCCATTGGCGGAGATTGTACCAACCTGAGCGATGGCTTTGGCATCTTTGCTCGGTACGGACAGCGCCTTGATTTCGGCAACGGCAGCCAGGACGGCTTTGTCGATACCGCGTTTCAGGTCCATCGGGTTCATGCCCGCGATGACACCTTTCAGGCCTTCATTGACGATAGCCTGAGCCAGAACGGTTGCCGTAGTAGTACCGTCACCGGCAGCGTCGGAGGTTTTGGAAGCGACTTCCTTGACCATCTGAGCGCCCATGTTTTCGAACTTATCTTTCAGTTCGATTTCCTTAGCAACGGAAACACCGTCTTTGGTGACGGTCGGAGCGCCGAAGGATTTTTCCAGAACGACGTTGCGACCTTTCGGCCCCAGAGTCGCTTTGACGGTATCAGCAAGAATATTGACACCGCGAGCCATGCGCTTGCGCGCGTCATCGGAGAAACGGATCTGTTTAGCAGACATGTTGTTCCAACCTCAATAATCAAGTCACAAACGGTTATGACGGAAATGACACGGCACCGTCAGATCAGTCTTCGAGCACACCCAGAATGTCGGTTTCGCTCATGATCAGCAGTTCTTCGCCGTCAATTTTCTGTTTCTTGACGTGGTAGCCTTCATCGAAGACCACAACATCACCAGGTTTGACGTCGAGCGGACGTACTTCACCGCTTTCGAGAATGCGGCCATTACCCACGGCAATCACTTCGCCACGTGTCGGCTTTTCCTGTGCACTGCCAGGCAGGACGATACCGCCAGCTGTTTTCTGTTCTTCTTCTACACGGCGAACGACGACGCGCTCGTGCAAAGGACGGATCTTCATGGATTGTGTTCTCCTGAGTCACTTGATTGTCGATCTTGAAGGTCAGAAGACAAGAAAATGGGGATTCATCTGACCGCCAGACAGAACCGACAGCGTCGGTTCTGATCGAAACCCTGATGAGTGGTTCGTCTCACTAGATAAGGCCGCTCTTTCGCTTTTCAAGAGTACGGGCCGAAAATTTTTTACTTCTGTCACAGTAGACTGCTGCTATGCCCTTCAGCATTAGCTCAATGCTGGCGGGGTTCATCATCGCGGCGCGTATCGCGTTCAATATATTCGCCTTCGATGATGTTTCCTTCGTGTGAACGCGTTGTTGAGGCTTCGCCTTCATACGTGTGACCGGTAGTACCCGAGCGACGGCCGCGGCGCAGCAGCGTAGGCAACACCATAGCGAGGCCAAGTACGTCGCTGATCGGCCCCGGCAGGATCATCAGCAGACCGCCTAGCAGGAACGCACTATTGCGCATGATGCCGCCGAGCGACTGCTGCCCTTCTGCGAGGCTGGTCTGCATGTCCTGCAACGTTTGCCGACCTTCCTTGCGCATGAGCTGAACGCCACAGATGCCGCTACCGATGATGAGGGCAAGTGTGGCAATGGCGCCGAAGGAAGAGGCAAATAGAATCAGCGCCACGAAATCTATGATGATGTAGACGCCCAGTATCGTTCGAATAGGCATGGGATCTCCCAGATGAAATGCCGTGAGTTAAGGATATGGGCGCCTTCCGATCGCAATTCAATGGCGGGGCCACGATTGAGCTACAGGGTGGCTTCAGGAAGCAGGCCTATATCAGAGCATAGCGCAACAGTATGAAGGGCTATGACTTCATCTGTATATATAGACGCTGTATCCGTCAGGAAGTGCTATGGACGATGAAAGCTCAGCCGCTGTCCGAGGGCGTCTGCCAGCCTCTGGCCGATGCCCTTAACGCGGGTCAGGTCGCGGGCATCAATGAAGGTGCCGTGCTGCTGACGTTCTGCGACGATAGCCGCCGCCTTGCGCGGGCCTAGCCCTTTAAGTGTTTGTAGATCGTCGGCGCTGGCATGGTTGGCATCAATCACGCGCTGTTCGGTGGGCGTGTCAGAGGGTGCACAAGGTGTCTCGGCTTCAGCGGACAGAGTGAAACTCAGCAGCAACAGCAATGCAATGATAGGGCGTGGCATAGGCATACCCGTTCTCCGATGATGGTGAAAATCCACGGTGCCTACGGATAGCGGTATCCCAAGGAGCGCCTTGAGGGTTCTGGGGAGCGTCTCAACTTTGCCATCCAGCGTGCGAGACGGTATAAGAACGGGCACCTGCACTGCTGCGAGTGCTTCCATTCATGACTGAGGGAATGTTCATGCAGAAACCCATTATTGTCGCGCTAGACCATGATCGGCTGGATGATGCCTTGGCAACGAGCGATCTGATCGATCCTGCGCTGTGCCGAGTAAAGGTAGGCAAGGAGCTGTTCACGTCTGCGGGGCCGGCTGCCGTCAATGCCTTGCATCAGCGTGGTTTCGATGTCTTCCTCGACCTCAAGTTTCACGACATTCCCAACACCGTTGCCAAGGCCGTACTGGCAGCGGCGGATCTCGGCGTTTGGATGGTGAACGTCCATGCAAGTGGTGGCGAGGCGATGATGGCGCATGCCGCCAGTGCACTGGCACAGCGCAACCTGCCGACCAAGCTGATCGCGGTTACCGTATTGACCAGCATGTCGGAATCTGATCTGAAACAGGTCGGTGTCGATAGCGGCATCGATGCGCAGGTGCTGCGATTGGCGACGCTGGCGCAGCGCGCAGGCCTAGACGGCGTTGTCTGTTCGGCGCGTGAGTCAGCAGCGCTGCGAGAAGCGCTAGGAGATGAGTTCCTGAAGGTGACCCCGGGTATTCGCCCAAGCTTTGCGGCGGTAGATGATCAACAGCGGATCACAACGCCTGCAGAAGCGCTGACCAATGGCAGTACGCATCTGGTGATTGGGCGTCCCATCACGCGCGCCAAGACGCCGCGCGAGGCGTTGGCGCTGATTCAGCGAGAAGTGGAAGGGGTCTTGAGTACGCGCTGAGCCGGAGTTTCACGCTGGGCCACGGCCGGGTCGACGCTATCGCGCGGCTTGATAGTGGCCCAGCGTTTGCATTTGGGGCAATGCCAGTAAAGGTGCGTATAGAGCGTGCCGCATTTCTCGCAGCGAAAGCGTGGTGTATGCGCGTCAAGGCGTTGAAGATGATCGTGAAGCTGACGAAGCATGTTAGCTGCGCGCTCATTGTTTGGGGCCGACAGTTCAAGCATGGCCTGTCGTGAACGCAGCAAGGCCAGAAAACCGATGCCTCTCAAGTGAGGCTGTTGCTGCTGGAGCGCGTCGAGCTGTGCCGCTACGGTAGTGATGCCTTCTCTGGCGATGCCCAGCTCTGCTCGCTTGATGACTGCCTCCATGCTGTGCGTGGCTTGGATCTGATCATCCAGAAAGCGCATCAGCCCTTGCTCATCGTCGAGCAATCGGAATGCTGCAATGGCGCGTTCGATGATGATCGGTGCGAAGTCGGGAGACTGGGTGGCAAGGCGCTCCAGCATCTTGATTTCATCACGATAGCGCTGTTGGCGGTGGTAGTGTTCTGCCTGAAGCCAATAGGCGCGGACGCACTGCGCGTCAATGGACAGCGCCTTCTTGAGATGACGGCGCGCTGCACGGTCATCGTGGCGTCGGAAGTCTTGCTCCGCCAGTTCGCAGTGCCAGTGAGCAGCTGCGCAACGCAGATCCTCTTGGCGGGCCAGCAGCGATGACGGAACCAGATCAAGTGCCTGCTGCCATTCGCGTTCCTGCTCGTACAGCTGGATCAGCAGTTCCCGCGAAGCACCGCGAATATCGCTGTGCTGGGAAGTATCCACGAGTGGGCGCAGCAGGTTTTCCGCGCGATCAAGCACACCAAGGTGCATAAAATCGCGCGCGAGCTCAAGCTGCACCTGATCGTTCTGGCGGTCGTTTAGTGCCGGACGGGCCAGCAGATTCTGGTGCAGGCGTGCAGCGCGGTCGGCCTCGCCACGCATGCGGAAGAGGTTGCCCAGTGTGATGTGGGTATCAATGGTGTCACTGCTGACCTCTAAGGTCTCGACGAAAGAATCCAGCGAACGGTCGGAGTGTTCGTTCAGCAGATAGTTGAGGCTGGCCAAATAGTCGCGCGACAGCGCGGGCGGAGCCTCAGCCGCATCGTCTCCCTTGGAAGGCTTGCTCAGGCGTCCAAGCAGCCATCCAATGGCAATAGCGACGAACAGCACGATAAGGATCAGCAGATTCTGCATGTCACTGCGTTCCTTGCGGAGACTGAGCAGAGTGAGTGGACTGAGACGCTGTCCGGGGCGACGTCTGGCGACGCAGGCGTGCCAGACGTCGATGGAGGCGAAAACAATGGCCTCCCATGGTCAATATTCCGATGACCACGCCGATGCCGAGTGAGAGCAGAAGCCACAGCGCCAGTGAGGCAGGGGGCAGGGTGACCCACAGCAGGTCAAGCGGTACCTGGTACTGGTTGTGCAGTGCAAAGCATGCACCGACCACAAGCAGTACCAGGGTGATAAGGCCTAAAGCGAGGCGTTTGAACCAGCGCATGCACGTCTCCCATGGTCAAGGGTGTTGGTCGAAGCCTATAAGCTTAGTAGCCCAACGTGCGGCTGGCGTTAACCTGTTCTCGCAGTTCCTTGCCGGGCTTGAAGTGCGGGACGTGCTTGCCTTCGAGCGGTACCGGATCGCCTGTTTTGGGGTTGCGGCCGACGCGGGGTTCACGGTAGTGCAGCGAGAAGCTGCCGAAGCCGCGAATTTCGACGCGACCACCTTCCGCAAGCATGTCGGTGATGTCATCCAGAATCTGTCGTACCGCGCTTTCAACGTCGCGCAGCGCCAGATGTGGGTGGCGATTGGCAATTTGTTCGATCAGTTCGGACTTGGTCATGAATGTACTCTCTATGCGCAAAATCCCTAATTACTTGTATCTATTGTATTAGTGCGTAAAGGGCTGTCTTGCAACCTTTTCGGATTCAGCATAGCTGCGCCCTAGGACAATGACAATCTTCACAAAGCAATGAAATACATTTGATACAAGCCCCTATGAGGCGTGAGCTATGGTCGCCTCGCCATCATCCATGATCACCTTGCAGCAAGGGGAAACTTCATTGATGCCCAATGCCTTTGACCAGCCTGTAATCATAAGGTTGCAGCGCTCGCAGTGCCAATGGATGCTTGCTGCACTCGTCATGATCGCAGCCATTCTGCTTGGCCTCTGGTGGCGCGTACAGCCTCATTTGCTGTTGCCGTTTACGGTCATGATCGCTTGCCTCCAAGGGCAGCGTTGCGTCCTGCCGCTGCTGAAATACCATCGCCACCAGTGGTGGCTGTTCCAGGGGGCTCAGTGGCAGCTCGTCGCCCTTAAGCCTTGTTATATCGGTAGCTGGCTGATGAGCATGACGGTTGAAAACAGAAATATCATCGTCTGGCCCGACAGCTGTACGCCCCGTGAGCAGTGGTATCTGCGCCGTGCGTTGCTGGCCCGTCAGCGCGCTCGGTTGCAAGAAGAGCCCGCTCCCTCTCTGTGGCGGCGCTTATGTTGCTGGATTCTAGGCTAAATCTACACCGTATTATATCTGATACGGCGCGTTTCTATACGACTCGTTCCCATCCTATAAAAGAATATAGCGAAGGTGAAGCGGGATACGCATGGTGGCGTTGTATGGAAAGAAAAGTGGAGTAAGTAAGAGATAGACATCGAATACACTCAATGCGCTGGAGTGCTAGCGTGCTTTTGCCCTTTGCACGAAAAACGGCGGCCGAGCCTAAGGGTAGTGCCTTGCGGCGGAGAGTGGACAGTCGATGAAAAAAGCCCCTGCACAAGCAAGGGCCGGTATGAAATAGCGCTGCGGGGTGCGTTCAGTCGCTCAGTACGTAGCCGTGGCTCGCGCGCTTGCGCAGGCGTCGGCTGGGTAGGCGTTGAATGTTGGACAGCGTGGTCACCAGCGCCGATGTCTGCTGCGAAAGCTCTCTGTTCAGCCACAGATAGCCACTGGGGCTGAACAGGGCCTTGCCCGAATCACTTTGCGCATTAAGCGCAGTATCCGCATAGGGCTGAAGGTCGAAGTTGTCCATGTCGATCTTGATCGGTTGGCCTGTGCGGATTTCATAAGCCAGTGTGCTTAGTGCGCCCGCCAGCTTACGCTGCTGTTCGCGCAGGCCTGATAGACCTTCGATCAGATCGTGCCCGTCACGCGTGTCCCAGTGGGTTTCGATCAGTAGTTCGACGGTCGAGATCATACGGCGCTGCAGTGACAGGATATCGCTGAAGGTGCCTCGCTTTACGCGGCCTTCACGGTGTACGGCTTCGATCAACGCGCGCTGCTTGACCAAGCGTGTTCCCGCTTCTTTCATCAGTTTCGAAGTGTAGTCGGGGTCGTAGGCGCCGGTGCGGGTATGAATGCGATACACCCGCGATAGGCGGTCGAGGTTGCCTGCCAGCATGAAGCGCATCACATCGGTCGCTTTCTGGGGCTGGATAATGATCGAGGTCAGGATAGCCGCGCTGGTGCCGATAAGCACGTTGCAGGAGCGCCATACCGCGACAGAGGTATCCAGCGTTCCATCCCCCAGCACCATTACGATGGTGATGTTAAACATCGATACGCTATAGCTGTAGCGGGATGAAAACGAGAGGTAGCTGGCAATACCGACGGAGGCCACCATCAGCAGCGGCAGAAAATGGAAGTCCTGCAGAAACGGCAGTGGGGCGTTGGGAAAGTGGACTTCGCGAAGAAAGGGGATTTGGAGTGCGATGATGCCGAATAGCCCGCCGATGATGGTGCCGGCCAGTCGTTGCAGCCCTTTTTCGACGACACCGCCGATATGCGGTAACCCCCCCATGACCATGACGACGCTGACCAATGCCCAGCTGCCGTGTTCAAGGTGGAACAGCATGATGATGGACAAGGTAATCAGCATGGCCACGCAGCCTCTCACGGTATGGATGAGCTGGCGGTGACGATAAGTGAAGAATGGATCCAGAAATGGCAGTGATCGCATAGTGATGTGATCTAGCTTCGCAAGAGTGGATGAACGACGGGAATTAGGGATCTCATCGGCCGATGGCGGGCAGGCTGAAGCACCGTCGCGGGCATTATACGCACCGCGGATCATAAACCCAGGGGGCGATGATGTCGCATGGCGGCGATCAGGCATGCAGGAGCCCGAGCATACGCTTGCCGGGCCTTATTCGCACTACTGATGTTATGTATTATCGGAAGTCTTCGGTCGACACGTGCCAATGGAGCCCCGCGGCGGACAGTGTCGCCATTGCGCCATACGGCCAGGCATGATTGATAGGGTGGTGCCCGAACGGCAGCTGATGGTGTAGCGGAATGTTTAGTGGTGCCAGCCATTCTGCCAGCGCAGCGTGGCTGCTGGTGGTAGCCTCGCCTTGTCGCGTGAAGCTGCCAAGGCATACGCCACTGAGCCAGCGAGTGTCCAGCGAAGACAGTAGCTGGTGGAAGCAGCGCTCAATGCGGTAATCGGCTTCGCCCACTTCCTCGAGCATTAGCAGTGTTGGGCGCTCCAGTACCATTGCCCCCGGCGTTCCGCACAGACTGGCCAGTGTGACCAGGTTGCCACCGCGCAGTTGTCCGCTCACGGTCATTTCCGGTCCTGCAAAGCGTACCGTTTCCATATGGCCTTCGGTGTGCGCATGCACATGTTGCAATGACCGCATCGACTGCCAACGTGCATCGGTTTCTTCGGGAGGCCAAGGGGATACGAGTGCCAGCTCCGTGGCAACGGGGGCGTGGATAGCGGGTAACCCATGGCGGTAGAACGCTTCCAGCAGTACGGTTACGTCGGAATAACCCACCAGCGCGCGCTCGGGGTGACGGGCAATGCGTGTCCAGTCGATGAGCGGCAGAAGATGGTCGGCGCCGTAGCCACCGCGCAAGCACCACACGATGTCGGCGTCATCGCGCTCGAAGGCTTTGTGAAGATCATCCACGCGCTGTTCTGCCGTGCCGGCCAGATAGCGATGTCGGTCCAGCACATGCTGACCAGAGACGACTGTTGCCCCTAGCTGGCCCAGACGTTGCAGAGTCAAGGTATAGCGCTCCTCATCGACGGCACCTGATGGGGCGATCAGCGCAACGCGAAGAGATGCACGCTCAGGGGAAGAAAAAAACGTGTGCATTGTTATGATGCTCCTGAGGAACAATAGGGAGTAGGGTAGAAGTCCTGCGTCTGATAGGCTGGTGGTTATCCCGCCTGCCGCTGACCGCGCGGGCTTTACCGTACGAGCGCACTGTATAGGTGAATAGTGCCGCGAAACGGTTTATGAATACAGTCTATGGGCACCTTGATGTCAGGAGAGTTCATGTCAGATCACGCTTCTTCTTATCACGATGAACGTCCACGTACGACGGTTGTCACGGACAGCGACCGCGTTGCGGTGCTGCAGGTGGCCGTGGTGGCACTGTCCGAGCTGCTGCGTCAGCAGTCTGCTGAAATGCAAGGGCGTTGGGTGAACTGCCTGCAGCAGACGCGCGATATGCCTGAGAATCTGCCGTTGTCGCCCGCCTTTGATGAGCTGTTGGCGCTGGTCGACCATGTGCAACGTGATGAATAAGTGGACTTCATTGCTCGACCGCGATGACCCTGTTTTCATAAAATGAGTATATGCTTTCCGGAGCGTGTCACGATGATGTGGTGAGCCGTATGCCAACGGTAAGCCGATCTTTCCTCCACTCCTGTGCTGCAAGGACGCCTGTTCGACCATGAATATTCCGAATATCCTCACGCTGATCCGGATCGTGTTCATCCCATTGCTGGTGGTGAGCTATTACCTGCCGGGTGCATGGAGTTATTCCATTGCAGCCTTCCTTTTCGGTGCCGCTTCGGTAACGGATTGGTTTGACGGCTTTCTGGCGCGTCGCTGGAATCAGAGTACCCCCTTCGGTGCTTTCCTTGATCCCGTGGCCGACAAGCTGATCGTGGCCATTGCGTTGGGACTGCTGATCGAGCGCTATCATGTGGCATGGATGACACTGCCGGCGTTGGTTATTATCGGGCGCGAAATCGTCATTTCCGCACTGCGTGAATGGATGGCCGAACTCGGCAAACGTGCCAGTGTGGCGGTATCCTATATCGGTAAACTGAAAACGACCCTGCAGATGTTCTCTATCTTCGTGCTGCTCGGTACGGCACCTTATACGGCCTACAACATCGTGGGCATCGTCATGCTGTATGCAGCAGCACTGCTGACGCTGTGGTCGATGATCAACTATCTGCGTGCCGCATGGCCTGAGCTGACCCGCGAAATGTAATCCCGGTATCGACCCCTGTTCTTCTGCAGGGGTTGACAGATTGCCGTTGAGGGCTATAATTGCTTTCGAAATCAAGCGGGAATAGCTCAGTTGGTAGAGCGCCACCTTGCCAAGGTGGAGGTCGCGAGTTCGAGCCTCGTTTCCCGCTCCAGAATTGAAGGGTCACTCACTGATCCGTAAAAAAGAGCCTCTAGGGGCTCTTTTTTTATACCTCGATATTTTCCTTTCTGATGTCTGTTTTGCCCACAACATTGACGGCTGATGATGGCTCGCGTCTTAACAGCAAAAGGCGTATGGGCTGAGGCGGCCGTCGTACGGCATCCCACAGACTTTCGCGCAATGCCTGACCATCGCGTCAGATAGGGGGCTAGCGTTCACGCCTTTTTTCTAATCAAGCTGGCGTGTATTAAGAGCGTGTTTCATAACCCCCATACCCATGTCATTGAGGAGATTGCAAACCACAAAGCTGCGGTAAAAGCCGTTTATTTTAGAAAGGGCAACAGCCATTACTCAGGTTATGAAATAGCCTCTAAGCTAGCTTGATGTTCCTCCGTTTCAGTACCCCACTGTGGCTGAATTCTATGCTCTACTGGGTTACACCTCCGGCCAATGTGTTCACGGCTATCCCGCTGTTCATGCGGTATCGCTATTTTATTACCAAATACGTTAAGTAATAATCCTTCATATGAACGGTTTGAAGGGCGGGGTGTCCCACCTCAGGCGATGTTAACGGTCATTAAGGTAAAGGAAGATAATGATATGGACATGCTGCGAGTAGGCGTTATCGGGTTCGGGTATGCGACCAAAACCTTTCATGTACCTTTGATTTTGGCAACGGAAGGGCTGGCACTGGCCGCCATTTCGACGAGCCGTCCGGATGATGTGGCCGCCGTGCTGCCGGATGTGCCCTGTGTGGACTCTCCTGAAGCACTGCTGGCGCTGCCTGATATCGACATCATCGTCATTCCTACGCCTAACGATACCCATTTCCCGCTGGCCAAGCAGGCGATGGAAAGTGGTCATCATGTCGTGGTCGATAAGCCTTTTGCGCTGTCGGTAGCGGAGGCGAGCACTCTGATGGCGCTGGCAAAAGAAAAAGGGGTTGTGCTGTCGGTATTCCATAATCGTCGCTGGGACAGCGATTTTATGACGCTGCGCAAGGCGATCGACGAAGGACACCTCGGCACCGTCACAGAGGCAGAGCTGCGTTACGATCGCTATCGACCGGAAGTCCGGCAGCGCTGGCGTGAACAGAACGTGCCGGGCGGTGGTCTCTGGTACGATCTGGGGCCGCATCTACTCGATCAGGCCGTGCAGCTTTTTGGTATGCCCGATGCCATTCAGGCCGATATTGCCTCGCTGCGCCCGGGTGGTCTGAGCGATGACCATGCGCAGGCGACGCTGTTTTATCCGCAGCGTCGCATAACGTTGCATGCGTCGATGCTAGTGGCCACCGAAACGCCGCACTATACCGTGAATGGCACGCACGGTGGCTATGTCAAATATGGTCTGGACGTGCAAGAAGACCAGCTGAAGGCGGGCATGCAGCCCGGTGATGATCAATGGGGCGTCGATCCTCGGCCGGCGTTACTGCTGACGCGTAACGAACAGGGCGATCTTGATGAGCGTGCCTATGCATCTGTGCCTGGTGATTACCGCTGCTACTATCGCCAGTTCCGTGATGCAGTGCTTGGAAGAGGGGATAATCCTGTGACACCAGAACAGGCGCTGCGCATCATTCATCTGATCGAGCAGGGCATTGCTTCATCGCAGTCTGGAGCGCGGATTGTCATCAAAAATATACCGTTATCTTGAATGCTGCTCCTGATGTCTTTTTATGCATGTGAAAACATCGGTGGGTCACTGCGTAGCGAAGGATGTATGAAAAAGGGTGGCGTCGATGACGCCACCCTTTTTCTGTAATGACGTTTGTGAACTCGGGGTTTCAGGCTTCCTGACAGCTAGCGCTGTAAGCGTCGATATCCTGATGCGTCGAAGGCAAATCGACGACCATGCTGTGCAGCGAGCGCAGTGCGGCGTGATGTGCCACGCTCAGCAGCGTGACGTCGGGCAGTGCGTCCAGCACCAGTGTGTACATTTCCCACTCGGCACGAGCATCCAGTGCGGATGTCGCTTCATCCAAGAACAGGTAGTCCGGCCGAGTGAAGAGCGCTCGAGCGAAGGCTAGGCGTTGCTGCTCGCCCGGTGACAGCTGCTTGCTCCAGTCTGCAGAAGTATTGAGGCCGTGAATATAGTGGCTTAGGCCGACGCGATAGAGCAGGGCGGCTCCTTCTTCATCGCTGAGACTGGTATGCAGCTTGGGATAGATCAAGGCATCCTTGAGCGTGCCTTCGGCGATGTAGCTTTTCTGCGGAAGGAACAGCATGTTCTCTTGGCGTGGAAGGCGCACCGTACCGCTGCCGTAGGGCCATAGTTGCGCCAGCGTGCGTAGAATGGTGCTCTTGCCGCCGCCGGAAGGCCCTTGCAGCAGGCAGCGCTGTCCTTTCTTGATCACCAGCCTGTCAATGTGATTGATGGGTGTGCCATCCGGGCGATTGAGCTGCACATCAAGCAGTTGCAGGCTGCCATCCGTGGAGGGGCGATAGTTGAATGTGCTTTCAATGGGCATGGACAGCTGAGCCTCAAATTCGCGCAAACGCAGGAGAGTGGCGCGAACAATGGCCAAGTCTTCGTAGTTATAGACGAACCACGACAATGATGATCGAAGGCGTGCGCAGGCCATGTTCAGCTGCATCACATCGCCTAGTGATATCAGATTGTTGAAGTAGCTGGGCAGGGTGAATACATAGGAATAGTAGTTCCCAGCCTGCATGTAGACCGTTTCCGTCAGCGTACGGCGGCGCGAGAAGCGCATCAGTTCTCGCCAGTTCCGATAAATAGCGCTGAAATGCTGGAGCGCGCGTCGCTTTTCGTGCTGATGACCACGATAGAAGGCGATCTGCTCGGCATTGTCCCGAATATTGAACAGCGAATGGCGGAAATCCGCTTCATGTCGTTGGCGCTGATAGTCGATGCCGACCATGGGCTTGACCAGCTTCTCCATGATCAACGAGCCGAACAGCACAAAAAGCACGGTGCAAATGATCAGTAGGCCGCGGAACGTGAATGGCTCACCAACGAAAAAGTAGTACACGAGCACCTTGGAAATTATCCATAGCTTAATGCCGTAGATAAAGATATTGGCGAGGTTCTTTACCAGCCCAATCCCCAGTCCGACCACCTTCTCCACCAGTATTGAAACGTCCTCAGCCACACGTTGGTCGGGGTTATCGCTCAGCCTGTTTAGGCTGCTTGACTGCCCCATGCTGTGATAGGCCGGACTGTGTAACCAGCGTTGCATGTAGTCGCGGGTAACCCAGTTGCGCCACTCCATTTGCAGCCACTGCTGGAAGTAGGTCGCAAAGCTGGAAGAAGGGATGAAGATGGCCAGAATCAGCAGCCCCTGCAGCGTGATAGGCATTAGGGCGGCGGCGTTGCGGTCACCCACGGCGTCGAAGAATATCTTCTGCCAATCAGTGATTTCGTTGATGCTGTAGAGGTAGACCGAGGTTGTGGCTACTAGCATCGCCAGCAGCAGCCAGCCGAACAGGCTGTCGCGGCTGATCCAGTAACGCGTCAGCAAGGCTGTCGTTGAAGGGGCACCAGGAGGCGCCTTTTTCGTATGAGACGTTGCCATTCAACGTGCTCCCTGACAGAGAATTGATGAAAACATATTACTATTTTATAACGCCATTACGGATATCGTTATTTCTATTTAAAAAGGTAATAACGTATTACTGAAATATAATAGGCGTCCGCATGGAAAGTGATATTCATTGTGCCTATGATCACTAGACATAAGCAAGCCCGGCACAACGAAGACGGTTGTGCATGTAAACAGGGAAGGGGATGGCTGATTCAAGCACTTGGCATGGGTGAGACGCATCATGTGAAGTTTACACGTGATAGAGGATAAGGCTCGTTAAGATTCACCGCGGTAACCATATAACGTGTAGTGGTAAGAATATTGTGTTATGCGCTCAATAGGGGTAGTCTAGCCTTGTTGAGAATGTTTATCAATTGGCTTTGCAGATCACTCTTCTTTCCCCTGAAGTAGAAATGATGCGAGCCCTACTGTATTCAGGAATTGCCAACGTATGAATGCTCACCCCTCCCAGCACAAGCGTCCATCCCGCCTTTCTGCTTCTGACAGCGGCTCAGGCAGTTCCCCTTTTGCGGGAATGACCTTCAAAGTGCTGACATGGGGGGTGACCTCAATGCTTTCGCTGTGTGCCACTCAGAGCATGGCCGCAACGGCATCCACCAGCAATAGCGACACTCATGCCGAAACGACCAATAGCAGCGAACTGCCCACCGTCAATGTTGTGTCTACGGCACTAAGCGACACAACGGAAGGCACTGGGCTATGGACAACAGGCACAACGACCAGTTCGATTCGCCTGCCAATGTCCGTTCGTGAAACGCCACAGTCTGTCAGCGTGATTACCGACCAGCGCATGAAAGACCGCAACATGACATCGCTTGAAGATGTTATGCGCGATGTCACAGGGGTCAA
The DNA here is from genome assembly GCF_003610015.1 of Zymobacter palmae. Taxonomy (NCBI): domain Bacteria; kingdom Pseudomonadati; phylum Pseudomonadota; class Gammaproteobacteria; order Oceanospirillales; family Halomonadaceae; genus Zymobacter; species Zymobacter palmae. The sequence continues at coordinate 1,030,983 of NZ_AP018933.1, forward strand.
CGTGATGACGGATACAGGGGGGCGCTATCACTTCGAATCGCGCGGTTTTGCCATTCAGAACGTACAGCAAGACGGCGCTAACTCATTGCCGGGGTCGCCGTCGGGCAACATCTATCGTTCAGCGATCGATATGCCTGATATGGCCATCTACGACCATGTCGAAGTGCTGCGTGGTGCATCTGGCCTATTGCAAGGGAACGGCACCCCCGGTGGTTCCGTAAACCTGGTACGCAAGCGCCCCACCGATACGTTCCAGGCATCCACCTCTATGACCGTAGGGTCACATGGGCTGCGCCGTAACGAGGCTGATATGTCAGGGCCTATCGGCTTACAGGGTCGTCTGAAAGGGCGGGCGGTGATCGTCAATGAAGATCGGGGCTCGGACAAGTCCGATGTTGACAGTGATCTGAGCGGTTTCTTCGGCACGCTTGAATACGATCTGGATGACCATACTCGCGTGGATGTCGGTCTTTATCGTCAGCGCTCACACAAGACACCAGATATCTATGGAGTGCCACTGAGTAGCACTGGACAGGATCTGGGCCTTTCTCGTTCGACGTTCTTAGGGGCCGACTGGAACGCAGCACAGTATGATCGTCTTGATCTGTTCACCAGCGTTACCCATGATTTCGATAATGGTTGGACGACCAAAGGTACGCTGAATTTCACTCGCTCGCGTGCGGACAGTAAAGGTGCCAATGCGTTTGGAGCCGTTGATGCCGATACGGGTTATCGTGTTGCTGAATCCACCCTATACGATGGGGCGTCTCAGTACCATAACACGGCCGATCAGACGGCTTTCAATTTCAATGCGACAGGGCCTTTCCAGTTGTTGGGGCGCCAACATGAGCTTGTGTTGGGTGCTGATATCAAAACAGATTCGTCCTATAACGTGACGAAGCTGAAAACATATAAATCGACCAATCCCGCTGATGTGTCGGCTGACAACGGCCTATCAGCAAGCGTTTTCGACTGGAATTCTGGCGCGATTCCTGAGCCTAATTGGGCCAGCATCTCGGCCTCACTTAACGTCCACTACCTCCAGCGCCAGCAGGCCATCTATGCGGCAAGCCGTTTCTCGCTTACGGATGATGTGAAGTTTATCGTAGGTGGTCGTTTGACCGAATATGATATCTATACGCTTGACCGCGATGACCACACCTCTACTCGTAATCGATGGCATGGTGTGACCACTCCGTATGCAGGACTGACATGGGATTTCATGCCCAACTGGACAGCCTATGCCAGTTACACCAGCATTTTCCAACCTCAGACAGCTACCGATGCCAATGGGAAAATGCTTGATCCTATCGAAGGTAATGGGTACGAAACCGGGGTCAAAGGTAGCCTGTTCAATGGCGCGCTAGACGGCAGCATTGCTTTGTTCCGTATCGATCAGGAAAATCGTGCGGTTACCGCTGTAAATACGTCGGGCTGCAAAGATCCGAACTCCTGTTATGAGGCTTCGGGACTGGTGCGTAGCCAAGGTATTGAACTTGAGCTGGCAGGTTCGCCGCTAAATGGGCTGCGACTGGGTGGGGGCTATACCTACAACGATATACGCTATGAAGAAAGTGAAGGGCGATACACTAAAGGCGACCGTGGCAACAGCTATACGCCGCGTAATATCCTGCGCCTATACAGCCAGTATCAGCTGCCGGGAGAATGGGGCCAGTGGAGCATCGGTGCTGGCATGTCGACCCAGAGCGATACAGTTTCTGCTAAGCCGTACAATATCAAACAGGGTGGTTATACCTTGTTCAATGCGTCCATCGGCTATCGCTACAATGAGCACTTCGATATAGCACTCATCGGTAACAACCTAACGGATAAACGCTACTACGAGGCGTATAACAACCGCTCGAAGTACGCCAACAACTTCTATGGCGATTCTCGTAACGTTGCACTGCGCGCTACGCTTAGATACTGATATGCACTTTGCTTCTTGGGGGCTTCATGCGTAATCATCGGACGTCTCATTCTGTCAGCCCGTCAGATGCGGTGCTGAGAATGTCATCGCCCAAGCGTGCGTTCGGCATGAAAACAATGATCATCGTGGTGGTGGCTTGTCTGCATGCGGTGGGGCTGTATTGGGCGCTGATGCATACCATGAACGTCATCAATATCCCTGATCAGCAGCCGTCGGCGATCACCTTCGAGCTGAGTGCCCCCGCTGCGCCCAAAGCGGAGGCGCCCGGGCCGGTTTCGGTTCAGCCCGCGGTGCCTGCCGCGCCGCTTGTGCCCGAGCAGAAGCCTGCTAAGCCTGAAACGCCGCCGCGGCCTGTTGAACCCAAGAAGAAACCTGTAGAGAAGAAGCCTGTCGAAAAGCCTAAGCCGGTGAAGTCTGCGCCTGTCAAGACGCAGACGGCTCCCTCTGAGCCTGCTCCTGCCGCACCTTCTACTCCGACGGCGCCAGCTGCCACTCAGACCTCTGACGCGAGGGGCGGCGGCGCGGCAGCGGCACCTGCTGGCACGGGGGCTCAGCAAGCGGCTACTGTCCCGGCTCAGGTCGGGCGTTTCCAAGCGAATAACCCAAATCCGAAATACCCTATGCAGGCACGTCGCCGGCATATGGAAGGACTGGTGGTGCTGACGGTGCGTGTCAACGAGGAGGGGCGAGTCGTTGATGCGCGTGTTAAGTCGTCCAGCGGGCACGATCTGCTGGATGACAGTGCACTCGAAACGGTACGCCAGTGGCAATTCGAACCGGGGCGTCAGGGCAGCAGCACGACGGCCAGCTGGACGGATGTGCGCATCAATTTCCGCTTGAACTGAGTGGCTGTCTGGCCGCAGTGATCGCAATCAATGATTCTGGAAGGGACACGACATGACGCAATTCTCTGTTGAACAGTATGCCATTGGTATCCTGATTCTGTTCTCCGTAGTGACATGGGCGCTGGCGCTTATCAAGGCCGGTGTGCTGTTGAAGGCGCGTCGACAGAACGCGGCGGTCATCGACGCTTGGTCAAGGGACGGCAAGGCGACAGCTCATCGCGACGGCAACAGTGCTTGTGCGCACCTGTTGGCCGCAGCTCAGGATGTTGTGGCGCAATCCGGTGAAGGTGATGACGCGCGTGAGCGTTTGGAACGCGTCCTGCACCAGCAGGTGCGTATCGAACGACGTGGACTGGAACGCTGGCTGCCCGTGCTAGGGTCCGTGGCCTCAACGTCCCCCTTCATCGGGCTGTTCGGTACTGTGTGGGGCATCATGTCAGCACTGAAAGGCATTGGTATCGCGGGTACGGCCAGCCTAGACACGGTTGCCGGGCCAGTAGGGAGTGCCTTGATCGCTACCGGTATTGGTATTGCCGTAGCGGTGCCTGCCGTACTGTTCTATAACGGTTTGCTGCGTTTGGTGCGCGCCGAAGTGCACCGCTGGGAAGATTTTGCCTTCCTTCTGTTCGATCAGGCACAGCGCAACGATATCGACGGTTCAGCGGCACGCCGCTAGAAACGCACGATTTGACGAGCAGGAGAACATGCCATGCGTTTCCACGATAGTGAAGACGGCGAAAGCACCCTGAATGACATCAACGTCACACCGTTGGTCGATATCATGCTGGTGTTGCTGGTGATCTTTATTGTAACGGCGCCGCTGCTGACCAATACGATCCCGGTCAATCTGCCCAAAACCGATACGGTTGATAATGTTGCAGCACCGATTACCCCACTAGTGATCAACGTGGACCAGCAGGGCAAGATTACTCTGGATGATCGCACCGTTGCACTAGAGCAGCTTCAACAGCAGCTGAGCGACGCGGCGGCCAGCCGCAAGGAGCCCCAGGTGCAGCTTCAAGCTGATGAAAGCGTCAATTACGGTACTGTTGCCAAAGTGATGGCCATCATTGAGCGGGCGGGCATCACACGCCTATCGGTCATGACCGAGCGCTAGGCAGAAGGCTCTCGGCCCTGCATGATTTTCCTACGCTTTCCGTGCGTAAGGACTTGCGCCGAGAGCTGCTCTGGTGCATAATGCACAGCGTCAGTCAGGGCACGTTTTCTGGCAGACGGCGCTTTAATAGCGCATATGGATATGGCTGGATGGCAGAGTGGTCATGCAGCGGACTGCAACTCCGTGTACGCCGGTTCGATTCCGACTCCAGCCTCCATTTCCTTCATAGTATTTCCCCCTTGCAGTATCCTGCGTATCTATAAGCCCGAATGGCGAAATTGGTAGACGCAAGAGACTTAAAATCTCTCGCCCGTTAGGGCGTGCCGGTTCGATCCCGGCTTCGGGCACCAGTCCCATCAATGGGTTACCATTTCCTTCCTTGTATTACCGTTACCTTAGTCACAATTTGGCCGCCTTCCTATTTTATGGCTTCATGGCGTGTCATTGCTATGGTCTCTTAATATCTGCTTTTTAGCTGATGGAATACTTATTCCTCGCTGTATATATTCGTAGCGGTATTTTTGCTGGTGTAAAAGCGGATTTATCTGCCGTTGGTCTTGTTGTGATCGTATCTGAAGATGATAATGAAACGCCAACCTGCCAACCTGCCAACCTGCCAACCTGCCAACCTGCCAACCTGCCAACCTGCCAACCTGCCAACCTGCCAACCTGCCAACCTGCCAACCTGCCAACCTGCCAACCTGCCAACCTGCCAACCTGCCAACCTGCCAACCTGCCAACCTGCCAACCTGCCAACCTGCCAACCTGCCATGTTCTCGTTGATTCTTGACCTTTCGCTCGCTAATTCGGTATCGGAGAGTGTGAATTAAAAAGGTCTACGGTGATTTCAAGCGTGTTTTATATCCGAGTATTTAATTTAGATATTAACCTGATGATTAAATACTCTTGATTGCAATCATTATTACTGCCCTTTCAATGATATACCGAGGTTAAAACTGTAAACGGCGTGTGTGGAATTAGCTGTCGTTTTTTATATATGATGCCTGTCCTCCTTGGTTGCCCGATGAACAGGTGTTGCTATGTCTGATGCTCTCTCTGTAATGCACGTTGCTCAATGCCACTTGGCTGCGGAGGGTGCGCGATGAGTTTTGTGGCGCTGTTGCTTGTCGGGCTGGCTATGTCGGCAGATGCGTTTGCTGCTGCCATTGGGCGTGGGGTGGCCTTGCGTTCACCTAGCCTTCTTCAGGCCTTCAAGATTGGATTGGTGTTTGCGTCAGTCGAGGTCATTACGCCACTGATTGGATGGATGATCGGGCGTACGGCGCTGCCTTACATCTCAGCCTGGGATCATTGGGTGGCCTTTCTGCTGCTGTTGGGCTTGGGGGTCAATATGGTGCGTCAGGCCGTGTTCTGCAGGAATGAGGACGAGGATGGTGCCGATGCACCCGTTGCGGAAAGAAGCGGTCGTTTCGATATTTCGCTGATCCTGCTGGCCTTTGCCACTAGTATTGATGCCTTGGCCATGGGGGTAAGTCTCTCGCTACTGTCTGTCAGTATCGTTGAGGCGGCGGCGGTGATTGGTTGCTGCACGCTGGCGATGGCGACGATCGGTGTGTTGCTCGGCAATTTTCTCGGGCGCTGTGGCGGTCGGCTCGTTGAAGTGTTAGGGGGAGTACTGCTGATCGGAATGGGCTTTCATATCCTGATGACCCATATATAGGGTGAGGCGCTTTTCAGCGCTCACGCCTGCATTGAATAATCATTACAAGCCCGGCTGCCATGCTGGGCTTTTTTGTGCGTTTCATTCCGTGATGCTGACGTGATGTTGGAGCAGTCTTATACGGCGTCTGTCTCTTAGTGCTCGTGTGTGGCGGTGTTTGCCGAGGCGGACGATGGCAGGGTGGCGGATGGTTCGCGATCCGTAGGCAGAACATCATCGTGAGGGCGTGTGTTGTTGGGCGTATCCGTTCCCGGCAGGGTATGCAGATCGTCGAGCGCTTCCTTGCCATTGACGTTGTCGAATTGGCCGTGAGCCTCGCCGATGCGAACGGTGATAGGGCGGTCACTGGTGATCAGATCGTACAGGTAATCGGTGTCTTCGGCGCTATGCGGCCTGTAGAGGCGCGAATGCCCTTCGCAGCGCGACTCTGCTGCCAGTGTTTTCTGATTGAGTTCCAGTGTGCCATCGGCTTGCCACAGTGACGTGTCGACTTCGCTGCTGTGCTGACAGCGCTTGTCGTGTCGAAGTGCAATCACGGTTTCGGCAGGCGAGGACGGGTCAAGCGACAGCGTGCGCATGTGCAGCACCATATCGGCATCCGTTGTGGCAGCAACGGCCATATAGTGCTGGTCATCGACAGGGAACCAGTCTTCGTCAGCATATGAAGTGTCGGTGTCATCTGCGGCAGCATTGATCGACAGGATAAGCAGAACGATGGCCGCAAGACGATAGGTCATCAGGGGGAGTGCTCCGTGCATTGCACAATAAGGTCCGTGTCTATGTCTTCTAGTCTGCTTGCTCTGCTTTCTCAAGCCATTCGGGAAAAAATAAAGCCGCCAGGCGCTCGACGGGCCCATTGCCTAGCGAGAAGAATTGCGTGAGCAATGTGGAAGAAGGCAATTGATAGGCACTCCGTAGGAATATATAGGGGCAGGTGCGCTGATTGCGCATTTTTGTGCGGATAATTGTAATTGGGTGGCGTCGGTATCTTTTTTTATGTAACGAGTGTGTCTGGTGTGCATCATAACCGTAAGAATGAAGAGCGACAGTTGCTTTCAATGCGTTACTAGAGGCATGGCGCTATGACGAATGACGCTGCGCATAGGCGTTCTAGGTAATGCCTTTAAGGACAGGTGAGGAAATGGGAGAAACGGTCGATGTATAAGGTGTCCATAAGAAACACGTGCTGAGCGATGAGGGGTGTGGCCGCAAACGTGGCGTATATCAGCCTTATCCTTGAGTGCCATGCGAATCATGTTCTTGGGGCGAGGCATGAAGGGGCGTATGGAGTGTGCTGCGCGCGTGTTCTAAGGAAGGCCACCTTGGCGAGCCTTGATTGAATGGGGGGGTTAAGGTGCGCAGAAGTGCATGATCGGAAATCATATCAGCATGAAGTAAGCGGTTTCTGGCGGGGAAAGAAGAGAGATCACGTAGATGATCATCCTTTGCAGGGGGGAATGGCACCGTGCAGAGTGCCATCATCGATTAGGCCCTCGTTCGAGGGCCTGTTCTTATTCATGTGAAGACCGCAGTGCTTTTGAAGCCGCGGTCTTTTTTTGTGCGTCCTAGCCATTGAGTGCTTGATAGATAGTGTTCGCCAAGGGGCGACTGATACCGGGAACATTGGCAATATCGTCCAGACTGGCCTTGCGAATGCCCTGCAGTCCACCGAAGTAGCGCAGTAATGCCTGGCGGCGTTTGGGGCCGATGCCTGCAATGCCTTCCAGCGACGACGTTCGGCGCTGCTTATCGCGCTTGCGTCGGTGGCCGGTAATGGCGAAGCGGTGCGACTCATCGCGGATATGCTGTACCAAGTGCAGGGCAGGTTCGGTGCCTTCCAATGTTACCGTCTGGTCAGTGGTCTCCAAGAACAGGGTCTCCAGCCCGGGCTTGCGCGTTGTGCCTTTTGCCACCCCAAGCAACGTCATGCGGTTGGATATCGCCAGTTCTTCCAGCACTTCGCGGGCCATATTGAGCTGTCCTTTGCCGCCATCCACGATCAATACGTCGGGAAACGTCTGGTCTTCATCGCGCAAACGGGTATAGCGGCGCGTTAGGGCTTGGCGCATGGCAGCATAGTCGTCGCCGGGTGCCACACCGTTGATGTTGAAGCGGCGGTACTCAGATGTATTGGGCCCCATGTCGCTGTCAAACACTACGCAAGAGGCGACGGTGGCTTCGCCGTGGCTGTGGCTTATGTCAAAGCACTCCAGCCGTTTGGGGGTTTCCGCTAGCCCCAGTGCTTCGCGCAGCGCAATAAAGCGTTGCCGGATCTGTTTCTGGTTCGACAGCGTTGATGCCAGATGCTGCTCGGCGTTGGTCTGGGCCAAGCGTACCCACTGCGCACGATGCCCGCGCACTTGGCTGGTTACGCGAATATGCCGCTCTGCATAGTGCGAAAGCGCTTCTTCAATAAGGGCCTGATCTTCCAGTGTCACGTTGACCAGTACCTCGGCAGGTACTCGCTGTTCTAGCCCCAAATAGTACTGACTGATGAACTCGCCCATCAGGGCTTCGCTCGGCAGATCTAGTCCATTGTCTGGTGTGAAGTGGCGTGTACCGAGCACACGCCCGTCGCGAATGCTCAGCAGCGTAATGCAGAGCCCGCCGGGCTGTTCGATATAGGCGAATACGTCAGCGTTGCCGTGCTGCATATCGACAGACTGGTGGCTCTGTAGGCTGCGCAGCTGCTGGATCTGGTCGCGGATAAAGGCTGCTTTTTCGAAGGCCAGCGATGAGGCAGCGGCTTCCATCTCATGGCTGAGGCGTATGGCAACCTGTTCACTGCGGCCTTCAAGGCATTGGGTCGCGTGTTCGAGCTGTTGCTGATAGTCGTGCTCGTCGATATAGCCCACGCAAGGGGCCGTACAGCGGCTGATCTGGTACTGCAAGCATGGTCGTTCTCGATGGGAGAATTCGCTGTCCTCGCAGTTGCGGATGCGAAAGATCTTTTGCATAAGCTGAAGCGTGTCGCGCACAGCAACCGAGCTAGGGTATGGGCCATAGTAGCGTCCGTCGTTGCGCGGTCGCCGAACGCGGCGCATCTCCAGCTTGGGAAATGCATGTCGAGTGTTTGCGAAGACATAGGGGTAGGACTTGTCGTCGCGCATCAGGATATTGTAAGGCGGGCGCTCTTTCTTAATCAGCGTTTGCTCAAGCAGCAGCGCTTCGGTTTCGGTGTGAGTCACCGTTACCTGGATGTCGGCGATATGGGACACTAACGCGCGCGTCTTGGTGTTGAGGCCCGTACTGCGAAAATAGCTCGACAGGCGCGCCTTTAAGCGGCGTGCTTTGCCTACATAAAGAATGTCGCCCTTGGCGTCATACATACGGTAGACGCCAGGTGCTTCCGAGACGCTGCGCAGAAAAGCGCGCGCGTCGAAACGAGTGTTCGTCGGGTCGTTTGTAGACACACGAGGTACCATGAATGCGGAGCCGGTCGAAAATCGTTCGAACGGTTCGAGGCCGAATAGAAATAGAAGCGCTAAGGCAAAAACGGGAGGCGAGATCGTTGCGGCTATCTGCCTTGATCACATACGCCTTAATATCGTCCCACAATGGGGGCATTCCGTGAACAGTGCAAGGCGATAAGGGAAAGTGTTGACTTTCATCTTACATCTCAATAGAATGCGCAGCGTGGTCTGGGGCCTTAGCTCAGTTGGTAGAGCGCAACGCTGGCAGCGTTGAGGTCATCGGTTCGAACCCGTTAGGCTCCACCAGATCTTCTACTTTGAATTCCGCTACCCATATTGGTAGACGGAATTTTTTTGTATCTGTAGTTTCTCTCCTTTTTCCTTCCTTGCCCCATGACTTTCTTATTGTCGGATGGCGTGGCCGCTTATTCTCTTTACCTCCCCTTACCCCTTTCGAGTGTTCTATCTACGCTATAGCATGATCTTATCGAGCGCTGCCGCTTTCCGGTGAAGTGGTCGTGCCCGTTATAGCCAAATCTGATGGGCATCATGAAGTGCGTTCATGGTCTGTGCGCTGGTATGAGTAGGCGAGGCATGCGTACAATAGTGGTAAGTCGTGCAGCGATGCACATCGATTCCCGTTCACGAACAGAGGACCGATCTCATGAGCGAGACGCTCGATACCATCAAGCAGCAAATCAACGACAACACGATCTTGCTGTACATGAAAGGCACGCCGCAGTTCCCGCAGTGCGGTTTCTCTGCTCAGGCGGTTCAGGCGCTGATTAACTGTGGCGAGCGCTTTGCCTTCGTCAACATTCTGGAAAATCCGGATATCCGTGCTGAACTGCCGAAATACGCCAACTGGCCGACGTTCCCGCAGCTGTGGGTCAACGGCGAGCTAATCGGTGGCTGCGATATCATCGTTGAAATGTACCAGAGCGGTGAGTTGGCAACGTTGCTGAAGGAAGCGGCGGCCAATGATGACGCTGAGAAAAATGCCTGAGCGTATCTGTCGTACATAGTGACAAAAAAGCCGCTCGATGATGAGCGGCTTTTTTGTGGCTGAACGTACGTCCAGCGAGCAATTGGCAACAGTGCTGTAGCGGGTATCCGCTCAGTAGAGGTTGTCATCGTCGTGAGCATCGATGCCCTGTTCGCGGCAGGCAAGGTTCCAGCCGCCCAGATCGCGGTAACGGTTGACCATGGCGCAGAAAAGGTCAGCTGTACGTTCCGTGTCGTAGCAGGCCGCGTGTGCTTGCTCATTATCGAACGCGATTCCGGCCGCTTCGCATGCTTTGGCCAATACGGTCTGGCCATATACAAAACCGCCGAGCGTGGCCGTATCGAAGCTGGAAAACGGATGGAACGGATTACGCTTGATACCGCTACGCGCGATGGCGGCGTTTAGAAACTGATGGTCGAAGGCCGAGTTGTGGCCGACTAAGATGGCGCGGCTGCAACCGTGGGACTTGATGGCCTTGCGTACCATGCTGAACAGCTCACTCAGTGCCTTTTCTTCCGTGATGGCAGCGCTCTGGCGCAGTGCACTGTCCAAGCGTATGCCGGTAAAGGCCAAGGCCGACTCCGACACGTTAGCACCTTCGAACGGGGTGATATGTGCGCTGTACGTGGTGTCAGGCAGCAGCTGTCCCGTGGCGTCCATGGTGATCAGCGTTGCACCAATTTCCAGCAGGGCATCGGTCGATGGGTTGAAGCCGCCCGTTTCAACGTCAATCACGACGGGAAGATAGCCGCGAAAGCGCTGGCTCATCTGGCGGGCCACGTTGGCATCGGTCATGCAGGTATCCCTTGCATCAGAGGTCATCCGCGGATGGCCTTCATGAGTAAGAAAGACATGCCTTTAAGAGGCAAGTGGTCGCGATTGTATCAGATTGGGCGCGATTCGTCCTCGGTGGTGTACGATAGGTCATACATGACGATATACTGCGGTATCAGCAATTTCATATGCATAGTGCGGAGATAACCGCCTATGGCGTACGCTGGCTGTACCACGATCAGTACAAACAAAAGGAGATGAGCATGTCCGACGTGAAGAAGGTGGTGCTGGCCTACTCGGGTGGGCTGGATACTTCCGTGATCGCCAAATGGCTTCAGGAAACCTACAACTGTGAAGTCGTGACGTTCACGGCCGATCTGGGTCAGGGTGAAGAAGTCGAACCGGCACGAGAAAAGGCACGTCAGCTGGGCATCAAGGAAATCTACATTGAAGATCTGCGCGAAACCTTCGTGCGTGACTATGTATTCCCGATGTTCCGTGCCAACACCATCTATGAAGGTGAGTACCTGCTGGGTACTTCCATCGCACGTCCGCTCATCGCTCGACGATTGGTTGAAATCGCCAATGAAACCGGTGCCGATGCCATCGCACACGGTGCTACCGGTAAAGGTAACGACCAGGTGCGTTTCGAGCTGGGCGCTTATGCGCTCAAACCGGGTATCAAGGTCATCGCGCCGTGGCGTGAATGGGATCTCAACTCCCGTGAAAAACTGATGGCCTACTGTGAAGAGCACAACATCCCAGTAGACTACGCTAAGAACAAGAAAAAATCCCCGTACTCGATGGATGCCAACCTGCTGCACATCTCCTATGAGGGCGGCATGCTGGAAGACCCGTGGGCCGAAGCGGAAGATGACATGTGGCGTTGGAGTGTCAGCCCCGAGCAGGCTCCGGATGCTCCGACCTACCTCGAAATCACCTACCGCAACGGTGATCCGGTTGCGCTGGATGGCAAGGAACTGGCACCGCACGAGCTGCTGGCCGAACTGAACCGTCTGGGTGGCGAAAACGGTATCGGTCGTCTGGATATCGTCGAGAACCGCTATGTAGGCATGAAATCCCGTGGGTGCTACGAAACCCCAGGGGGCACCATCATGCTGAAAGCGCACCGCGCTATCGAATCCATCACGCTGGACCGCGAAGCGGCTCACTTGAAGGATGGTCTGATGCCGAAGTACGCGGAAATCGTGTACAACGGTTACTGGTGGTCTCCGGAACGCCACATGTTGCAGGCCGCCATCGACGAAACGCAGAGCGTCGTCAACGGTGTGGTTCGCGTTAAGCTGTACAAAGGCAGTGTAACGGTTGTTGGTCGTAAGTCCGATGACTCCCTGTTCGATGCATCTATTGCAACGTTTGAAGATGATGCGGGTGCATACGATCAGAAAGATGCTCATGGGTTCATTCGCTTGAACTCACTGCGTCTGCGTATTGCCGCTTCTAAAGGTCGTCACGAAGTCTGATCTTTAGGTGGATACTATTGAGAATCGGCGCCTCATGCGGGCGCCGATTTTTTTATGGAGAACCTAGGGTGATCGTCTTGCCGTGCTGGCCGTATGTCCGGTCGCCTTCTCGCGATGATCACTATGCTGATATTTCTGAATGAGCGTGCTCTACGCTTGAGTTAGACCGTAGAAGGGATTGCGCGCGGTGAAAAATGCACACAGTATCGTGGCAATAACTTGTCATGCCCATAGGAGGGAAGCGCTATGTTGAAGTGGTTGAAACGCATTCTGGGCGGGACGGAATCGGCTGCGGGAAGCAAGAAACCGCAGGAAGCCGAGCCGCTGCGCTATCAGGGGTGCGATATCGTGGCGGCCCCCGTTGAACAGAATGGTCAGTATCGTATTAGCGGTACCATCCGGCAGCCGCCTGAGGAAGATGGTGATCTGTCGATTCCTTTTGATCGTGCGGACACCTTTCCTGATCGTGAAACGGCAATACGTATGACGCAGCTCAAGGCGCGTCAGTTTATCGACGAACAGGAAACACCTCTGTTCTAAATGTATTGCGTAGATGAAATAGAAAAGGGACGCGAGCGTCCCTTTTCTATTTTCTATGGGGGCTATTCGTTGGCGCGCGGTAAAGGTGAGGATGAAAGACTGCGAGCATGCACTACTGCTGAGAGGCGCTCATAAATGGGTGAGGCTATCAGCGCATATCAATGAATGGCGGTTCTGTTCAGAGTGAGCTTGTATGCGTAGCGGTCAAGCCGTAGCGGGCTCGGTTTTGTCCTTGAATTCGCACAGGTCTTCAATGATGCAGCTGCCACAGCGAGGCTTGCGGGCCACGCAGGTATAGCGACCGTGCAGTATTAGCCAGTGATGCGCATCTAGCTTGAACTCGTCTGGCACGACCTTCAGCAGTTTCTGTTCCACTTCATTGACGTTCTTACCCGGCGCTAACCCGGTGCGATTGGAGACGCGAAAGATATGCGTATCGACAGCAATCGTGGGTTCGCCGAATGCGGTGTTGAGGATTACGTTGGCTGTCTTGCGCCCCACGCCCGGCAACGCTTCGAGTGCCGCGCGTGAACGGGGTACTTCACCTTGATGGTGCTCAAGCAGTTGCTCGCAGAGTGCAACGATATGCTTGGCCTTGTTGTTGTAGAGGCCGAGCGTGCGAATGTGCTCTTTGATGCCGTCCAGTCCAAGCGCCAGCATGGTCTGCGGTGTGTTGGCTGCCGCAAACAGCGTGCGCGTGGCTTTGTTGACGCCGACATCCGTGGACTGTGCCGACAGCAGGACAGCAATCAGCAGCTCAAAAGGATCGTCGTTCCACACCAGCTCTGTCGTGGGGCGCGGGTTGGCATCCCGCAAACGAACGAATATCTCGTGGCGTGTGGCCTTGTTCATAACGGCGGTCGCATAGTGAAAGGGTGTGATGGATTCGCGGTGCAGTATAGGCGAAGCCTAATACCGTTCGCATACGTCGGTCAGGTCGGATCGAGTGCTTGGCGCGCGCGTTCCAGCTGATGCTGTGCGCGTTCCAGCTGTTCTTGGGCTGCCGCTACTTCCATTGGTCCTTCTTGGCGCTGGCAATGAGCCAGATGCCGTTCAGCACGGCGCAGCGTGTCTTCAGCTGCTGCGAGGGCAATGCGTTGAGAGCGGGCCTGCTGAACGACAGGTGTGACCGGGCGGGCGGCTGTCTGACCCCCTAGAGCTTGTAACTGTGCTTCGAGCTGGGGACGAAGAGAATCATCCCGCTTCATGCGGGCCAGCTTTATCTTCAAGCGACGGCGCAGAGCTGCGTCATCGGTAGGTGTGCTCGCTGCTGGTGATGTCGGGGTGGCGATGCGCTGGTGGCGGCGCGTACGGCGGCGTTCCAGCGCTTCCGCTTCCCACTGGGCGATACGGGCGATATGTGCCTGATGACGTTGGCGTCCCTGTGTGGCGCGGTGGGCCAGCCAAGCATGCTGTTCTTGCTCGGCGTGTGCGGCCAGCCAGCCAGGATGTGGGACCATGCTGATGCAGTCTACCGGGCATGGCATAACGCACAGCTCACATCCAGTGCATTCGTCGCGCAGGATGCTGTGCATCTGCTTGGGTGCCCCAAGGATGGCATCAACTGGACAGGCCTTGATGCACTTGGTGCAGCCAATGCAGATGTCTTCGTCGATAACGGCAAGCAGGGGCGATTCAGCGGGCTGAGCAAGTGGCAGGGGGGCTTTGTCCAGCAGAGTAGCCAGTGCATCGGCAGTCCGCTGCCCCCCAGGGGGGCAGCGGTTGATCGCTTCACCATCAACGATGGCCTTGGCATACGGCAGACAGCCTGGATGCCCGCACTTGCCGCACTGTGTCTGCGGCAGAAGCGCGTCGATCTGATCAGCGGTGATGTGTGACGCCTGCATGCTTAGCTGACTCGCTGACCCGGCTGTGCGCCGCAGTCCGGTGATAGCAGGTACAAGCCGTCATCGTTGCCCGTCGCTAGCACCATGCCTTCCGATACGCCGAAGCGCATCTTGCGCGGTGCCAAGTTAGCGACCATCACAGTCAGGCGGCCGATCAGTTGTTCAGGCTCGTAGTGCCCGCGAATACCAGAGAAGACGTTGCGGGTTTCGCCACCGAGATCCAATGTCAGTTGCAGCAGCTTCTTGGAACCCTCTACATAGCCAGCATTCGCAATGCGAGCGATGCGCAGATCGACCTTAAAGAAATCGTCGATGGTGATTTCATCGGCAATGGGTTCCATCGCCGCGGCAGCTGTCTCGGCTTTGGCATCTTGGCCACCGTTGCGGATCTGCTGCTCTTCTGCCAGTACTTCCTTGGACGCATCAAGCATCTGCTCGATGGCTTTGGGGTCTACGCGCTGAGCCAGCGGCTTGAACGGTGCGATGGCGTGATCAATCAGCGGTTGAAGGCGGCTGTCCCAGCTGAGGGAATCCACTTGAAGGAAGGCCTGTGCCTTGGTCGCCATGGCAGGCAAGATCGGGTAGAGGTAGGTCATCAGCTGGCGGAACAGGTTGATACCAGTTGAGCAAATATCCAGTACTTCCTGTTCTTTGCCTTCCTGCTTGGCCAGTGCCCACGGTGCTTTGTCGGCAATGTAGGTGTTGGCATCATCAGCCAGTGCCATGATCTGGCGAACGCCTTGGTTGAACTCGCGTGCTTCGAAGGCAGCGGCAATATCATCCCCAGCGTCAATGAAGCGCTGCAGCAGTTCGGGTTCAGTAACCGTGCTAGATAGGCGACCGCCTGCCTTCTTGATAAAGCCTGCACAGCGGCTCGCGATATTGACCACTTTGCCGACCACGTCGGAGTTCACGCGCGTCACGAAGTCTTCAAGGTTGAGGTCAAGGTCTTCAACGCGGGAGTTCAGCTTGGCGGCGAAGTAGTAGCGCAGGTATTCCGGTTCAAGGAACTGCGCATAGGTATCGGCCTTGATGAAGGTGCCGCGAGATTTGGACATCTTGGCACCGTTCACGGTCACGAAACCGTGGCAGTTGATGCCTGTTGGCAGGCGCATGTTGGCGCCTTTCAGCATCGACGGCCAGAACAGCGCGTGGAAGTAAACGATATCCTTACCGATGAAGTGATACAGCTCGGCATCCGCATTCGGGCCCCAGTAGCTATCAAAATCTAAGCCTTCACGATCAGCGAGCTGCTTGAAGCTGGTGACGTAGCCGATAGGGGCGTCGACCCAGACATAGAAGAATTTGTTTGGCGCATCCGGAATCTCGAAGCCGAAGTAGGGCGCATCACGCGAAATGTCCCATTCTTTCAGGCCGTTTTCGAACCATTCTTGCAGTTTATTGGCGATTTGCGGCTGGACGGTGCCGGACTGCAACCACTCCTGCAGGAACTCTTTGAAGTCCGGCAGTTTGAAGAAATAGTGAGTCGACGTGCGCAGTTCCGGTGTGGCACCAGAAATGGCCGACACCGGATTGATCAGTTCTGCTGGCGTATAGGTTGTGCCGCATGCTTCGCAGTTGTCGCCGTACTGGTCGGGCGTATGGCATTTCGGGCAGGTGCCCTTGATGAAGCGATCGGCCAGAAACAGCCCTTTTTCAGGGTCGTACATCTGTTCGATGTCGCGCGTGGCGATATGGCCTGCGTCGCGCAGACGACGATAGATTTCGCCGCTGAAATGGCGGTTCTCATCGGAGTTGGTTGAGCTGTAGTTGTCGAAGTGCACACCGAATTTAGCGAAGTCAGCTTGGTGGGCTTCGTTTACGCGTGCGATCAGCTCTTCCGGAGTGATGCCTTCCTGCTCGGCACGCAACATGATGGCCGTACCGTGCGCATCGTCAGCGCAAACGTAGTGGCACTCATGACCGCGGCTTTTCTGGAAGCGAACCCACATGTCGGTCTGGATGTACTCGAGCAAGTGCCCTAGGTGGATATCTCCATTGGCGTAAGGAAGCGCGCTGGTAACCAGAATCTTGCGTCTTGACATGGGGTGTGGCCTCGAACATTTGAAGTTGTCTGCACTGCCATGCCCTGCGGTAATCAGTGCTCAGGTACGTTGGTGCATGTGCAGACAGCGGCAGAATTCGGGATGATGAAGTGAAACGTCGCAATCATCCAATACTGATAGAATCGTACATTCTAACGCGTTAACCCGCATTTCGGTATGGGGTGCGCGGTGGGAACGCCAATAAAAACACCACTTTTTCTGAGGGTGTCATTATCGCGTGCGAGCTAGCCGCAGGCCTGCGATCGGAGCATGGCATTGCAGATTAAGCCAGAGTGTTGTTGTGGGGTAATGACGCGTGTCGTTGTAAAGTAGAGGAAGTGAAACGTCTGCGTGATTGGATGTGTTTCGATGCAGAAAAAAGGCGAGTCGTGCTGTTACCAAGCTGAACGGGAAGAGGGTGAGTCCTTGGTGCCTTGGTGAGAGCGGCCGCGCTTATGCCACTGAATGAATAAAGAAAAGGAGCAGGTCGATGGCGAATACGGTCGGGCATATCATTGCCGTTGCATCGGGCAAGGGCGGGGTCGGCAAATCGACGGTGACGGCGAATCTGGCGTTGGCCATGGCGGCGCGGGGCAAGCGAGTGGGTGTGCTCGATGCCGATATCTATGGTCCGAGTCAGGCACATATGCTGGGTGTCGATCCACAGACGCGCCCGGACATGATCGATGACAAGACCATGCGCCCCGTTGATGCGCATGGTCTTCGGGTAATGTCGATCGCCTTTTTAGTTGACGTGACCACGCCGATGGTGTGGCGCGGACCGATGGCCTCAACGGCTTTTCAGCAGCTCTACAATCAGACGCAGTGGGGCGAACTGGACTATTTGTTCATTGATATGCCGCCCGGCACGGGAGACATACAGCTGACGCTGGCACAGAAAGTCCCCGTGTCCGGTGCCGTCATCGTGACCACGCCGCAGGATATCGCGCTGCTGGATGCTGAGCGAGGAATCGAGATGTTCCGCAAGGTGCATGTGCCGGTGTTGGGAATTGTTGAAAATATGAGTTTTCATACCTGCTCATGCTGTGGGCACCAAGAAGCTATTTTTGGTGAAGGGGGCGGTCAGCGCATTGCCGAGCGTTACAACGCACCGGTCCTCGGCCGCCTACCATTGGCGCTGTCGGTCCGTGAGCAGATGGATAAAGGCGTGCCGCCCGTCATCGCTGCACCGGATCAGCCTGCCGCTCAGCACTTCGCCTCGATCGTGGCGCAGCTGGATGAGGCATGTCAGGCCCAGCCGGAAGCCTCAGGTCCCACCATTGGCTTCAGCTGATGCGGGCGCTGATAATGTGGTGATGGGGAAAGTCTGGTATCCTCGCGCACAAGCACAGACGGCTGGCCATAGCGGTCAGTCATGACTTCACAGATTGACAGGTAGGCGCAGCGCATGAGTATCAAATCGGACCACTGGATTCGTCGAATGGCACGCGACCACGGCATGATCGAGCCTTTCGAAGCCGATCAGGTCCGTAACGCTGAAGACGGGCAGCGCGTCATTTCCTATGGCACCTCCAGCTATGGCTATGACGTCCGCTGTGCAAACGAATTCAAGGTGTTCACTAACATCTTCTCTGCGACCGTTGACCCTAAGAACTTCGATGATCGCAGCTTCGTAGACGTGACGGGCGACGTCTGCATTATTCCGCCGAACTCGTTTGCGCTGGCACGTACGGTGGAATATTTCCGCATCCCGCGCAGCGTTCTGACGGTATGCTTGGGTAAATCCACATACGCGCGCTGCGGCATCATCGTTAACGTCACGCCGTTGGAACCTGAGTGGGAAGGGCACGTGACGCTGGAATTTTCCAACACCACTAACCTGCCCGCGAAGATCTATGCCAACGAAGGCGTGGCGCAGATGCTGTTCTTTGAATCCGACGAAATCTGCGATGTGTCCTACGGCGATCGCAACGGTAAATACCAAGGCCAGCGTGGCGTCACTCTGCCGCGTACCTGATCGCGCGCGACTCCGCTAAGGCGAGCACGACCGGCTGCGCCGACATAGTGCTGTTTGTGAATGGAAAAGCACCAACCGTTAAGGTTGGTGCTTTTTTTATGCGCTGTGCACAAACGAAGAGTTTTATCGTAGCGATGATGTTCAGAACGCCTTGATGTGGAGTGCGGTGAACGATCGGATGTTTAATGTGTCGGGCCATGGCACTGCCTGAGAGCTCCTAGGCTATGGCGTAATAACGCATCAATGGCGTCATCTAACTGTCATCGATCGGTGACTATAGTGGGCGCAACATATTGAAGGCAAAAGGAGATAGGCAGTGAAGATCATGCAGTGGTTCGCCGGTAGTGCGTTAGCGGTGCTCTTTTCCGTACCGTTAGCGTCAGGAATGGAGGGGGCGACGCAGATCCGTATGCCTTGTCCGATGGGAGATTGTTCGGCAGGTGTCTCTCTGAACTATATCGGTGAGTATTCGTTACCGTGGGATACTCAATTTGATGGTATTCCCTTCGGAGGGATATCGGGGCTGGATTTCGATCCCGCAACGGGCCACTACTTGGCCATCAGCGATGACCGATCGCAGAAGGCTCCCGCGCGTATCTATGAGCTGGCCATCGACATTCAGCCTGGACAGATACGGCGCGTTGATGTGGTACGCACCATCACGCTTAAGGATCGCAATGGACAGCCTTTCGCCGCAGGCAGTGTCGATCCGGAATCGGTCCGGCGTGGGCCGAACAACCAGCTCTACTGGACGAGTGAAGGCAGTGCGCGTGCAGGCTTGCCGTCCGTGGTGCGTGTTGCCGACAATAATGGCGCTTGGGTCAAAGAGTTTTCAGTGCCGGAAGGTTTTGCGCCCACAGCGGACAGGCAGAGTGGCATTCGTGACAACCTCGCATTTGAGGGGCTTGCCGTACTGCCTTCCGGCGACTTGATCGCGGGGATGGAAACGTCGCTGCGCCAAGATGGATCGATCGCGCGGCTGACGTCTGGCAGCTTAGCCCGATTCGTGCGCTACGATGCTCGCAGTGGCCAACCGACGGCGGCCTATACCTATCCTGTTTCACCGGTGCCGCAGCCTGCACTACGTTCTCCATATTCCAACGATAATGGCGTGTCGGAAGTGGTGGCACTCGACGATCATCGTCTGTTGGTTATTGAGCGCAGCTTTGCCAGTGGCTATGGGGCGACCATTAAGGTTTTTATGGCGGATATCGCCGGCGCGACCGATGTACTGCATCTGTCATCGTTGGCGAACACCAATCAACGCATCACGCCGATACGCAAGAGCCAGTTGATCGATTTTCGTGCGATGGGACTTGTGCCTGACAATATCGAAAGCGTTGCTCTGGGGCGTGCCGCCGATGGCAGCGAGGTACTTGTCTTTGCGTCAGATGACAACTTTAGCGTGCATCAAAAAAACCAGTTCTTCGCATTCAAGATTGAGCAACGACCGCATTGATAGATCCAGACGACTACCCTGCCACTGTGCAGGGTAGTCGGCACGCACCTCTATACTATTCTCGCCCTATTATTCGCCGTTGAGTTCTTCTTCGGCGTCTTCGTTTGATAGGCGAAGCCCGGTCGGTGGCAGCAGGATGCCGTCCAGCTCGGCTCCCTGTGCCCCCAGTTTTAGGCGTCCTTCTAGGAACCAGCGAATGGCGATCGGGTAGATCAGTTCTTCGCGAGCCAGCACTTTCTCTGCCAGCGTTTCCGCTGTGTCATCGCTGGCCACCTTGGCCACGGCCTGAATGATGAGCGGTCCCGTATTCAGCCCTTCGATGACGAAATGCACGCTGGCACCGTGCTCCTGTAGACCTTCATCCAGTGCACGCTGGTGCGTGTGACGCCCCACCAGTGCGGGCAGCAGCGATGGGTGACAGTTCAGCAATCGTCCGTTGAAGCGGCTGGTGAATATTGGGCTGAAGATGTGCCAGAAGCCATCAAGCACTACTAGGTCTGGGGCATGGCGTTCGATCGTTTTTATCAGTGCGCCATCATAAGCTGTCGGCGTGTCGTATTCATCACGGGGCAGTATGGCAACGTCGATACCTGCCGCATGAGCCTTTTCCGTGCCGGCAGTATCGGTGCGATCGGCAATGACGGCGACCAGTTCGCCCCCCAACTCATCGTGAGACTGAGCCTCGATCAGCGCTTCCAGCCGGTTGCCTTCGCCTGACAGCAGCGCGACGATGCGGCGGGGCGGCACTTGTTCGGGAGTGAAGCCTGAGTCGGTTTTGTCGTCCATGGGAAAGCTCCTGACGTGGTCGAAAAAGCAGTAATGACTGGCAAGTGCGGCAACCCGAAAGGGAAGGCTTGGCGTCAGTATGGCCTCACCGCGTGAACAATGAGGTATGATAATGACATGACAAGGTGTGCCGTTCATGACCAGCAAGAATAGAGGGGCCGCATTGTAGCACCATCCGCGGCCATTATAGAGTCGCCAATGGGCATGGATACGAGCACACCAGGGACGGAGTGACAGGCAGGACGGCCTCGTTCACGACCGGGGATGACCCTTTAAGGGGAAACAGGTTTCAGGAGAAGCAATGCCGTGGCAATTGCCGTTGGGCGTGGGTATCCATGATGACGCAACGTTTGCCAGTTTTCTGCCGGGAGATAATGCTGGCGCTATCGCTGCACTGAAACTTCAGCTGCAGCGTGCGGACGAACCGTTGGTCTATCTGTGGGGCAATGAAGAGACGGGGCGTAGCCACCTGTTGCAGGCGGCATGTCACGATGCCAGCGATCAAGGCATGCGTTCTCTCTATGTGCCGCTTCAGCAGCTGGGTCACTTTCCGCCGCTGATGCTAGAGGATACTGAGCACCTTGATTTACTGGCGCTGGACGACATTGACGTCGTGATGGGGCGAAAGCGCTGGGAAGAAGGGTTGTTTCACTGCTTTAATCGCATGCGTGATGCGGGTAAGCGCATGGTCGTCAGTGCGCCGTGCGCGCCGCGCCAGCTGGATGTCAAACTGCCTGATCTAGCATCCCGCTTGGGATGGGGCATGACGTTTCACCTCAGCCCACCGACAGATGAGCAGCGGCGCGATGCCTTGATTCTGCGAGCAGCGATGCGGGGCATGCAGCTCCCTCACGAGGTGGCGCGCTACATCCTGCATCGTGGCCCGCGGCGGCTGTCAGAACTGTTTGAAGTTCTTGATCGGCTGGACATGGCCTCGTTGTCGGCTAAGCGCAAGCTGACTATTCCCTTCGTGCGCGAAGCACTGGAGTGGTAGCGAGGCGCTTCATACCATGCCATATAGATCACCGGTGTAGTGCTATTCGCCTTGAAGCGTCAGCACTAGCGTCCGACGTCCTCCGTGATTGCGATGTTCGCACAGGTAGATTCCCTGCCATGTTCCGAGGTTGAGGCGTCCTGCAGAGACCGGAATCTGTACGCTAGGTCCTAACAGGCTGCTTTTCAGGTGAGCGGGCATGTCATCGCTGCCTTCGTAGGTATGGCGATAGTAAGGCTCGTTTTCAGGCACCGCATGGTTGAAAAAGCTTTCAAAATCGACCCGTACCGTCGGATCGGCATTTTCGTTAATCGTCAGCGATGCTGATGTATGCTTGATGAACGCGTGAAGCAGACCCACATTGATCTGGCGCAGTTCTGCGCTCAGTGCATGCTCTATTTCATCCGTAATGAGATGAAAGCCTCTGCGAAAAGGGGAAAGTCGGAGTTCTTTTTGTAGCCACATGTAGATGACGTTCCTTCACGTGCTCTTTGTAGGTAGTGGTTCTTTCCAATGCTTTGTTCACAAAAGCATGATGGTGCACGTCAACGATTACAAGCTGCTGTACTCGTTGATTAGCGTGCCTGCTAATTTTAGCTGAGTCTTATCTCGCCTTAAGTTTTTTCTTTTCTTTATCGAATTGCCTTTCGTTCGCATTATTTCTCCGCTATATCTACCCTCCTATCAGGGGCCGGTCTCATGGCGCAATAAGGGGCTATTGAGATAGAGGCTGGCGCACCGTGGGTGATTGCGAGACAGATTCGTTCCCCATCCTTCTATGTCAACGCGGCGGTGCCGAAGTCATATGGCGGCATCGCACCCGTGGATATATGCATACTCTCTATGAGATGGAGGTGGGACTGGTTTAATGAAACCATTGAAGATCGCTGCTAATGCAACCGTGGCCTGTCGTCTGATAACCGATCGTCCAATTGTGGCGCTAGGCCAGACAGATTTTACCGATGTGGGCGCTGTCGTTTTGACGCGCCAAGAACTGGATACCGGAATTCTGAGCGTATTGCAGCGCACAGGATTTGGTGTCCCCGCATTTATTGTTCGTGATGAACATGATGCCAGTGATGCATTGCCGGAAGGATGTGCTTGGCTGGCGCTTGATGAACCAGCGCACAGCGACAAGCTTGAGCAGTCCATCAAGCATTACCGTCGACATCTGCTTCCGCCGTTCTTCGATACCCTTAGCCGTTATGTTGGCTTGGGTAACTCGTCATTTGCCTGTCCGGGCCATCAAGGTGGGCGTTTCTTTCTGCGCCATCCTGCTGGACGGCTGTTCCACGATTTTTATGGTGAGCACCTGTTTCGCTCCGACATCTGTAATGCCGATGTCCGGCTAGGCGATCTCTTAATTCATGAAGGTGCTGCATTGGAAGCGCAGCAGTATGCAGCCAAGGTGTTCAATGCCGATCAAACATTTTTTGTCCTTAATGGCACGTCTGCGGCCAACAAGGTCGTCACCAATGCGTTATTAGCTCCCGGTGATTTAGTGCTGTTTGATCGCAATAACCACAAGTCCGTTCACCATGGTGCCCTGATCCAAGCAGGAGCAACTCCTATCTATCTGGAAACGGCACGTAATCCGTATGGCTTTATCGGTGGGATTGATGACAAGGCCCTCAATGAAGCGAATCTGCGTGGCAAGATCCGTAGCGTTGCCCCCGGCCGCGAGACATCGGCCCGGCCGTTTCGCTTGGCTGTCATTCAACTGGCAACGTATGACGGTACACTGTACAACGCGCAGCAGATTGTTCGACGCATAGGTCACCTGTGCGATTACATCCTGTTTGATTCAGCGTGGGCGGGTTACGAGCAGTTCATCGACATCTTGTCGGACTGTTCGCCGCTACTGTTGACGTTGACGCCTGATGATCCGGGAATCATCGTGACGCAGTCCGTGCATAAACAGCTGGCGGGTTTTTCGCAGGCCTCGCAGATCCATAAGAAAGATGCCCATATCAAAGGGCAGGTGCGCTATTGCAATCACCGCCAGTTCAATAATGCCTTCATGCTGCACGCGTCAACCAGTCCTTTTTACCCGATATTCGCTGCGCTGGAGGTCAACGCTCGTATTCACGATGGCGGCGCAGGCACACCGCTATGGCATGAGTGCATGCGGCTTGGTATTGATATTCGCAAAGCGCTGCGCACGCGCTGTACGCAGATTCGGCCGTTCATTCCTGATGCGATAGATGGGCGCCCATGGGAGAGCTATCCCACCGAGCAGATTGTGCATGATGGTCGATTTTTTGCGTGTGCGGCAAAGGCTAAATGGCATGCATTCGAAGGATACGGTGATAGGCAGTACCTTATCGACCCCTGTAAGCTGTTATTAACCACGCCGGGCGTGGATGCGGCAACGGGCCAGTACGCTGATTTTGGCGTGCCTGCTACGTTGCTGGCGCACTATCTGCGTGTTCAGGGCATCATCCCTGAGAAGAGTGATTTGTACTCAATCCTCTTTTTGCTGACGCCTGCTGAAGATGCCGCAAAGATGCAGCATCTGGTGGAGGTATTGGTTTCCTTCGAACGGCACCTAGAGGCTGACTCTCCTCTGTCAGAGGTGCTGCCTCATCTTTATGAGCGATACCGTGAGCGCTATTGCGGTTACACCTTGCGTCAGCTGTGTCAGGAAATGCACGATATCAATGTGCGGCATGACATGAAGGCGTTGCAGAAGGCAATGTTCCGTGCGGAATCGATGCCTGAGGTGGTTATGCTTCCGCAGCAGGCCAATCATGCGTTGGTGCGTGGTGATGTCGAACTGCTGCCACTAGCAGCTGTGCGCGGGCGCGTGGCAGCAGAAGGGGCATTGCCTTATCCGCCGGGCATTTTGTGTGTTGTGCCAGGTGAGGCATGGAGCGATGCTGCATGGACCTATTTCATGGCACTTGAGCAGCTAGTGAAAACGCTGCCGGGGTTCGCGCCAGAATTGCAGGGCGTGAAAATTATGCAAAGCGCTACCGATGATACGTCCCAACTGATGGCGTATGTGGTGCGTGAGTCCGCATAGTTACTGATGAATTTTATGCAGTACAGGTAAGTGATGCCCGACCGAGTGTCGGGCATCGTTCGTTTTGAATTTGCAAAGCATTTCTAAGCTGCCTATGCGGCAGCGAACCAGAGACGATGCAAGCAAGCTCTCCGTCAAGATTTCTAAGCTGCCTATGCGGCAGCGAACTGGGTAGCCAAGACCGCCACGCAAGCCTTTGTTTTCTAAGCTGCCTATGCGGCAGCGAACGGATTTCATCGATAACTTGACGGCGTTGCGCTTTTCTAAGCTGCCTATGCGGCAGCGAACTTGACCTTGCCCTGTAGCGTGCTGCCCATATTTTTCTAAGCTGCCTATGCGGCAGCGAACCGGTGTTGATTCATTTGTCAACGTAGTGTCTATTTCTAAGCTGCCTATGCGGCAGCGAACTAAATCACCAGACGGTAGGGATTATGCGGTCTTTTCTAAGCTGCCTATGCGGCAGCGAACCCGTATCGAGGGCAACGCAGCAGGCAACCGCTTTTCTAAGCTGCCTATGCGGCAGCGAACTCCTGATGATGCTTTCGTCTTCGCCGCCTTTCTTTCTAAGCTGCCTATGCGGCAGCGAACCTCTAGCGATTCGCGCCAGTCGTAGCCAGCAGTTTCTAAGCTGCCTATGCGGCAGCGAACGCAAGCTGAAATAGATTCAGCCGGATACCCGTTTTCTAAGCTGCCTATGCGGCAGCGAACGTTTCTTTGCCTTTCGGGGGGGCACTCTTCTTTTTCTAAGCTGCCTATGCGGCAGCGAACTTACGCTCTTCAGCAGCAGACTGAGCGGACTTTTTCTAAGCTGCCTATGCGGCAGCGAACAGAGGCTGTTCATGGTATCAATGTGGCACCGTTTTCTAAGCTGCCTATGCGGCAGCGAACAAATGGGGTGATTACTCCGAGGCGGAGCGCCTTTTCTAAGCTGCCTATGCGGCAGCGAACCTGATTCCCCGACAGTTCTGTGTACGTGACCACTTTCTAAGCTGCCTATGCGGCAGCGAACAGAAGTACCAGCGCGCAGAGTCCACTCCCCAGTTTCTAAGCTGCCTATGCGGCAGCGAACATTACAGAGGTGACCTCCACTGCTTCGTCCCCTTTCTAAGCTGCCTATGCGGCAGCGAACTTGCTTGCCGTTGTCAGATACCTTCAGGTAGATTTCTAAGCTGCCTATGCGGCAGCGAACAATGAGGATGGGACACTACAGAGAGCATCTATTTTCTAAGCTGCCTATGCGGCAGCGAACTAGCTCTAGGATATCTCCGCGTAGAGTTTCGCTTTCTAAGCTGCCTATGCGGCAGCGAACAAACGCGACACCCCCACAGCCAGCGGCGTTCATTTCTAAGCTGCCTATGCGGCAGCGAACGGACCGCCTGAACATCCATCAGCTCATCCGGCTTTCTAAGCTGCCTATGCGGCAGCGAACGCGGCCTCCATCAGCCCGCCACAGCTCACTGTTTTCTAAGCTGCCTATGCGGCAGCGAACGCGAACTGCTGCTGCGACAGCACAGCAATGAGTTTCTAAGCTGCCTATGCGGCAGCGAACAGCGAATCGAAGCGATCGGGTGTCGAAGTAGTTTTCTAAGCTGCCTATGCGGCAGCGAACAAGTACACGGTGGGAGGTGGTAAGGGTTCAGATTTCTAAGCTGCCTATGCGGCAGCGAACTCGGTCATGTCGATGAGTAAAGCCTCGGGCAATTTCTAAGCTGCCTATGCGGCAGCGAACTAGGCGATTATCACCTCAATCATATGAATATAAAAAGAAATATAGGTTTTTTCTATTCTAGACCCTTTTTTAAAAGCTAAATTTCGCCCCTTTATAAATCAATAAGTTAAGAAAGGGGCGAAAAAAAGGGTTAGAACCAAGGGATGGTCGCGGTGCTACTAAGCCCATAGGTGTTGAAAGTCCCTTGGGCTGGGTGTGTCATAAGCTCACCTTGTGAAATAAACAGGCAAAATTTCTGGTGTGTACTTTGGCTGTTCAACTGCACGAACGGTAGCTCAACTGGCCTTATGACACTGTCGGGTATGTGAGATCTTGCCTCCTCCAGCGTTTCGCCATGACGAGATGCATGCCGACGACGTATACGTTCAGCATTTGTTTTGAACTGACGGCGCTGTACCTTTTTGTAGCCATGTGGGCTAGGAATAGGTTGACACTCCGTTACGTCAAGATGATCCCGCATACCTTTCAGCCAATCTGTCGTCATCAGTTCTGCCAACGCTGGTGGCGTACCGTGAAGACGTAGAATATGTCCCAGCGTCCGCTTCTGATGGCCTTCACAATAGCCTGGGAAGCTAACGCCGATGTCTTGGCGAGACAACGCGGCCAGGACACGGTGTAGTTTCCCAAACAGGGCATTCATCAGCAGGGGCTCAGAGAACTCTGGATCAGGAACTATGGCTAGTTCTATATAGTGGTCCATCGCATTGCTCCCTTAACCCGCTTCGCCAAATACGCCGCCGCGAATCAGTATTGCCATGACATAGTGCTGCTGTTCTTCATCCGGCACTTCATTTTTCAATAGCCAGTTGTCAAAAAGATTGTAGAAATCGAGCTTGGGTTTTTTCTTGGGTTGGCGCAACGCAACACCCTGCGTAGTAATGGAACCATAGGGTTCAATAGCGATAGGGCCATAATCGCGAGCGTTTTCTGGTTGTGGGTACCATGTGTCGATCGTACGCAGAGCGTTACCTACTTTCTGAGAGTGAATCCCCGCCACGTTATCAAGGCAATAGAGTGTGCGGCTCTTATGAGATTCGCGATCAAGGATCAGTTCCTGTGATGGAAATACTTCTTGGCCTGCTCCCATTCGCGCGAAAGCCGTGATTTCCAGCAGCAGATGGCGCTTGCCAGCCAAAGCATCAGCGATAAGTACTGCCAATGCATTGATCTGTTCATCTTCTTTAAATTCCCGCAGAGAATATGACAATGCATCAAAGGAGAAGAGCGCTTCTTGCTCACCTTTGTTAAGTACACGTACTCGCACTTCAATTTGTTCGGCGGCCATGCGGTTACGCCATAGAAAGCGAGCATTAGCGAGGTTGTTGGCGTAGCGCTGCGCCAATGTACTGAATCCGAAGGTATTGATGTAATGCTCGGTCACTTCTTGCAATCGGGCTTGATAGGCCGCGCTGTTGCAGGCAGAAGGGCGACCAAATTCTCCCAATACGCGGAGGGTAAAACGGGCTCGTAGTGTGTCTGCGCTATGCGGCAACGTTGCCACATCAATGGTTTGTAGATTGGGATTCTGAACTTGAGCATCCAGTTTCGCCGGGTCGGAGTCTTTGGCCTTGAGCCGGTTGGATATGGTGCCGCGTACGGACTTTTCGCGTACGGCAATGGGTTGCCAATGCTCTTGGTCACGATTATCCCAGCTCCCGGCGAACAACAAGGCATCTGATGGGTCAAGCTTGCGTTCAAACGCGAGCACGGAGGCAGTTTTCAAATCAGACATTCTATTTCTCCCAGCGATCAATAATCCGTGGTCTAGTTCGGGTTCAAATTCGGTATCAAATAACATCGCCATCGACTGGCGCTTGAACAAGCATCTCCAGCAGGAATAGACGCTCGTCAGAGTTAGGCTTTATGCGCCATAGCATTTCTTCAATGCATTGCAGTCGATGAGGAGATCGCCACTCTCCTATGGAGAGCAGAGGTTCTACGAAGCGTAGAGGTGTATAGGGATCTCGCGCGTTGGCAATGGCATTGGCAGGAATTTCATCCGATAAGGCGCAATAACCAATAGGAATAGGTACCAACCAGCCAGAAGGCCGGCGCACTAAAGGCCAATGCTGCTTTTCAGCGGCATCAGCATCGTAGCGATAGTTGAAACGGCTCAGGTCCAGCCACGCATCCAATAGAGAGGCATCTGGCTGTGCTTCTTGCAGTGCATTCTTATGCTGAGCAAGCGCATCTTCTCGAAGGATTAGGGCAAAGCCCGGTAAAAGACGACGCTTTAAACGATTTAATTGCTTTGTATATTGAGCATCATCTTCTAGCGCCAATGGCTCAATATGTGGCACCTGATGGTGATGCGGGCGGCGCAGATTTTCTGACCGTATGTTTTCGCGTGGCAGTACACTTCCTCCTGCTATACGCATGCGATGCACGTAGTCATCCAGCTGTTTGGCTAAGGCCATACGCTCTTCTTGGGTGCCCTCACTGGCATTACCGCTAAGCATCAGTACAAGCGATAGCTCGACATGCATCCTTCCTTCTTCAACGATAGCCGCTGTTTTGCCATCATTTTTTAGAGGATTACGGGTCAATAGAAAGCTGTGTTGGCCAAAAGATGAGCGCGATGTCTGTGGCTTGGCCTCATGACATACCACTCCAATGCCGTGAAAACATAGAGCGATCCCATCTTGGGCACACTGTCGCTCTAAAGCATGCATTAGACCAATGAATGCCGTCATTGCAGGAAATCCCCACGTCAGGGGACTAGAAATGGCATTGGCATTTTGGATATGCAGATGAGGCAGGATAAGAATGTGTTCACTCATGCGAGGCCTTCCTCTTCGTCACCCAGAAATGCAATGGTTTCCTCAAGTTGCTTATCCAGCTCGCACATGTAATCAGCATTGATTGAATCCATTGAACGAAGCGAGGTGTGTTGAAGCGCTCTGTGCCTCCATTCCTGAATTTCCGTATCACTGGCGCCAAGGGAGTTACTTCCTCTGTTGAGCACCCTATTGATTTCTCGTGCGATATCTCGGCGAAGTTCCTCTTGCCAATGAGTGTGTTGCCTTTCGTGGCGGAATGCGGCATCCGTTGCTGCGCGGAAAGGATCCAGCCAGTGTTTTTCATGCTTATGTAAATCACACCGCTGTGTCGTACCGTCTTCCAGTAAGGTATTGATTGCAGACCAGCCCGGTGGCAGTTCATGCATCTTCATAGTGAAGTCAATGACACTGTCCATTGCTCGTTCGATCAACCGACGTACTTTTCGACGCGTTGCGATATTGGCTATAGGGTCGCTGTGCAAGAATTTACGCAGTTCGTTTAACGGTCTATAGAAACCGCGTTGTTGGCGAAGTTGTCCGAATGCAGAGCGTGTGTTGAGAATGGGGCGTATATGAGAGGCATTCCACTGAGGCGGAAGCCCGCTCAAAAGTATATTGCTGCCACCACGTTCACTGTTGAGTTGAGAAATATTTTGTGGCTTGGTGCCCCCCAGCTTACGGATGGCCATTTCTGGGTAGCGGTGTACCTCATTATCAGAAGGCTTACCGGCTTTATAAGCTTTTCGTGCTTCCTTTGCCTCTTCACTGAAACGGTCGTGCTGTATTTTCTGAAAAGCATCATGAACTAACGAAGAAGGAAACAGCGGGGCCAGCAAAACATAGTCGTCATTGCAGGTGGCATCCAATCCTTTCAGCCAATACATTTGTTTGGCGCAGACATGCGATGCGGGAGTTCCTTTGGCAACCGTAATAGCAGCAAAAGAAGCGGCCCATTCCTTGGCAATAACAGCCGAATCACTAAGAGCAGCTAACGTATCGGGGCACTGACACGAGAGCCTGTCTAGTAAAGAGCGCCCTTGGTGCTCAAGCTTTAAAAATTTGTAGACATCCAGAGCAGCGGCATTGCCTGTGACATCTGAAAGTTGGCCCTGGCTGGCATGAGAGCCTAACGCGTTGGTTGTTGGTAGCTCTTCAGGGCGAACAAAAAGGTTGGTGCCTTTAGCATCTGGATGAATGCCCTTTAGAACATGAGTGACAACTTGAAGTTGACAAACCCGACGAGCGGCATCTTCTAGCCAAGCCTCGCGTTCGAATTGCTCAACAATTTTTGAATATCGCTCATCATCTGGCGATAGCTTTTCCAGTTTTATATCTCGACGTTCTGCAATGAAGCCTTCTATAAGGCTTCTGATAGCGAGTGCATCCGCAGAAAGAGGGCTGGGCATAGGAAGATAACTCCATTGCGGAATAAATAGTGAAAATATTATTCAATATGTACGAATTGTAACCTTTGTGTTTTGAGTTCCTCTAGCTAGTCTAAAGTGCAGTTTTCATTTGATGGAAATATCAATAGTTATATATCAATCGCTATAGTGGCTTATTCCCACCACCGGATGGTAAGCCCATTTTTTGGGCGCGCCATTTTCCTGTTCTACATCGGGCAGTGTCAGCCTTCCAAAACGCCACGCACATTCCTCTACTGATATCTGCATCAAGTTAGCCAAGGCTGTCAGTGCGCGCAGATAATCTGCATCTCCCCAGGGGCGCACATTGCATGATGGCTTTAAGTCAGTTCGCTCTATCAAGTATTCAACGGTCGTGTTGAGTGTCTGCTCGTAGTCGTCTTGCACTCGGCAGAAGCTTTCGTGCTCGAACGATTCATCTGGCATGAATGCAAAGTCTGCTTGGCGACGTACCTGCTCGCGAAATGGCTGATGCTGGGGAAGGATGCCCGTCAAGGTAACGTAAGGGTGTTGATATACGCTGAATGCGCCCACTACAGGCTGAGGGCGGATAGTGGGGTAGCGAGCGTGAAAGGCTGGCTTCATGACATAGCCTATTCGCTGGTGCTCCAGAGAACAGAGTGTGTCACTTGGCGCCAAGTACTGCCGGGGATTAGGCGGCCGACTAAATGCCGGTGTAACGAGTCGTGGCCGAGAGTCAATGCCGTTTAAGAAGCCGTCTGGGAGCAGCCCTTGATCAAGATAGTGCTTTTGTAGATGCCAGCGACGATCATCTTCGAATCCTGGGCGCATGAATGCTGGCGATTGAGGGTACTTGATTGCACACAGGTTGGTATTTAACAGTGCGATGTTAGGCGTGGCAGATGGGGTCTGACGATGGCGCTGTACTCGCCCTGCTAGCTGAATGATCGAGCGAATGGATGAGGGTTCTACAATGGCCCAATCGTAGTCATGATCACGGCCGACTTCTGTAACTGGGGAGCCCAACACGATGAATATATGCTGTTGGTTTGGTGCTTCTGCCAGCAATGGTGCTATGTCTGGATGGTGATAGATGGCGTCAGGGTCATGGCGATCCAGTATGGCGTCCAGCATCTGTTCTTTGCGTGAGCGTAATAGCAGTGGAAATTGGGAATGATAAACGCAGAGGTGGATTACGATCCCCCTAGGGGCCTCTTGGCTGAACATCCGATGCGCTACGGCTACCAGCGGGTTGATATTGGCCATTCGTATCAGGCCGAAGCTAACGTGCTGGCCGTCTGGGGCTGTGCCATGATGTTTTTTGTGAAGTGCAACCGCCTGTGCGATCAGTCTTTCCGCCATATCCTCGTAAAGTGTATCTGGTGAGTGCCTGATCCTTTCAGTGGAAAGAATCGAGCCATGACGAATAGGCTGCTGAAGCGTTTTTTCTTCTAGAAATGCATGTCGCTGGCGCACAAAAGCGTCGTGTGCGTGTTCGAAGTCTTCCTGCGTGGAGCAATTGCTGGCGCTGCAGTGTTGCTCATCAAACCATGCGCAGCAGATAGCATCTTGGGCAGCGGGATCCCCTTGGTGTTGTCGAAACTGTTGTCGACCGGTTTTATAGGCTTCGAAAAGTCCTTGCACCATGAATGGGGGGAGTGTGGCTGACGAGAGCATGACGCGAGAACCGTACAGGCCAGCCCAGTACACCAAACGAGTGAGCGCAGGGAAGTCCTTTATATCAAAATCATCGGGTTCATCGAGTACTAAGTCACTCGTCATCAAACGCAGCATCGGTGCTATCTGATGTCCGCCTCGGATGCTTTCTGTTGCCGGCATCAAGTGGTCAATGGTGCATGTCATGATAGGGGCGCTGATGAATTGCTGCGCACGAGGGTCATGAATGAAGGTATGTAATAACGGGTGCGGGTCCAGCCTGTCGACATAGTCAATTTGGCTACCATCGTTAATGAGCGCTTCATCTGAGCTCGATCCCGAAAGAGACTCCTTTTCATTTTGATCGATGGCATGGCGATAGAGAGCCATCTGGGCGCTGCCTCCCACGCGTATGGCAAGGTCATCTTCGCTTAGCTTCAAATGCCGCCTATAAGCATTGCCCGTTTGCAAGGTAAGAGTGCGTAGCCCCAGCGCAACCGTGAAACGCGCGCCACGTCTCGGGTGGGCAAGTGCATACATGATGCGGCCGTTTGCCAAGGTCTTGCCGCATCCGGTGGAAGCCATGTTGACGCCGAAAAAGCCTTGCTGTTGGCTTCGTTCCTGCAGTGACTCAGCGAGATCAAATGCTCGATCCTGCCAGCGGAAACGAGCTAAGCAGCTGCGCCGTCTGAATAGGCGATGTTGGGTTATTCCCCTGAGTCCTTTTTCCAAAGATGGAAGGCGATGGGCAACTTCCCCGGCGCAACGGGTTACCCCCAGTAGATGATCGGTTAATGTTTGGTTGGGTTGGCGCTTTACGTTGGGCCAAGCTTGGCGATCCAGCATGGTGTTCGCATAAAGAACCCGAGGTTTGAACCTGTCATCCATTCCTTTACTCAGGCTGGAATAATGGTGGTCCGCCATCATTAGGCAGAGACGTGCCAAGTGCATGATGTATGGCGATGCCAGCAGTGATGAATGATCTTCTTTCCACCACGGGGCCTTAAATGCCTGCTCGGCGAGCCGTTTGGCGCGCTTATGCCAGTTAGGGTCCGCAACCGGTAGGCCTTGAGAACATTTCCACCATACGGAAATATCATCTTCAATTGGTCTGAATGCTTCATTCCAGTAGGCCGTTACGTTATGAAGCCCAGATGTTAGTTCATCTTGCCAACGTACAGCCTTATCCCCCAGCCAAGACTGGCTTCCGTCATCCTGGAAGCTTGGCATTAGTGGTAGGCGATGGTGGGTCACTATCAGCCAGCCGATGGCGCTGGCCAGAGGAGGAAGACCGCGAAACGGAGGTGCCGCTGGCACATCAATGCCGTCTTTCTTCATCATGTCTAGCCAAGCGGAAGTGGCTTTTCCTTCTTGAGAGCATAAACGCTTCAGCCACTGTTCATCGCTGTCTTGCCCAACAAATGCTTCTAGCAGGCGCAGCGATACCCACTCATGCCGGTAGCGGTTACGTTCAAGCTTCTTGCCGCGAAGTTTTTCCTGAAACGCATCGGTTGCTTTGCCTAAGTCATGAAATAGAGCCGCTATTGATGCGAGCCAACGCACTTTATCAAGTGCATGCCAGTTGTCCTCATCATCTTGGCGTAGGATGTCGCGGCGAGTCATGTTTGTGGGTACGGTACCTGTTTCATTAAACTGAGAGGCATTGCCTACTATCCACAAAAGCTCACTGTGGTTTTGTCCCCTAATCCAGTGACAAGCAACGGCTGTATTTCGGCGGGCGCGCTTGCGGAGCAGCATGCGCAATGTGTTCAGGCCCGCGTTCGTTATGGATGTTTGCCAAGTGCGCTCTCCTTTGCGTTCGGCAAACTGGTCTAGGATACGGCGTGTCTCCTTTAATGCATTTTTTTGGCATTGGGAAATCAACAGAATGTTCATGCCTGTACCTCTGCTGATAATGTGGCTGCGGTATCCTGAAGAACGTTGATCATGGTGTCTAACGCTTCATGCTGGGTCATCCGTTCTATACAGGCCTGACGAAATTCCTGTTCTGTGTCGCCACGCGCAGCTGAGATGAAGGCCTGCGGTAGAATCAGTGCGTCTTTGACAATGTCTGCGACGTCAAAGACTAGTCCGCCACGCCTAGTCTTGCCGTGAAGCACGGCCATCCCATGAGGGAGGCCCAATACCCAGCACGCTGTGGCTGCCAGTCCATAGGCGAGATAGTTGCCATGATCGAGGAAGTGGTTGGCTGGATCCATGCCGTTGCCACGGCTTGCGCGAGTAAAATCTGTGTCATATCCCGTTGACCGTACTGCCAGTGCGTATAAATGCTTCGTCATGCGTGCTTCTTCTGTCAGTAGCATTGTTGTATCGGGAATAGATGACAGAGAGCGTTCCATCGCGCCTAGCGCCGAGTTTAGGGCACTTTCTGAAGGGGCAAAGTCGTTGTCACGTTGGAAGCGTTGGTTAAGCCAGTGTTGCCGAATCTGTTTGAGTCGTGCGGATTGAAAATGTTTAGCAGCGGCCAATCTCAACGCATCATCAAACCAGAAGCGGCACCATTGCTGAAGGTATTCGGTTGGGCGATATTCACTTTGAGGCGACATCCAAGATACGGGCATTTCAACTTCATTCGCTGTAAATAAAGGCGTGCCGCCGCCTCCACAAAATCCAACCATGACTCCCGCCTTAGCAAGCTCTCGCATAGCGGCCTGGGTAATGGATGTGCCCGTTCCCAGCAAGAGGCAGGTCGTATTTGCTATGGGAATATTCCAATAGCGAGATCGTTGTTGCTCATCGGTAACGTATTCTACCCGCCCGCCATTGACGAGAACTCGGCAGTGCTGCAGGTAGTACAGGTTGGCTCGTTTAGAGTGAAGGATTGTTTTTAGGTCGCTAGCGTGAATATCGTCCATCATCAACGTCCTAGGGGCAGAAAGATTGAAGTGTTAGTTTCTTTCAGAAATATAGAAATGCAAAGCTACTGATGCATGCAAAAAGCCCACTATCGTTTGAGATGACGTACCCTTTTTCTACCAGTGTCTATAACCCATTGTTTTTATGTGCATGCTGAGTAGGGAGAATAAAAAGGGTATTTTCTTTCAAACAGAACGCTTTTCTTTTAGAAATAAAGTATTAGGCTGATATAGCTCTAGTTCGCTGCCGCATAGGCAGCTTAGAAATGCCTGTCACTCCGTCCCTGGTGTGCTCGTATGTTCGCTGCCGCATAGGCAGCTTAGAAATTTAAGGGGAAACAGGTTTCAGGAGAAGCAATGTTCGCTGCCGCATAGGCAGCTTAGAAACTTGAAAAACCTAAAGAATTTTTTGATTATTATGTTCGCTGCCGCATAGGCAGCTTAGAAAAAGCAGAGAACCAAAAATTTTCTGAGCCTCTTGTTCGCTGCCGCATAGGCAGCTTAGAAATATATGCTCCGTTACTTTTCCTGATGGGCAGAGTTCGCTGCCGCATAGGCAGCTTAGAAATGCAATCTTATTCCATCATTTGGACTCTTATTGTTCGCTGCCGCATAGGCAGCTTAGAAAGCAAAGGCAGCGATTAACGTTGTGGACCTGCGGTTCGCTGCCGCATAGGCAGCTTAGAAATATTTGTCGCGCTTTCTAAGTTTCCTCTCATGGTTCGCTGCCGCATAGGCAGCTTAGAAAATCACGAACTTAAATCCGGTCGTAATCTCGCTGTTCGCTGCCGCATAGGCAGCTTAGAAAGTGACGCGATCCGCGCAGGGAATGACGTCTTCGTTCGCTGCCGCATAGGCAGCTTAGAAAGTCTGTGCCCGCATGAACACGCCCCGTGCGTCGTTCGCTGCCGCATAGGCAGCTTAGAAAAATAGCGCTCCCCGTCGCCGGGGGTAAGCCCCGTTCGCTGCCGCATAGGCAGCTTAGAAAAAAACTGCGAATGATCCTTACGAATCGTCGGTGTTCGCTGCCGCATAGGCAGCTTAGAAAATCAGTGATGCCGTAGTGATAAAGCTCTGCGCGTTCGCTGCCGCATAGGCAGCTTAGAAAAGCGAGTTCGCGACGTATTCAGCAACCCATGTGTTCGCTGCTGCATAGGCAGCTTAGAAATAAGTGACAAATATAGTTTAGCCTCTGCCCTCGTTCGCTGCTGCATAGGCAGCTTAGAAAACGTGACAAATCGTGGGCGCGCGGACTCATCGGTTCGCTGCCGCATAGGCAGCTTAGAAAAGCGGCCAAGCCCGTGGACAAGGACGACAGCCGTTCGCTGCCGCATAGGCAGCTTAGAAATTACGAGACGCCGCTAGCGCACGCAACACAACGTTCGCTGCCGCATAGGCAGCTTAGAAAAGTAAACGTGCGGCTATCGCTGACTGTGCCATGTTTGCTGCCGCATAGGCAGCTTAGAACGGCACTGATCCCGGTGGTTTGACCACCGGCTGATTCGCTACCGTTATAGGTAAGCCTGGACACACTAATTAGGACGTTCTCCACACAGCATTCCAATGAATTGATAACAAAAAAGCTTGCAATTTA
This sequence comes from Zymobacter palmae, assembly GCF_003610015.1. Lineage (NCBI taxonomy): Bacteria > Pseudomonadati > Pseudomonadota > Gammaproteobacteria > Oceanospirillales > Halomonadaceae > Zymobacter > Zymobacter palmae. The sequence continues at coordinate 1,067,927 of NZ_AP018933.1, forward strand.
AAGTCAGTTGCGTAGAATGCGCAGCGTTCACGGCGAGACGCCAAGCAGTTAGGCGCTTCACTTGGACTGTGTAGGACCGTAGCTCAGTTGGTTAGAGCGCCACGTTGACATCGTGGAGGTCAGCGGTTCGAATCCGCTCGGTCCTACCAATCTTAGACATATCATGCGTTGATATGTATCAAGAGCGTCGCAGCGGTTTTCGTCGTGTTATGGCGAACTGTCGATCTCTTTGCAGGACCGTAGCTCAGTTGGTTAGAGCGCCACGTTGACATCGTGGAGGTCAGCGGTTCGAATCCGCTCGGTCCTACCAGTTGCCAAACCCCGCTGAGACGATCGGCGGGGTTTTTTGCGTGCGCGTTGCCTAAGCAGTCCGTGTATATGGCCGCAAATAAAGCCCTTTATCAAGCCATGGTGTGCGTCGATAACAGTGGTGGTATCACTGTCACGATTCCGCGCGTTGCCATGTCTGCGGTAGCGTTCTCTATCACTGAAGCCTTGTGGCGTGTAGACCCTATGCGTCATGAGCGCTATCGTTGATAGCTGCATTGTCGTGCTGGTCGTTTCGTTGACCTGCGTGGTGGTTCGGAAACTCGCGGGTAGGGCATGCCTCTGTGCGTGTCTTGCGTTTGCCTGATCGGCAGCGCTATACGGGGCGGCTTCTGCATCGCGGTCTTCGGTGCGGGCATGTCAATGGTAAAGCTTCCCATTGGACGTGATCGGTGATGCGTAAAGCAGTGCAGCGCCGAGGTAGTGCCTGACGGCCTACGCTCGATACACTCCCTGAATTTCAAGTGCGAACGGCAGCCTTATGACTTCGACATTGGCGGATACGTCTTCCCAGCAGAACGGCACCAGCGTTTATGGTGACTACATCAAGTCTGTGATCCGTACGGTACGCGACTGGCCGAACCCCGGCGTCAACTTCCGTGATATCACGCCGCTGCTGCAGAACAGTGCAGCCTTCCGCAAGCTGATCGACAGCTTTGTGCATCGTTATCAGGAACTCAATATCGACGCGATCGCCGCTATCGATGCGCGCGGTTTCATTATCGGAGCCCCTCTGGCTTACGAAATGGGATGCAGTTTCGTTCCTGTACGCAAGAAAGGTAAACTGCCTTTCAAAACCATCAGTGAAACCTACAAGCTGGAATACGGTGAAGCGACCGTCGAGCTGAATTCCGACGCCTTCAAAAAAGGTGATCGCATTGTCGTGGTCGACGATCTGATAGCGACGGGTGGCACCATGTTGGCGGCAGCCAAGCTCATTGAACGTACGGGTGGGGAAGTCGTCGAAACGGCGGCCATCATCGACCTGCCTGAGTTGGGTGGCTCACGTCATATTCGCGAAGCCGGTCACAACGTCTTCGCCGTCTGTTCCTTTACCGAATCGGAGTAAACCGTATCATGGCAAGCAGCGAGCGCTATCAGCGCTACTTCAAGGTCTCTTGGGATCGCCTTCAGAACGATATCCGGGAACTCTGCAAAGACCTTGAGGGTCGCACGTTCAAAGGCATCATTGCTATCGCCCGTGGGGGCCTTATTCCCACGGGGCTGTTCGCCCAAGAAATGGGGCTGCGCAATATCGATACCCTTTGCGTGCAGAGCTACGATGCCATGTCGCAGCGTGAAGGCGTTACTGTCGACAAGGGCGTTGATCATGACGGCGAGGGCTGGCTGCTGATTGATGACCTCGTTGATACCGGCAAGACCGCACGCATTGTACGTGAGCTGCTGCCCAAGGCGCTGTTCATCACCGTATATGCTAAGCCGGAAGGGCGTCCGCTGGTCGATCGCTTCCATACGGAAGTGTCCCAGGATACGTGGGTGGTCTTCCCATGGGAGCCAAACCCGCCGGCAGATGCTTGAGCGTGACGTTCGAAGCGCAAGAAGAAAGCAGTGGGTCATTGGAGGAGTGCATGACAACATCGGTATTGCCTGACGACTGGAATGCAGAACTGGGGCAAGAATTTGAAGCACCTTACATGCAGAAGCTCAAGGCGTTTCTGCGGACGCGTAAGGATGCTCACCGTGTCATCTATCCCCATTCGTCCAACTGGTTTCGCGCTTTCCAGCTTACCCCGCTGGAGCAGGTTAAGGTTGTGATACTGGGCCAAGACCCGTATCACGGTCCGGGCCAAGCCCACGGGTTGTGCTTCTCGGTACGGCCCGGTGTAGCAACACCGCCATCGCTGGTCAATATCTACAAGGAATTGGCGACAGATGATGTGCCTTTCCAGCCAGTGAACCACGGTTTTCTGGAAAGCTGGGCGCAGCAGGGCATTATGATGCTCAACAGCGTGCTGACTGTTGAGCAGGGGCAGGCAGGTTCACACCGCAATCAAGGGTGGGAAACCTTCACCGATCGTGCGATCGAAGTCATCAATCGTCGTTGCCCGCATGTCGTGTTCCTGCTGTGGGGCAGCTACGCTCAGAAGAAAGCCGCCTTCGTGGATCGCCAGCGCCATCTAGTGCTGCATGCACCTCACCCATCGCCGCTGGCAGCGCACCGCGGTTTCTTTGGCTGTCGGCACTTTTCACAGGCCAATCAGTTCTTGGTGGCGAAAGGGATGGCACCCATTGAGTGGCAGCTGCCTTCCCACGTCGAGCCGATGGCACACTGAATGCCTTCAACGGCCAATGATACGATCCTTACTGTCATTGGCCGCACCATGATGCTTCGGCATCATCGTTATTTATCACGTTAGACTATCTGTCGAGAGAACCCTATGGCCGTTTATGCGATCGACCACCCTCTGGTAAAACACAAAGTGGGCCTGATGCGCTCTGCCAATCTGAGCACCAAGCTCTTCCGCGAACTGGCGAGTGAAGTCGCCGAGCTGCTGACCTATGAAGCAACGCGTGGTCTTGAGCTTGAGAAACGGACGATCGAGGGCTGGTCGGGTGAGCCGCTGCTCGTCGACAAGATCAAAGGCAAGAAAGTCACGATCGTACCGATCCTGCGTGCCGGTATTGGTATGATGGACGGTGTGACTAACCTGATCCCTAGTGCACGTATCAGCGTTGTGGGCCTGTACCGCAATGAAGAAACGCTTGAGCCGGTACCGTACTTCGAGAAATTCGTAAGTCAGCTGGACGAGCGCCTTGCGTTGATCATCGACCCGATGTTGGCAACCGGTGGTTCTGTTATCGCGACTATCGACATGCTGAAGAAGCATAAATGTCGTGAGATCAAGGTCATTGTTTTGGTTGCTGCACCAGAAGGGATCAAGCGCGTTCAGGATGCGCACCCGGATGTAGACATCTATGCGGCCTCCGTCGATGACGGCCTGAACGAGCACGGCTATATCGTGCCAGGCTTGGGCGATGCGGGTGATAAGCTGTTCGGTACGCGCTAAGGCCTTACCGAAAGCCCAATGTTATTGCAGATACCCGCCATGACACTCTGTCATGGCGGGTATTGTCGTTTTTGCGATGTCGATATGGCGTTAAAGTCGCGATGGACACACGGCCGCATTCGGTAACGAAGGAGGGTCATCTCAACGCTGCGCTAACGAAATCGTACGTAATGGCCTGAATATTGCAGTGTATTTGTCGGATGATATGTACTGTCTCGCGCACAGTGCCTATCATGTTGTTCATAGTATAAATACGAAACGGATCGAATTTATACTGTGGCAGTGGCAGACCCCTTCGATATTCCTTAAAGGCCGTGATGACAATGAAACTGGCGCATACCTTGGCGTTTTCCTCTTTCTTACTGGGCACATTGCCCGCAGTCAGTCCTTCAGTAATGGCGGCGACACTGCCGGCAGTAGAAGCACGCCATGCCATGGTGGTCAGCGCACAGGCGCTAGCTGCTCAAGTGGGCGCGGATATCCTCAAGCAGGGCGGCAATGCGATTGATGCTGCTGTTGCCGTAGGCTATGCCGAAGCAGTTGTGAATCCTTGCTGTGGCAACATCGGTGGGGGCGGCTTCATGACGCTTCACCTTGCGGATGGGCGTGATCTGTTCGTCGACTTTCGTGAAACCGCTCCGGCGGCCGCTTCCGCAAACATGTACCTGACGCCAGAAGGCAACGTGCGCAAAGGGGAGAGCATGTACGGCTATCGTGCCGTAGGCGTGCCGGGAACGGTCAAAGGACTGACGCTGGTGCACCGACAGTTCGGGCGGTTGACGCGCCAGCAGGTGATGGCGCCTGCGATTAAGCTAGCGCGTGAAGGGTTCGTTCTGACGCGTGCTGATACTGATATCATGGATGCCAAGGTTGATTTGTTTCGTAAGGATACCGAAACCGCGCGTATTTTCCTGCGCCCGGACGGCTCTGCATGGCAGCCGGGGGATCGCTTCGTTCAGCGCGATTTAGCGCACACCTTGCAGGCCATTTCGGCGAAAGGGGATGAGGCGTTCTATCAGGGGCGTATTCCCGCTGCCATTGCCGCCGCTTCGCGCCAGCATGGTGGGCTGCTGACGGAAAGCGATTTTGCACGCTATGAGGCGAAGATGCGAACACCGCTGAGCTGCGATTACCGGGGCTACAAAGTGATTTCTGCTCCGCCGCCCAGTTCAGGAGGTGTCACGCTGTGCGAGACCCTGAACATTATGGAAGGCTATGACCTGACCAAAAGCGGTTTTAACAGCGCAGCGACGCTTCATGTGATGACGGAAGCGCTGCGCCGTGCCTACGCTGACCGCAACACCTATTTGGGCGATCCCGATTTCATTGATAATCCGGTCAGCCATCTTCTCGATAAGCACTATGCCGCCACGCTGCGGGCATCTATCACCGACCGCGCTACCCCCTCTGCTGATATCCGTCCGCCAGCCGATTTGCCTGAGCGTCCCGAAACCACGCACTACTCCGTTATGGATGAAGCAGGCAATGCCGTATCCACGACATTTACTATCAACGGGCGCTTTGGCTCGGGCATCATCGCGCCGGGAACAGGCTTTCTGCTGAACGATGAGATGGATGACTTTACGGTCAAGGTCGGCGAGCAGAACTCGTATGGGTTGGTGCAGGGGGACCGCAACGCCATCGCACCGAACAAGCGTCCGCTGTCGTCGATGGCCCCCACTATTGTCACCTATAAAGGGCAGGTCTATATGGTGATCGGGACGCCCGGCGGTTCTCGTATCATTACGACCGTATTGCAGACTATCTCCAATGTGATCGACCATCACATGTCACTTCAGGAAGCCGTGGACGCACCGCGCATTCATCACCAGTGGTGGCCGGATCGCATCTTCTACGAAACGAGAGGGCTTTCTGCAGACACGCAGGCCGCGTTGAAGGCGCAGGGCTATACGCTTCAGGAGCAGACACCTTGGAGCGGCGTGGCGGCGATCATGAAAGGGCTGCCTGACATCAGCGAGCAGTCGGTTGAATCATCAGGTAATGATGGTGTGCTATCGGGTAAAGTGCGTGCAGGATATGTCTACGGTAGCAATGATGCGCGCCGCCCGGCGGGGGCTGCCAAAGGCTTCTAGTGCGCTGGTGCGGTCGTGATGAACGCTCTGCCTTGGCGTGCGGCGTTGCAGGTAGGCAGGGCGTTTGAGCATCGGGATCGTACTTGGGGCGTCAGCGCTTCATATGAAGTGAAGGGGCTAGCGGCGCAGGCAAGGACCGGCTCGTCCTTCAAAAGAGCCGGTCAGGCGTGGGTGACGTCGAACAGGTCAAGATGTACAAAGCCTACCGCCATGCCGTTATCGAACAGCCAGTGCTTCAAGGCATGCAGCAAGCGGTGACGCAAGTCGTCGATGTCGCGCTCGGTAGCGTCGGCAAGACGGTCATCCAGCCAGTCCAGCACACCGTCTTCATCCAGCTCGATACCCGGTGGCGGATCAATGACCGTGCGCCCTACGCGCTGCCAGCCATTGAGGTCGCTGCGCAGTGGTACGATCACCGTCAGAGCATGGCGGGTACGGCGACGCACGCCCTGACGCTGAGCCTGTTGCTGTTCCATCAAGCGCGGCGTGAGCGTCAGCGTCTTGTGCAGCTGGATTTGCTGGCCGTTCCACTGCAGCCATTCGCCATCGACGGGGCAATGTTCGCCTTGGATTCCCATGGCGTTTGCCAATGTCAGATGAGCTTGTTGGTGTTCCAGAGTGCCGTGCACCGGCAGCAGATGCTGCGGTTCGACCCAGGTGTAGAACGTGCGTAGCTCATCCTGTGCGGGATGGCCCGAGGCGTGCAGGGTGGGAATGTGCTGTTCATCAAGGACATTGATGTCGCGTAGGCGTAGTGCCTTGCATACGGCTCCGATCGCTTCTTCGTTGCCAGGGATGATCTTGGACGAGAAGATGACGCTATCGCCCGGTTCAAGGTCAAGGTCGCGGTGTCGCTGTTGGGCCATGCGGGCCACGGCTGCCTGTGGTTCGCCCTGACTGCCCGTCGCCAGTACCAAAACTTCTTCTTTGGGCAGATAGCCGACATCCTTCATGGGAACGGGCGTCGGGAAGTCGGTGAGGTAGCCCAGTACGCGTGCAATCTGAATCATGCGCTGCATGGCACGGCCCGCAATGGCGATGCGGCGCCCGCAGGCCTGAGCGGCCTGCGCCGCTGCGTGGATACGGGCCAAATTGCTGGCAAAACAGCTGACGACCACCCGCCCTTTGCATTGTGCGATGGTGTTCTTTAGCGTTTCAGCAACGACGGCCTCGCTAATGGAATGCCCCGGTTCCATCGCGTTGGTGGAGTCGCCTACGACCAGCGATATAGGGGCCAAGGCGCGGAAGACTTCCTCGCTGCTGGCCGGCCCGAGCAGTGGCGCAGGGTCGATCTTCCAGTCGCCAGTGTGCAGTACGCGATGCGCTGGCGTGGTTAGCAGCAGCGCACAGCTTTCGGGAATGGAATGGGTGACCGGCAGCGAGCGCAGGGTGAATTCACCTGCTTCGAAGGCTTCGCCAGGCTGGAATGTCTTGATGGCATGCGTCGAAAGACCGCGCTCCGAGAAGCGGTAGCGCAGCATGGCGGCGACTAATGGCGTGGCCCAGATCGCGCACCCCCAGTGCGGCCAGAGCCATGTGATGGCACCGATATGATCTTCGTGGCCGTGCGTGATGACGAGTGCGTCAGGCGTGATGCCTTCCTTGACAAGAGGTGCGATATCCGGCATCTGAACAGGGGTGCCCGGTAGGTCCTTTCGCAGCGCCATACCGCAGTCGATAGCCACCCAGGACGACGCATGGCCGTAGAGCGTCAGGTTCATGCCTATTTCGCCGCAGCCTCCCAGAAAGAGGATATCGAGCGGTGGGCGTTGACGTGGACGTATCTGTACCTGAGGTCGGTTCATTGTGCTGTCTATCGGCAAAGGGTGTTCCAATATACCTGACTCGGCAGGTTCCGGCAGCATTGATTGCCCGTACGCAAGTGCGGGGATATTCGTTACACTTTATGTAAGGTCGCCAGAAGCAACGGCTTATAGAAGCATTGCTCCTTGCACAACATCAATGTCATGGATCGTTGATCCCGTTTATTTCGCAGGCCTTGTTCATCATGTCTCATACCTATCGCTTGATCGTTTCCTGTCCTGACCGTGTGGGTATCGTTGCGCGCGTTTCTGGTTTTATTGCCGAACACGGCGGCTCCATTCTCGAAGCGGCTCAGCACTCCGATGTCATCGAAAACCGTTTCTTCATGCGCTACGAAATCGCATTCGAGTGCGATGCTGAGCATATCCGTCAGGGCTTTGCCCCCATTGCCGAAGAGTTCGGTATGAAGTGGCGTTTGCATGACGTGGCCGAACGCCCGCGCGTTGTCGTGATGGTTTCCAAGATGGCGCACTGCTTGGTCGATCTGCTGTACCAGAATGCGACAGGTGAATTGCCGGGCGATATCGTGGCCGTCATTTCCAACCACGACGACCTGCGCGGAATGACGGAATGGCATAATATTCCCTTCCATCACGTGGCAGTGGACAAAGACAACAAGCAACCTGCTTTCGACAAGGTTGCTGAACTGGTCGACAGCTACAACTGCGATACATTGGTGCTGGCGCGTTACATGCAGATTTTGCCGCCGGTGCTGTGCGAGCGCTATCGTGGCCGAGTCATCAATATTCATCATAGCTTCTTGCCGTCCTTTGTGGGTGCGCGTCCCTATCACCAAGCCTATGATCGTGGTGTCAAACTGATCGGAGCTACCTGCCACTACGTTACGGAAGTGCTGGATGCGGGTCCCATCATCGAACAGGATATTCAGCGTGTAACGCATACCTGCCTGCCGGATGATCTTGTCCGTTTGGGGCGCGATGTCGAACGCCGCGTGCTGACGCGCGGTCTGCATTGGCATCTCGAAGACCGCGTACTGTTGAACGGTAATCGTACGGTTGTATTTAGCTAACACCCTCGCGTTTGCTGTTACGGGTCGCGCAAGGTAAAAGAAGAGAAGGCGCCACGGTGGAATGCTTCACAGTGGCGCCTTCTCTGTCTGTCTTGATGCTGACATGGTTGCGTCGACCTTGTTCGAAAAATGACGTGTGTCACTGCTCAACCTCTTTTCATTTCTCTTCCATAATATCTATCCGTGCATACTGCCTAATGGTCGACGGCCTAACGCTATTTTCTTTTGTTGGTTCGGATTTCGTTCGTACAACATTTTTAACTGAGAAACTCTCTGTCGAAGGAGGATCTGGTGGGTAGTAGATCGGCTGTATCTGATGACTGAGGAGCGTTACTTGCTTCGTTATGGTGCGGAGCGTGATATGTCATACGTGCAGCAACGCCCAGAGGCTATGTGGTAGCTTCGTGAGCGAAAGTAAAGGCGGCAGCATGGATTGGTATTGAGCTAATGAGTTATGCCTATCCCTATTCCTATATAAAAAGGTAAACAGACTGAATGGCCGACGTTTTTTGTTGAGTCAGTTGATCTTCGTTTTCTCGGCAGTGCAGTAACCTTTACTTATATATAGGTAAATAATAAAAGCGTTTATGAAGTGATGAATAGTGCAGAGTCGTCTCCTATGCGCCGCCCGTAGGGAACAGCGATAGCTGATGGGGATCATCCTGTTCCGCTAACCGTACTCCCACGCCTAACAGTCTCACCGGGCGGCTGCGGCGTTGCCAAGCCTGCTCGAACAGTTCGCGAAAGCGGCTATCGGTCATCTGGTGATCCAGCGTTTCCATGGTGGTGTGAGTGAAGTCGTCAAAACGAATCTTGACGAAGAGCTTGCGCAGGCGAGGGGAGCCGTGATGAGCGACGCGCTCCTGCAGGCGTGTAATCAGTAGTTGAAGTGCTTGCCAGCAGTCATCTTGCCCGATGATATCCTGAGGGTAGGTGGTTTCGACGCTGATGGATTTGCGGACATGTACGCTTTCCACCGGGCGTTCATCTACTCCACGGGCAAGTTCATAGAGGCGCTGACCGAACCGCCCAAATCGATCCAGCAATATGGACAGAGGCACATCGCGCAACTGCAAGCAGGTGGTGATGCCCATGTCTTCAAGACGACCGCGAGTGCTGGGGCCGACGCCCGGCAGATACCGGACGTCAAGCGCTGCGATGAAGTCATCACATTCGCTGGGAGTAAGCACGAACAGGCCGTCGGGTTTTCGCCAATCGCTGGCAATCTTGGCGAGAAAGCGGTTGGGAGCAACACCCACCGATACTGTGATACCGGTGCGGGCCTTGATGGTGTGTTTCAGCCATTGCGCCATCCAAGTGCCGCTTCCCTTGAAGCGCTCGACATCGCTGATGTCCAGATAGGCTTCATCGAGCGACAGCGGTTCGACGATATCGGTGAGCTCGTGGAAGATGGCCTGGATCTGGCGTGACACGGCACGGTAGCGGGGAAAGTCTGGACGAATGACCTTGAGCTGAGGGCATAGGCGTAGAGCGTGAGCGGTCGGCATGGCAGAGCGAACACCGTAGCGACGGGCGACATAATTGCTGGTGGCGATAACGCCGCGCTGGTCGGCCTGGCCGCCGATGGCAATGGGCACGTTGGCCAATGACGGGTTGTCGCGCATTTCTACGGCAGCATAAAAACAATCACAGTCGACATGCAGTATCTTTCTCATGATGACCACGGTTTTTTAAAAAGAAGGTGTATATATAACCAGTATCCGGTAATAGCGGTATCATGGCAAGACGCTTTGGCGAAGGCAGTAGGGAAAAAGTTATAATAAGGTATCGAGTAGTAAGTTTCTGTGATTGCCGTTGTGGCTGCATATCGAATCAGGGAAAGTAAGTGGTTATGTGTTCCTTGATGAAAATAGATCAATGTTGGACTGATGCTCAAAAAGTGAGGATGGAATTTCAAAAAAGTACAACCGGGATTTTGTCAGGATTTTGAAAAATGCATTAAGAGAAGCTATTCTTGATTGCATGCAGGAGATTCCTGTCATAAATTTAGGAAGTACACTAGGCGAAGTCAGAAATTATGCTGTATACTTCTCCTCGCCCTGAACGAAGTTGCAGATATACGTACCGCATGTTGGTGTCATTACGTACATTGATATGAAGGCTACTTTGCTTCTCTGCCCTATCGTTCGACAAGATTCCGATTAGTGAATGTCCCCTTTTTCTGGAGTAACGCTATGTCCCTGCTTACTGATTACACGCTTAAACAGCAACAGATCGAACAACTCAAAACTGAACTGCAGAAACTCGAACAAGACGAACGTCTTAAAAACGAGATCGAGTTCAAAAACCGTCTTGAAGCACTGATGAAAGACTACGGTAAAAGCGCTCGCGACGTCATCGCTACGCTGGATCCGCGCGGTGAAGTTGCTAACCGTGAAGCAACCAAAGGCGGCAAAGCGGCAGGCACTCGTCGCAAACGTAAGCTGAAAGTCTACAGCAACCCGCACAATGGTGAAGTCATCGAAACTCGCGGTGGCAACCACAAGCAGCTGAAAGAATGGAAAGAGCAGTACGGCAGCGACGTTGTCGAAAGCTGGCTGCAGAGCTGATTACCTGTTTAAGGTAATCCCTGCTCAAAAAGAGACCCTGCATTGCAGGGTCTCTTTTTTTATGCAATATCACTCCGTCTCGTTTCATCAGTAGGGTGTTCTATTCAACGCACTGCTATTACGTTCTACCTGACACGAGAACATAGCGTTATGCTATTTATGCATCAGAGAGAGGATAAGCGCTATTTAATCTGTATCGATCATTAACGATACCTGCGGACTTATGCCTATGCGTTGCGTATGGCAGATCCGCATGGTGTGTTGTGTAATGGTGCAATTGAGGCAACGCGTACGCCATTAACATAAGAGAAGGCTAAGGTTATGGTGATATGTGCATAGGAGATCTAAATTTGCAGTGCCTCGCCACGTTTCTTGACATATCTCAAGATAAATCAGCTCACCCATATGTCACTTCCTGCCTTTAGCGCTTATTGCTTGCCTAGTTATCGTTGTGGCGTGCATTTTCCTGCGCTTTCAATTAAGGCTTAAATTCTTGCACATTCCTTTTCCATGTACCATTCACCGTTGCTTAATAGCGTTCCAGCCATAGGTATCGCCACAGGACTTTCTCTTAAAGATGGTCATGAGGGGTGCAATAGCGCGTAATGGGACGGTGCCCCTTGGGGATGCCCGCTTAAAAGGGAAGGGCGCCGTTATTAGCGTGGATTATGTGTGTAGTTGTTTTGAACGGTGTCGATAGCCCGCATGTGAGGGCGTATGGCAGATACCACAGGTAAAGTTGTTGCTGGGTTGATAAGCGGCACTGATATAGCAGGCCTGGCAGCGGTGGCAGGGTGTCAGCTGCAGTATCTGGCTGCGGCAGAAGCGCAGCAGTGTCCATGCGCGTGCCATGCTTAATAGCGTCTCGCTGTCGTCGAAGCAGGCCAGCTCTGACAGATAGTGGCGATAGGCGGCAGTCAAACGCTCGGGTGCGGTCAGCTTAGTCCTCATCAGGTCGACATAGAGGTTGGCGAACAGCGAGGCGTGAATGTTGGGACGCCACTGCAGGAACCAGTCTGCTGAGAAGGGCAGTACACCTCTGGGCGGGCGTTGGCCTGTATGCTCAATGTACATGCGGCGTAGCATGGGGACACTCAACCCCGTTTCCAGCGCAATGATGCTAACGGGGGTATTCAGCTCGACGAATTGCAGGGCCACCTGTGTTTGGTGGCAACGGCGTAGCAAGCTCATGTCGCGTCTCCCCACAGTACATCAAGTGTTGCATTCTTGCCGTGCTCATGGTGGCGCTGAGAGGCTTTCAGAATGGCGGCGTGGGCACGGTGCGCATCCACCAAGTGAGCGGGTGCCTGCAGTCGTTGTCGGAGCTGATCGGCGTTGGTGATGGTGAAATCGCACAGCATGCGGTGTGTATTGCTGAGATTGACTAGCTGATGGCTATCGAGCGAGACCAATAGATCAGCGATCTCTTCACTGATATTGAAGACATAGCGTGCCTTCAGTGGATCGGTAAGCAGCTGGTGCTGCAGCATGGAAAGGTAATGAAAATTAAATGAAATGATCTCGTGTTGTACCGACATGAGCATGGCATGTGGCTCCTTTGTTATGGTGCGAGATGGTGGCATGCCATAAAAATGGCATGCTGACAGTCGGTCTTTCTGTTCATGCCCCCAAGGGTGATATGCTAGCGTTGAGTCTATGAACCTAGGGGTGAGCTGCCTCGTTGAGAGCAGCTTTCCAGATAGTGCGTTGATGGTTAAGGAATACCCTGCTTGTGATGTCATCATTACCGAGTTTGTCCCCCCTCCCTTTTATATTCGTCCGCCACGGTGAAACGTTTTACAATTTTGAAAAACGCGTGGCAGGAAGCCGCAACGTACCGCTGACTCCGAAAGGGGAAGCGCAGGCCTTGAATGCGCGTCAGGTGCTCACGGATATCGCTGACCCTTTCGTGGTTTCCAGTACGCTGGATAGGGCAATCAAGACGGCACGCATCGCGATGCCGGATCATGAGCCGATGACGTTGGCGGGGCTATGCGAGCGCGACTGGGGGCCCTTGCAAGGCAACTCTATTCCGGACCAGATGCCGTACGTTGAAGCGGTCGACGGTGTCGAGTCATGGGAAGATTTTCAGACACGTGTCATCAACGCCATTAACGAGGCGCAACGGCTGGCACAGGGGCGTCCTGTCATTATCTTTGCGCATGCGGGAGTGTTTCGCGTGGTGAGGATGGCAACGCAAGGGCATCTTGAAGGCAAGCGCCTCCCTAACGCGTCACCGGTCAAGCTGCTGCCTGCTGGCGATACATGGGAAATGATTCCCTTGCAGCCCGAAGACTGGGCGTGAGGTCTTGTTGTTACCTGATAGATCCTACTGTATTGGTCGGGTAATAATGCCTATCCTGTGGAATCTGAAATGTTCTACGCTGAATATCGAGCGTGAACTTACAGGCTGAATGCTGTCAGAGCGTATGAAGGCGCTTATTCTCAAGGTACGCAAGGAGGTGTTCCATGACGATCAAGAAAGTCGGTTCTGCACACTGGGCGGGTAACATCAAGGAAGGTAAAGGTGCAGTGTCCACTGAAAGTGGTGCGCTGAAGGATCAGCCGTATGGGTTCAACACGCGCTTCGAAGGCAAACCGGGCACCAACCCTGAAGAGCTGCTGGGTGCTGCCCATGCGGGCTGCTTCTCAATGGCGCTGTCGCTGATGCTGGGTAATGAAGGCCTGACGCCGGACAGTATCGACACCAAGGCAACCGTCTCGCTTGATAAGAAAGGGGATGGTTTCGCCATTACCGCGGTGCATCTGGACGTCGAAGCACGCATTCCGGGCACCGATGCCGCTACCTTCGAGCGCATTGCCACTCAAGCCAAAGAAGGCTGTCCGGTATCGCAGCTGTTTGACACGACAATCACTATGTCGGCGCGCTTGGTCAACTGATCCACTGCGTGGCCATCTGTAAGCCCCCTCGCCATATATTGGCGAGGGGGCTTCGTCTATCTGGAAGGTTGGCTTACTGGATTACGGGAGCGCACGTGGGAAGCTATTCGACATCAAGAGGCTGGCGGCGAGCAGGGGCAGGCCATGCTTGATCCAACAGAGCGGTGTCTTCAGGCGGCAGTGTGATATCCAATGCTGCTACATTGTCATCAATATGATCTGGGTGAACGGCTTTGGGAATCGCAATAACGCTGCGCTGGCCGTGCTGTTCGCGGATTACCCATGCCAGCAGGATCTGTTGAGGTGTCACGCCGTGACGTTGGGCGACGTCGACGACGGCTGGTGAGCTCATCAGATGCTGACGCAGTCGACCACCCTGTGCCAGCGGGCAGTATGCCATCATGGGCAGGCGACGTTCACGTAGCAGAGGCAGTAGGCGGTATTCGACACCGCGAGACCCGAGGTGGTAGAGCACCTGATCGGTCTGACACAGTGCGCCATTGTCATGTTGCCACCACGCTTCCATCTCCCGATCGTCCAGATTGGAGACGCCGTATCCTTTAATCTTGCCCGCTTGTTGAAGGTGCATGAACCCTTCAATGATCTCATCGATTGGCGTGCTGGAGCCCCAGTGAAGCAGGTAGCAGTCGATCGCGTCGATATTCAGGCGACGCAGGCTGCGATCGCAGGCCTTGATCATCTCCTTACGCGATGCGTTGTGCGGGTAGACCTTGCTGACGATAAAAGCCTCATCTCGCCGACCTTCCAAGGCGGCGCCTACCACTTCTTCCGCGCCGCCTTCACCGTACATTTCTGCCGTATCGATCAGTGTCAGCCCGCGGTCCAGTCCATGCTGCAGCGCCGCGATTTCGGCCTTTCGCTGTGAGGGGTCTTCGCCCATCTTCCATGTGCCTTGCCCGATGGCGGGTAATACCGTGCCGTCGGGCCATTGAAGGGTAATGGATGCCATGCGCCTCTCCTTGCGATGTCGCTATAGACTGTCTTTATCATCGGACATGAGTCGAGCGAGCTCAAGCTGTCATTGAATTGAGGTGATATTGCTTTTAATGGGTATTGCATGGGGTGTGTTGCTTTTTTAAAAGTTTATATTGAAATTTTATGCTTATATTTTGAATATAACGACAACATAATGCTTATTGTTCATGTTAGTGTGAAAAGGTGTCCTTGAGACAGGACCTGCCTATCAACCATCCACAGCGATACCCGGCGCCTGATACAGGCGGTGGACAGGGGAGAACACAATGACCACGGCGGACGCAGCCATTCCTTCGACAACGTTCAAGACGCTCGGCAAGCAGGACGTGCGCGTACTGGGCCTAGCAGCGCTGGGTGGTGCGCTGGAGTTTTACGACTTCATTGTCTTCGTCTATCTGTCCAGCATTGTGGAGCAGCTGTTCTTTCCTGAAGACATGCCGGTGTGGCTGCGTACACTGCAGACCTTTGGCATCTTCGCGATTGGCTATCTGATCCGGCCGCTGGGTGGGGGCATCATGGCGCATTTCGGCGACTTGATTGGTCGCAAGGCGCTGTTCATGGTCAGCATTCTGTTGATGGCCATTCCTACACTGCTGATCGGCATGCTGCCCACCTATGCGTCGTGGGGAATTGCGGCACCGTTGCTGTTATTGCTGCTGCGGGTATGCCAAGGGGTGGCCTTTGCTGGCGAAGGGCCGGGTGCGACTACCTTCGTGGCGGAGCACGTGCCGCGCCAGCATATCGGCCTGGCGGGTGGCGCTTTGGCCTGTGGCTTCATGGTTGGGCTGCTGTTGGGCGTTTCGGTGTCCTATGCCTGTCGCCACTTCTTTTCAGAAGCCTCTCAGTTGAGCTTTGCATGGCGTCTGCCGTTCTTGCTGGGCGGAGTATTGGGCTTTGTCGCGCTTTGGGTGCGTCGTCAGCTGCATGAAACGCCTGTGTTCGAGCAGATGCGGGCTCGCCGCGCTCAGAGCAGTGCGCTGCCTATCGGCATTGTGCTGAAAGATCACCGCCGTACCGCGTTGACACTGATGCTGGCGGCTTTTGTTCAATCCTGTCTGTTCATATCGGTCGTGTTGTTGACGCCGGTGTTGTTGCCGCGCATAGCCGGTGTTTCCGAGATTGGCATGCTGAAGGTCAGTATCATGGTCGTGGTCATGACCGCACTGGGCTGCCTGATCGGAGGCTGTTTGTCAGATCGCTTTACTGAGCCAAAAACATGGGTCGCGTTTTGCGCCTTGGGTGGTGGGTGCTTCGCACTGCTGCAGTTGTTGACGATAAAAGGGGTGCTTTTGGAAACCCAGTGGCTGTTCTGGGGACTGTATGGCGCGAGCGGCTTTCTGCTGGCGTTGACAGGGATCGTCTCCGCAATGGCGGCAAAGATGTTTCCTGCCGAAGTGCGCTTTTCAGGTGTTTCCTTTTCGACTAACTCTGCCTATGCCTTGTCGGGTGGGATTACGCCGCTGTTGCTGACAACGGGTATCCATTACAGCCCTTGGGCCATTATGGTGTACGTGTTGCTGCTTGCCGGGGTAGGGAGTGTGTTGGGCGTCGCGCTGATGGGAGGCCGCATGCCGCGCTATCTGTGATCATCTAACACGGCAGTGGCAGTCGCATACCAAACTGAAAGATGAAATGCCCGTCTCTTATGAGGTGGGCATTTTCGTTGATGAGCCGAAGGAGGCGTGTCATTGCACCGTGGGAAAGCGATCCGCGTTGGCGGTGGGGCATGGTGCTTTTACTGGGGCAGTGGCTGGCGTCAGGTGGGGTTAGCGATGCGAGTAGGCAAGGACGATATATTCCAGTGATTTTCACTTTGTTGAAATAATATGCTAGCGAGTCGCGCTTTTATGCTGTGAATTGATGTAAAAACGCAATGACATGCTATCTTGCATCATGATACTTTTGTTGAATAGTGCGATGTAGAGCATGAGTAGCATCAAATGCCTGCTTTGTTCATGTTTCGGCAATAATTCTTATAGATGGGTGCGTCCATGACAACTGCGACAACAATAGAGGCTGAGGCAAAGACGCCTGATGAAACACGCCGACTCAGTGCTGAGGACGCCAAGATTTTGGGGCTGTCTGCACTGGGCGGTGCGCTTGAGTTCTACGACTTCGTCATTTATGTCTTTTTTGCATCGGCGGTACAGACGCTGTTCTTCCCGGCGAACATGCCGGGCTGGCTGAGTATGCTGCAGACCTTTGGTATCTTCGCCATGGGGTATCTGGCGCGTCCGCTGGGCGGCATCGTGATGGCACACTTCGGTGACATGATCGGACGCAAGAAGATGTTCATGTTCAGCATCCTGCTGATGGCGTTGCCGACACTCCTTATTGGGCTGTTGCCGACCTATGCCACGATCGGTTATGCCGCACCGGTATTGTTGCTGATCTTCCGCGTGTGTCAAGGGGCGGCCATCGGTGGTGAAGCGCCCGGAGCGTGGGTATTCGTGGCCGAACATGCGCCGAAGCGCCACGTAGCGTTGGCTTGCGGTGCACTGTCGTGCGGGTTGGTGTTCGGTATTCTGATGGGCTCGATTGTGGTGGTGATCTGCGATGCGATTTACTCGCATGCGGATCAGATCACCTTAGGAATCTGGCGCTATCCTTTCCTGTTGGGTGGTGTGTTGGGGTTGGTCACGCTGTGGTTGCGTCGCTATCTTCAGGAAACGCCGGTATTCGCACGTATTCAGGCACGCAAAGGCGCAGACAAGCGTCTGCCGTTGAAAGAAGTGCTGGCTAAGCACGGCAAGGCGGTCGGGTTGTCGATGTTGGTCACGTGGATGTTGACCGGGGTCGTGGTTGTTATTCTGTTAATGTTGCCGAACATGTTGCCGCGCCTTACGCATACGTTGAGCGACGGCACCATGCACTTGGCTAATATGGTTGCCATTATCATGACCTGTGTCGGGTGCTTGATGTCCGGCTTTATGGCTGACCGTGTGGGCGAAGGGCGCGCGCTGGCCACGTTCAGCGTGGGGGTGGCGGTCACCTTTACCGCGTTCTATGCCACAGCCATGTCGGCCTACAGTGACACCTTGCTGTTTGTGACCTATGCCTTGACCGGTTTCTTCGTTGGAATAATTGGCGTTATTCCTGCATTGATCGTGCGCATCTTCCCGGCTGAAATTCGTTTCAGCGGCGTATCGTTCTCTTATAACGTGGCCTATGCGGTATTCGGTGGTGCCACACCGATCCTGTTGACCATGGTCATCACCAAAATGACGTGGGCTCCGGTAGTGTACATCTGTGCACTGAGCCTTATGGGTATCGTGATTGGTGCCGTACTGACTCGACAGGGCGTTCGTCGCTACATCTGAGGCATGGTGCGATGTAGTGCCATCCCTCTTGCATCATTGCCGTATGGTGAGCGCGCTTATCCTCTGGATAAGCGCGTTTTTTATATGTTTTATATATGTGTACCGCGGTATATGCCGTATTTGTTGTACGGTTATTTCCCTGTTTCCGAAAGCGCTGAGCCGCTTACGCTGTTTTACGATTTGGGCGTCGTATTTAGAGGCTGTTTCGTAACCTGAGTGATCGCTTTTGCCCTGTCTATAATAGACGGTTTCTACCGCAATGTGTGGTTTGATGTCCCTTAAGTGATACGGGTATTAGCGTTATGAAACATGCACTTAGCATGGTTTATGCCATCTGATCATGAGCCGCATGCTGGCCGCACTAATTGGTATGGCACGTTGTTCTGTTAGCCGCATCGTGAGCTATTGGCATGCTGTGGTGATGGCCGTTTCTCCATCATATTTCTCATCGCCAATGAGCCCCGTTACTTTCCCGGCTGCGTTTTAAAGAATACCTATCGTCGGTGCGGCGCAGGCCGGTATGTAGGTGCCGTTAGCGGCTCTCTTATGCAGTAATCTCCTTCCATGCCAGCGGTTTTCATCACACCGTTGAGTGAGATTATTGAACACTTGCTTAAGGGCATAACGCCTCTTGGTCGCATTGGGGGGGATGAGGCAATTCGGTTTGAAGCAAGATGCACTTTTGTTCTTATACTGTCCTAAGAAAAGATAAGCTGTGGTCGAGCGGGAGTGCTCGGCCTGTTCTTATTCGCCATCCCTTAGGACAATCAGGACAGGAGCTGTCATGGACGTGACGCTGAAAGGTAAGAACGCGTTGGTAACGGGCGGAAATCGTGGCATCGGGGCGCAGGTGGTTCATGCACTGGCCGCCGCAGGGGCCAATGTCGCCATGCATTGCCGTACGCCCCATGAAGGGGCTGAAGCAATGGCGGCCGAGCTGTCCGAGCAGTATGGCGTCACAGTGCGCGAAATTGTCGGTGACTTTTCCGATCCCACCAGCATTACCCAAGTGTTCGAGCAGTTTGACACGCTGTTTCCGCAGATCGATATTCTGGTCAATAATGCGGGCTATGAGAATACCTATGCGCTGGAAGAGCTACCGCTGGAAGCCTGGCAGGGGCTGCTACAGGTCAACCTGACGGCGCCGTTCCAGTGTGCGCAGCAGGCGGCATTGCGGATGAAGAAGAGTGGCGGTGGGGTCATCATCAATATGCAGTCGATCCACGATGAAGTGATGCGCAAGGGGGTGTCTCACTACAGCGTTGCCAAAGCAGGGCTGAAGATGCTGACGCGCGCTGCTGGGGTCGAGTGGGGTGAATATGGCATTCGCGTGGTTGGGGTCAGCCCGGGGGCAATCGAAACCGACATCAACCGTGACGATATCGAAAAGACCGGGCGCGATAAGTACCACGCATGGATTCCTGCGGGCTTCGTCGGCGTTACCGATGACATCGCGGACCCGATCGTTTTCCTCTGCTCCGAACATGCACGCTATATCACCGCCACAACGCTCTACATCGACGGTGGCTACAGTCAGAACGTGGTGCGCTACGACGAGCGCAAGGACCACGCGGTCGATGAATAGCCTTTTCTGGGCCTGATCGTTGTTCCCTCAAACCGAGCGGCATTATCGCGCTCGGTTTTTTCGTGGCGATGTTAAGCTATGGGAACATGGCTAATGTGTTGTTACCGGATTGCGATGACAATGCCGGTGTGACCGCTACGCCATCTTCGGTTTCCTTCCCTTCGGCAGCAGGTGTCTATGTTTTCGGTTATTCATGCCAACCATATCGAGGATTTGCGCGATCTGGCGCTGTCGCTGGTCGAACGCGAGCCGCTTTCACCGCTGGAAGACGATGTCTTTCTGGTGCAGTCCAAGGGGATGGCGCAGTGGCTGCGTATTTGTATCGCCGAGCGGGAAGGCGTTGCGGCATCACTGGCCTTTCCGCTGCCGTCGGAATTCATCTGGCAGGCCTATCGCGCCGTGCTGGGAAACACGATACCTAAACGCTCACCGTTCGATCGCAAGGCGCTGGTATGGCGGTTAATGCGCCTGCTACCGCAGCTGGTCGACGAGCCGGTATATGCACCGTTGGCGACCTATCTGCGTCGCCATGAGCATGTCAGCGACACGACTTCGCATCAGCGTCTTCATCAGCTGGCCGAACGTCTCGCCGATCTGTACGACCAGTATTTGTTGTACCGCCCCGACTGGATGGCGGCGTGGGCATACGAGCGTACCGAGCAAACGGCTATTCGATTGGATGATGACCAGCGCTGGCAGCCGGTACTGTGGCGTATGCTGCTCAATGATGTCACGCCGGAAGAACGTACCTTTCACCGCGCGTGGGTGCATCGCCGCTTCCGCGAGCGGGCAGCTGAGCTGACCGAGCGGCCAGCGGGCATTCCTCGTCGTATCTTCATCTTCGGTATTTCCAGCCTGCCATGGCAGATTTTGGAGGCATTGCAGGCCATCGCTTCGGTGACCGATATCTATCTGTTGGTGACGAACCCGTGCCGGTTTTACTGGGGCGATATTGTGGGTGAGCGTGAGGCGCTGCGGCGCGAGACCCGGGCGCTGGCGCGTGCGCGCCATCAGCCGCATCCTGAGCTGGAATCGCTTGCACCCGACGAGCTGCACCTGCGTGCCAATCCGCTATTGGCAGGGTGGGGCGCACAGGGGCGCGATTTCATTGCGGCACTCTATGAGTTCGAAACTGAGCAGGGCTTCGACATTGATCACGATATCTTCCTAGACTGGGCTTCCGGGCCTGATGCGTCACTGTTGCAGCAGCTTCAGCAGGACATTTTGGATATGGCGCATCCGCGTGAGCGATTGGATACCGGTCATGGCCCGCGTCTGTTGGCACTGGATGATACCTCGGTGCAGTTCGTATCGGCACACTCACCGCTGCGTGAAGTCGAAATTCTGCGAGACCAGCTGCTGGCGGCGTTCGAGCAGGATCCAACGCTGAAACCGCGTGATATCGTAGTGATGGTGCCGGAGATCGACCGCTATGCGCCGCTGATCGACGCGGTGTTCGGTCAGTACGACCGCTCCGATGCCCGTTGGATGCCTTATAGCATTGCTGACCGCAGAGCCTCGCGGTCTCACCCTCTACTGGTGTGTGCCCTACAGTTGCTTGATTTGCCTGAACGGCGGCTGACGGTCAGTGAGCTGCTGGACTGGCTGGACATTCCTGCCTTCCGCCATCGCTTCGGTATCGACGCCAGTGCGCTGCCGCGTATCGCGCGCTGGGTGACGGGCAGCGGTGTGCGTTGGGGGTTGAATGAAGCCCATCGCGAGCTGTTGGGACTTCCGGCGCTAGCCAACAACACCTGGCGTTTCGGGCTGGAGCGAATGTTGCTGGGTTACGCCGTGGGCGGTGAAAGCCAAGCCGCAGGCGAGGCCTTTGCCGACATTGAGCCGTACGATGAGATTCAAGGGTTGGATGCCGAGCTGGTCGGGCGTCTGATGGATGTGACGGATACCCTTGACCGTTTTGCCGAGCAGATGGCCGAGCCGTGCCCGCCGACCCAGTGGGCAGAGCGGCTGGCACACCTTTACGATGCCGTGTTTGCACCGCGCACAGCAGAAGAATTCGATATCCGTCAGCGCCTAACGCGTGCCGTGTACGATTGGTTAGATCAGTGCGACAGTGCGCGTTTCGATGAACCGATAGCGCTGTGCATCGTGCGCGCCGCGCTGAGCGATATCATTGACGACGACGGTTTAGCACCACGCTTTCTGGGCGGTAGCATCAACTTCGCTACGCTGATGCCGATGCGTGCCATCCCGTTCCGCTACACCTGGTTGCTGGGCATGAATGACGGTGACTATCCACGTACGCGCCCAGCGCAGGACTTCGATCTGATGGCGGTCTATCCGCAACCGGGTGACCGCTCGCGGCGCGATGATGACCGCTATTTGATGCTGGAGGCGTTGCTGGCAACGCGTACACGTCTGACCTGTTCGTGGGTCGGACAGGATCAGCGTGGGGGAAGCCCGCATTCGCCGTCGATCCTGATCAGCGAATTGCGCGATGCGATCGCGCAGGGCTGGCGTCTGCCCGATGATGCCGAACATCCTTATGACCCGGATACGGGCGAGCATGTGCTTGATTGGCTGACTCAGCAGCACCCACTTCAGCCGTTCTCGCACCGCTATCTGGAAGGCCGCGAACCGCAGCTGTACACCTATGACGAGCACTGGGCCGCGGCGCTGAACGTGGCACATCGGCCGTTGC
This sequence comes from Zymobacter palmae, assembly GCF_003610015.1. NCBI lineage: Bacteria > Pseudomonadati > Pseudomonadota > Gammaproteobacteria > Oceanospirillales > Halomonadaceae > Zymobacter > Zymobacter palmae. Next base: position 1,090,264 of record NZ_AP018933.1, read on the forward strand.
TGCCGAAGGAAGCGCATACACTGCCACCCGCACCGCTGGCTGATAGCCAGCTATCACAGGACGGGCTGCTGCGCTTGCTGCGTTCACCCTCCACGCTGTGTCTGGCGGCAAGGCTGAGCGTTCACTACCGTGAGCCAGAGGTGGATGAGGAAGACGCTGAACCCTTCACGCTGGACAATCTTCAGGTCTTCGATTTCAAGCGGCGTTTGTTGGAAGGGGCGCGAGCAGGAGAGCCTCTCGAAACGGCGGTAGCCAGAATGCAGCGGGCAGGACAACTGCCGCTGCTCGGGTTCGGTGACGCGCTGGTGCGCGGCATGCTACCGCGGCTGACCGTGCAGCTTGACCGCTGGCGGCAGGTACAACAAGGGTTAGTAACGCTGGAGCGTCAGGTGCTGCGCTGGTCATGGCAGGACGCTCTTGGGCAGACACGCTGGCTTGAGGCGGTGTTGGAAGGGCTTCAGCAAGATGAAGACGGGCAGTTGCACTGCTGGCAGATCGCTCCCGCCCACTATGGCGACGTATTCTCACGCCAAGGGCTGCCCGTATTGCAGAAACCGCATCGCCTGTTCGAGAACGAGGTGAAAGCGCTGCTGGCCAGCCTAGCGACAGGGCGATCCGTGCGCCCCGGCTGGGTGTTCGAAGACCGTGTGCTGCGTTTGCCGGCGATTACCCCGCTGGCGGCCGAACAGCAACTGATTGAATGGCTTGCCGTGATGGAAGAGGGCTGGCAGCGGCCGCTGCCGGTGGATCGCTCGTTGGCGTTTACCTACCTTGACGGCAGCGCACCCGAGCAGGATACGCTGGCGGCGGACGACCCACTCTGGCAGCCGTGCCGCGATCGCTATGAAGAAGAGACCTTCTGCGGCGATCAACGCCGCGCGCCGCTGCGCGACCAGCATCCGGTGCTAGGCGAGCTGTGGCCGACCTTTGATGATCTGCTGGCCGATGGATTTGCGCCGCTGAGCCGTCGTCTGTACGGCCCACTGGTCGCGCGTCTAGTCGATGCTGAGCAGCATCTGTAAGCGGCCATACCTTTAATTCTACCCCTAAGAGAACAAAGGAACTGCTGTTGATGACCGCCACTTCCCCCTTGCGCTTGATCGTTGGTATTTCGGGTGCCTCCGGCATCTGCTACGGCGTGCGTCTGCTGGAACGCTTGCAGGCACTGCCCATCGAGTCTCACTTGGTTATGTCCGCGGCGGCCAAACAGACGCTGGCGCTGGAAACCGATCTGAGCGTGCCAGAGGTCGAAGCGTTGGCGGACGTCGTGCATCACGAACGCTCGATCGGGGCCTCCATCGCCAGCGGCTCGTTTCGCACCATGGGCATGGTAGTGGCTCCCTGCTCAATGCGCTCAATGTCCGACATCGCCGCAGGAACGACTTCCACGCTGTTGACCCGCGCTGCGGATGTGGTGCTGAAGGAACGCCGCCGTCTGGTGCTGATGGTGCGTGAAACGCCGCTGCATACCGGTCATCTGCGCCATATGACCCAGTTGTCCGAACTGGGAGTGATCATTGCGCCACCGGTGCCCAGTTTTTATGCACGTCCCGAGACGCTGGACGACATGATCGACCATACCGTCGGGCGTGTGCTCGATTTGTTCGATCTGGATGTGCCCGGTGTTCATCGCTGGAATCCGCGCGGCTGAGGCCGTGCTGTTCCTTTATCTACTGTCGAGGCGCACATGACGCAACCGCTTGATATCCCAACGCTGCCCTTGCGTGGCCGCTGTTTGATCGAAGCCAGTGCCGGTACCGGCAAGACCTTCACTCTGGCGGCCCTTTACGTGCGGCTGGTGCTGGGACACGGTGGCGAGGCTGCCTTCGTCAAGCCGTTGATGCCGCCAGACATCTTGGTGGTGACCTTTACCGAAGCGGCGACGGATGAATTGAAAAACCGTATTCGCCAACGGCTGCGTGATGCACGCGATGCATTGCTGGGCCACAGTACGCCTGATCCTGTACTGAAGAAGATCCTTGATTCGCTGCCGGAAGGGCAGCAGGCCCGCAATGCGCTGCGGCTTGATCAGGCTATGCGCATGATGGACGACGCTTCCATCTTCACCATTCACGGCTTCTGCCAACGCATGCTGAAACGGCATGCGTTCGATAGCGGGACACCGTTTCAAGCGGAACTGCTGGCTGATCCTCAGGCACTGTTCGATCAGGAACTGGAAGACTACTGGCGGCGCGAGTTCTATCCGTTGCCGGCCGATGCGCAGGCGCTGGTGCAGCAGTGCTGGTCAGGACCACAGGCACTGGGCGATAGACTGCGGCCGCTGCTGGCCAGCGGGCGTCCTCAGCCGTTGATTTGGCAAGACCAGCCTATTGATGCACCCGCTTCGCTGCGTGAGGTGTTGCTGCCTGCGCTTCATGCACAGCAGCGGGCTGCCGAAGCGCTGGCTGCGGCACGGACTGCCTATCAGGACGATGTACTGGTACTGCTGCGCGAGGGGATAGAAAGCGGTCAGCTGAAAAAGAACCAGTTCAAGCTTGAGCAGCTGGAAAGCAAAGGGGAAGCGCTGGCGCAATGGGCCCAGAACGGTGGGGAATGGCCTGCTACGTTGCTGATGACCAGCGGTGAGGCGTGGTGCAGTGCAGCGCGACTCGCACAGGCGACCAAGAAGGGCGGCACGCCGCCACAGCATCCGTTCTTCGATGCGCTGGATGCGTGGAGCGATGCCCGTTGCCGCAGTGATGACTATCCGCTGGAAGCACTGATGCTGGCTCATGCCCGCGATGGACTAGCCGCGGCGCTGATGAGGCGCAAACAGGCCGATGGGGTCTGGGACTTCGACGATCTGCTGAATGCGCTGGACGACGCGCTGCAAGGACCGATGGGTGGACGACTGGCTAAGCGCATTCGCACCGAACTGCCCGTAGCGCTGATCGACGAATTCCAAGATACCGATGAGGTTCAGTACCGTATCTTCGATCGACTGTATCCCGCGCGTGAGCATTATCAGGACGCCGATGCCGAGTTCGCCGGTGCAACGGCGCTGCTGCTGATCGGTGACCCCAAGCAGGCGATCTATGCGTTCCGCAATGCGGACATCAACACCTATCTGCGCGCTCGTCGCGATATCACTACCCGCTACACGCTGGCGCGCAACTTCCGTTCGTCTCAGGTCATGGTTGATGCGGTTAATCGCCTGTTCTCGGCTGCCGATGAACCCTTCCGTCACCCCGACATTCCGTTTGTGTCAGTCGAGGCGCAAGGGCTAGACGAAGTGCTGGAACAGCAAGGTGAGCCTGCGCCCGCACTGGGTTGCTGGTTTCCTGACAGCGACGACTTTATGCGTAGCGGTGAATACAGCCGCACGATGAGTGATGCCGCGTGCCATGATATCTGGCAGCTTCTGCATGACAGTCAGCTTGGCAACGCGGGCTTTCGTCAGTCAGATGGCGCGTTGCGGCCCGTGCGGCCGGCTGATATTGCCGTGTTGGTGCGTACGGGTAGCGAAGCGCGTCGGGTGCAGGACGCGTTGCGCAAGGTTGGCATTCGCAGCGTCTACCTGAGCCTACAGCGTTCGGTCTTTCAGACCCGCGAAGCGTTCTGGCTATTACAGCTGTTGGAAGCGGTGGCTCACCCGCATGACGATGGCCGCATCCGTAGTGTTATGGGCACTCGCCTGATGAGCGATAGTCTGGATGAAGTGGCACACCTGATCGACGATGAACTGCGCTGGGAGCGATTGACCGAGCAGTTTGATACGTTCCACCGTGACTGGCAGCAGGTGGGGGTACTGGCGATGGTGCGGCGGATCATGCAGCACTTCGATATCAGTGCACGCTTGCTGCGGCGCAGCGATGGCGAACGCAGCCTGACCGATTTCATGCATCTGGTCGAGCTGACCCAGACCGCCAGCCAGCAGCTGGACGGTGAGCTGGCCGTGCTGCGCTGGTTGCATCGCGCGCTGGCGGCGCGTTTCGACAGCGATATGGACCCTGAGTCGCTGGTGCAGCGCCTTGAAAGCGACGATGCACTGGTCAAGGTCATCACCATCCACAAGTCAAAAGGGCTGGAATACCCCATTGTCTATCTGCCCTTCGTCTGCGATTACCGCCCTGAAGCGGGCAACAAGCATCAGGCGTGCACCGTGACCGGTGATGATGGGCGCAGAAGTGTGGCCTACGAGGCGACCAGTGCGCTATGGGAACGAGCGGATCGCGCGCGCCTTGATGAGAATATCCGTTTGCTGTACGTCGGACTCACCCGCGCGCGTCACGCCTGCCGTCTTGGCGTTGCACCGCTGTTCAAGGGGCGCAGTCGGCCGAGCAGCAATGAAACTACGCTGGCGCTGAGCGCGCTGGGCAACCTGCTGCTGCGCGGTGCTGAGCGTCAGGTGACGGGCAAGGACATGGAGCCGTTACTGGACGGTACCGTCGTGCGGGAGCGCTTGCAGGCGCTATGCGACACACCGACCTTTGTGATGTTGCCACTGCCAGCTCCCTTGCCTGCTAACGCACTGTTGCAGGAGGAGCCGCCTTCCACCGCGCTAGAAGCGCGCTCCTTCTCCGGTCAGATTGACCGCCGTTGGTGGATTGCATCGTATTCTGCGCTGGTGCGTGATCTGCACAGTGACGTGCCGCTCGACCCTGACGGTCAAGCCGGCATGGTGGATTCAGACCGCGAGGTGCTGAATGAAGAAACGCCGCGGCCTGCGCCGCCGCTAGGGCCGATCGTCAACTTCCCGCGGGGGCCGCAGGCGGGGACGTTCCTACATGGCATCCTACAGAACGTGCAGTTCGATCAGCTCGAAAGCGTGGAATACAGCTATACGCTGCGTGTTGATATCGGGCGCGCGCTGGCACGTTCGGGCTATGAAGAGGGCTGGGGCGATCCACTGTATGCATGGCTGATGACCCTGGTCGAGACGCCGCTGCACCCTCAGCTGTCTACGCTGACGCTGGCGGCTATCCGCCAGTGGCGTGCCGAGCTGGAGTTCTGGCTGCCCGTCACCGCAGAGGTGTCCATCGGCACTCTGGACAGGGTGCTGCGCAGTATGGAGCCGTGGACAGGGGCTGATTACCCTGAGCTGACGGCGGGCACACTGCGCGGGATGCTGCGCGGCTATATAGACATGGTGTTCGAGCACGAAGGGCGCTGGTACCTCATGGACTGGAAGTCCAACCATCTCGGCGATCAGGGCGAAGATTACCGTCATGACGGCATGAGCCGCGCCATGATCACTCATCGCTACGATCTTCAGTACGCGCTCTATACCCTTGCGCTGCATCGCCAGCTGTCGATCCGGCTACCTGACTATGACTACGACCGTGATATGGGTGGGGTGCTGTATCTGTTCATTCGCGGCATTGGTTCCCAGACGGCCAGCGATGGTCAGGGGGTGATCTACCGTCGTCCAGACCGTGCGCTGATTGAGCGTCTGGATGCCCTGTTGACTGGCGTTTCAGCGTCCCGAGAGGTGTCCCATGCCTGACCAGATGTCTCTGTTCGATCTGCCCACCGTTCCGGCCGCGCCATTACTGGGCAGCGATCCGCTGGAGGTGCTGACACAGCAGCTGGCCAACTGGGTCGAATTGGGCTGGCTGCGCACACTCGATCGCCATTTTGTGCATTTTTTGCGTGAACACGGTGAGCAGGATGTCGTGGCGTTGCTGTCGGCGGCTTGGGTTAGCCACCAGCTGGGAAGAGGACATATCTGCCTTGACCTGTCGCAGGCGCTGTCCGACCCCGACGCTGTGCTGTCGCTGCCGCCGCAGGATGGGCGGGCATTGCAGTACACGGACACCACAGTGATGCCTTCACGGTTACTGCCGTCGTTCGGCATAGCGTTGCTCGCGCAGTGGTTGGAAAGACTGCAGGCCTCGTTGATCGTGGCCGTTCCGGATGCCGATGCACCGGAGCGGTTGAGCGCTGCTGCACCGCTGGTGCTTGACGGCACGCGCCTGTACCTGCGGCGGATGTGGCAAGCCGAAGGCGGTGTCGCCCTTGATCTGGCTCAGCGCATGACACGGCACGATACGGCCATGCCTGACGCAGCGCAGGCACTGACCGTGCTGTTTGGCCCGCCACAGGACATCGGCATTGATGACCAGAGAGTCGCCTGCGCATTGGCTCTGCAACAGCGGCTGACTATCATCTCTGGCGGCCCCGGCACGGGCAAGACGACGACGGTGACGCGCCTGCTGGCGTTGTTACAGCAACAGGCGTTGGCTACCCAAGGACGTCCTCTGCATATCCGGCTGGTAGCACCGACGGGCAAGGCGGCCGCTCGACTATCCAGTTCGATTGCAGGCGCCGCGGCATCACTGGCATGCGATGCCGCTGTGATCGACAGTATTCCTTCCGAAGCGAGTACGCTGCATCGCCTGCTGGGCGCGCGTCCCGACACGCGCCATTTCCGTCACGACCGTGAGCATCCGCTGATGCTGGACGTGTTGGTGGTCGATGAGGCATCGATGGTCGATCTCGACCTGATGCATGCCCTGTTACAGGCATTGCCGGACGATGCGCGCCTCATTCTGATCGGCGACCGTGACCAGCTATCATCGGTTGAAGCAGGAGCTGTATTAGGTGAGCTGTGTGAACGCAGCGAAGGGTTCAGTGCAGACGTCGCCAGCCGGCTGGTGGCGTTGAGCGGCCAGCGCCAGCTGATGACGAAGGAAGTCGTCGGTGCCCCTGTGGACGATCCCTCGACATCGCCGCTGCGTGATCACGTTGTTACGCTACGTCACAGCTATCGCTTTAAAGCGGACAGCGGCATCAGCGCACTAGCGAAGGCCGTCAATGAAGGTAGCTACAAAGCACTGCGTGCCTGCTGGCAGGCTGGATACGACGATATCGAATTCCACGTGCTGAACGAGAAGCAGCCCTTGGCACTTATCAAGCGAGCGGCGCACGAGTACCGCGCTTATCTGGCGCTGGTGAGTAGCGGTGCATCGCCTTGGGATGTTTTGCAGGCATTCAATCGTTTTCAGGTGCTGTGCGCATTGCGTCGTGGCCCAACGGGCGTGGAGGGAATGAATGAGGCGATCACGCAACGGCTGACGAAAGACGGCCATATCGGCGGCCGCAAGCAATGGTACATCGGCCGCCCTGTGATGGTGACCCGCAATGACCCGCAGCTGGGGCTGTATAACGGTGACATTGGTATCGCACTACCCGACCCGCAGAGCGAAGGGCGGCTGCGCGTCTTCTTTCCAGCGGCCGAAGAGGGAACGGTGCGTGCCATCATGCCGGGCCGTCTCAATGATATCGAAACGGTCTTTGCGATGACGGTACACAAATCGCAAGGCTCTGAGTTCGATCGCGTACTGCTGGTGCTGCCCGGTCAGCCGAACCCGATTATGACCCGCGAGCTTCTGTATACCGGGATCACGCGCGCCAAGCGTTTCTGCTCGATCGCCACCACCCATCCGGTGGTACTGGAGCGTACCGCTCACCACCGCGTCCAGCGTGCCTCACATCTGCGTGCACGCTTAACGCGCTGTTACCGGATGCAAGCATCGTCATGAAACCGGCTGCTCGCATGCCTTAAACCGTCACTGGCATCGCGGTCAAGAATAAACCCACTTAAGTAAAGGTAATCAAGCCTACCAATAAGGATAAATTTCCCATTTGGTAGTACGTTAGCTAACACGTTGTAACAGTTTTGCTATGCTGAAGCGATGACGCTAAAGGTACGACGGTTATCTCGCGAGGGGAGGGTCTATATGAAACGTGCTGCGGTTATTGCCCAAATACTGCTGATCGCGGGTGGAATCAACTGGCTTCTGATTGGACTGATTCGCCTGAACCTGATCGACGCGTTGTTCGGGCCAGGAACGTTTGCCGCTCGCCTCATCTACGTCATGATCGGCCTGAGCGCCCTGTATGCCATTTCGTTCATCCCGCGGCTAAGCTGGCCATAGCCGTGCGGTCAGCATCCGGTTCATCAAGAGCACCTTCAGGGTGCTCCTTTTTTATGAGTATTCTTATACCGTTATCATATTGATTCTACGGCGGTTAATGTATGTCTGATGCCGACAACGGCACTTTTAGGCAAAACGCTCTGCGTTATTGAGAGGGGCCAGAGATGTCCGGTAGCATAGCGAATTATTCATCGTAAACGGCAGAAGAAGCTGCCCTGAGCGGTCAGGGTGGGGCGCCCCAACGAGGGGTGCCTTCTTTCATGTCAACGACCTCGTAACATGGAGATAAGGCATGAGCATGTTGATGGAAGGCTTCCTCGAATACTCGCGCTTGGCGATCGTGCTGTGTTGGTTGCCTGTTCTGCTGGTGGTACGTCAGGCGGCGTTGAAGACCGCCATCATGCGTACCATTCTGCTAGCGGCGCTGGCGCTGACACTGGTGGTCAGCATGGCCTGCCTGCGCCTGGTGCGTCCGGAGCACCTGCTGACTGCGGTTCTTGTCAGCCTACTGGGGATTCGTGTGTATCGTTGGGGGCGAACATGGCAGGCGCGAACGTTGCTGTTTGGCAAGCGGCTGGCTCTGTCGCCCACGCTCTATCCTCCTGCACCACAGCCGCGCGACGCGATCACGATCGCGGTCACCCTCGTTAATGCTTGGCTGGTGCTGGTTTGGAACCAACTGCTGGTGACCTACCCCTTGTCTACGCTGCTGCCGATTCAGGGACGTCTGTGGTATGGCGCGGGCGCACTGACCGCAACGCTGGCATGGTTTGCGCTCGGTAGCTGGGGAGCCAGCCAGCTGGGGCTGTATCTGGAAACGCGCCTGAAGTTTCCTAATGCTATCGTTGGCGGCCTACTGCGTGCACTGGCCGTCGCCTGTGGCCTCACTACGCTGTATCTAATCGTCAGAAATATCGCGGCGTACGTCTGAACGGCCGCTGTTGGGCATAGGTAAAAACCGCCGCACATTGCATTTACGAGGCTTGTTCTGCGGTGCGGTATTCAAGGTAGGGAAAAGAACATCTGGCGGTATGGCAGGGGGCAGGGGCAGAACATCATGGAGGTACGGGTACTGGCTTGCGTCAAGGATCGGCGGGGCATGCGGTTATTACTGGAGGCAGCATGTGGACGGCTTCACTGCCGTGCCGGTGGTGACACGGCTTTCACGGTCGGCGATGTGACCGATATCGAACTGGACATGACGCATATCTGTACGTGGGGCGTCGACGCCTTGCCTGCACGAACGGCTGATGATCGGTTCGACACCGCTCCTCAGTACAGCTGGCTGACCGGAACGCTGGAGCGCAATGGTAATGACCAGACGGTATACTGGCTTGAGCTGGGACAGTCACTGATGGCTGTCGAGATTGATGGGTTGCCTAACGCTGCCGAGCGCGTGACCCTCCGCTGTCCGCATGATGCTCTGTACGCGTTTGATACGCATTTATAAGGTGCCTGCTTGTCTACTGGTGGGAAGAGGTTATTTTAGGGGAACGGTATGGCGCTAGATCTGTATGTGTACATCGAGCACGCCGATGAACCGCTCTGGGTGCCTATCGACGACAGCTGGCACGACGCGATGTTTTCATCACTGACGCCAGCAGGCCAGTACCGCCAGCTGAGCCGATTGCATGATTACTATGCCGACTGTTGCTTCGATGCCCACGATGCCCGCCAACTGCTTGACGACATTATTGCCCTATGTGAACGCCATGCCATTTCATCGGCGGCACTGACTACCTTGACGCTGGCGCGACAGGGCGCGTCGATTCTGAGCATCCAGGCGCTGGGCGATTGAGCCCATACGTGCCGCCAAGGCATGGGACAGCGCGCTTAAGGCCGCATAAGCGCTGACAAGCAGGGCCCATGCCCTCGATTCATTTACGCTTACTGATGATGCCACGCCCGCGCAGTGATTGACGCTATGGGAGTGAATATCCACCGTTTTACACCTTCACACCTTCACACCTTCACACCTTCACACCTTCACACCTTCACACCTCCACACCTCCACACCTCCACACCTCCACACCTCCACACCTCCACACCTCCACACCTCCACACCTCCATTGCGCAGTGTCTGTCGGTCATACTGGCGGGTGACTCGGTTGGGAGCGCTAGCTAGGGCGGGCATTGCGTGGGCTTTGATTGTTTTTGCCCATTATCAAGCGCTGTTTGCAGATGGGATCTGTGCGTTGCTCATAGGGCATTTGGGTCAATATTTAAATAATATTAATAATGTAATTTCCATATATTGGAGGTCTTGGGATGGGCGCACCATACTTCTCCTGACGCGCGGGTCATGTGTTCAATGTGAACATGGCTGGCGCATGGGAATACGACGGTGAAGGTGGCGGGCTGTTACCGCATGGAGGCTTGTACCGCTTATGGACGTTGCGCTTTTCATCCCTTGTTTTATTGATGCCTGCTTCCCACAGGTCGGCGTGGCAACGCTGGAGTTGCTTGAGCGGCTGGGGTGCTCCGTGAGCTATCCCATGAAGCAGACTTGTTGTGGACAGCCGATGGCCAACAGTGGCTGCCATAAGGACGCCGAGGCCACGGAACGGTTGTTCGTGCGCAACTTCGCTGAATATGACGTGATCGTTGGGCCTTCTGCCAGCTGCGTTCATCATATTCGTCATCATCTGGACCACCTTGAGCAGACGGATGAGGTTCAGCATGTGCGCCAGAATACGTTTGAACTGGTGGAGTTTTTACATGATGTGCTGAAAGTGGAAGCGTTCCCATGGGCGTCGTTTCCGCACCGTATCGGGTTGCACAACAGCTGCAGTTCGCTGCGTGGTTTACGTGAGGCGTCGATGACCGAAATCGACGAGCCGTTCTTTTCTAAGCCCAAGGCGCTGTTGGAAAAGGTCGCGGGCATTGAGTTCGTTATGCCCCAGCGGCCCGATGAGTGCTGTGGGTTTGGGGGCACGTTCAGTGTTACAGAGGCTCCGGTTTCAGTAAAAATGGGGCAGGACAAAGTCACCGATCATCACACCGCTGGTGCGGAATACATCGTCTCGGCAGACATGTCCTGCTTAATGCATCAGCAAGGCTGTGCGAAACGGATGGGGCTGGATATCGGATTCCTGCATATCGCGCAGGTATTAAATGGCGTATCGGAACAGGAGCGGGCTCATGCACGCGGTTGATCACGTCGATAATGCACGCCGTTTTTTGGCGCTGACCGATAATCAAGCCTTTCTTGACCGCAATCTGTGGGGATTGCGTCAGAAACGCGATGCGCAGATGAAAGCGCATCCTGAATGGCAGGCGCTGCGAACGCTGGCGTCCGAGATCAAGGAGCATGCGCTGTCGCATCTTGATGACTATCTGGAAATGTTCGAGCGCAATGCGCTGGCGAATGGGGTACATGTGCACTGGGCGGAAGATGCCGAAGCGCACAATCGCATCGTGCATCAACTGCTGACGGCACACGGCGTCAAGACGCTGGTGAAGAGCAAGTCGATGTTGACGGAAGAGTGCGATATGCGTCCCTATCTGGCGGAGCGCGGTATCGAGGTGGTGGAGACCGATCTGGGCGAGCGCATTCAGCAGCTTGATAACGAGATGCCCAGTCACGTGGTGGTGCCGGCCGTGCACAAGCTGGCGCGTGATGTGTCGAAGGTGTTTGCGCGCACGCTGGGCACTGACCCCGATAACCATGATCCGCACTATCTGGCCGAAAGACAGCGCGAGGCAACCCGCCCACTGATGCTCGCCGCGCAGGCTGGGATGACCGGGTGCAACTTCGCCGTCGCCGAAACTGGTGCGGTGACGGTCTGCACCAACGAGGGCAACGCTGACCTGAGTGCCAATCTGCCACCGTTGCATCTTGTGTCGATTGGCATCGAAAAGATCATTCCTCGCCAGCAGGATCTGGGGGTTTTCATCCGACTACTGTCACGCAGTGCACTCGGCTCTCCGATCACGCAGTACACCTCGCACTTTCGTGCGCCACGGCGTGGCGGTGAAATGCACTTCATCTTGGTTGATAACGGGCGCAGTGCCCGATTAGCAATGGCGGATTTCTGGTATTCGCTCAAGTGCATACGCTGCAGCGCTTGCATGAATACTTGTCCGGTATACCGCCGCAGCGGCGGACTCAGCTATGGCGGGGTGTACTCTGGCCCGATCGGGGCGATTATCGACCCCACGATGGACTTCAAGCGCTACAGCACCTTGCCATTTGCATCGACCCTCAACGGCAGCTGCACCCATGTTTGTCCGGTGAAGATCAACATTCATGAACAGATCTATAAATGGCGCGAATTAGTTGCCGAACAGCACGACCTGCCATTTATTAAGCGCAGTGCCATGAAGACGGCTGGTATCATCCTGTCGCACCCATTGCTGTACCGCGGCATGGTTAAGGCCATGCATACCACCGTACCGTATCTGCCTTCTGCGCTGGTAAATTCTCCACTGAATGCTTGGTGTGAAGGACGCGAGCTGCCACCAATGCCTAAGCAGTCGTTTCGCCAATGGTACGTCGAACACCGTCAGCACAACGATCCACACGGGGTGCATACCTCATGAACAGTCTAGAGGAACTGGCCGCCGCCAGCGGTGAAAGCGGCACAGTAGCAACAACCGATGCACGTACCAGCATGCTGGCGGCTATCCGGCGCAACCGCCCAGAGGCACGTCCTTTGCCGGATATCCCAGCATTCGACCATCGTTCTCCGGCGACGCCTGCTGCCTTTGCAGAAGCGCTGGCGCTGATGGGCGGGCAGTGGGATAACACCTTTATCGATACCTGCCCCGATGCAGAAACGCTGGGGGCTCATGTGTGCCGGCTGTTTCCGCAGGCGCAGCGCTTCTGTAGCGCGGTCGAAGGCATTACGGGTGTCGAGGCGCTTGATCGTGATGCAGCCCCGTATGCACTGGATGATGTCGATGTGGCGATTGTGCGTGCCCGTTTCGGGATCGCAGAAACCGGATCGGTGTGGCTGAGTGAAGAGGAGTTAGGCACCAACACGCTGGGTTATCTTGCCCAGCACTTGGTGGTACTGCTTGATCCGCAGGCGATCGTCAGCGATCTGCATGCCGCCTATGCACGCGGCGATTTCAGTACCGTGCACTATGCGGTGCTGATGTCCGGACCCTCGGCTACTGCTGATATCGAAGGCATTTTGATACGCGGTGCACAGGGCGTGCGTAGCCTGCATGTGCTGGCGTGCCCGCTGGCCTAGTGGCGGGGTGGAATATAACCGTCTATCGCTAGCGAGCACGTAGCAACTGAAGTGCGGTCAGGAGGATGAGTGGGCGGCCGCGAGAAGGCGCGGCTAAATGTGACGAGCGTAACGTTGCGGATTCAAAAAGACCGGAGTCATAGCGGCTCAGGTCTTTTTTATGATCGAACAGCATCCCGCAGGCGTTCATTGCGGCGGGTTAGCGGACGAAGCGATGCCCATTGCGGTTGGCAAAGTGCCACACATGGCCATCGAGCGATACGCTCAGGGGCACATCGCGCACTACCTGCTGTGCCCACCAGTTGACATCGTTGGTGTCGACGGGAATTTGGTCGGTCACGATCTCAGGATTGTCACTGCTTTCGCCCTGCACCATGATCTGGCGACCGTTGACGGTAATGGGGTAGGGCGCATCACCACTATGGCCTTCAGGCAGATACAGAAAGATGAACGGATTGGCATTTTGGCAGCCTCGGCACGCGTAGCCACCGAGCAGTATCTCGGGATCTTCATCGGCCGAAATCCTCCCCTTGACCTGAACGCCCCCCTGAGCGGCATCAAACACGTCTTCGCTGATGTCCCAACTGGCAGCCTGCGACGTGGCCGTCAGCAGTAGCCCAATGCTCAGGCCAACGGCCTTCACCGCTAATGAGCGGATACGTGAAGAAAAAGGCCAGAAAGGTGCGACGCGATTCTGCATAGTGGTATTCCGTATAACAAAGAACGTTCGATAAGGGCTGAACGATAGGCTTACTCAGTGTCGACGCTGGGGCGAGGCATGGCGGCGGCCTGCATCATCTGCAGTGCTTCGTCGAACACCTCAATTCCTGCGCCTTTGACAGTGGTCCTTTCAGACAGTAAGCGGCGAAACGCGCGGCCGCTGCGTTGACCGTGGAACAGGCCCAGCATAGGTTTGCACAAGGTGTGCAGGCGCACGCCTTCGGCCAGACGCTGCTCGACATACGGGCGGTAGGCTTGCATGACGTCAATGCGTGACGGTACGGGAGCCGTTGCGCCGAAGATGAGCCGGTCAACGTCGGCCAGCAGATATGGGGAGTGATAGGCCTCACGACCGATCATCACGCTATCGACGTATTGAAGCTGCTGCTGACAGGCCTCCAGTGAGGTGATGCCCCCATTGATGCCAATGTGAAGGTTGGGACGAGCGGCCTTGAGGCGGTGCACGCGGTCGTAGTCGAGCGGTGGAATATCACGGTTTTCTTTCGGCGACAGCCCTTGCAGCCACGCTTTGCGGGCATGAACGATGAAGGTTCGGCAGCCTGCACCCGCCACGGTGTCGATGAACTGGGTCAGGTGGGCTTCACTGTCCTGATCGTCGATCCCGATCCGGCACTTCACCGTCACCGGTACATCAACGGCACGCTGCATGGCCTCTACGGCACGTGCGACCTTGTCGGGGTGCGCCATCAGGCAGGCACCGATCATGTTGTTCTGCACGCGATCACTGGGACAACCCACATTCAGGTTGATCTCGTCGTAGCCCCATTGCTGGCCGATTGCGGCACACTCGGCCAGTTCGACGGGGTCACTTCCCCCGAGCTGCAGCGCAATGGGGTGCTCTACGTCGCTATAGTCGAGGAAACGACCGCGCGGCGTGCCGTGCAAAATGGCTCCCGTCGTGACCATCTCTGAATAGAGCAGCGCATGGCGTGTCAGACAGCGAGCGAAAGCGCGGTAGTCACGTGTTGTCCAGTCCAGCATCGGCGCAACGGAAAAGCGTCGAGCGGTATCGGCAGCAGGTGCCGCAGCGCCTGAAAGCGCGTCGTATCGAGTATCAGTGGCCATAAAGTGGTATATCAGTAAAGGTCAGAGGCGGGATTGTCGCATATCTCGTATGCTAAGGCATAGGCTGCTATTTATTGATATGGGTAAATAGCGCTGTACTAAACGAGTGAAAAGCGCTTCATAAGAAGTCCATTACATGCGCCTTTTTATAGACCACGCTTTTTATCACGACAAAATGCCTATATTGGTCAACGAAACATACACGGTGCGGTATGCGACGGTGCCACTTCGTTCTTAATAAACGATTAATAGTAGGGGCACGAACCTGAGCAATAAAGGTTCGCTGGTCGGCTTACTGTGAGCGTTGCGGCATCCGACTACGAAGTGCGGGTCTCAGAGCGTTCAAGTGATGCGAGCATCACGAACCCAGGGCGGATCATAACCGCATTGCTAGTTCGTGGGAGGTTTGGCTTCAGAGCCATCACCCGCATCGAAAAGGCAGTTTACACGTTGTCTGGCATAGCGCTCTATTTATGGGGGTTCATAAAAGGTGAAGTATCAGAGTGGACCGCTGGACAATGGAAACAATAGTGAGCGAGCGTATTAATCGTTTAGTGGCCCTATATTGTCGGTACGTCCTCTTTTTATTAGAAAATCCCTATTAGAAAATCCCGTTTCGTAAAGAAAGTCACTGTTGTGCATATTCGCAGTAGCACGCGCTTACGGAGGCTTGGGTGTATTGACGACTTGTTATTACTGGTTGAGTGTATCGCAGTGAGGCTTTGGTTCTTTCTGCCTTGCAACAGCGACAAGGGTGAGGTGGTGCGTAAAAGCGCGCATTGATATCGGAGGGCATGAATGCTGCTGCACCAGACCCACATGCTCTAATTGCCCTGCCATGCTCGGCATGGTGAGTCGCATCCGAGCGGGTGGTAATCGCAGGCCCATGACGGTGAATCAAAAACGCCATGTGCATGCAGGCAGCAGCAATCGCTCTTTAGAGCGTGCTTCATAACCTCAATACCATGCCATTGAAGAGGCTTTAAACCACAAAAATTGCGGTAAAAGGCATCTATTTTAGAAAGGATGAAAGCAATCACTTAGGTTATGAAACAGCCTTTTAATAAGAAGCAAAACGGCCTGCAATAACGCAGGCCGTTGATATCAACGTAACTGAGAGTCCTTGCTGCCACGACGGTTGTAGCTGTCGTGAAAGCGCTTGTCGTGACTGGCCTGGCACTCGATGCAGTATTGGCAGCCGGGAGATGCTTTTCGGCGCGCTTCCGGGATAGGCTCACCGCACTCCAGACAGTGGGTGCGGCTGGGACGTGACTGTGAGCGTTCCAGCTGTGATCGAGCGTGATCGACCGCATTATCAAGCGTTGCAGCAATCGTATCCTGAACGCCATCTGCTGGACCAAAACCTGATGCCATAGATGTGCCTCCTGATAGATAAATCACTGTTGCTGTCTATCTATATAGGGGCATTAATGGCGATTTTCAAGTTGGATGTCAGCATGATCGCGTCAAATAATGCTATCGCAGTGATAGATGGTCTATATGTTGTGCCAACTCACTGATGGCTCAGTGGCTATAGCCTTCACAATAAAAGAGTGCGTTTTCATCACCCCATGAAGCGGGTCAAAGGCATGACCATAAGGGAGGCGTATCGCGCTACAAGGCTTAGGTTCTGTACGAAAACGTTTTTTGGTACGCTTGATCGCACACATTAACCGGGGTTGTTTCATGGCAGGGCGTTACGAGCTTCCTGAAGGTACATGGCCCCTGATTGCTTATCTTTTTGAGCGTAAAAAACAACGTTGTGACCGACTCCACTGATCGCTGTAGTTCTGCTCGCATGGCGTGCGTTGTCGTGGCGCGTTTGTGAAAAATCTGAGCCATGGATCACCTCCTGAAAGAGGTGTATACCAACTTCCCAGGACCAAATACCTAGGAGAGAGTTAATGGAGAAGGTTTAAGTAGATTGCTTTGACGACAGCTGAGGTTTTATTGGAAGCATTGAGTTTGTACATTGCTTTTCGAAGATGAAAATTAATAGTGCTGTTACTTAAGATTAATATTTGTGCTATTTCATCAGCAGTTTTACCATCACCTGTCCATTTTAAAACTTCTTTTTCGCGCTCTGAAAGTTGTACAACAGGCCTCAATTTAATTTGGTTCATTCTAGCTAGCACTGCTGTTGCAACCCATTGTAGCTTAAAATCTACATACTCAAAATGTTTCTTAGTTAATATAAAAGGGCTGTCAACCAAAAACATGCTATACATATTTTCAGCTTCTATTATAGACTGCGCCCAACCACCTAGATGACCAGAACCATGATATTCTTCCCACATTTCAGGTGCTTGTTGAAATAGTGGTTCATCTGATGTGCCTCCCCAAAATATTGGTTCTATTGATTGTGAACAGTGCTTTCGAAGTGGTGAGTTATCATATTCTCCATTTTCTGCTTTTTTGCTAATCTTATCTTCATTTGAACTTAATGCAGAAAATCTGTGTTTAGCTAAAGGCATAGGTAGTTTCGAACGAAAGCCACAATAATCAAACCCCCAATTCTTTACTATTTTGAGCGTTGTGTCTAAAACATCTTGCATATCTGTTGCATTATTCAATCTATTGTATAAATCTATCTGCCAGTGACTGTTCATTTTGTCGCACCCTACATTTACCATTATTTATCTCATTACTGTAAAGAAATCTACGTGTGAAACCACTGCGCGAAAGAACAGCTACAAAAAAATAGACCCACTTTTTGAGTGGGCCTATTGGGAAGAGGTTACTTAAGTGCTATAATATATCGTTATAAACATGGAGAAAAGATTAATTTATTAATAGAAAAAGTGAAAGAAACTAGATAAGTGCAAGGAAAATACGTTAGTAATACTCTCTATAAAAACGTTTTAATAATGACTGGCAGATATATTGACATGGGCATTAATGCTATCTGCTATCTGCTATCTGCTATCTGCTATCTGCTATCTGCTATCTGCTATCTGCTATCTGCTATATAGATAGTATTTTGGAGGAGAAAGAGGTATGTTTAAATACAGTGGATGAGATTATAGAAGTTCATGAATTCGTATTTAATTATTATTTTAATAAAGATTATCAAAATAGCATGATAATAAAATAGCACTCATAAATAATTTTGATTGGAATAAGAAGCCCGCACATGCGGGCTTCTTATTCTTTACACTGACTTCAAGATTACGAAGCATACGTTTTATTAGCTACGCGATCCCAGCCACCGCTGATGTTACCCCCAGCCTGGCCTGTTGCACGGCTCTGCTGGATGTATGTGAACGAGATACGGCCGTAGTTAAAACTCACATGTTCAAGAGGTAAGTCATCATGAGTGCTCCCAAACGCCGAAACGTTTGTAATAATGACTTCTTCGAGTTTTATCTGAAGGTACTTTTCTTGTTTACCGCCTGCACGATTCACATGAACAATAATGTTTTTTAAATGCTTTCCTGACGCACATAATTCAAACAATTTAGGAGATGCTTTATCAATATGCTTGCTAATACTAAAATCTGGGAAGTTTGATTTTCCGGCAGTAGCACCGCCCGCACTTGATGCTGTGGTTGAAATAATTTGCTCTACTGTGTAGCGAAAGTCTGTGATTTCGATCCAATCTTTATGATTGCTGTCGAGTGCTTCGCCAACAATTCCATCAATTTTTAAATAAGCATCAAAAGCCATTTTAACAACCTTAATATTTAGTTTGTAATAAAGAAGTTTTTATAAGACTTAGTTCGTTCAACATATCTATCGTAAGTACATGCTAAGTAGGCAGTACCATAAGCCTCGCCATCCTCTTCTCCGGCAGACATGGCTCTCATCTTACAATCTTCTTCTATCAACTTTAACCACTTAGTATTCACCATTTTTTCTTTCTTGACAAATATTTTGTAGTCATCTGTCATTTTTGAAACTTCGGTTATATACTTGCTTCTTATTTTACCATATTCCTCTTTCTGACTTTCTATTTTTTCATTAAAGCATTCCGTTACTTTGTATGCGTATGGTTCGTCATAGCAAGAATTGATTTCTTTGGCATGACAAATACTTAAAGGAATAAAACTTAGTAGAAAAAGTATTTTAGAAGTCCGAAGGGCCACTGAAGGTTCCTCGCAAATAAGGTATTCTTTTTCGGTTTCCGTCATAAGAAACTAAATCGGGAAATTTTTCAATACAGTCAGCTAAATACAAGGGGTCATTTTTGGATATAGCATATTGTAAGGAGCTATTTTTAGCAAGAGCACCTTGATAATGCAAGTCTACAGCTATATCTAAAATTTTATCATTTAAATCATCCCAGTTTGTTTTATTCAAAAATAATTTTGAATCTGTTTTATTTAATATCTTGGTATCTTTTTCAAAAACTTTCTTAGGCACTCTAGCCTTGTATACACTCTTCGCACCAGTATAGTACGTTGAGTTCCATATGATTTTAAAAAGCATTATTTTTTGAGCTTTTGTTAGTTTTTTTATTTTATTTTTATTTTCATTAACAAAGCGTTGAGCTTCTTCGTGCATTTTTCCAATGCCTTCTTTTATTATATTTGCATCCTCTTTGCTGACTCCAATAGCGATCATGTCTCTATAAACATCATCTTTTGTTCTGGTTTTTAGATCGTATCCTGGACCAATTGTTACTCCTGATTTTCCCTTTGGAAAATGTAATGAGTTCGTTGCAGGGTTTGTACTTGCTCCTTCGGCATGAAACGTAAAATACCCAGATGGATAGTACCCATTCGCCATTTCTTTTCCCCTTCAATTCACTCAAATTGTGTGCAAACCAGCTCCCACAATTTTGCAACACCACAGTGCTGCTGTCACCAGATAAAGAGCTGTACCAAAAGGCAGTAAGGGGGGTGGAATAGGGATAAAAACTGTATGGAAGATGGAAGGTACAAAATAAATTTGGATAAATTATCTATATTGTTTTTTTTGTTGAATTATTTTGTTTTTACTGCTGGACCAAAACCCGATGCCATAGGTGTGCCTCTTGATAGATAAATCACTGTTGCTGTCTATCTATATAGGGGTATTAATGGCGATTTTTAATTTGAATGCCGGCATGATCGCGTCAAATAATGCCATTGCAGTGATGGTCTATATGTTGTGCCAACTCACTGATGGCTCAGTGGCTATAGCCTTCACAATAAAAGAGTGCGTTTTCATCACCCCATGAAGCGGGTCAAAGGCGTGGCAATAAGGGGGCGTATCGCGCTACAAGGCTTTAGCGCAACAAGCCTTGTTCTGAATGGCACCTCATTGGGCAGATGGCATCGGGAGTATGGTTCGCTTTTTGCTGCTGGCTAGCGGTCGGCATGTAGGGTACTGACGGTCTGGCAGGCTAGTTTTATAAAACCCGCGCTGACATAACCAACGATCACACAAGCCACGGCCAGTTCGATGTTGGCTGCCACGCCGATATGGCGTGAGAGGGCCGGAAACAGTTGGCTCAGCGCAGGCAGCTGCGCCAGTTTTTGAAGCGCGATCGCGCTGATAACGGTTGGAAAAGTAAATGCGGCAAAAGCGGGGATGAATGGCCGCCTAAGCAGTGCGAACAGCAGCAGATAGACCAGCACGGTCATCAATACCGCGATACTGCCCAGCAGACCACACAGCCATAATGACGGGGCAGCGACACCGGTGAGATAGCCTGCAAGTGCCAAGCTAACCGGTGCGGCGAGAATGGCAAGCGTGGGTTGAGCGGCCATATCCAGCGGTGGATGCATTAATAAGCGGTACAGCATCAACGGCATCAGGATGGTCAGATTGACCATGCCCAGCCCCAGCAGCCACAGACAGAGCGTGTGGTATGAAGCTGATGGGCAGCTCAGCGCCGCTACGATAATACCGACAGGGGGAATGAACCAGCTGGGGGCTATATGTTGCCAGCAGCGTGCCTGCCAGCGGCAGTAGGCGAAGCGTATCAAGGCGCAGAGGTGAAGAACGACGGCCATGCTCCAGAGCAGGCCCATCAGGGCGGGCGCCGCATCGTGCAGAGCGCGGGTGACCACCATCCAGCCCATGCAGAATGTCGGTACAATGCCGCCCGCTACGGGATGCATCAGTACCTGATGGATGCGACGGGGGGCTAGTAGGGCGCTGGCCGTCAGTAGTAGCAGGCAGCATAACGCTATGCTGCCCAACAGCGCGCGGGCGTATCCGTGCAGCGGTAAGGCGCTGTCGAGCGCATTGCCTAGGCTTGCAATAGCGAGCGCCAGCCCGGCTAGGGGCACTGGGCAGTGGCTCAGGGCGTTGAGCCACGGTGAAACGGGCCGTAGGCGTGCAGTGGTCATGTGCTGTTCCCAACGAAGATTCATCAGAGAAGGCCCAGTATACGTAGGCTTATTCACTCTGGATATTTGCTTATATCGAAGGTGGTGTTCAGCTGTTCTTAACGCTTGTGGTCGATAGGTTTAGCAGTATGCTGTAGAAAATCTGCAATGGAGGAAGCCGATGCGCCTATCGCTGCGTCAGCTGGACGTCTTTTTGGCCATTGCTCAGGCGTCGTCGCTGACGCAGGCGGCCGAGCATCTGTGTATGACCAAGAGCGCGGTGTCGCAGACGCTGTCAGAGCTGGAGCGCCAACTCGGGTGTGCGTTGTTCGATCGCCACCATGGTCGGCTGTCTATCAATGCGCAAGGGCAACGGTTGGTACCGCTGGCCGACGAGATTCATGCCCGCGTTGATGATATTGGGGCCACACTGGTCGGTGACAGCGAGCAGCCTTCGCTGGTACTGGGTGCAAGCCGCACGATAGCGGGTTATCTGTTGCCGCCCTTGCTGGCTCGCTTTCAGGCCCGGTACGGTTGGATGCCACGCGTCGTGGTCGACAATACGCAGACGCTGCAGGAGCGGCTGCTGCGGTTCGAATGCGATCTTGCGATGGTGGAAGGTACGATCACCCACTCTGATTTGATGATGAAGCCGTGGCAGCGTGATACGTTGGCAGTACTGTGTGCTGCCAACCACGAGGTGCTGAGCGTGTGCGATGCTGAAGGCGGCGTGCCGTGGCGGGCGCTTGAGCACCAACCGTGGGTGCTGCGCGAGCCGGGATCGGGCACCCGCGATCAGTATGAAAGGCACATCAGGCCACACCTTGATGACGCTCCGCAGATCGTGCTGGAAATGGCGTCATTCGATGCCATCATGGCCAGCGTGGCGGAAGGGCTGGGGCTGACGTTCGGTTCGACGCTGCTGATACAGCGCAGTGGTTTTCGTGAAGCCATCCGCGCCGTACCGCTGCCTGATACCATGTCGCGCCAGCTGTCGCTCTGCCATCATCGCAATAAATACCTGTCAGCAGCGGCCCGTCAGTGGATGGCCTTCGCCACGGCTGTTGCCGACGCTTGATTACGCTCACCGTGCTGGCCTAATTGCCATGCCCATGAATGAAAGAGGAAAGGCCGATGAACGTTGCCGTTGTGACGACCCTTGCCGTGTTACAGGGGCAGGACGCTGGCGGGCGCAAGGAAAACCAGCGCCTCAAGGACGCGCTTGAGCGGCAGGGGGCCACGGTGCGCTGTATCGCTTGGGATGGCCCCGAGCAGGAATGGCGCGGTATCGACGCACTGGTAGTGCGCACAACGTGGAACTATCACCTGCACGTCAATGCGTTCCGCGCGTTTATCGAACGCCGTGTGTCGCAGGGTTGCCAGTGCTTCAACGCCGCAGCGCTGCTGACATGGAACCTAGACAAGCGCTACCTGAACGACCTTGATGCGGCGGGCATTCCCGTCGTGCCAACGCGCTATCTGCTGCATACCGATACCCTCGCTGAACTGGTGCTCCCTGATGAATGGCTGTCACAGCCGGTGGTCGTCAAGCCCACCGTATCGGCCAGTGCGCACGACACGCTGCGCTTCGATACGGGACGCCAGCTACTGGACAGTGCTGAGCTGGTCAGGCTGCATCGCCAGCATGACGTGATGATTCAGCCGTTCCAGCGCCATATTGCTGACGGTGAAGTGTCACTTGTCGCCATTGGTGGTGAGCTGCAACATGCGGTGCGCAAGGTGCCTGCCGAAGGCGATTTCCGTGTGCAGGGGGCTTATGGTGGTCGTGTGGTCGAGTACTTGCCGGATGAAGAAGACCACGCGCTGGTTAAAGCAGTGATGGCGGCACTGCCTGAAACGCCTGCTTATGCACGCGTAGACATCGTTGATGATAACGAAGGGCACCGGGCACTGATGGAGCTCGAACTGATTGAACCGCAGTTGTTCCTCGACAGGTTCCCGGATAGCGCTGAGGCACTGGCACGCTATGTTGTGAACGCATGAACGTCCGCGCTGCCATGAACACATCGTTTTTTACATGCGGAGGCTCAGTAGGGTGAACCGCAGACCCTGCGGTAGTTGCGCACGGCACATATGGTGGCGAATGGATGCAGGGAAATGTAAAAAGGCGGCCCACTGTTGGGCCGCCTTTTTCGTGTCGGGCGAAATGACATCGGGGATTCAAGGATTCAAGAAAGGCGTTAGATCGCTACGATCCGGGTGTGTCCTGCTCTGAGACAGGGCGGACCACACGGCAGGGATTCCCGAACGCCACCATGCCAGCAGGAATGTCGTGAGTGACCACGCTGCCGCTGCCGATCACGCTGCCTTCTCCAATGGTAATGCCTGGCAGGATGGTGGTGCTGGCACCGATCCAGACATTGTCACCAATCGTGATCGGGCTGGCATGCTTCATGCCCTGATTGCGGCGCTCGGCATCCATCGGATGATCGGAAGCATACAGGCCAACATTGGGAGCGATGAACACGTTGTTGCCGATATCGATCCTTGCCCCATCGAAGACGGTCAGGTTGGTGTCGATATGCACGTTGTCACCAAGATGTAGGTTGAAACCGTATTCGCAATGGAACGGCGTGGTGATCGTAACCTCATCGCCCAAACTACCCAGCAGAGCGGCCAGCAGTGTCTGGCGCCGAATCCGATCCGTCTGGCGGCTGTGGTTGTAGTCGTACAGCTGATCCGCGGCCTGATCGCGCAATGCACGCAGTTCAGGATCGTGAAGTGCATCGTACAGCAGGCCCGCACTGGCCTTTTCCAACTCACGCATGATTCCGTCCTCCGGTGTCCGTTAAAAGACGCCTCGTCTCCCTATGAGCCTTAAAGGCCGCAGAGGTTCCCTTACAACGCTGTCCTATAGCGCAGGTCTTATGGGCGCAGGCATGCTGCGTCATGACTCAGGCCGTCATGGACAGCGGTCGGCAAGCACGTATCGATGGCTGTTCCTCACGGCACTTCTCTTCATGACCTAAAGAGCACAATAGACCATGGACTACTTGAACGGTATCGACGTGTCGCGCTGGCAAGGTGACATCGACTTCAATGCTGTGCGTGATGCCGGCATGCAATTCGTCTTCATCAAGGCGACCGAAGGCGGTACGTTTGTTGACCCTCGGTTCACTGAAAACTGGCAGAAGGCCAACGCAGCAGGGCTAAAGGTTGGCGTTTACCACTATTTCCGTGCGACCTCGAGTACGCCTGAAGAGCAGAAGAACAATATCGTCAATACGCTGCGTGCAGCGGGCTTTGATCCGGCCGTGCACGTACTGGCCATTGATATCGAAACCGCGCGCAACACTGATGCCACCAACGAGCAGATGGCTGACAACGCCTTCGAACTGCTGCAGAAACTAGAGCAGGACGGCGTGCTGGGTGGAACGCTGCCGCTGATCTACTGCGATAACAATACTTGGCGCAATCACCTTGATGCCCAGCGTCACGATTTCAGCCGCTATGGGCTATGGATTGCCAACTGGAACGTCGAAACCCCGACCATACCGGATACTTGGCAGCAAGCAGGCAAGGACTGGAGCGTGTGGCAATACAGCAGCAAAGGGCGTGTGGCGGGCATTGATGGCGATGTTGATCTCGACCATTCACGTTTGTGGATGCCGTCTTGTTGAACCGCTGATAGCGGGAATAGAAGGGATAACATGAAGCGCAGCCGCAGTGGCTGACGAGCAACGCATCAGACGCGCTTATCGGGAGGGGTAAGTGCGGTCGCTGTGAATGTTGTACGCGACATACGGCACGGGCATCTCTTGTGAGGATGCCCGTGCTGCTTTTGTCACACACGAAAAGCGCGCAGGAAGAGGGCGATTAGTCGCCCATTGCCATCAGTGAGGCATTGCCGCCCTGTGCGGTCGTATTGATGGTGCGTGTCTTCTCGGTCACAAAGCGCTGCAGATAGTGCGGGCCACCTGCTTTGGGGCCGGTACCGGACAGTCCTTGGCCACCGAACGGTTGGCTACCTACCACGGCACCAATAATGTTGCGGTTGATGTAGACGTTGCCCACGCGCACGCGCTGCATCACATGGTCAGTGAACTGCTGGTTGCGGCTGTGCAGGCCGAAAGTCAGGCCATAGCGGCGAGCATTGATGGCATCGATTACTTTGTCTGCGTCAGCTGCCTTGTAGGTGGCAACATGCAGGATCGGGCCAAAGTGCTCACCATCCAGCGCTTCGATGCCTGACAGACGGATCGCTGTCGGTGCCACGAAACTGCCGTTGGTCGCCCATTCATCGGGCACCTGAGTTTCATGCAAGATACAGCCTTCCGCACGACACTTGTCGATGTACTCCTGCAGTCCTTCGCGCGCTTCTTCATCGATAACCGGCCCTACATCGGTGGAACGCTGTGCCGGATCACCGATTTTAAGCTCATCCATCGCTCCCTTGAGTGCTTCCATCACACCGTCGGCAATGTCTTCCTGCACGTATAGTATGCGCAGGGCCGAGCAACGCTGACCGGCGCTCTGGAATGCGGACTCGACTACATCACGAATCACCTGTTCCGGCAATGCCGTCGCGTCGACCAGCATCGCGTTAAGGCCGCCCGTTTCGGCAATCAGCACCGGTAGTGGTGCATCATCGCGTGCGGCCAGCGTACGGTTGATCGCCACAGAGGCCGGGTTGGAACCGGTGAACACTACGCCGCTGATGCGGGGATCACTGAGCAGATGCTTGCCCAGTTCGGCACCGTCGCCGGGCAGCAGTTGGAGTACTTCCAAAGGTACCCCGACCTCATGCATCAGCTGAGCGATGCGATAAGCACACAGCGATGTCTGCTCGGCCGGTTTGGCCAGCACCGTATTGCCCGCCACAAGCGCGGCCATGACCTGTCCGGTAAAGATGGCAACGGGGAAGTTCCACGGGCTGATGGCGACGAAGATGCCACGCCCTTCGGCAGCCAGCGTGTTGGTTTCACCCGTGGTGCCCGGTAGCTCCATTGGTTTGCCGAACTGCTGCCGTGCCTGATCGGCGTAGTAGTGACAGAAGTCGATGGCCTCACGGACATCGGCGATGGCATCGTTCAGCTGTTTGCCTGCTTCACGGATGCACAGCGCTGCCAGCTCCGGCATATGGGTCTCCAGCGTTTCGCCGCAGCGATCTAGCAATGCGGCGCGCTCCTCAATAGGGCGCATGTACCACGCTTTGAAGGCCAGCTCAGCCGTGTCAACAGCCGCCGTGGCGGTGGCCGTATCGGTCCACAGCACCTGGCCCACGACCTTCCGATGGTCATAAGGGCTGGTGACCTGATGAGTGGAGGCCGAAGAGGCTTCGCTGGGCAGCAGCGGGTCGTGCGCTACCAGCGGGCCTGCCTGCCACTGTTTCTTTTCATCGAGAAACGGTGCCAGTGCTTCGGCAAACGAAGAGTACTGTGCGTGGATATTCATATCGAATCCTTTGGCAGTAGAGCGAGAAGGACCAAAAATGGCACGTGGTGGCACGATCCTGTGACTCACCAGCGTGTCACGCTCGTCGAGCAGACTAATGGGGTGCCGGGACAGCCGTTCGGGCGGTACGCGCTCATCAAGCAGCTGATGCACGAACGAAGAGTTGGCCCCGTTCTCCAATAGTCGACGCACTAAGTAAGGTAGCAGATCACGATGAGCACCTACGGGCGCGTAGATGCGGCAGTACAGGCCCTTCGGTGCGGACTCCAGTAGCGTTTCATACAACGCTTCCCCCATGCCGTGCAGGCGCTGACACTCAAAGGCGCGGCCGTTGGCCATGTCCAACAGACTGATCAGGGTATGCGCGTTATGAGTCGCGAATTGGGGAAACAACCGCCCTTCAGTATTGCCCGACAGCAAATAGCGGGCGCAGGCAAGGTAGGACACGTCTGTATTGCTCTTCAGCGTGAATACGGGGTAGTCCTCCAGTCCCAGCTGCTGTGCCAGTTTGATTTCGGCGTCCCAATAGGCCCCTTTCACCAGTCGCACAGGAATAAGGTCCCCCTGCTGATCGCTCAGGCGTGTTAGCCAGTACAGGGTGGGCAGTGCCCGGCGTGAGTACGCCTGCACCACTAATCCCAGGCCGCCCCAGCCGCGTGCCTCAGGTGAGGCATACACGGCTTCGAACACAGCCAGCGACAGCTCCAGTCGCGCCGCTTCTTCAGCGTCGATGGTGATCGCGACGTTTTGGGAGCGGCCCAATCTCACAAGGTCAATGACCGTCGGCACCAGCTCGCTCATGACACGTTGCTGCTGGCCTACGCTGTAGCGAGGGTGTAGGGCTGAAAGCTTGATCGACACCGATGGCATGGGGGTTTCGGGAGGAATCTCGGTCGTCCCCACAGCCTGAATGGCATCGGCATAGGCCTGAGCATAGCGATCGGCATCGGCTTGGGTCAGTGCGGCTTCCCCCAGCATGTCATAGGAATAGGTGTTGCCCTGCCGGAACTGCTGGCGTGAACGGTTCAGCGCCTCTTTCATGGTCTGGCCGAGCACGAATTGATGTCCCATCAGCTTCATGGTGGCCATCATTGCCTTGCGGATGACCGGTTCGCCCAGCCGATTGACCAAAGTCTTCAGCGTATTGGACGGATGTCCATCAGTCGGGTCATCCAGCGTTAGCACTCGCCCCGTCAGCAGTAGGCTCCAAGTGGATGCATTGACCCACCATGCGGGACTCTGGCCCAGATGCGCGCGCCAGTCGGCCACGCTCAGCTTGTCCTTTATCAGCGCGTCGATGGTATAGCGATCAGGCACGCGCAGCAGCGCTTCGGCAAGGCACATCAGTTGCAGTCCCTCATGCGTGCTGAGCGAATACTGCTGAAGCAGTGTATCCACCATGCGCCCGCGGCCTGCGCGTTCACGCACCTGTCTTACCAGCGTCACTGTTCCGGCATCGACGCGGTCACGATGAGCCTCATCCAGCGCTAGCATGGCGATGAAGCGCTGGATCAATTTCGCTTCGTCGGTCAGATAGTCCTGACTCAGGCGCGTCATCAATGTATCGAGCGGTTCCTGCCACTGGGCCGCATCCAGCGGCGAACGCAGTGGGACAGGGTCCGCAGGGGGCAGAGCAGAAATAGTCATCGTCATTCTCCGTGAAGCGTCTCGTGAACGGGCGGCTTTGAACTCAGCATAGGCACAGCCTGACAGTAACGTTGGCTCTTTATGCCTGTCTTGTCGGATTCGCGGATGTTCGTGTTCGATTCGCGGAAATGACGATGACAGGAATGAACGAAGGCGATTGGGGGGAACGATATACAAGTGATAGGGCGGTATGGCGCCCGCTGCCAGCACGGGCGGGGATGGTGTCAAACGGTTGCGGGCGTTCGCTGGCGCAGGGCGCGCGGTGTCAGATTGAAATGACGACGAAAGGCATGAGTCAGAGCGCTCTGATCGGCAAAGTGCGTTCTGGCCGCAACGTGCTCAAGTGACATCGGTGTTTGTTGGATAAGCTGCCATGCCCTCTGCATCCTGCGTGCTTGCACATAGCGATAGGGTGACGTCTGGTATTGCTGCCGAAAGAGCGCCGTGAAATGGGCTGTGCTTAGATGGAACAGTGCGGCAAGTTGAGCCACGCGAATGGGCTGGTCCAGATGCGCATCAATGAACGCATCCAAGCGCGCTGTGTCGAGTCGTCGAGGGGCACAAGAAAACGTCAGGCGCGCGGTCAGCGCATGCAGTAGTGTCACCAGCAGCACGTCGTATGCCATCGCATCACACTGTTCGAGGTCATGACAGAGAAAGGCAACGTAGTGGGCTAGCCCCGCATCGACCGTGAATACCCGCGGCTGCTCGAACAGTCGCATTGCCGCAGGGGTTGGAACGGCCCATACAGCCTCGGCGGGCACATCGACCACCAACAGTTGGTTATCCCCCAGCCCCTGAAAACCGTGCGGAGTGCCTGCGGGCAGAATGCACCCCGTATGAGTGCTCAAACACGCCGTCTGTGTTCCGATATCCATGCGGGCCTGGCCGCGGATGCCAATCACGATCTGGTGATGGGCATGATGGTGCAGGCAGTAATCGGCTGCAAATGGGTGAACGCGCAGAGAATGAAGCGGCATCGGCAGGACCTCCTTGAGCAGCAGATGACGTTGGTGATCACCTGCAAAGCCAATGCCACAAACCGGTAGCGCTACGCTGTGCACGCGACTCGGTCTATTCGGCTGCTGTTCACGGGTGTGCTACCCGCCAGCAGGCCTCAGCGTGGTGCGATGCCCGTCACATCATGGTGCTCAGTTGCTGAATGACGCGTTCGATGGCCTTCTCATTGCGCTTGTAGTAGGTCCAGCCGCCGCTACGGTGAGAAGTCACTAGATGCGCGCGTGACAGTAGGGCAAGGTAACTGGAAATGGTGGACTGCGAGAGCTGTGCTTTGGCTTGAATGATGCTGACACTGACCCCTGTCTCTTCCAAATCGGTATTCAGATGGGGAAAGTGGCGGCATGGGTCCTTGAGCCAATGCATGATATCGAGACGTACGGGATTGCTCAGTGCTTTCAACGTGTCATTCAGATTGATGTCCATGAGCCGGGTCATATCCTCTGCTGTCATTTCGCTTCCAATAGCGTTATCGCGCAGGCGTACGGAAGCTGCAATAGTGGGCGTGCATTGTTATTTATCGAAATTGCTGCACTTGACATTCGATAGCGGGAAGTAAGGTCTGCCGTTAAAAAGCGGTGCGATATTCAGCACTCTTTCATGCGCGGATACGGGTATGAGCTCGGTAACGGTGCTTCCACCTATAATGTCGGCCTATCGCGATATTCCCTCAGTCACCGTTTGCAGAAGCAGTGGCCTTTTTAGGCGTCAATCAGGGTAAATAAAAACCAGACAATTCTTACACTTATAATGGGATAAGCGTATTGGTAGGGACTGGGCGGTATTTTCGCGAAGAAAAAGCACCCATGAGGCTTCGTGGCATTGCGCGACAAATAATCAGTAAGAGGTTGCTGCTAGACGATGAACGCAAGCGTAGGGATGGGAAGTATCAAGATATGAAGGCGACTGCCTTGATCAAGGCGAGGGATCGCGTCGATCCGGTACCTGAAAGGATATCGCGTATCAGATACCGGAACCTTGCGAAGGGGATCCGGCCGCAGAAAGATATCAGGTCAGGCAAGACAACCGGACATTTTGTTCTGTAACCGAACATCCTTCGTCAGCGAACCGTGCTACAGCAGGGCGGTAATGACCGTGATCAGGCCAAGAATGACCCCAGGCAGGTTGGCAAACAGCAGGGGATGGTCGCGTTTGCTTTTGAACCACGCATAAAAGACCCATAGGGTGCAGTTAATGGCGGCAGCGAGAGGCTGGATGAAATCGCCTTTGTGGCCGGTAAGATTGTTCCGAATCTGAAACACATAGGCGAGGTACATGGCAATGGACATGCATGTTGCCGCAATACCAAGCAATCTTCGGTATTTTTTATCAAGCATGAAAACACTCCGTTTTGTGGTCGGATTGCGTTATCCAACATAACGGCCAGATGACAGCGTGTCTATTTTATTACGTGCCCAGAAAACGTTAGCGCTCATATTTTTTTCGTGGTAAGTGTATATAATGACAGTGATTTGAGGCCTGGAACGGCCACGTCGTCGCGGGCAGATATTTTCCATTATGGTGCCGAGAAAAGCGTGACGCCGCTTAATTTTGAAATGATAGTCATTATCATCTCCAATATTCCCTCATTCGCTATAGAATGAGCGCCACTTATCTTTACCCAAGGAATTCGGTATGACCTCTGCGCAAAAGATACGCTATGTCGTGATGCTCGGGTTGCTGACAATGTTTGGTCCTCTGTGCATAGACCTCTACCTGCCGTCACTGCCCCAGGTATCGAAAGATCTCGATACGACCATCACGCTGACTCAGCTCAGCCTGACGGCCTGTCTGCTGGGGCTGGGGTTGGGGCAACTGTTGATCGGCCCTCTCAGTGATCGACTGGGACGCCGCCGACCACTGCTGTGGGCACTGGGGCTGTTCACGTTGGCATCGCTAGCCTGCACATGGGTGACCAGCATTGAGCAGTTGCTGGTGCTGCGCTTCTTACAAGGGATAGCGGGTGCCGGGGGCTCCGTAATTTCGCGTGCAGTAGCGCGTGACTTGTATAGCGGCTCCGATCTAACGCGCTTCTTTGCGCTGCTGATGGTCGTGAACGGACTGGCTCCGGTACTGGCCCCCGTGATGGGCGGACAGTTACTGTATCTGACGACATGGCGCGGCGTGTTCATGGTGCTGGCGCTGCTGGGTGCCATCATCCTGACGCTGACCCTGCTCTTGCTAAAAGAGAGTCTGCCGCGTGAACAGCGCGCAGAAGGTTCTCTGAACACGACGGTGCAGGCGTTCGTACGCGTCGTGACCAGCCGCCGTTTCATGGGGCTGTGTTTGGTGCAAGGGGCGATGATGGCAGGCATGTTTGCTTATATCGGTGCCTCTACCTTCGTCTTCCAAAAGATCTACCACCTCACGGCGCAGGGGTTCAGCCTTTGTTTCGCATTCAATGGGGCAGGGCTGGTAGCCGCAGGGCAGATCTCGGCCCGCTTAAGCCGCAATGGGCGCGAACCGCTGGTGCTGCGCTATGGATTGACAGTGGCGGTAATTTTAAGCGTTGTACTGATGATTGTGGCGTTGGTCGGACTGCCGCTGCCGTTTTTCCTCGCTTCACTATTGCTGACGGTAGCCTGCGTGAGCGCTATCGGTACGGCAGCCACGTCGCTGGCCATGCAGGTACACGAGCGTCAGGTCAGCGGTATGGCTTCTGCCGTGTTAGGCGTCATGATGTTCTCAATGGGGGGCGTCTGCTTACCGCTGTCATCTATAGCGGGCGTATCGGCACTGAGCATGGGCATCACGTTTGTCTGTTGTTACGCCTTTGCTTGGTGTGCACACCGCTTTGTCGTGGTACCTACCCGTCGCTAGCACGGTTCTTTCGCACAATTGACGATGCCACCTTTCGGGGTGGCATTTTTGTATCTACATTTCTATTTAATGTCATTTTATGTATCGATAACACTTGGCAAGATAAAAATGCAGCTGGTTCAATACGACCACAGAACCACAGAACCACAGAACCACAGAACCACAGAACCACAGAACCACAGAACCACAGAACCACAGAACCACAGAACCACAGAACCACAGAACCACAGAACCACAGAACCACAGAACCACAGAACCACAGAACCACAGAACCACAGAACCACAGAGTAAGCACGGTGTATCGGATGACTGCCGGTGAGAGACCGTTTCGCAGATAGCGAAAAAAGGGAGCGGTCAGAAGAGCTCATGTCGCGATACATATGCGTAGATCGCTTGGTGCGATCAAGCTCGGCCACAGCGAGCCGAAGAACAAGATGAATTTGTTGTGCAACGCACCGTGGTGGGATGGTCAAGCAGGTAGCGTGTCGTTGTGAACGCCCGAGCAGAAAGGAAAGGGCGCTTTAATTGTCAGCACGGTGACGCTATTTGGGCGAGTACGCTTGGCAAGCCGCTCCTCGCATTGATGCGTGGTGATTGTGCGTGTTGGGTGGGGTATCCATATTGGTCTGAGCATGTATTGCCGAAGGACATGGATCATCGACAGTACAGCGATCGTGCCGGCCCTCGTGCAGGGCCGCGATGTACTGCCGATATAGGTGAAACTTATAGTGTATTACCCAAGACGGAATTGAGCGGATCGATTTCGTCATGCAGATTGTTGCGATGGACACTCTGTATCACAGGGCGATGGGCTGCTCTCGTCAGAGGCAGAACCGAAATGGCTAGGGGTAAGGGTGCGAATGATTTCGCAGTTGCCTTTACCCGTCCAGCCGCACGTCGGGTTGGTGCATTGCAGATAGACGACGCCATAACTTTCCTGAGAGGACTCGCTGCCGCGAATTCTGCAGGATGCTTCACAATGAGGGCATTTCCAACGCATTACCATGATGCTGCTCCTGTGGGGATAAGTGCTGTGGTAGTGATACCGGGTGACTCGAATAGGTTTTTTAACATCAAACATTGCAGATGTGATGGACCGTTCGGTCATAGACAACCCTGTATGTGAATTCTTGTGTACTCATATTGAATGGTGTTGTCATGATGGCCTTTTGGCGTCCTAAGGCCAACAACATCGCGTTGTAAAAGAGAGACGTACCCCGATGGCATGGTGTATCCTCTCCCCATATCACAAGCGATAACTGTAATCTATCCCAATAGTGGGATGTTATCAACTCGAAAATTGGTCGTTTTGCATTCATGGTTGGCTGACGAATGTCTGATTCCAAATACGGAGCTGAAGTTGTCGAACGGATGAAGTCCGTGCTTGAACTCGACAGTGATACGCAGCTTGCCAAAATTCTGGGGCGAGCCGGTTCCAGCGTGAGCAATTGGCGGGTGCGCGGTAATGTGCCCATTGATGAGTGCATTCGCTTCGCACAGCGCTATGGTGTCAGTCTGGATTGGCTCATTTTGGGTAACGAGCGGCCTATTGAGGCGGAAGGCTCGGACGCCGAGTGTTCCAGTATTGGGACGGCCGACTCGTTACCCGAAGGGTACACCCCTATCGCCATGTATGATATTGAAGCTTCTGCAGGTGCGGGACATTTACCCGGTGCTGAAGCGATCGAGTGCGTCATGCTGTTCGATACGCGTCAGCTGGAAGCAGAAGGACTAGACCCTTCGCAGCTTATGGGGGCAAGGGTGCGCGGCGACTCGATGAACAATACGCTGCGCAACGGCGATCGTGTGATCATTGACCGCACGCATCGCACGCCCGATGGCGTCTTCCTGCTGCGCATGGGAGACGAGCTGCGAATCAAACGCGTTCAGCGGGTCGCGGGCGGAGCGCTAATGCTGATCAGCGACAATCCTGTCTACGAGCGCGAAATGCTGGCCCCTGACGATGCCGCGAATATCGAAATCATCGGGCGCTGCTGTATGAGACTAGGACGTATAGATTGAAATGCTATTGAATACGCATAGGCCCGAGTTGCTGATGACAGTACTCGGGCTTTTTTGTGCCTACAGTAACCGCCTTTCGCCGTTAATCAGCCTTGAATGCCACCTGTACTTACGTCATGGAAATGGTTCCTTGTCTACAAGCGTAGCGCCAGCAAATATAGCGTAAACCTTGGTGTTTCTTTAAAGTAACTTTTTCTTTAAGAAAAACGACTTATTAGAGTGATGTGTCCGTATGTACTGCGGATTCATAGGGTTACATTGCAACGCACTGCTGTTATTACGTGTGCGTATACTAACCCTGCAGCCCTTTATTCTCTACATTGTTGCCGTGAAAGTTCGACCTGATACGAAATGATGTTAGACGAAGAGGAGCTTGCCTGACGGCAAAATGTGGCGCATCACGAACGTGTCGGCTCTTTTCTCATTGAGGAAAGAGCAAATTTCTTCCCGATAGCCTTTTTTCCAAGTTGATTACTGCCGAATACTGTTTTATATGTATATGCATACAGTATATTTGAGGAAGGCTTCCGGAAATGAATGTGAACTACATAGGTCCTGTCGGCATGGATGCGTGTCACCCCGCCACTCGTGGGTGCGATTTCTCCGGATTCCCCGATAGCTGCTACTTGGTAGAGGTCAGTGATATGGCCGGTGTAGATGGGCCGATCATTGAGGGGGATCTGCTGGTGGTCGATGAGCAGCGCTATCCCCATCATGATGACTTCATTATCGTCAATATTGGTCGACACTCACGCCTGCACCGCACCATCAGAATGGGCGACAGGATGCTGGCTATCCCAATGCTGGGTCCCAGGAATGCCTTTCCCGTCACACAGGAGATATTCCGGGGCGTTGTCATCTGTCAGCATCGACGGTTCTTCTACATCTGAAGCGGCTAGCTCACATAGGGCGCTAGGCGGAAACAGGAAGGGTTGCCTTAATAGGCAACCCTTGTGCGTATGGTTCATTGATGAGCCAGTGCTTCCGTCATGCACTGGCGCAGACCGTCTATTTCCTGAGCGCACAGCGCCCAAGACGCTTCTGTCTCTTCAAGCTGCTTGAGCAGATCACCATTGGTTCTCAGGTGGCGTGCAGGTAGCAGACAGGGCTTAGGTATCGCGCAGGCGTTGACGATAAGCGTTGGCGCCGGAGAGGGCGTCTCGGTCGCGCAGCCGGCCAAATTCAGCAGGCAGGCGATGAGCAGCCCATTGGCGCAGTTGATCGTTTTCATCTTCCAGCTTCCTTAGGGTGGCCAATCGGTTCTGGGCAAGGCGTTCGAGTTCGGCTTGCGCTTCAGCAGACTGGCGCTGCTGTTCATTGAGGTGCGTAATTTGCTGCTGCAAGCGTTCGATGACCTGCTGGCGCTGGTCGGAAGCGGCGCGCTGCTGTGCGTAGGTTTCCTGCAGGCGTTTGTTGCGTTCCTGCAGTGTCTGTAGGCGCAGGAAGAAGACGCTGCACACGCAGGCCAAGACAAGCAGTGCAATGTTCAAAGGTTTGCTGAGCAGGCTCATGGTGGGCTCTCCTCGGGGGTGGGTGGATCGATACCGTAAAGGCACAGGCGGCGCTCCATGGCGCGGCGGCGAACCAGTCCCTGCAGGGCTCGCTGATGCTCGCCGTGGCCTGCATATACCCACCGGGTCATTTCATCGCAGGCGGCCTGTACATTGCCTTCATTGAGCCGTTCCAGCAGTGTCGATCGCCGGAAGTTTCGCTCGCCGACGTTGTAGACAAACGAAGCCAGTGCCGCTCTGCGCGTGATGGGCTGGGCCACCTTGACGCTCTGGTCGACGACATCCAGCGCTTCGCCAAGATCCTGCTTCAACAGCGCTTCGCATTCTTCCGCGCTATGTTCCTGTCCGGACTGTACATCGCTGCCCGTGTGTCCATAGCAGATGGTGGGAATACCGATCGGGTCTAGGTAGGTGCGATATGACAGTCCCTCATAGGGCATGACAATGGCGAGACCCATTGCCAGCGCTAGCCCAGTCAGAAGGCGGGGGGATTCGCTCATCATTCATCGCCTCCGCCTACGCAGCCAGTGTCCGATCAGATCGGTAATGCGAAATATCCAGTACGTGAGCTGTACGGCGATCACAAGTAAGGTGCCGTACTGAATCAAAACGGGCACGGTGATTCCCTTGACCGTCGTCAGCAGATAGGTCACTCCCGGTAGTGTGTGCGCAATGCCTGCTGCAACATCGTGTCCGTGTAACATGCGATTCTTCTCATCTGTTTCAGTGCTGACAGAGTGGGCAACATTCATGCTGCAGCTCCTCATGAAGTAGAGACAGAAAGCGCATGGGAGAAAGGCACTGTAATGCGAGGGCGATTTGCGCAGACAGGCAGGCAGTGACGCTTCTTTTGCTGCTATAGAAGTAGCGCCTTTGTTGAAATGCCTCAGGGGCATGGTCGAGCTGTGTGTTCATGTTTCACCTGATTAATGAGTAGTGTGGTGTGCGTATCCTCCGGTATCTCTTGTCTCGATGGATGGGCGATGGCCAGACAGTTCTCTATAGATAATATCGTGGCGCGCAGTGTGACCGGATGCTCATAGACTGGTGTTTTATAAGGCAATGCACAATGTGCGGGGGTTGTAACTGCGTGCTTGATGACGTACTGCTTCGGTGGGGTAGAAGGCGGGTTCAGCGTGGAATCATCACGCCGAAAAAGGGCCTACATGCGTGATGGACAAGCAGAAAATAGGGAAGTATATGGCTTACAGGGAGGCATATATGAAGGAAAGCGGACGGGTAAAAAGAAGCGAATAGAAGGTTAAGAGAAGGGCTGCAGAAGTCTGAACGTAACGAGGGCACAGTGTCTGACCACCGTGCCCTCTGCGTGCGCTATTGCGTGAAGTGAATCGAAATTACACTTCTTCGACGTGCGCGATATGGCGGCGTGCGCCGAACTTACCGGCCAGCGTACTGACGATAGCGGCAATCAGGAGGCCGATGAAGCCCCAGATGGAAGCCGCAGCGATGGCGCTGGTAGCACGAGCAGCCTGCTGGCGAGCTTGGTCGACGAGCTGATCGGCCTGCTGGCGAACGTCATTAACCTGCTGTTCGATCTGGTTGAAGCGATCACGGGCCGTGTTGACGGCTTGCTGATAGCGTTCGATGGCCTGATCGACTGTCTGTTCAGCCTGCTGCTGGGACATCTGGCTGTTGTTGACCAACGCTTTTACAGCGTCATTGCGGTCGATCTGCTGTGACAAACCTTCAATGCGTTGTTTCAGCGAAGTGACGAACTGCTGAGCGGCCTGATCGAACTGGCTCGGGTCACGACGAACAACGTCGAACGCTTTCATCATGTCCTGATGCGCGGCCTGAAGCTGCTGATCGAGGTAATCTGGCTGAAGGGCCGGAACACCTGATTTCTGCAGTGCCTGACGGATATCGCTGGACACGTCCTGCTGTTCCAGACGATCGCTCAAGCGAAAGCGTTCGTCGATTTTGCCTGTCAGGTCACCGATACCGTGTGCCAGACCGCCGGCCAGGTTGCCCGCGCCCGACAAGGCGGAACCAGTAACGGATGCTGTCGTACCGATAACGGCGCCTGCCATGTGAGCCATGCCGCTGATGGCCATGGCACTCAGGATCGCCGCGATGATGAGTGACGTGCTCCATACGAGGAAGCCGTGAATGCAGCCCGCATAGCCTGCCAGACGGCCTGCCACGAAGCCCCCTACGGCCAAGCTGACCAGCAGAGATAGGGCAGACCAGACGCCGAAGGCTGTGCCGACGCCACCGACAGGATCGCTGGACATCGGGTCTGTCATGCCAAAGCCGATGGCTGTACCCAGAAGAGACATCAGAAGCGAAACCGCCAGTGCTGAAACGACCCCACCGATGATGCTGCCCCATGAAACGCGTCGCAGAGTAAATGCTTTCGTCTGTTCAATCATGATGATTCATTCCTTGATCTACGGCACAGGTCGCCTTTAACGCAAAGACACCGGTATGCCACGGAGACAACGTTGAGCCTTATCCTGACTCGACGTTTATCAATGTAGACCAGCCCGTCAGGAATCCCATCAATGAAAGACGGTTTGTAGTGATAAAGGTGATGTTCGGCGCAGCGTTGGTATGATCGTGAGCGCGATAAGGCAGGTTGGTGACGCACTAGGGGTAGCGGTGTACCATGAATGATAGAAGGATGGCGGTGTGTGGATAGAGGAGTCCGGCAGAATAAAAAAGGAGCCAAGAAGGCTCCTTTTTTATTACCGCAAGAACTGAAACGCTTATTGCTGGGCGTTCTGGGCAGGTAGTGTATCTGTAGCCTGCGGCGCAGCCGTAGCGGATGTATCGACCGTCGTGGTGATGGCCGGTTTTTGGGCGCTGGCATCGGAACCGTCTTTCGGGATGGTACCGATCATGATGGCGCCGGCAATGACGAGAGCGACACCCACCAGTGAGAACACCAGTTCGCGGGAAGTTTTGCTTTCTTTGAGGATGAAGATACCGCCAAGCGTGGCAATCGCCAAGTTGGCTTGGGAAAGGGAGAAGCCAATGGCTGTACCAATGCGTGCGACAGCCAGCATCATGGTGACGTTACCGACCGCCCAGACCAGACCCGGAATGACGTTGAGGGCCGTATCACGGGACAGCGGTTTGTGGGCCAGAGACATGATCAGTGCACCACCGACCATACCGATAGCCTGCGGCAGCAGCAGACCCCATACGCCATCACCTTCGACGTGACCCAGACGCGGGATAAGCACGTAGGCAACGTAACCGGCGGTGGAAATCAGCAGGCGAATGATACCGGTGAGCATGTCACTGGTAGACTCACTGGCTGTTTCAGATACAGCGGTTTTGTCCTTGAAGGAAGTGGCAATGGCACCCAGAACGATCAGCAGCAGTGCGATACCACCGATGATGCGTGCGTAAGAAGAGCTCCATTCGCCCAGTACCAGCACACCCAGCAACGCAGTGAAGATCAACTGCATGCTAGTGGACAGCGGCATGGCCTTGGATACGCCCAGACGGTGGATGGCTGCGAACTGGTTGATCTGACCGATGGCCCAGCAGATACCGGATGCGATGCCGATCCAGAAGATATAGGACGTCATCACCGGCTGCTTGACCAGGAAGATAATAATGGCCAGTACCAGTGCACCAAGGGTAACCCCCAGCGTCTGACGATGCTGTGTTCCACCAAAATGTGTTGCGATGAGCGGCATCATACCCCACATCAGGGCAGGCACCAGGGCCAACAGGATATCCATGAAACTCTCCTCACGAGTGTTGGTGCGGCCTAGAGGGGGCCGCTTTCTTGCGAAAGGTGTCAGGATGGGGAATCAACCTTCTCCTGACAATAAGCATGCGCTGGCATGCCGCAGCTTTAGGCCTAATTAACGGCTATTTGCCGAAAAAGACGACGTGCCAGTAGGCAAAGCTCAAGGGTGCCCATACAGATCAGCATATAGCCGATAGATTCTGTGGTCTCCTCGGCTAGGTTCTTCACGATGCGAATATAGTGCTCGCCCATGACATCCATCCATAGTACCTGACGCCCGAACAGACGAGAGAAGACGTACGTTGTCAGCACGCCCGCCATCAACAGACCGAACGAATAGGAACCCGCATAAATGTTCAGTTCCTGCAAAAATGCCTTCCAGTGACGTACCAGCGTGTACACGGCGTACAGCGCCAGAATGGCCACGATGGCTTTCCATATGGCCTTGGTGCCGACCAGATCTTCGACGCGCAGATGGTTCTGGCGCGCGATGGATGCCAGCAGAAACAGGCCTAGCAATAGACACCCATTGCGAAGGACGGGCCATTTTGCACGGGCAAAGAGTGTAAATACAACCGAAAGACTCAACATCAGGTTCTGCATGAACTCTGAGAAACCGAAATGAGAGGAGTCGAACTTGTCGTAGCCCAGATCAGGAAGGCGAGCTTCCCAATGAATACCCAGATTGTAGATGACGAATAGAGCGATGTAGCACAGCAATCGCAGCAATATGGCGTTGCGCTGTCCCGCCGTCAGCGGTAGAAGAGGTGATGGATGTGCCATAGCAGAGACCCCGTAGGATGAAAAGAATATAGGTCGTAGAGCATGCCGATCGTTTGGTCGCTAATTGTAATGGCATGCCCGTCCTACATGCAGCACAAATCCCATATTAATATGTCATATCGTTCTTTTATCCGGTTTATATGGCTTCATCGGGGGTTGTATTGGGGTTTCGAGTCGATTAGAGTGGATCTTGTGTTACAAGAAGTATCACTAATATGTCTATCTGAAACATTCCCATGGAGGGGATTGTCATGACTCGACAGGAACGTCTGAATGTCATCCGTACGGCAGCCGAACACCGCCGCCTGATCAATGAAACGGCTCGCCGCCAGTTCGATCTGAATGCCAATGACCTGCGCGCACGCTCGCATTGGCTGGCGCAGACAGCCGCCATGATGTCACAGCCTTCTCTCGGCCTGTAACAGCGGTACCGTTCGGCAGTTGCAGCCCGACTGACAGGAGGTCAACGGGCTGTAACTGTCGCTTGATCTGTCGCCGCCGTGCGATATCCTGTTACCGCTTACCGCTTACCGCTTACCGCTTACCGCTTACCGCTTACCGCTTACCGCTTACCGCTTACCGCTTACCGCTTACCGCTTACCGCTTACCGCTTACCGCTTACCGCTTACCCGCGCTCAGATCAGAAGTCGTGCTTTTGCACGCTACTGACAAGTGGCGTGACTGTGAGTCGCCTCGCTACGCCTTCATCAATGCTTCATCTCTTTCAATTGTCGTCAAGAATGTGTTCGCACACTGTCGCCGAAATAGCGGTAC
Organism: Zymobacter palmae; assembly: GCF_003610015.1. Lineage (NCBI taxonomy): Bacteria > Pseudomonadati > Pseudomonadota > Gammaproteobacteria > Oceanospirillales > Halomonadaceae > Zymobacter > Zymobacter palmae. Next base: position 1,131,121 of record NZ_AP018933.1, read on the forward strand.
TTTTCGCCAGCCTTGTAATACTCGTATGCCTATAAGAAGAAAGCGGCGCTCCAGTTCAACCAGAGCGCCGCTTTCGTGCGGTCACTGTGCCTATGCGGGAAGCGGGTAGCGTTTGAAATAGGACTGCACGCTATTGTAGAGCGCTTCAGCAAGCGCCCTTTGATGCTCGGAGGTTACCAGTCGACGACAGTCATCCCGATTGCTCATAAAGCCGTTCTCGACGAGGATCGAAGGGATTTCCGGCGATTTGAGCACGGCAAAGGCCGCTTGGTTGACGTGACGCTGGTGCAGGGCGGTCGCATGGGAAAGTTCGGGCAGCATCAGTTTGCCCAAATTCTGACTGGCCGCGATCGTGCCTTGCATCGACATTTCCAGCAGCATCGACGATAGGCGAGGATCGTCGCGGTGCAGAGCGCTTTCGCGTAGCGATGCATATTGGTCGGCGCTGTTCTCGCTGTCGGCCATCCAGCGCGCCATGGCCGATGAGGAACCATGTTCGGACAGAATATACACCGAGGCTCCTTTGGCACTGGAAACGGGCGCCGCATCGGCATGGACAGAGATGAACATATGCGCACCGACATCGCTGGCGGCCAGAATGCGTTCATGCAGTGGCACGAAATAGTCACCGGTACGAATCAAGCGTGGCTTGAAGGCCGCATTTTTCTGCAGTAACCCGAAGAGTTGCTGTGCAATGCTGAAAGCTACCAGCTTCTCGTGGGCGCCATCGTGGCTGACGGCCCCCGGATCTTTACCGCCATGCCCGGGGTCGATGGCAATGATCGCTGGTCGGGCGCTAGAAACACGCTGTCCTGCTGCACGTGCCGCGGCGCTGCCGTCCAATGTCACGATGACCTTGCCGGAAGGCTGTGCACGCAAGGAGGCTTTGACGTCGTGCTGAAGGTCCAGCACAAGCCGCAGTCCATTGCCCTTCACGCCACTGCGAACGCGAGTGATTGGCCCTGAAGCCAGAGCAGAGGTATCCGGCAGTGGAGGCGCGATACCCGGCAGGTCGATAATCAGTCGAGGCGGATTGGAAAGCGTGAAGCAGGATGCGTTCATGACTGGAGCGGTGGTATCGAACACCAGCTCGGTCACGGACGAGTGACGTGACATGCCGTAGCGCTGTATCCGCGGTCCGGCCGTGGCTCCCCAGGCCGAACGGCCATAGACGGGGACCAGTGACACACCACTGATCAGCCCGATGAAGTCGCGGCGTCTCATTATGTTCTCCTGTGGGCGGTTAGGGCAGTAGCGGTATCGGTAATGCAATTATATAACGTACTCTGAATGTCAGAGGGCAAAGATACCTTGTATTTCGGCCTTAACCGTATTGATACCTATTTCGCTTAAAAGTTGCGTAGCCGCAGCGATCTAGCCTGTCTTTGACAGTAATAGTCAAATATATGCTTGAAAAATAGCGGTAATGGCGCGCATTGCAAGGCGTCTTATTCTCTTAAAAAAGATGGATGGGCGTGAACAGGCGATCTAGCGTGCCGCCAAAGCCGCCAAAGCCGCCAAAGCTGTGGCGTTTATAGCTATAGCCCGGGGCGGCGCCACGTATGAGTGAGCATGTGCAAGAAGTGGATGGTGTTACAGGAGGCGTCTTTCAGTGTGGAATGCGATTGTGCTGGCGCTGGGTAAGCATCCACGTACGGCGAGTGGCCGTGATGTAGGACGCTAGCGTGCAGCAGCAATCAGGCATAAGAAGGTGGCCAGGCATGCAAGCGCGGTTACACACCTGGTCAAGGGTCTCAGTGGGATTTTGGGTGCCGCTCTAGTTCGGCATTGCGCGCTCGAACCCACTGTTCCAATTCGGGACTCAGCTCAGTATTGATATTCTGATTGGGGTGCGCACTGGGGCTGAGTGTATGGGTCACTTCAATGGCGAGCTTAGCTGACCAACTGCAGTCGCTATTGCGGCATTGTACATAGGCCTCGCGGAATAGCGGCGTTGGCTGTTTGCTGCTGCGGATACGCAGTGGGGAGTTGCAGTGTGGGCATTTCCAGCGCATAGACATGATCAGTTCTCCTCTATTTCTTATCTGTTGGATCGGTGTGTGACTGTCATCCCTTGTCAGGCACACGGTGCAGCAGAATCGGTGTCAGCGGTGATAGCGGCGTTCCATTTCGGCACGCTCTTGCAGGTAGACTTCCAACCCCTTGAGACACAGCATCCGGCACGTCGGCGACACTGCTCGTCCTTCCTTACGTGCAATACGCTCGATGTCGGCGCGTTCTTCAGGCATGAGGCGCAGGCTGATGGGGCGTGACATGCCGCGAGGGCCATAGTTGCCTCTGGGCCGCACAGTGCCTTCAGATGAGTGATCTGTTGGGGATGTGAAGGGTTGGCAGTCTCCTACCGGATTCGAAAGTGATGACATACGTAACGCTCCATCGTCGACGAATGTTTAACGAGTTCAAATCTAATTCTTTATGAGTGTGTTTTCAATAAAAACACCTTCATAATGAATTTTTTTGCACCTTGTGGATGAAAAATAGCGGTCATTCGGTAAGTCGTCCTGAGACCTTCCTTCCTTTCCTTGATGTTTCCTTTTCGCTGCCAATCAGTAGCAAACAATGCACTAACCTACTGTTACAAAGATATTCATAGGCCGCGTTGTCATATTGCTTGGCACACGAGAGATGTTACGCAACGGCATGCACATTGGATAATGGTTGGCGATGTAAAACTCGAAACGAGAGCGTTATCTATATAGAACAATGCGATACGAATTATCCAAAAGTCTTACCAATCGCGCTGTAAGTAGCGCTATTGCTGGCATCAGTGACGACGGTGAAGCCAAAATGAGAGTGCTCGTTGCCGTATTAAGGCTGCTTCGAAAAGAGGTTGGTGCTGTCAAATCTGGAAGAGAAAGCGTCACGGTGAGCGCGCATCGCGAGATGAAGCGAAGGAGAACTGTGCGAGGGTAGGTGACTTTCGAAGAGGGGAAGAGTCGAGCGGTGCATGGTAGTAAACGCTCGTTGTCCTAGCCTGAGAGGTAGGGCTGGGGTGGATGGCTCTAAAACGTAGGCGGTAAAGGGTTCGTCAGCTGGAAGGGGCGCTAGGTTTACAGCGGGTAGATACAAAAAAAGCGCGAGGCAGCTGCCTCGCGCTTTCGTGCATTCCAGTCTTGCAGGGCAAGCGTGGAATTAGAACTGAGTACCGATGGACAGGTTGGTAGCGTCCAGCTTGTACTTGGAGTCGATGTCGTAGCGCGTGTATTCAACACGGGCGAAGACCGGGACTTCTTGGAACTGGTATTTCAGGCCCAGACCATAGACCGGTGCAGTGTTGTCGCTGTGTTTAGCGCCAGACTGCTTGATGGCATCGTCGCTCTGCGTGTAAGCAGCACCTACGCGTGCATAGCCGATGAAACCAGCGTAAACCGGGATTTCGCCGATGGCGCTCAGGCCGTAGGCTTTGGTGCCGATGTCGCCACGGTTGTCGTTCTGTTTCACTTCACCGAGGTCGTTATAGCTGACTTCAGTAGAGAACCAGTTGTTGAATTTGTAGCCAACAAATGCGCCTGCCGCACGGCTAGCGTTTTTGTCGATGTCGAGCGTAGAGCTGTCTTTGGTATGCGCGATGGTGTTGTTCACGCCGATACCGGAATACAGACCGTGGCTAACGTCTGCTGCATTCGCCGTTCCGATGGCCATAGCTGCAGTGAGTGCTACCGGTGCGACCAGCGCCAGAGAAGAGAGTTTCATTGAAGTACTCCTGTCATCTTCAATTGCAAGGCATCCGCCTGGGTGTCCGGTATGTTGCCGAACAGTGTTTTTTAATATGCATGCTAGCCGTGACGAAATCAAGCCTATCGTGCGTGCAGAACGCGATTCGCCACCTGAATCATTACGTGTACCCTTGCATTCTTATAGAACTGCAATGGCGATAACGCAAGTCCGCATCCGCAGAATTGCGTTATCTATGCATGCTTTATCAACAGAAAGAACAATGCCGTTTCAGTGCGTTACCTTGCATACATCATGCCTGCGCAATGATGCTCGATGCTTGCTCGCGATACTGCGGCATACGGTCGAAGTTCATGTAGCGATAGATGTCCTCCGCTTGAGCATCCAGCGTTTTCATCGTGGTCAGATACTCGTCCAGAGAGGGGATATGACCCCGCAGTGCCGTCATCGCAGCCAGCTCCGCCGAGGCCAGGAATACATTGGCACCGTTGCCCAGTCGATGGGGGAAATTTCGGGTGGATGTCGAAACGACCGTTGCGCCATCGGCTACGCGGGCTTGATTGCCCATGCACAGTGAACAGCCGGGAATTTCGACGCGAGCACCGGCTCGTTCGAAGAGGGTGTAATAGCCTTCGGATTCCAGCAGTGCACGGTCCATACGAGTCGGTGGTGCTATCCATAGCTGCGTGTCCAGCGTTTCCCCTTGATGCTGTTCCAGCAGTCTTCCTGCGGCACGGAAGTGGCCGATGTTGGTCATGCAGGAGCCGATGAACACTTCGTCAATGGCGGTACCTGCCACATCGGAAAGCCTGCGAGCATCGTCAGGGTCATTTGGGGCGCACAGAATGGGCTGGTTGATCGTGGCGAGGTCGATCTCGATGATAGCGGCATATTCGGCGTCGGCATCTGCGCGCATTAACTGCGGCGTTTCCAGCCATGTCTCCATGCGCACGATACGGCGTTCCAGAGTGCGCCGATCGCCATAGCCGTTGGCGATCATCCACTTCAGCAGGGTGATGTTCGAACGAAGGTAATCGCAGACCTTGTCTTCTGACAGGGTGATCGTGCAGCCTGCGGCGCTACGCTCTGCAGAAGCATCGGACAGTTCGAAGGCCTGTTCGACCGTCAGGTGTTCAAGGCCTTCAATTTCGAGAATGCGCCCCGAGAAGATGTTCTTTTTGGCTGTCTTGCCGACCGTCAGTAGACCCCGTTCGCGGGCCGTCAGTGGAATCGCATGCACGAGGTCACGCAGCGTGATACCAGGCTGCGGTTTGCCCGTGAAACGCACCAGCACGGATTCCGGCATGTCGAGCGGCATCACACCTGTTGCTGCTGCGAATGCTACTAGCCCCGAGCCTGCGGGAAAGGAGATGCCTAACGGAAAGCGGGTATGCGAGTCGCCACCGGTACCTACGGTGTCCGGCAGCAGCATGCGGTTGAGCCACGAATGGATGATACCGTCGCCGGGGCGCAGGGAAACCCCACCGCGGTTCATGATGAATTCAGGCAGGGTGTGCTGTGTGTCGATATCTACGGGTTTCGGGTAGGCCGCGGTATGACAGAAGGATTGCATAACCAGGTCAGCCTGAAAGCCCAGACACGCCAAGTCTTTCAGTTCATCACGTGTCATCGGGCCGGTAGTGTCCTGAGAACCGACCGTCGTCATGCGCGGTTCGCAGTAGGTGCCCGGGCGAATGCCGGCTACATCGCAAGCCTTGCCGACGATCTTTTGTGCCAACGTGAACCCTTTCTGCGACGGCTGTGGAGCTTCGGGTGTAACGAATACATCGCTCGGCGGCAGTGACAGCGCTTCCCGAGCGCGTTGGGTCAGGCCGCGTCCGATAATCAGTGGAATGCGTCCGCCCGCGCGAACTTCATCCAGCAATACATGGGTTTTCAAGGTGAAGTTTGTCAGCGTTTCATCGCTGCCATGGCGAGTAATCCTGCCTTCATACGGATAGAGATCAATGACATCTCCCATGCCGAGAGCGGAAACGTCCAGTTCGATCGGCAGCGCACCAGCGTCTTCAAGCGTATTGAAGAAGATGGGCGCAATTTTGCCCCCGAAGCAGAACCCTCCTGCACGCTTGTTGGGCACGTAGGGGATGTCATGTCCGAAGTACCACAGCAGCGAGTTGGTTGCCGATTTGCGTGAAGAACCGGTGCCGACCACGTCCCCGACATAGACGACGGGATGGCCTTTGGCCTGAACCTGTTCTATCTGCGTCAGTGGACCGATGGCGCCTGCTTCATTCGGTGCGATGCCTTCTCGTGGTTGTTTCAGCATTGCCAGCGCGTGCAATGGAATATCGGGACGCGACCAAGCATCCTGACCCGGAGATAAGTCATCGGTATTGGTTTCGCCCGATACCTTGAAGACGGTCAGAGTGACGACATCCTCCAGCGGAGCACGTTCCAAGAACCATTCGGCATCGGCCCATGACTGCAGTACCTCTTGTGCCGCCGCATTGCCTTGTCTGGCGCGCTCTTCGACATCGTGGAAGGCGTCGAACATCAGGAGGGTGTGCTTCAGCTGCGATGCCGCTTCGCGCGCGGTTGTGGGGTCGTCAAGTAGTTCGACCAGCGGTGCTACGTTGTAGCCGCCTTGCATCGTGCCCAGCAGCTTGATGGCAACATGGCGCTGAATCAGCGGGCTGTGCTCTTCTCCCCGCGCAATGGCGGCCAGAAATCCCGCCTTGACGTACGCGGCTTCGTCAACACCGGGTGGGATGCAATGGGTAAAAAGGTCAAGCAGATACTGTTCCTCACCTGCCGGTGGCTGCTTGAGCAGCGATACCAGCTCTGCTGCCGTTGTGGCATCCAGTGGACGAGGGGGGATATTGACGGCAGCGCGCTCTTGGGCATGCTGCTGGTAAGCGTCGAGCATGAACGTATCCTCGGGAAATGTGCCGTGGTTATTGTTGTCCGGCGGGACGACAGGCGGGGTAGAACGCTCGCCGACCGTCTTCGTTCATTGCCAGCAGCTTCATTAGGGAAGTGCCGTGTGGCAATGACCTTTCGACCATATCTGCGGCAGAGAGATCAGGCAAGTGCGCTGTAAGTATAAGCCGTTCGTCGATAAGGGCCGTCGCGAGTGGCGTGGGCAGAAAGAGAGGCATGCGGGGGCGAGTGGTGGTGAGTAACCTGCCATGCGGCGCACGGCAGGTCAGAAAGACTTACCAAGTAAAGCGCTGAAGTGTGAGTTGACCATCGGCATAGACGGCTTCCCACATGGCTTGCTCGTCTTCGCGCCAGTCGCCCAGCACCAGACGGCGTCCTATACGTCCTTCACCTAGTGCTACGCGATGTTCGTTGGGGCGGTGGGTATGGCCCTGAATCAGTATGCGAGTATCAGCAGCGTTCATCTGGGCAACGACATCGTCTTCGACGACGTCCATGATGTCCGCACTCTTGGTCGAGTTGGCTTCACCTGACTGCGCGCGCAACTGGGAGGCCAGGGCGATGCGTTGTTCGAGCGGCATTGCTAACACTTGCTGTTGCCATGCCGGAGAGCGAACTTGGGCGCGGAACTGCATGTAGGCCTGATCTTGCGTGCACATCGAGTCACCGTGCATCAGCAGAACGCGTTCATTCCCCAAGGTAATGACGGTAGGGTCATCCAGTAGCGTGAGGTGCGCCTTCTGAGCGAACGTGCTGCCCACCAGAAAGTCACGGTTGCCGTGCATGAAATAGACCTTGCGCTGCTGGCTTGCGTAACGTTGCAGGGCGTCGGCGATCTGCTGCTCAAATGGCCCCATGCCATCATCGCCCACCCAGTGTTCGAAGAGATCGCCCAGAATATAGAGGGTATCGGCTTCCTGGGCGCGCGTTTCCAGATAATTCAAGAAGGCCTGCGTCAGTGCAGGGCGGTTAGCCTGCAGATGAAGGTCGGCAATGAACAGGGTGCTCATAAGCGATTCCGAAAAAGTGAACGTCAGCGAGATGAAGGCCGGCCCTCTGCATCGCTATGTAAGGAATACCATATCGGCGACAGCGTGCATGTCAGGACGGTTTTCTGACCGAAGCGTTTATATAAGAAGCTGCCCGCGCGGGTGGCGGGCAGCAAAGAATGTCGAGTCAGACTGGCTCAGTCTTCAATGACGTAAGCGCGTTCGACGATGACATCTTCTTTCGGCACGTCCTGATGACCATTGCGGTTGCCCGTACGAACGGCTTTGATGGCGTCAACGATGTCCAGGCCTTCGACGACTTCACCGAACACGCAGTAACCCCAGCCGTGGCTGGTCGGTGCAGTGTGGTCGAGGAATGCGTTGTCCTTCACGTTAATGAAGAACTGTGCCGTAGCAGAATGCGGGTCCATGGTGCGGGCCATTGCTAGCGTGCCGCGCTTGTTGGAAAGCCCGTTGTTGGCTTCGTTTTCAATCGGTGCGCGGGTATCTTTCTGGAGGAATTCGCGGTCGAAGCCGCCACCCTGGATCATGAAGCCGTCGATGACGCGGTGGAACAGCGTGCCGTCGAAGAAGCCGTCGCGCACGTACTGTTCGAAGTTGGCAGCAGTTTTCGGTGCTTCCTTGTCGAACAGGCGGACAGTGATGTTACCGTGGTTGGTTTCGAGACGAATCATGCCAGTGTCCTGTATAAAATACGAAGAATTGACGGCTGTGCCGCCATGAGATGAACGTATGCAAGCGCATACAGCGCTCGTTGATCGCGTTATAATAGCGTTTTTGGCCGTACAGACGAAAGCTTGAGCAAGCTGGTTTCGATAATGATGCTGGCTCGGCAGGCTTTGCGTCAGGTCCACGGATATCTGCGATCTCCTGTCTATCGGCTGCGCGCCTTCGGCACCCGAGACAGAGACGATCCCTACACGACTCTCACTATGAGGTTCAGCGACGTTCCATGAGTGTTGAAAACAGTAGCGCACCGAACTTTCTCTACAATCAGATCCGAGAAGAACTCGAACAGGCCGGCGGTGGAACGATCGTGACGCGCTTTCCGCCGGAGCCAAACGGATTTCTGCACATTGGTCATGCCAAGTCGATCTGGGTCAACTTTGGCCTTGCCGAACACTTCGGCGGCAAATGCAACTTGCGCTTCGATGACACCAATCCCGAGAAGGAAGATCAGCGCTTCATCGACGCCATCAAGGAAGACATCACGTGGCTGGGCTACCAGTGGAACGGTGAAGAACGCTACGCGTCGAGCTACTTCGAACAGCTGTACGCGTGGGCACAGTATCTGGTGCGTGAAGGCAAGGCCTACGTCGACGACCTTGATGCCGAAACCATGCGTGAGTACCGTGGCACGCTGACTGAGCCGGGCCGCAATAGCCCGTACCGCGATCGCAGCGTTGAAGAAAACCTCGACCTGCTCGAACGCATGCGCGTCGGTGAATTCCCGGAAGGGGCCAAAGTGCTGCGTGCCAAGATCAACATGGCATCGCCGAACATCAACCTGCGCGACCCGGTGCTGTACCGTATCCGCCATGCCGACCACCATCAGGCCGGCGACGCGTGGAAGATCTACCCAGCCTATGACTTCGCGCATGGTCAGTCCGACGCCATCGAAGGCATCACGCATTCCATCTGTACGCTGGAGTTCGAAGACCACCGTCCGCTGTACAACTGGTTCCTCGACAACCTGCCGGTTCCGGCGCGTCCGCGTCAGATCGAATTCGCACGCATGAACATCAACTACACCGTCACGTCCAAGCGCAAGCTGAAGCTGCTGGTCGATAGCGGTGTGGTCAACGGCTGGGACGATCCGCGCATGCCGACCGTTGCCGGTCTTCGTCGCCGCGGCTATACGCCCGCATCGCTGCGTAAGCTGTGTGAGATGACGGGTGTCGCGCGCTCCAGTGGCGTCGTCGATATTCACATGATGTACCACGCCATCCGTTCCGATCTGGAAGAGAACGCGCTGCGCGCTATGTGTGTCATGAAACCCCTTAAAGTGGTGCTGACCAACCTGCCAGAAGGGCATGAAGAGATCATCGAAGTGTCGTCTCACCCCGCCCGTGACGACATGGGAACGCGTAAGCTGCCACTGACGCGTGAAATTTGGATCGATCAGGACGACTTCATGATCGACCCGCCGAAGAAATTCTTCCGTCTGGCGCCGGAAAAAGAAGTACGTCTGCGCAACGCGTACGTTATCCGTTGCGACGAGGTCATTACTGACGATGCTGGTAATCCTGTCGAACTGCGCTGCAGCGTTGATCTAGATACGCTGGGCAAAATGCCGGAAGGTCGCAAGGTCAAGGGTGTCATTCACTGGGTTAGCGCCGATCACGGTGTGCCTGTCGAAGTGCGCAACTACGACAACTTGTTCCTGGATGAAGCACCTGATCGCGATAAAGAGAAGGATTTCCTCGAACATCTCAACCCGGAATCTCTTGAAGTGGTTCAGGGGGTCGGTGAACCGTCGCTGGCGGATGCCGCTCCAGAAACGCGCTTCCAGTTCGAGCGTATCGGCTATTTCTGTGCTGATCGCTGGGATCACGGCAAGGATGGCAAACTGGTGTTCAACCGTACGGTCAGCCTGAAGGATGGTTGGGCCAAGGCGCAGAAGAAAGGGTGATTCGAACATGGCCGAGATGAAGATCTACAACACACTGACGCGCGAGAAGGCTGTCTTCACGCCGCTCGAAGGCAACAAGGTGCGCATGTACGTCTGCGGGATGACCGTCTACGACTACTGTCATCTCGGTCATGGGCGCGTGCTGGTGGCGTTCGACGTCATCACTCGCTATCTGCGTGCCCGTGGCTATGAGGTCACTTACGTGCGCAACATCACGGACATCGATGACAAGATCATCCGCCGTGCTGCAGAAAATGGCGAGCCGATCGAAGCGCTGACCGATCGCATGATCGACGCGATGCATGAAGACGAGGCGCGTCTCAACGTGCTGCGTCCGGACGTCGAACCGCGTGCAACCGGCCATATTGCTGACATCATCGCCATGGTCGAGACGCTGGTCGAGAAGGGCTATGCCTATCCGGCGGATAACGGTGATGTCTACTACCGTGTGCGTCGCTTTGCGGAATACGGCAAGCTCAGCAACCGCAACCCCGATGATATGCGTTCTGGTGCACGCATCGAGGTCGAGGAAGCGAAGGAAGATCCGCTTGACTTCGTGCTGTGGAAGGCCGCCAAACCCGGTGAGGCCAGCTGGCCATCGCCGTGGGGCGAAGGGCGTCCCGGCTGGCATATTGAGTGCTCGGCGATGTCGACCTGCTGCCTCGGCAAGTCGTTTGACATTCACGGTGGCGGCCCTGACCTAGTGTTCCCGCATCATGAGAACGAGATCGCGCAGAGTGAAGCCGCTACGGGCCAGCACTACGCCAACGTTTGGATGCATGCTGGCGCACTGCGGGTCAACAACGAGAAGATGTCCAAATCGCTGGGCAACTTCTTTACGCTGCGAGAAGTGTTCGAACAGTACGACGCCGAGACCGTGCGTTACCTGATGGTGTCCAGCCATTATCGTAGCCCGATCAACTACGCGCCGGACTCGCTGGATGACGCTCACCGCTCGCTGGTGCGCTTCTATACGGCGCTTGAGGGCGTTACTCCTGAGCAGGGGCCAGTGGAGGCGCAGTACGCCGAACGTTTCCATGCGGCGATGGATGATGACTTCAATACCCCTGAAGCGCTGGCCACCATGTTCGATCTGGTGCGCGTGCTGAATGCGGCAAAACGCGAGGGGGCGCCCGAAGCTCCGGCGTTAGCCTTCGAGCTGAAACGCCTTGGTGGCATTCTGGGCCTGCTGGACAGCAATCCAGCAGAATTCCTTCAGGGTGGTCAGCCATTGGCGCTATCGGCCGACGAGATTGAGGCGTACATTGAACGGCGCAACCAGGCGCGTAAGGATAAGGATTTCGCTGAGTCGGACCGCATTCGTGACCTGCTGGCCGACAAGGGCATCACCCTTAAGGACTCGCGCGAAGGTACGACGTGGGTACGTGCTTGACGGTTTCTGCATAGACACTCGTTTGTTGTGCCAATTGGCATGAATCGACGCCCCGGCATCTTTCCGATGTTGGGGCGTTTTTATTTTCGTGTCAGCGTTGAGAGCGATAGGCGTTGGGAATGTTGTGACGGCGACGGCAAGAGTGCGTGCGCATTGTCGTCGACACTGGCGTGTGCCAGCATGCGATGGATTTGGCAGGAAGCCTTATCTGTTCTTTGACAAGAATAAAAACAAGAAAGGAAATGCATGACTATGTCTGGAAAGACACTGACCCCGGAAGAACGAAATACGTTGATCGCACAGCTTTCAGGTACCACCGATGATCAGGACTGGTGGCGCAATGCGGTCATTTATCAGATTTTTCCTCGTTCCTTCGCCGATGGAAATGGTGATGGCAATGGGGACTTCAAGGGCATCAGCGCACACCTAGCGCACCTGGCGGGGCTCGGCGTAGATGCGCTTTGGGTATCGCCGTTCTATACCTCTCCTCAGGCTGACGGTGGTTACGACGTCGCCGACTATCGCAATGTCGATGCCATGTACGGCGCGCTGCACGACTTTGATGACATGCTGGTAAAAGCACACCACTTGGGCCTCAAAGTCATTATTGATATTGTCGCCAACCATACTTCCGATCAACATCCGTGGTTTCAGGAAGCGCTGGCAGCGGCTCCAGGAAGTGCTGCACGTGATCGCTATCTGTTCCGCGACGGTCGCGGTGGGAACGGCGAACTTCCACCTAACAACTGGCCAAGCGACTTCGAAGGTCCTGCGTGGACTCGTGTAGCTGATGGACAGTGGTATCTACACCTCTTCTCCGAACATCAGCCTGACCTGAACTGGGACAATGCGGATGTTCTCCGTGAATTTGAAAGCATTCTGCGCTTTTGGCTGGATCGCGGGGTGGACGGCATTCGTGTCGATGCCGCTCAGTGCCTGATCAAGGAAGAAGGGCTGCCAGACTTGACCGAGTCTACGCGAGATACGGTCGACGATCCGCGCTTCGATTGCGACCGTGTGCATGAGATCTATCGTGCTTGGCGCAGCGTGGTCAATGAGTACGATAACCGTGTCATGATCGGCGAAACCCCGTGGATCAAAGACTTTTCCCGTTCCGCGCGCTATATGCGAGCCGACGAGCTGCATACGTTGTTCAATTTCAATTACCAGTTCATGAGCTGGTCAGCGAAATCGGCTAGGCAGGTAGTGCAGGCCTCTCTTGAGCAGTACGTGGGCGCAGGCTCTGTCTCGACCTGGGTCATGGCCAGTCATGATCGCCCATATCCCGTGTCCAAGCTGGGGCTGACCGATCTGGCGACCACGCTGGTGGGCATCGGGCCGCATAACGAGCAGCCTAATCTTGAGCTAGGGCTGCGGCGTGCACGAGCAATCGTCATGCTGACGCTCGGACTGCCTGGCAGCGCGTGTCTGTATCAAGGGGAGGAGCTGGGACTGTTCGATAACACTCAGCTGGAAGCGAAGTATCGTCAGGATCCACGCTTCTTCACTTCCCCCGATCCGAAATACATCGTCGGCCGCGATGGCTTCCGCACGCCACTGCCGTGGAACTCCAGCCAAACCACCTTTGGTTTCAGCACCGAAGGAAAAAGCTGGTTGCCGCAACCGGACTCCTACCGTGATCTCTGCGTCGATGTGCAGCAGTTTGAAGAAGATTCGACGCTCAACTTGTATCGCATGTTGATTGCGCTACGCCGACGGTTTGCACTGGGCGACGGTGTACTGGAATACCTCGAAAGCGATCGCGATGACGTGCTGATGGTACGCAATGGCAAAGTTACCATCATGATCAATTTCGGCTACATGCCGATAGCCGTGCCGGAAGGCGACATGTTGCTGTGCAGTGATCCAACCGTCAGCGGTGATGACGCCGAGCTGCCGGGTAACGCGGCGATGTGGTACACCAGCGACTAGCATCGACGTATGTGTCATGCGGATTGAATGACGCCACCAAACAGATGCCCTGAAGGATGTTTTCTTTCAGGGCATCACTGTATGCGCGCGCAGCTTTGGCGGCTCTCATCTATGCTTAACCAACGTCGGCTTCAGCGCGTTGAGCATGGTTTATGAAAGGGGCTTTAGTGATTCCCGGGGACTCAACGTACGCCTATAGTGTCAAAAACAATATGTCTGATGCGACGTGAACCGCCACGGAAGCGGTCCATTCGTTGATATCAGCGGCAACGCCATGAAACTCCTACTAAAGACTACTGGTGCTTTGGGGCGTAACTTGGCGTTATAGATCACATGGTAGTGCTTGTAGCGAGTCACCATCGACACACGTTCGGCTGTCGCAGATCAAGGATAGAGCACCCTGTGCGCCGAGCGCTCTTCAGGAGAAGCATCATGCAATCGTCCGAAACGACACAGCCTGCTCGCCAGCGTCAGGAACCCAGCTGGTGGCGGCATGCCGTGATCTATCAGATCTATCCGCGCTCCTTTGCCGATTCCGATGGGGATGGCATTGGGGATCTGCAAGGCATCCGAGACAGAATGAGCTATCTGGCTCGATTGGGTGTGGATGCTATCTGGTTGTCTCCCTTCTATCGCTCCCCGCAGGCAGATGCCGGTTACGATGTCTCTGACTATCGCGATGTCGATCCACTTTTTGGCGATCTCGATGAGTTCGACAAAATGCTGTCACGCGCTCACGAATCCGGCCTAAAAGTGATTGTCGACTTAGTGCCCAACCATACGTCGGATGAGCACGTCTGGTTCAAGGAGGCGTTGGCCTCTCCTGTCGGCAGTCCGGCCCGCGATCGTTACATCTTCCGTAAGGGCAAAGGCGCCAACAATGAGCTGCCGCCCAACAATTGGCAGAGCATGTTCGGTGGTAGTGCTTGGACGCGTGTCGATGGTACGGATCAGTGGTATCTGCACATGTTTGATACCAAACAGCCGGATCTGAACTGGCACAATCCTGAAGTGCATGAAGAATTCATTCGCACACTGCGCTTCTGGCTGGATCGTGGTGTAGACGGTTTCCGCGTCGACGTCGCACACGGGCTGATCAAGAAAGAAGGTCTGCCCGATGCCGAAGAAGGACAAGTAACCAACGTTGATGGCGACCGCGGTCCGATGTGGGACCAAGATGGCGTACACGATATCTATCGCGAATGGCGCAAGGTGCTCGACGAGTATGACGGTGATCGCTCCATGGTGGCTGAAGCATGGGTATCGCCAGAGCGCATGGCGCGCTACATTCGTTCCGATGAAATGTGCCAAGCCTTCAATTTCCCCTACATGATGACGCCCTGGAATGCCGACGCTTACCGCCAAGTCATTCAGCGTTCGCTGGACGAGTTCGGCAAGGTCAATGCGCCGTCTACTTGGGTGCTGTCCAACCATGACGTTACCCGCCACGCCACGCGCTTCGGGATGCCTAATCCGGGAACCGTGCTGCGTGGGATCAGCCTGCACACCGAACAGCCTGACGAAGTACTGGGGCTGCGTCGCGCACGCGCCAGCATCTTCATGACACTGGGGCTACCGGGTAGTGCTTATATCTATCAGGGTGAAGAGCTGGGTCTCCCGGAAAACACTACAATGGACGATAGTTTCCGCCAAGACCCGACTTACTTCCGTACCAACGGCAAGGATGTTGGTCGTGATGGTTGCCGCGTACCGATTCCGTGGAAAGCCAAGGCGCCAGCTTATGGTTTTGGCCCTGATAACAGTGCTAATACATGGCTGCCACAGCCGGATAGCTTCGCGCGCTATGCGATTGACGTCGAAGAAAAGGATCCGTTGTCCACGCTGGCGCTGTATCGCCGCGTGTTGAAACTGCGCCAGTGGTACGACTTGGGTAACGGTGAAGTGGAGTGGCTGGACGCACCGCATAAGGACGTATTGATGTTCCGTAACCGCGATGTCATTGCCGTCATCAATATGGGCGATCAGACCGTGCCTCTGCCTGATTTGCCGATTTTGGCGCAGAGCCAGCCTGAAACGATGGATGGCCTGTTGCCGGGTAACTCAGCCGTCTGGATGTTTGCGCACAAACGCTGAGCTGACATGACTCTACTTGACGCCTAGCGTTCTGAGTACAATAACCGTCGATGGTACCAATGGGTATCGTCGGCGGTTTTTGTCACTCATCATACTGCTACATCAGTACCTTTAAGCACTGCCCAGCCTAATAGCAGTTCCTAGGAGGACGAGTTGGGATGGGGCTTTGTTGATGGGGAATTTGGTGCTCGGTGCAGTATCGGCGAAAGGACAGTCTTCCGGTAATGACGGTTCCATATGCCTATCCTCCATATAAAGTGAACCCAACCCAACCCAACCCAACCCAACCCAACTCAACTCAACTCAACTCAACTCAACTCAACTCAACTCAACTCAACTCAACTCAACTCAACTCAACTCAACTCAACTCAACTCAACTCAACTCAACTCAGCCCAACTCAGCCCAACTCAGCTGTGGCATTGCGATATTTTTGCCCGCCTAGCATTAGAACGCTTAACAAGGTGTTAGCTTGAGCCGAGTGACGGAAAGGCAAGGGGGCAAGTGCAGATTGATTCAAGCAGAAGGAGAAAACATTGGGTGGGTATACGGAATAGATAGAATGGCTATGGGGTGTAAGCCGACCAGACAAATAAAAAGGTCCCGCACAAGTGCAGGACCTTTTGGCGCAGCGCTGGATCAAGCACGTGTATTGATCTAGCCCAAGCGCTTGACCATTTCAGCCACCATACGTGCAGAGTGCTCGCCAGCTTGGATGATGAACTGATCAAATGACAGCTCGGAGTGTTGGCCTGCGATATCCGACAGCGCACGGATAATGACGAATGGGCAGCCGTAGAGGTGGCATGCTTGAGCGATCGCAGCCGCTTCCATTTCGACGGCGAGCATCGATGGGAAGTATTCGCGGACCTGCTGAACGCGCACTGGATCAGACATGAAGGAGTCGCCTGTGCAGATCAACCCTTCGTGCACGTTCAGCCCGCCCAGCGACTGAATGCTGTCGCGTGCAATAGAGGCTAGTGCAGGATTTGGCAGGTAAGCGGCAGGCATGCCGGGAACCTGCCCCATTTCGTAGCCAAACGCAGTGACATCAACATCGTGATGGCGCACTTCACTGGAAATGACGACATCACCAATCTGCATATGATCGCCGAACCCGCCAGCAGACCCCGTATTGATGATGCAGCGGGGTGCAAAGCGCTCGATCAGGATCGTCGTGCTGACCGTCACATTGACCTTGCCAATACCTGACTGCAGTACAACGACATCAATGCCGTGCAGGCGGCCGCTGTGAAAATGTGCACCGGCTACGTCGAGTTTGCTGGCATCTTCGAGCTGTTCGACAAGGCGAACCACTTCTTGCGGCATGGCACCGATGATAGCGACCGGTCCCTGTGGATTAAAGGTAGAGTTGAGAGTGCTCATGAAGCGAAAACCTGCTCCCATTCATCACGTTTGCTCAGCAGCTCGCGAGCCAGTGCTTTGGCGCCTTCAAGGCTATGGCTGGCAGCCCAACCACACTGAACTTCGTTACAGGCGGGCACTTCGGTTGCATCCAGAACGTCTTTCAGCGTCTGTTCGATCAGGTTGAGCACGTCCTGATAGTCTTCATGGTTGATCAGTGCTACATAGAAGCCGGTCTGGCATCCCATCGGGCTGATATCGACAATTTTGTCAGAATGGTTGCGGGACAGTTCGGCCATCAGGTGCTCAAGGGAATGCAACGCAGGCATTTCCATGTGCGCCTTGTTCGGCTGGGTGATACGCAGATCGTATTTGTAGATACGGTCGCCGTTGACGCCTTCTTTGATACCTGCAAGGCGGACATAGGGAGCTTTGACCTTGGTGTGATCCAGGTTGAAGCTTTCGACGTTCATGGCTTTTTTCTGTTCGCTCATGCCGAAGTCTCCTGTAGTGACTGCATATCAGAGAACGAGAAGAGGGCGCTTGCACCCCGCGATGGCAAGGTGGTGCTCTGATCTCTAAGGGTAGGGTGAAACGCTCCCTTCTTGAAATGGGCAAGTAGAGGGAACGTTTCAATAGACAAAACTATGATGATCAGCATACGCGGGTAGCGGCAGTGATCAAAGGAAACGCTTATGCCTTATCGTGATGACGGGCTGCTTCCAGCGTGTTTTCCATCAGCGTTGCGACCGTCATCGGACCTACGCCACCGGGTACCGGTGTGATGTAGCTGGCACGCTCTGCTGCCGTTGCGTATTCGACGTCACCGTAAAGCTTGCCGTCTTCGCCGCGGTTGATGCCTACATCGATCACTACGCAGCCTTTCTTAAGCCATTCGCCGCGCACCAGGCCTGGTTTGCCGACGCCCACGACAACGAGGTCGGCATTGGCTACCTGAGCCGGCAGATCTTTTGTGAAGCGGTGACAGATCGTAGTGGTTGCGCCTGCAAGCAGCAGTTCGAGTGCCATTGGACGGCCAACAATATTGGAGGCGCCCACGATAGTAGCGTTCATGCCTTTTGGGTTGATGTCATAGGCCTTGAGCAGCGTCATGATGCCTTTAGGAGTGCACGGGCGCAGCAGCGGGTTGCGCTGCGCCAGACGACCGATGTTGTAAGGGTGGAAGCCGTCTACATCTTTGTCAGGACGAATGCGTTCCAGTAGTGGCGTGCTGTCCAGCTTCTGAGGCAGCGGCAGCTGCAGCAGGATGCCATCGACGTCTGCATCGTCATTGAGGCGGTCGATCAGCTGTTCGAGTTCTTGCTGGGTGGTCGATTCTGGAAGGGTGTATTCGAGGGAGCGAATGCCTGTCGCTTCACAGGCGTTGTGCTTGTTGCGGACGTACACTTGAGACGCGGGATCGCCGCCTACAAGAATGACAGCCAGGCCCGGTGGCTTGAGTCCGGCACTGCAGCGTTCGGTTACAGCGGCGGCGACCTGTTCTCGTACGTATTGGGCGGTTGCCTTGCCATCAATGATCTTGGCTGTCATCGACACATCTCCCTAAATAACAATGAACTGTAGCGCAGACGGCGCCACGCCACAGCGAAATAGCGAACCCGCATCCTAACCTAGGGCAGGGAAGTACGCCATGTGATAATGGCCGCAGGCGATTCAACACATTGAATATGCAAACACTACTTGACCTCGCCAGAGAAATAGGTAAAATGCGCCTCACATCGACGGAGCAGGTGAGCCGAAGATGGTGTACGGGGTATAGCGCAGTCTGGTAGCGCGCCTGCTTTGGGAGCAGGATGTCGGGGGTTCGAATCCCTCTACCCCGACCACTCTACACAGCAATGTGTTGAGTCAGCGGTTTTTGATGCGCCTATAGCTCAACCGGATAGAGCAACGGCCTTCTAAGCCGTAGGTTGCAGGTTCGAGTCCTGCTGGGCGTGCCATGTGCAACGCTGGCCTATGGTGCAGTAGTTTTCAGGTTATGGTGGATGTAGCTCAGTGGTAGAGCCCCGGATTGTGGCTCCGGTGGTCGTGGGTTCGATCCCCATCATCCACCCCATCTCCTGAAAGGCATGATCGCAGATAGTTTAATTCGTTATGGTGGATGTAGCTCAGTGGTAGAGCCCCGGATTGTGGCTCCGGTGGTCGTGGGTTCGATCCCCATCATCCACCCCATAACGAACCTCGCACTCCCTTCCTTAGTAGTATCCCTTTCCGTTCTATATTAATCTCTCATTCGCTTTTGCTTGCCTCGTTTTGGCTGCCTGTATTCACTGCATTTTGCAATTCGGATATGGACGAAAGGCAAAACTGCGTCTGGTATGACTCTCGCGTACTCACTATGCTTCCTTGATGGCGTGTCTATTGAGCCCAGACAACGATTTCTATTCGCAATGAGGCGGATGAAGCGGGCATTCAAGGGAAAATACATGTTAATATTGTGGGCAGGAGGCGCGGAGAGCGCTGTATGCCAGTGGCGATCCTGTTGATGCAGGGCTGAAATTGTTCCCTATTTTTTCATAGCCCTTGAAAAGCAGTAGGGGTCGCCTCCATAAAGAGTTGAACTCGTGCTTGCCAGCACCGAGCCGGCTTTTTAGAATCTTTCGTCTTGGAGTCGCGCTGCTGTCTGGTAGCAGGTTCCGGATTACATTCAACGTGGTGTTGTTGATTGCAACACCGATAAGCGGGTAGAGGATCATCCATGCAAGTGTCTGTCGAAACGACGTCATCCATTGGGCGTCGCCTGACCATCCAGGTGCCTGCCGAGCAGGTGGACCAGGCTGTAGAAAACCGTCTGCGTGAAACGGCTCGCCGTGTCCGTCTTAACGGCTTCCGCCCGGGCAAAGTCCCGATGAGTGTCGTTCGCAGCCGTTTCGGTGCCGAAACTCGTGCTGAAGTTGTCGGTGATGTCATTCGCCAGAACTATATGCAGGCTGTTAGTCAGGAATCCCTGAACGCTGCTGGTTTCCCGGAAATTGACCTGAAAACCAACGAAGCTGGCAAAGATCTCGAATTCACGGCTGACCTCGAAATCATCCCTGAAATCGACGTCAAAGGCATTGAAGGCGTTTCAGTTGAACGTCCTTCCGCCGATATCACTGATGCCGACGTTGACGCTACCATCGAAAACCTGCGCAAGCAGGCGGCCGACTGGCAGGAGTCTGAAAAAACGGCAGAAAATGGTGATCAAATCACCATCGATTTCGAAGGCTTCCTTGGTGAAGAAGCATTTGAAGGCGGCAAAGCTGAAGGGCATGCCCTTGTGCTGGGTTCCGGTTCCTTCATCCCCGGTTTTGAAGACCAGCTGATCGGTGCTAAAGCGGGTGACGAGCCGACTGTTAAAGTGACTTTCCCGGAAGAATACCACGCTGACCAGCTGGCCGGTAAAGAAGCGACTTTCAAAACGCGCGTACACAAAGTGGAATCTCAGCAGCTGCCAGAAGTAGATGCTGAATTCATGAAGCGTTTTGGTGTCGAAGACGGTGATCAGGACGCATTCCGCACCCAGATCCGCGACAACATGGCTCGCGAACTGGAAAGCGCTGTCGAAAACGGTGTTAAACAGCAAGTTATCAGTGCGCTGAAAAAAGCCAACCCGATCGATGTACCGAAAGGTTTGGTACAGCAGGGTATCGACGACCTGAAACGTCAGGCCGCTGCTCAGTTCGGTCTGGGGGATGATTTCGACATCAACCAGCTGCCTAACGAACTGTTCGAAGAACAGGCGCGTGACCGTGCACAGGCAGGTCTGCTGCTGGGCGAATTCATCAAAGCGAATGACATCACCGCTTCCGATGAAGAAACGCGTGAATTTGCAGCTAAAGTTGCTCAGCAGTACGGCCAAGCAGAAGAGCTGGTTGAACAGTACATGCAGAACGAACAGATCAAGGGCAACCTGGAATCTATCGTTCGCGAAAACAAAGCGATTGAACAGCTGCTGGCTCAGGCTGACGTAAAAGACGTCAAACTGCCTTTCCAAGAGGCAATGACGGCAGCACAGTCCAACCCTGATGAAGAAGCTGAAGAAGAGAATGACGCTGACGCCTGATACATTACAGGTGCGATCCGTATGGATCCGTCACACGGTATCTGAAGACAGCGTCTTCGGATGCCGTGCATCTCGGTAAAAGCCTCGGGACCCGGTCTTTGGCCGGGTCTTGGTTTAAAGGTGGTGATCCTTTTCTTCGGAAAGGCCATCATCAGGATAGAAATGAGGCATGCTTGAGCATGAACTCAAGCGGTGACAAGGATAATCGTTATGCGCAACGAGTTTGATATCAGCAATGCTGGTGGTCTGGTGCCGATGGTCGTCGAGCAGAGTGCTCGCGGCGAACGTTCCTATGACATCTACTCGCGTCTGCTGAAGGAGCGCGTGATCTTCATGGTGGGGCAGGTCGAAGATTACATGGCCAACCTGATCGTGGCGCAGCTTCTGTTCCTCGAGTCGGAAAATCCCGACAAGGATATCCACCTTTACATCAATTCTCCGGGCGGCTCGGTAACGGCAGGCATGTCGATTTACGACACCATGCAGTTTATTAAGCCGGATGTCTCGACCGTATGTATCGGGCAGGCGGCCAGCATGGGGGCTTTGCTCCTGACGGGTGGTGCCAAGGGTAAACGTTTTTGCCTGCCGAACTCCCGCATGATGATTCATCAGCCGCTGGGTGGGTACCAAGGCCAGGCGACCGACATTGAGATTCACACGCGTGAAATTCTGACCATTCGTCAGAAACTCAACCGTATTCTTGCGGATCATACCGGTCAGGATCTTGAGACCATTGCTCGCGATACGGACCGTGATAACTTCATGGATGGTGAGCGCGCTGTAGAGTACGGTCTCATTGATGCGGTTCTGGAACGACGCCCTGAGCCGCCGAAGGCATAAGGCGGAGCGTACGCTGCTGCGCTAGGCTGTATGTCATGACCGGCGAGCGTGAATTTAGGTAATCTCTGGTGCTGTCAGCAGCGCCGTCCAGATAGAGGTGCACGAATGGCCGATGGAAAAGACAAGGACGAGAGCGGGAAACTGCTTTACTGCTCGTTCTGCGGCAAGAACCAGAATGAGGTTCGTAAGCTGATCGCAGGGCCGTCCGTTTACATCTGCGACGAATGTGTCGATCTGTGTAACGATATCATTCGTGAAGAACTGCTTGAAAACGAAGAAGGTGACCTTGACGATCGCCTTCCGACGCCACACGAAATCCGTGAAACCCTTGACGAATACGTCATCGGCCAAGAGCGTGCTAAGACGGTGCTGGCAGTAGCGGTATATAACCACTACAAGCGTCTGCGCGCGGGTGCTAGCCGCAAGGACAACGATGTCGAGCTGGGTAAAAGCAACATTCTGTTGATCGGTCCGACGGGTAGCGGTAAGACGCTGCTGGCTGAAACGCTTGCTCGTCTTCTAAATGTACCGTTCACCATTGCGGATGCCACGACGCTGACCGAAGCCGGCTATGTTGGTGAAGATGTCGAGAACATCATCCAGAAGCTGTTGCAGAAATGTGATTATGACGTCGAAAAGGCGCAGCGTGGTATCGTTTATATCGACGAGATCGACAAGATTTCTCGTAAGTCCGAAAATCCGTCGATCACGCGTGACGTGTCAGGCGAAGGTGTTCAGCAGGCGCTGTTGAAGCTGATAGAGGGTACGACGGCATCCGTTCCTCCTCAGGGCGGTCGTAAACACCCGCAGCAGGAGTTCCTGCAGGTCGATACGGGTAACATCCTGTTTATCGTCGGTGGTGCGTTTGCTGGTCTGGAGAAGGTTATTCGTGATCGTTCTGAAAAGGGTGGCATTGGTTTCAATGCGTCCGTCAAGAGTAAGGACGAAGCACGTGATGTCGGCGCGCTACTGCAGGATGTTCAAGCAGAAGATCTGATCAAATTCGGTTTGATTCCCGAATTTATTGGTCGCCTGCCGGTTGTTGCAACGCTCAATGAGCTGGATGAAGATGCGCTTGTTCGCATTCTGACTGAGCCGCGCAACTCTCTGGTTCGTCAGTACGCGCGTCTCTTCGAGATGGAAGGCGTTGAACTGGACTTCCGTGATGATGCGCTTCGTGCCGTTGCGCACAAAGCCATTGAGCGCAAGTCAGGGGCTCGTGGTCTGCGATCCATCATGGAGGCCGTACTTCTCGACACCATGTACGATATTCCCTCTCAGAGCGATATCAGCAAAGTCGTCGTGGATGCTAATGTCATCAAGGGCGAAAGTAAGCCGCTGCTGATTCATGATGCTGGCAAGTTGGCTGAAGAAGAAGACGAGAAGGAAGTTGTCAATCACGATTGATAGGTACTGCACTGCCTGCCAATGATTGATGCCGAGACCCCGCAGATGATTTTCACCTGCGGGGTTTTGTTTGCCTATCAGTACTCACGCAGTCATTTCTATCTAAAAAAGTGGGTTGCCGACCATGATGCCTGCTTCGGCGTTCTATGTGATGCGGGCTTTCGTAGTGCACTAATACAGTGGCGTCTTGCTTAGCCTACCTGGTATTTCGCGTACTAGCTTGGGTACCAGAAAGCCTGCAAGGTGAGTACGCAGTTCGTCCATCAGCTCAACGGCTTCGCTGTCTGGAACATCGAAGTGTGCTGCGCCCGCGACAGGATCCAGCACATGCAGGTAGTAGGGCATAATGCCTGCCGCAAATAGTCGCTCTGAGAGTGTCGCCAGCACAGCGACGCTATCGTTGATATTGCGCAGTAGTACGCTCTGATTGAGTGTCGTGACCCCAGCGCTGGAAAGTCGCTGCACGGCGCTGACAACGCCTTCGTCTATCTCTGCTGGATGGTTGATGTGCAGCACGACAACGCGCTGCAGTCGTGAGGAGGAAAGTTTCTGGCAGAGCGCTTCAGTCACGCGATCCGGAATAACGACCGGTAAGCGGGTATGAATGCGCAGTCGTACCACGTGCGGAATCTGCTCTATGTGGGTAATGAGCTCGGACAGCCGATCGTCTGTGCTCAATAAAGGGTCTCCACCGGATAGGATGACCTCAGTGATTTCTGGATGCTGATGGACATACTCAAGAGTGTCATACCATTCTGCACGTGAAGGCATATTTTCCTGATAAGGAAAGTGACGCCGGAAGCAGTAGCGACAGTTTACCGCACAGCCACCACTTGCGATCAGCAGTACGCGGTTGTGATATTTATGGATCAATCCTGGGCGAGGAGTATGTTCGGCTTCCTCCAGGGGGTCGCTGATAAAACCTTGAATGCTATCTGTTTCTCGCGCGATGGGCAGTACTTGTCTGAGCAGAGGGTCGTCAGGATTTCCTGCTTGAATGCGTCGCGCGTAGGCAAGAGGTACGCGTATTGGAAACAAGGCATGGCCCTCTTGGGCTTCCGTTTGCCAGACGCTATTATCGAGCCCTAGAAAGCTGCACAGTGCTTCAGGCGTTCGAATCGCATCCTTGAGCTGTGTCTGCCAGGAAACGGAAGGCTTGTTGATCTCTGTATCTGCGTCGATAATCTGCACAGCATGCCTGCTTCGGGTTATCATCTTGCGTTTGTACCGTAAGATCAGCCCACATGGGGTGGGTTGAAAAGTAAGCTGGATTCCGATCTGGCGCGATCCCGCGCGCCAGGTCTTCATTTGATAGTTGAGGGACTCATGGCGAATTATTCTACCAACGAATTCAAGGGCGGTCTCAAGGTAATGCTGGATGGTGATCCATGCAGCATCCTCGAAAATGAGTTCGTCAAACCGGGCAAAGGGCAAGCTTTCAACCGCGTCAAACTGCGCAACCTGATCACAGGGCGCGTCTGGGAACGTACGTTCAAGTCCGGTGAGTCCATTGAAGGTGCCGACGTCGTTGATCTCGACATGGAATACCTCTACACCGACGGCGAAATGTGGCACTTCATGAAAACGGACGGTTCTTTTGAACAGTTCGCTGCTGATGCCAAAGCCGTTGGTGACAATGTGAAATGGCTGAAAGAGCAAGTGTCCTACATCGTGACGCTCTGGAACGATAACCCCATTTCCATCTCTTCGCCGAACTTTATTGAGCTCGAAGTTATTGAAACTGACCCGGGTCTGAAAGGTGATACCGCGCAGGGTGGTTCCAAACCTGCAACCCTGTCTACTGGCGCTGTTGTTCGCGTACCGCTGTTTATCAACCAGGGTGAAGTGTTGAAAATCGATACCCGTACGGGCGACTACGTCAGCCGTGCCTAATGGTTTAGAGGGTATTCATCGGCGGTGATGCCGACAGCTGTCCAGAAAGTCATCATGGCATTCGCGCTTTGTCGAATGATGTGATGGCTTTTTTTTATGTTGAAAGCCGCTTTGAATGTCAATTGCGTGGCTGTTTTGTTACGGACTTAAGCACGAAGGAGATGTGCCTATGTGTGGGAGTGAGAGATAGAAATCAGTCAAGTCATAAGGACATGTTCAACGAACTATGGTTATATAATAATGGAGAGATTATAATCATGCTTCATTATTTATAAAATAAATTGCACTCTATATTGGAAGTATTTTTTTTCTGGCTTCTGGCTTCTGGCTTTGTATAAATTTTCTATTGAGGCTGTGTGTTAATTAAGTCGTTATTTGTTTTAATAATTTGAAATCATGGAGTGGTGGTCCTGCTAGAGTATGCTTGATAATATTGTGGGCCAATTTTATTGGCATGTAAGAGTATGGATTGTAATTAATAAAATATAAAAGTCATTCTGGTAAGAGTATTAATCTCTTGCGTCGGGCACTTGAGGTGATCACATACTGCAGAAGCAGAAGCAGAAGCAGAAGCAGAAGCAGAAGCAGAAGCAGAAGCAGAAGCAGAAGCAGAAGCAGAAGCAGAAGCAGAAGCAGAAGCAGAAGCAGAAGCAGAAGCAGAAGCAGAAGCAGAAGCAGAAGCAGAAGCAGAAGCAGAAGCAGAAGCAGAAGCAGAAGCAGAAGCAGAAGCAGAAGCAGAAGCAGAAGCAGAAGCAGAAGCAGAAGCAGAAGCAGAACCTCCTAGCAAGAAGTGGGCCGAGTGATTGAAATAAAGATCACAAAGCCCTTGCCAACCCCCGGTGATCTCTGTAAAGTACGCCCTCGCTGCCAGGGCAAACGCCGGGTGGCACGGAAGCTAACCTCTTGTAGGTCTTCGCTTTTTTTGAAGAGGTTTCAGTTGAGATAGCCGTATCGTCTCCTGAAATAATCGCCAAATCGGCGGTTGACAAAATCTTCAGGAAATGTAGAATGTGCTTCCACTTGCTGAGCAGCAAACGCCGCTCGCAAGACGCTCTTTAACAAGATGATCAGGCAATTTGTGTGGGTGCTTGAGGTTTTCGAAGTGAATCATCATTTCGAGCATCAAGTAACTCATCAATTCAATGAGTTGTTTCGATACTCGAGCCGGATTGGTCACCTAATGACCAATGAAAGATTTAAACTGAAGAGTTTGATCATGGCTCAGATTGAACGCTGGCGGCAGGCCTAACACATGCAAGTCGAGCGGCAGCACGGGAAGCTTGCTTCCTGGTGGCGAGCGGCGGACGGGTGAGTAATGCATGGGAATCTGCCCGATAGTGGGGGATAACGTGTGGAAACGCACGCTAATACCGCATACGTCCTACGGGAGAAAGGAGGGGATCTTCGGACCTTTCGCTATCGGATGAGCCCATGTTGGATTAGCTAGTTGGTGAGGTAATGGCTCACCAAGGCAACGATCCATAGCTGGTCTGAGAGGATGATCAGCCACACTGGGACTGAGACACGGCCCAGACTCCTACGGGAGGCAGCAGTGGGGAATATTGGACAATGGGCGAAAGCCTGATCCAGCCATGCCGCGTGTGTGAAGAAGGCCTTAGGGTTGTAAAGCACTTTCAGTGGGGAAGAAAGCCTGAGACCTAATACGTTTCAGGAAGGACATCACCCACAGAAGAAGCACCGGCTAACTCCGTGCCAGCAGCCGCGGTAATACGGAGGGTGCGAGCGTTAATCGGAATTACTGGGCGTAAAGGGCGCGTAGGCGGTCTGTTAAGCCAGATGTGAAAGCCCCGGGCTTAACCTGGGAACAGCATTTGGAACTGGCAGACTTGAGTGCAGGAGAGGAAGGTAGAATTCCAGGTGTAGCGGTGAAATGCGTAGAGATCTGGAGGAATACCAGTGGCGAAGGCGGCCTTCTGGACTGACACTGACGCTGAGGCGCGAAAGCGTGGGTAGCAAACAGGATTAGATACCCTGGTAGTCCACGCCGTAAACGATGTCAACTAGCCGTTGGATCCCTTGAGGATTTAGTGGCGCAGCTAACGCACTAAGTTGACCGCCTGGGGAGTACGGTCGCAAGACTAAAACTCAAATGAATTGACGGGGGCCCGCACAAGCGGTGGAGCATGTGGTTTAATTCGATGCAACGCGAAGAACCTTACCTACTCTTGACATCCAGAGAACTTTCCAGAGATGGATGGGTGCCTTCGGGAACTCTGAGACAGGTGCTGCATGGCTGTCGTCAGCTCGTGTTGTGAAATGTTGGGTTAAGTCCCGTAACGAGCGCAACCCCTATCCTTATTTGCCAGCGATTCGGTCGGGAACTCTAAGGAGACTGCCGGTGACAAACCGGAGGAAGGTGGGGACGACGTCAAGTCATCATGGCCCTTACGAGTAGGGCTACACACGTGCTACAATGGCGAGTACAGAGGGTTGCGAAGCGGCGACGTGAAGCTAATCCCAGAAAGCTCGCCTCAGTCCGGATCGGAGTCTGCAACTCGACTCCGTGAAGTCGGAATCGCTAGTAATCGCGAATCAGAATGTCGCGGTGAATACGTTCCCGGGCCTTGTACACACCGCCCGTCACACCATGGGAGTGGATTGCACCAGAAGTGGCTAGTTTAACCTTCGGGAAAACGGTTACCACGGTGTGGTTCATGACTGGGGTGAAGTCGTAACAAGGTAGCCGTAGGGGAACCTGCGGCTGGATCACCTCCTTAAACGTAAAATGATCACCTCGTGATCTTAAGTACCCACAACAAATTGCCTGATCTTGATAGAGCGAAGTACTGCAGGGGATATTCCCTGGCCGTGCGCAAGCAGTTGCCGGGTCTGTAGCTCAGTTGGTTAGAGCGCACCCCTGATAAGGGTGAGGTCGGCAGTTCGAGTCTGCCCAGACCCACCATTATTATATGGGGCCATAGCTCAGCTGGGAGAGCGCCTGCCTTGCACGCAGGAGGTCAGGAGTTCGATCCTCCTTGGCTCCACCATCTGACTGTCTTGATGGCCGGTTACCCAGTACTTAGTTTAGTGATCTAGCTTCTAGTCACGAACCAATCTTCATTGCCTGATGATTGATTATTAGAGAGTGTAATAATCAATACCACATCATGTGATGCATGTTGTTTCCTGACTGTAAGCTTCTTGCTCGCAGTATTGCTCTTTAACAATGTAAATCATGCTGATGCCAAGTCCAATGGAACGCCGTCAGATTTTACTTCCTCGGAAGTAGCATCCGATAGGCCGTGACATTGGCAAATGAGATACGTCTCAAGCGTATCCGGCGAAAATTGTTTTCGTTTGAATCGTGATCTATGACTCTTTCGGGTTATATGGTCAAGCGATTAAGCGCACACGGTGGATGCCTAGGCAGCCAGAGGCGATGAAAGACGTGATAGCCTGCGATAAGCATCGGGGAGGTGGCAAATGACCTTTGATCCGGTGATCTCTGAATGGGGAAACCCACCCGTCATAAGACGGGTATCCTTACCTGAATACATAGGGTATGGAGGCAAACCGGGAGAACTGAAACATCTAAGTACCCCGAGGAAAAGAAATCAACCGAGATTCCCCCAGTAGCGGCGAGCGACCGGGGACTAGCCCTTAAGTCTTAGTTGTATTAGCGGAAGTGTTTGGAAATGCACGCCATAGTGGGTGATAGCCCCGTACGCGAAAATGCAATTAAGGTGAAATCGAGTAGGTCGGAGCACGTGAAACTTTGACTGAACATGGGGGGACCATCCTCCAAGGCTAAATACTCCTGGCTGACCGATAGTGAACCAGTACCGTGAGGGAAAGGCGAAAAGAACCCCAGTGAGGGGAGTGAAATAGATCCTGAAACCGTGTGCGTACAAGCAGTGGGAGCAGACTTGTTCTGTGACTGCGTACCTTTTGTATAATGGGTCAGCGACTTATTCTCAGTAGCGAGCTTAACCGTATAGGGGAGGCGTAGGGAAACCGAGTCTTAAATGGGCGACATAGTTGCTGGGAATAGACCCGAAACCGGGCGATCTATCCATGAGCAGGTTGAAGGTTGAGTAACATCAACTGGAGGACCGAACCGGGATCTGTTGAAAAAGATTCGGATGACTTGTGGATCGGAGTGAAAGGCTAATCAAGCTCGGAGATAGCTGGTTCTCCTCGAAAGCTATTTAGGTAGCGCCTCATGTATCACCGCCGGGGGTAGAGCACTGTTTCGGCTAGGGGGTCATCCCGACTTACCAACCCGAGGCAAACTCCGAATACCGGTGAGTGCAGCATGGGAGACACACGGCGGGTGCTAACGTCCGTCGTGAAAAGGGAAACAACCCAGACCGTCAGCTAAGGTCCCAAAATCTTGGTTAAGTGGGAAACGATGTGGGAAGGCTCAGACAGCTAGGAGGTTGGCTTAGAAGCAGCCACCCTTTAAAGAAAGCGTAATAGCTCACTAGTCGAGTCGGCCTGCGCGGAAGATGTAACGGGGCTCAAACCAAGTACCGAAGCTACGGGTTCAACACTTAAGTGTTGAGCGGTAGAGGAGCGTTGTGTAAGCCTGCGAAGGTGTGCTGTAAGGCATGCTGGAGGTATCACAAGTGCGAATGCTGACATGAGTAACGATAAAGGGAGTGAAAACCTCCCTCGCCGGAAGACCAAGGTTTTCTGTTCGACGTTAATCGGAGCAGAGTGAGTCGGCCCCTAAGGCGAGGCCGAAAGGCGTAGTCGATGGGAAACAGGTTAATATTCCTGTACCAGACAGTACTGCGATGGGGTGACGGAGAAGGCTAGGTGAGCCAGGCGACGGTTGTCCTGGTGAAAGTATGTAGGCTGAGCAAGTAGGCAAATCCGCTTGCTTAAAGTCGAGATACGAGACGAACTGATTCCTCGGACTCAGGAAGTCATTGATGCCACGCTTCCAGGAAAAACCTCTAAGCTTCAGGTACTGTGTGACCGTACCCCAAACCGACACAGGTGGTCAGGTAGAGAATACCAAGGCGCTTGAGAGAACTCGGGTGAAGGAACTAGGCAAAATGGCACCGTAACTTCGGGAGAAGGTGCGCCGGCGTAAGGTGAAGAGACTCGCTCTCAGAGCCCCAACCGGTCGAAGATACCAGGTGGCTGCAACTGTTTATTAAAAACACAGCACTCTGCTAACGCGTGAGCGGACGTATAGGGTGTGACGCCTGCCCGGTGCCGGAAGGTTAATTGATGGTGTTAGGACTCGTCCGAAGCTCCTGATCGAAGCCCCGGTAAACGGCGGCCGTAACTATAACGGTCCTAAGGTAGCGAAATTCCTTGTCGGGTAAGTTCCGACCTGCACGAATGGCGTAATGATGGCCACACTGTCTCCACCCGAGACTCAGTGAAATTGAAATCGCTGTGAAGATGCAGTGTTCCCGCGGCTAGACGGAAAGACCCCGTGAACCTTTACTATAGCTTCACACTGGATGCTGATGTTGTCTGTGTAGGATAGCTGGGAGGCTTTGAAACTGTGACGCCAGTTGCAGTGGAGCCAACCTTGAAATACCAGCCTGACATCATTGGCGTTCTAACTTGCTACCGTTATCCGGTAGAAGGACAGTGTGTGGTGGGTAGTTTGACTGGGGCGGTCTCCTCCCAAAGAGTAACGGAGGAGCACGAAGGTACCCTCAGTACGGTTGGAAACCGTGCAGTGAGTGCAAGAGCATAAGGGTGCTTGACTGCGAGACAGACACGTCGAGCAGGTACGAAAGTAGGTTCTAGTGATCCGGTGGTTCTGTATGGAAGGGCCATCGCTCAACGGATAAAAGGTACTCCGGGGATAACAGGCTGATACCGCCCAAGAGTTCACATCGACGGCGGTGTTTGGCACCTCGATGTCGGCTCATCACATCCTGGGGCTGAAGTCGGTCCCAAGGGTATGGCTGTTCGCCATTTAAAGTGGTACGCGAGCTGGGTTTAGAACGTCGTGAGACAGTTCGGTCCCTATCTGCCGTGGGCGTTGGAAGTTTGAGAAGAGCTGCTCCTAGTACGAGAGGACCGGAGTGGACGAACCTCTGGTGTTCCGGTTGTCACGCCAGTGGCATTGCCGGGTAGCTATGTTCGGACGGGATAACCGCTGAAAGCATCTAAGCGGGAAGCCCCCTTCAAGATGAGACTTCCCTGGGGCCTTGAGCCCCCTAAAGGACCCTCGAAGACTACGAGGTTGATAGGCACGGTGTGGAAGCGCAGTCAATGCGTTGAGCTAACGTGTACTAATGGTCCGTGAGGCTTGACCATATAACCCCAAAGGGTTATAGACACGATCCGAAAACAACGGATACGCTACGAGACGATCTCGGCCCAGCATGATTTACAGATTTAGGTTGCGGTGCCTTAGGCATCGAGACCGAACCGAATACGCTTGACGACCATAGCGAGCGGGTACCACCTGATCCCATGCCGAACTCAGAAGTGAAACCGCTCAGCGCCGATGGTAGTGTGGGGCTTCCCCATGTGAGAGTAGGTCATCGTCAAGCATCTCTACTGAATACCCCCGGCCAGCAATGGTCGGGGGTATTTGCTTTGGGAGCTAGGGGCCAAGGCAGCAGGCTAAGGTTGCAGACGAGTGATAACGGCCGTGCCCGCCCTCGTCGCCGTGGCTAAGAAGCGCAGATGAGTGACTAGAACCAAGAGAAGAAGAGCGGCAGCGTAACCCTAAGGCCCTGCCTCCAAAAACGGCAGACACCTCAGTAACGCACCGCTCCATCGTCTGCCGATCGCTCATCTGTCCCAAACAGCCAACAGCTACTAGATGCCGTCATGAAAATACCCCGATGATCCGCTACTCAGGCCATCATCGGGGTGTTTAGTTATCGCAAGACGAATGCTGCAGCTCTAGCCGTAGCAAGCGTACGCGGGTGTCCAGAAGTGTGCCTCAAGGCGTTCCTTCAAAGGCGTACTATCTCGGCCTTCGGTCACGCCTTCTTCAACGGCTTGCTGGGCGACGGCCTCTGCGATGCGCAGGCTTACCTCTTTTATATCCTTCAAAGCGCCTACGCTGCTGCTTTACGGTCCGTTTGTTGATGGATCCCGCTTGGCATAACGCCTCAACACGCCCTTGCTTTGTACTCTTATCTTTTCTCTTTATGGCGAGTGGCATCATGCAAAGCTTGCTGTGCTAGGGTAGGGCACCTTTATCGTCCCCTATACCTTAGCCATGCAGGTGTATCTGTAAAGTAAGTCCGCTGCTGCAATGAACCTGATCCATTAGAAGCTCGGGGGTCGGGCAAAAATACCTTGGGCTGTAATACTAAATCTATGGGGCTCACTCTCCCTTATTCTATTAGAAGAGAGCTTCAAAACCCTGACGTCTGTTTTTTAAAACAGACTATGGCACATTGCAGCAATGCGAAGGCGCAGTAAATATCGAGTTGGTGTTCGTACCGAACGGCTAGCTGCCTAGCGTCGTGAGGCGGCTGTCCTTGCCTCGGCGAACGCAGGTTTCTCGACAACGCGTATAGTCATAGGCTTTGTCAGCGTGCAGCTTGTTTGGGCAATTCCGAGGTCGGTCGCGAGCACCTTTCGCCTTTACGGATGAGCCATGCACGCAGGCGCGTTCCCAGTCGATGCGATCTGCCAGATGCAGGCGTTGTAATAGCTCCTGCCTGATAGGGGTCTGCCAAACACCTGCCTCATGCCACTCTTTCAAACGTCGCCACCAGGTGAGGCCGGAGCCAAAGCCTAGAGAGATAGGCAAATGCCGCCAAGGAATCCCGTCATCAGTATGAACAGGATGCCGGGCAGGGCTTGTTGGTCAGATACACGAGGCCTTCTGAGTGTGCTCAGCGAGAAAAGGTTGGACGATATGCAAGAGTTCGTCATGAGGTAGGGAAGTGGCCAGGCGGTGAGATTTTTGGACGACATGCATTTTTTCAAGAGGTTTTGAAACACGGCCTATATTAATTTAGTTTTTAATATGGCTTTTAATTATATAAAACAGCCCCTCTTACGGGTATTGCGCCGTAAGAGGGGCTATGTGGTGGGGCCCTAATAGGCCCCGCCTAATTCACTACATCAACTTACGCTTGTGGTTTGCGAGAGTTGGTAGCTGCTACACGTTTACCCCAAGCAATCAGGGTTTCAGTGCAGTCGTCCTGAGCGATGTTACATTCGATCAGCGTCGGACCGCGACGATTGTCGAGTGCTTTCTTGATAGCGCCTTCTAGTTCTGCACCAGTAGAAGCTTTCAGACCCAGGCCATGACCATCTTCGTCATTGAAGACGTCGATCAGGCCAGCGTAGTTCCAGTTTTTGATGTAGTTGTAAGGGCCGTCATGGATAGCGATTTCGATGACGTAACCGCGGTTGTTGATCAGGAAGATGATGACCGGGATTTCATAGCGGATCATCTGAGCAACTTCTTGAGCAGTCAGCTGGAAAGAGCCATCACCGACCATCATGATGTGGCGACGCTCCGGAGAACCAACGGCGTTACCGAATGCAGAAGGTACGGACCAACCGATATGACCCCATTGCATTTCCAGTTCGACACGAGCACCGCCAGGAATCGGCATGCGAGAAGCGTTGAACCAAGAGTCACCTGTTTCTGCTGTCAGAGTAGTGTCGGAAGTGATCAGCGACTGGATCTGACGCGTCATTTCGTCATTGGTCAGCGGTGCATTGGGCTCTGCGGCCTCAATACCCAGTACCGGTGCTTGAGTGCCTTGAGTCGTTGCCGGGCGAGAAGGTGCTTTCTCAGCCAGTGCTGCGGCGAAGGTGCTCAATGACAGACCTTCGAAGGACTGTCCTGCGAAAGTGACGCGGTCGGTGTCCATGACCATGACATTGTCGCCTTTCGGCCAGGAGTTCCAGCCAACGGTAGCATAGTCGTTGAATACCGGTGCCAGACACAGGATGGCATCGGCGTTTTCAACCAGTTCCTGTGCACCTTCGGAGCTGACTTCACCCCAGTACAGGCCGCGGAAGTTCGGATGATCTTCCGGGAAGAAGCCTTTTGCGGCAGCCATGATCGTGACAGCGCAGCCCAGGCGGTCCGCTAGGGCAACAGCCTGTTTTTCAGCGGCAGCGGCACGCAGTTTGCTACCGACCAGCATGACGACGTTCTGGCGGTCCTGCAGCCATTCTACGGCGGCATCTACAGCGGCAGTGACACTGGTCTGGTCAACTTCGAGTTCACGCAGCAGGCTATTGATCGGGCCCGGACGAACACATTCAGCGCCAGCGACGTTGCATGCGATTTCCAGATAAGCCGGTTTGCGTTCACGTAGAGCCGTACGGATGACGTGGTCGATTTTTGCCGGTGCTTCTTCGGCAGAAACGATGCTTTCAGCTGCGCAGGTAACGTGTTTTACCATTTCCAGCTGATAGTTATAGTCAGTAGTACCAATGGTGTGGTGCAGGATGTGGCCTGTGCCGTAGTCATTGGTGTTCGGTGAGCCAGAGATCAGGATGACCGGCAGGTTTTCTGCATAGGCGCCACCGATGGCGTTCATTGCAGAGATAGCACCTACGCTGAACGTGACGATGGCAGCGGCGGCACCACGTGCACGAGCGTAACCTTCGGCGCTAAAGCCGCAGTTAAGTTCGTTACAGCAGTAGACCTGCTCCATGTCTTTGTTCAGCAGGAGCTGATCAAGCAACACCAGGTTGTAGTCACCGGCCACGGCAAAGTGGTGTTTCAGGCCGATCTGGGCTAGGCGTTCTGCCAAGTACATACCAACGGTATACATCAGGGGTAAACCTCCATTAATTCATCGTCGAGGATGAGAGTGAACCGAGATGCCATCGTGCCTCTTAGACCCTATGTGCTGATTGATTCGCAGGTAGGGTAGAAGGACGATAGCCGCTCATGTTCCGTGTTCTTTGCTTGCAGAAAACGCTTGCGCATATCGTGGCGCAATCAAAAAGATGATGTATCCATATGAGAGAAGCGTCGTACCTGAATATCCTAGAAACACCATGTATGTGTCTGCAGCGCGGCGAGTCTATGACGATAGTGAAGGTGGAGGGCATACTCCTTTTGTTCATTGTGCTTTAGCGTTATTGACATAAGTTCCATATGGGTATTTGGAGTTTGATGGCGCAATTGTGCAGTTTTTAAATAATCATTTTTACCCAAAGGTAATATAAGCATTTTGCTTTTTATTCTGTAACGTTTGAGTGGGAATAGGCGAGATAAAAGGGTGTGTCGGGAGTTCTTTGAAAAAATAGTTCCTTTAGGGTTAAACAGCACCTGTTACCAAAATAATCTGCTGGGCCTGCATGGCGCTGATGAATGTGCAAGGTGTTGAGAGAAATGCAAGGATTTTGTGAGCTTTTCATCACGTTGTAGTGCTGTGTTTTAAGCTATTTTTCATTGCCCGGGTGCGACATTATGCTCACTGATCGTTTTTTTAGATCGTGAATTAGTCGAATGCCCGATGGGGAAAAAGAGCTGGAATAAGGCTCTTTTTTTAGATGTGCAAGACCTGTTTAAGAAAAACTTATGTGAGCTTTATGGAATAGCTATTACGATAAAAATAACAAAAAGAAATTATGGATGGGTTTATGAGGCACAAAACTATTACGGCGTTGTCTTTTCCGTGCGACATCGCACGTTAGTTTGCAGGGTGGTCACAAGGGGTGCTTATTGATGTTGTGCGGAAAGGCACTGTGCCTAGTACCACGGATGAACGCCGCTAGGCATGCCCGTCTTGGGGGGCGATACACTCGAAACGTGAAGGGGTTTCTGCTTGCGTAGCATGAGATGATTTCATCGGCGTTTAACGTTGGTGGCATTTCAATGACGGAGGGCCATACCTTTGAATAAAGAGGCGGTTTCCCTGTGGCTCGGTGGCTGGGCATGCGGCCTCTATTTGCTTGCAATACATAGTGCTGCTGAGTGAGTATTGCCTGCCTGCCTGCCTGCCTGCCTGCCTGCCTGCCTGCCTGCCTGCCTGCCTGCCTGCCTGCCTGCCTGCCTGCCTGCCTGCCTGCCTGCCTGCCTGCCTGCCCGTGATCGCTGAGCTAAAGGGCTGCATTATTCTTGAGTGTTGCTTTCAGGCGATGTGCTGACATCAGGTGATGGACCTGAAATATGGGACGGACCACTCGACATTTGAAGCTCTTTTTTTGCGGCCATGAAAAAAAGCGAGCGCTTCTGCATCAAGCGCTCGCTTTTGTAGGGCATTCTTCTTGCCTCTAGCTGCTGTCAGGCATTGGGGCTTGAGAACACGGTCCTGAGGTGTTCAGTGTAGCGTTCGACATCCCGTTCGGGATTCGGCTCTTTTATGACGTCATTACAGATAAAGGAAGGCAGGTGGGTCATACCCAAGAACTCATGCGCTTTGTGGAAGGAGTAATAGACCGCATCGAGACCTTTCCCTTCGAAGAAATCGTCGGGGTCAGTGAATGCGCTTTCTGGTGCGTTCCACGTTACGGAGATCATGTATTGCTTGCCCTGTATCAGGCCGCCGCTGCCATAGTGGCGTTCTGGGGCGCTGCGTGAGCGTCCGTCGTTGGCGTACAGGCGGCCGTGACCTTCGGTGAACACTTCGTCGATATACCGCTTGACGATCCACGGTATACCCATCCACCAGCAAGGCATCTGGTAGATGATCGTGTCAGCCCACAGCCATTTCTCGACTTCTTCTTCGGCATCATAGCCATCATCAATGAAGGTGGTCTTGATCTGATGGTTCTGGCCCGTAAGAAAGAATAGCGCAGTGTCATGCATGGTGTCGTTGTAGCGGCCATGCGAGTGGGCAAAGGATTTTTTGCCGTTGATCAGCAGGATTTTGCGGCTCATGGGAACCTCCAAATACAGGCAGTGGGTAATATAAAAGCCGTGTGCAGGTGTGCTATAGGCTGCAATGTTAGCAGAGTAATATATTATCTACGTGGGTGATAGGGGAGTGGGCGCTGTTTGTCGGAGCTGCTATGGTGCGTGCTCACGATATCTTCAAAAGGTGTGATGCATGACCGCTTCTTCTTATCCTTGGGCGCCTTCGGCGTCGCTTGAGGCGCTGCGTTTTCGGGCGCGCTGCATGGCCATCGTGCGCCGTTTCTTTCTTGAACGCGATGTGCTTGAAGTCGACACCCCTGTTGTGTGCCGTGCAGGGACGACGGATCCGTTCATGGATATCGTGAAGACCGAGGTGATGACCCCAGAAGGTCCGATGACCATGTGGTTGCAGACATCACCCGAGGCGTGTATGAAGCGCCTTCTGGCCGCAGGCAGTGGGCCGATCTATCAAATTGCTCATGCTTTTCGGGATGGCGAGGCGGGTCGTCGTCACAATGTCGAGTTCACGATGCTGGAGTGGTATCAGCCGGGGTACTCTTTGTCACTTTTGATGAATGAAACCGTCGAGCTGATCGAAGCTGTGTTGCAGTGCCCGGTGGTGCTGCGCTGCCATCGCTATCGGCAGCTGTTCCGCGACTATCTGGCCTTCGATCCGTTTACAGCTTCATTGGAGACGCTGAAGGAAGCTGCCGTGCGGCATGTTGGTCATGATGCCTGTCACTGGGAGCGTGATGCGTTGCTCGATATCTTGATGAGCCATGATATCGAACCGCACTTGGGGCCGATAATGACCGATGACGGGCCAGTCGTCATTGATGCTGTGGTGGATTATCCGGCGTCACAGGCCGCGTTGGCTCGGCATCATATCGACCCTGAAGATGGTGTGACGGTGGCCGGACGTTTTGAGCTGTACTGGCAAGGGGTAGAGTTGGCCAACGGCTATGATGAGTTGACCCATGCTGAGGAGCAGCATGCGCGTCTGCTGGCTGATAACGAGCAGAGGTGCGAACTGGGACGACCAGAAGTGACGGTTGATGAGGCCTTGGTGGCTGCGCTGGCGCATGGCATGCCGGAGGGTTCTGGTGTAGCGCTGGGGCTGGATCGGTTGATCATGCTGGCCTATGGCGCTTCTTCCCTCGCTGACGTACTGCCGTTTCCGATTGATCGCGCATGATGTGCGGTGACTGACCTGAGATTTTCCCTTCGCGCACGCTCTTCTGGCGTGCGCGCCGTTTTGTAATTCCTTACCGGCCCGAGTATGGTGGCTGGATTGTGGCGAAATGTCGCATGTCATGGCGGTCGTAGTATTTTTACCCACTGTCGGTGTTTGTGACCGAGGGTATGTGCGGTCGGCATTTCTTTACTACATTCATATCAACATGGCCGAAATGTGCATGATCGCTTAGCGATGCCTTGGCTCAGGGATGAGTGGGCCGGCCATATTCCCCGCTGTGTTCAATCGACGAAGCGAGATCACTGTGAAAGATGACACCCCCCTTACGGATGCTGGTGCGGTGGCGCCTGCTTTCTCTCAGCCTGTCGGCGTATCGCGTCGCTGCCTATTGGGTGGTGCCGCGCTGGGACTGGCAGCGATTACGCTAGGTGCGCTTCCCGTAGCGCAGGCAGCAGACAACGCCCAAGATAGCGCGCTGGCTGACTTCATCCGCGTATCAGGTGTGCTGACAGCACGTCAGCAACTCAACCCGGTGCTGTCAGGACTCATCTTCGGTGAAATGAAGAAAGAAGATCCGGCCTTTGCTGATCAGCTGTCTTCCTTAGCGGGCGTTATCCATCAGCCGCCAGCGCAGTGGAGTGCTTCCATGACGACGCTGGCGCGTGAAATAACCTCCGTCTGGTACACCGGGTTGATCGGGAGCGGAGACACCATGCGTGTCGTGACGTATGAAGGTGCGCTCCAGTTTTCGGCGACGAAGGATATCTTCATTGTGCGCAGCTATTGCCCCAATCGTCCCGGTTTCTGGGCCAGCCAACCTTCAGGATGGAGAGTGTGATTCATGGCAGGAATTCAAAAGGCTGACGTTGTCATCGTTGGCACAGGGGTGGCCGGTGCTCTGATTGCACATCAGCTGGCCAAGGCGGGCAAGCGTGTACTGATGCTGGAAGCGGGGCCGCGTCTGACACGTGGTGAAATTACTGGCAACTTTCGTTCCAGTGCGTTCAAGTCGGATTTTCAATCGCCATACCCGTGTACCGACTATGCGCCGATTCCGACGATGCACCCCAAGAACGACTACTTCATCCAAAGCGGTGAGCACTCCTACGATGCGCAGTACCTGCGCTTGGTTGGTGGTACGACTTGGCACTGGGCGGCATCGGCGTGGCGCTATCTGCCGGTCGATTTCAAGCTGAAGAGCACCTATGGTGTCGGGGTTGACTGGCCCATCGACTACGATGCACTGGAGCCGTGGTATCAGCGTGCTGAAGAAGCACTGGGTGTGTGGGGGCCTAATGATGAAGAGCTAGGTTCACCGCGTTCCCAGCCTTATCCAATGACGCCGCTGCCGCTGTCCTATAACGAACACACGATCAAGACGCGCCTCAATGCGCAGGGGTTCGGGATCGTGACGGAGCCGGTGGCGCGCAATAGCCGCCCCTACGATGATCGCCCCACCTGCTGCGGTAATAACAACTGCATGCCGATCTGCCCTATTGGCGCGATGTATGGCGGTATCGTCCATGTCGAAAAAGCCGAAAAGGCGGGGGCTAAAGTCGTTCCCGAGGCGGTGGTGTACCGCATCGAGACGGGCGATGACAACCGTATCGTGGCGGTGCATTACAAGGATCCGAAAGGCGAGTCGCACCGCGTTGAAGGTAAATACTTCGTCATCGCGGCAAACGGCATCGAAACGCCGAAGTTGTTGCAGATTTCGGTCGATAGCCGCAATCCGAATGGTGTGGCCAACAGCTCTGGCTGGGTGGGTCGCCACCTGATGGACCACCCGGGGATCGGCGTACGCTTCTATGCCAAGGAACCGTTGTGGCCGGGCCGTGGGCCTCAGGAAATGACCTCTGCGGTTGCGTGGCGCGATGGGGATTTCCGACGCACGGCAGCGGGCAAAAAGATCCACCTATCCAACCTGTCGCGTGTCGATCAGGTCACCCAAGAGCTCCTTGCCGGTGATCAGCTGATTTTCGGAAACGCGCTGGAAGAGCAGATCCGTGATCGCGCAGCACGCTTCGTGCAGTTCGACAGTTTCCACGAAATACTGCCGCTTCCTGAAAACCGCATTGTGCCGAGCAAGGTGCATACGGACAAACTGGGGATTCCCAAGCCTGAATTTTTCTACCGCATCGACGATTACGTTAAGCGGGGGGCAGCGCATACCCGCGAGATGTATGCGCGTGCGGCACAGGTCATGGGGGGTACGGATATTCAGTATGCCGATGACTTTGCTAATAACCAGCATATCTGCGGTACGGTGATGATGGGGCCAACGGCCGAAACTGGGGTAGTGGATCAGCACTGCCGTACGTTCGATCACGAGAACCTGTTTTTGGCCACCAGTGGCGTCATGCCGACGGTGGGAACGGTCAACTGTACGCTGACTGTGGCGGCACTGTCGCTGCGCATGGCCGAAGTCATCAAGGCGGAGGTGTGATGATGGCGAGCAACTTTTGGCGGGTGTCGCTGGGTGTGGGGGCGATGGCGGCCCTGTGGATGAGCGGTGTGGCGGCAGCGGAAGATGCTAGTACGCGACAGGCCGAGCTGGTGAAACGAGGTGAGTATGTGGCGCGGACGGCGGACTGTGTGGCATGCCATACCACTGATCATGACAAGCCCTTTGCGGGTGGTTTGCCGATGGGGTTGCCGATGGGCAACATTTATTCGACCAATATCACGCCGGATAAGGATACTGGGATCGGCAGCTATACGTTGGAGGAGTTCAAGCGTGTGCTGCGTGAAGGGGTGACGCCGGATCGAGGCAACCTTTATCCGGCGATGCCGTATCCGTCTTATACCAAGATGACCGATGATGAAATCGAGGCGCTGTATGCCTATTTCATGCATGGGGTTCAACCGATTCATCAGGAAAACAAGGCGCCGGACTTTTACTGGCCGCTGACCATTCGCTGGCCTTTGAAGATATGGAACTGGATGTTTCTTGATGAAGGTGCCTATCAGCCCAAGGCCGGGCAGAGCGATGAATGGAACCGGGGTGCCTATCTTGTGCAGGGGCCTGCGCACTGTGGCACGTGCCATACTCCGCGCGGGCTGGCAATGCAGGAGCGCGCTTATGATGAGACAGGCGACGAGTACTTGGCGGGCGCTGATATCGCGAGCTGGCATGCTTTCAACATCACTTCGGACATCAACAGTGGGATCGGCGGCTGGAGTGCCGATGAGCTGGTGCAGTATCTGAAGGATGGCAATGTGCGTGGCAAGGGGCAGGCCGGAGGGCAGATGGGTGAGGCGGTTGAACACAGCTTCAGTCATATGACCGATGCAGATCTGCATGCTATCGCGGTGTATATGAAGACGGTGCCTGCCGTCAACGATGGCGATACCCGTCCACGCTATAGCTATGGCGCTCCTGGCGATGACTTCCTGCGCCTTCGGGCCCAGCCCGTTGCTCAAGATGCCGCATCGGATCGAGGGGCGCGCGTGTATCTGGAGAACTGCGCGGCTTGCCACGGGCCTTCCGGACAAGGCTCGCCTGATGGCTATTATCCGTCGATGTTCCATAACAGCGTCATCGGTACCGATTACCACAACAACCTCATCAACGTGGTATTGGATGGCGTGAAGCGCAAGACCCCAGGCAACGACGTGCTGATGCCAGCCTTCCGCGATGAGCTGTCCGATGAGGATATCGCGGCGTTGGCTAACTACCTCAGCCAGCAGTTCGGGCGTGGCGATATGAATGTGACGCCCAAATCCGTCAAGGCACTGCGCAACGATTGAACCGCATGAACCGCGCGTTCGGCCCTCGAATGGCGATTGCCTTCGGGGGCTTTTTCGTGGTTGTGCATAAGGTTTTGATCCGAGCTTATGCCCGATTGCTTGGTGAAGCCTGTTTCCATGACGGGCAGGGTAGGGTATGAAATAGATATAGACCGTGGGATTCCTTGGCTGGAGTGCGCCACGTCCCTTTTGCAGATGCCTCGTTAGAGGCGGCCCATCGACAACAGGAGTTCGGCATGAAGATCGCTGCTCATCACCAAACGCTTGCACGCCATCTTGAAACGTTTCGTCAGACGCTGCACCAGCACCCCGAGCTGTCCAACGAAGAGTACGAAACCACGGCGCGTTTGCGGGTGGCGTTGGAAGAACATGACATTCGTGTGCTGGACGTGCCGCTGAAAACCGGGCTGGTTGCAGAAATTGGCGGTCAGCAGGAAGGGCCGTTGATCGCACTGCGTTCGGACATTGACGCGCTGCCCATCGTCGAGGAGGCCGATGTGCCGTGGAAGTCGTTGAACACCGGGGTGATGCATGCCTGCGGTCACGATTTTCATGCCAGCGCAGCGCTAGGGGCGGCTATTCTGCTTAAGGCCATTGAGCCGCAGATCAAAGGGCGTGTGCGAATTCTGTTTCAGCCTGCCGAAGAGGTGGCGAAAGGTGCCATTGACGTGCTCAACTCGGGGGCGCTGGAGGGCGTGCAGGCGATCTTTGGCATTCACAACGACCCTACGCTGCCGGTTGGCGTGTTGGGTACCAAGGCCGGTGCGCTGACGGCGGGTGTCGATCGCTTCGGTATCACCATCACGGCTAAGGGTTCCCATGCGGCACGTCCACAGGCTGGCAATGACCCGATCATCATTTTGGGTCAGTTGATTTCTATTGTGCAGGGCATCGTCAGCCGTCGTGTGGCTCCGGATGAAAGTGCGGTCGTTTCGATCACGCACGTTGAAAGTGGCTCAACTTGGAACGTCATTCCTGATACCGCCACTCTGGAAGGTACCGTTCGCACTTTCAGTGCCGAAACGCGGGCGCTGATTGAGGCAGAGTTGCGGCGCATGCTGGATGGGCTAGCGCATACTTACAATGCCAAACTGGCGCTGGACTGGCAGCCGGGGCCGCCATCGGTTGATAACACCGCGGAGTGGGCCGATGTGGCCTTGGCGGTTGGCAAGCAGGAAGGATTCGAGGCGCGCCGGGTCGATGCAAGCCCCATCGGGGAAGACTTTGCCCTGTATCAGCAGACAATTCCGGGCGTGTTCGTCATGATTGGCTCTGGTGGCCCCCATGCGCTGCATCATCCCGCATTTCGCGTTGATGACCGTGCGCTGTTTCCAACGGCACACTACCTGCACACGCTAGCATTAACAGCACTTGAGCGTTTAGCCTCGGCCTAAGTGTTCCTTCGTTTATGGGTTTCTAATAATGCCAGCGGCCTCTTCTATAAGAGGGCGCTGGCATTTCTTCATCGGTTCTAGCCCTTCATTTTGTTTTTCTTCTCGTTACATCACCTTTCCTTAAGTAATTACCTTCATAAGCCTTTCGGCTAAGTCCTTTTCATACAATGGAATAACGCAATGTGTCGTTATGCGTTTTGAGTATCATAGCTGTCGCTGCTATTGATAGACGAAAAGGGTCGTTAACAGCATGCCTGCCCCTCGATAGACTCGAAATGACTGTTATCCAACAAGAATTCATAGGGGGCGTTCATGGCTGTTCATTTCATTGGTGCTGGGCAAATGTCAGAAGCGATCATTCGTGCATTGATCGCCAAAGGGACCTACGACAGCCAGGCCATTTCCATCTCCGATATTGATGCCGATCGCGTGGCATTGCTCAATGAACGCTATGCACTGGATGCGCGTTCGCGCGACGAAACGCTGCCTGAAGCCGATCTGGTGGTGATCGGGGTGCGCCCTCAGGATGATCTGATCGGTGTGACGAAGCTGATTTCGGCTCAGGCGGCTCCCGAAGCAGTTGCCGTGTCTATCGTGGCCGGTGTCACCATCGACCGCTGGAACAGCCTGCTCGAAGGCCCGCGTGCCGTGGTGCGCATCATTCCTAATACTTTGACGGATACGGGCCTCGGCTACAGTGCTGCGGTGCTGAACGAGTATGCGCGCGAAGAGCAGGTGGATGCCTTCATTAATGGGTTCGGCAAGGTTGTCTATATCGACGAGGCGCTGATCGACGCGTTTACTGGGGTGGCCGTCGCTGGCCCCAACTATATTTATTACTTCTACGAATCTATGGTCGATGCGGGCGTGCTGGCAGGCTTGCCGCGTGAGCTGGTTAAGCAGGCTGTGCTGGAAAACCTTGTCGGGGCCGCCAAAATGCTGACGCTGTCGGGCAAACATCCGCGTCAGCTGCTGGATATCAACAATTCGCCAGCGGGGGTTGGGATGCATGGGCTGTATGAACTCAACAACAGTGATTTCGCGGCAGGGCTGCAGCGCAGCGTACTGGCAGCGGTGAAGCGCACCACTGAATTGGCCGGCAAGTGACATCGCGGCGTCCATGACCTTATGAGGAGAAGCATAATGA
The DNA here is from genome assembly GCF_003610015.1 of Zymobacter palmae. Lineage (NCBI taxonomy): Bacteria > Pseudomonadati > Pseudomonadota > Gammaproteobacteria > Oceanospirillales > Halomonadaceae > Zymobacter > Zymobacter palmae. Next base: position 1,175,571 of record NZ_AP018933.1, read on the forward strand.
CCTTTAAACGAGTACTGACTCAGGTCGGCAAGACCAGCGCGTTGCTACTGTCACTGGCAGCGGCACACCAGGCGACGGCCAAGGATATCGCCATTGGCTATCAGGCACCGCTGACCGGGGAATACGCCCAGTACGGTCAGGCGTTCCGCAACTCCGCTACGCTAGCGGTAGATGAGTTCAATGCCTCCAAGCGTCTGCCAAACGACCGCATCGTATTGAAGTTTGAAGACAGCAAAAGCGATGCCAAGGAAGCCGTCAACATTGCGCGCAAGTTCGCCGATGATTCTTCGATCGTCGGTGTGATCGGCGACTTTTCTTCCACGGCCTCAATTGCGGCGGGGCGTGTGTATGCCAATGCCCATGTTCCACAGTTGTCGCAAACCGCTTCGCACCCTGATTTCGTTAAGCTGAGTCCGTGGCAGTTCCGCAATATCACGACCATGGCGTATGAAGCACCGCGGACGGCGGAATGGGCGCATGAAAACGGGGTCAAGCGCATCGCCATCATCGCGATCCAGAACGATTGGGGTCAGTCGTCGGTCGCCGAGTTCACCAAAGCGTTCCAGGCGCAGGGCGGCGAGGTCGTTGCGACTGAGTTCTATAACCCCGGCACGCGCGACTTCCGTTCCATCATCACTAAAACGGCGCGCAACCGTCCTGATGCGCTCTACTTGGTGCAGTTCTATGAAGATGGCGCATCGCTGTTGCAGCAGCTGCGTCAGCTGGGGGTACGCAAGCCGCTGTATGCCACTAGTTCTCTGGTCGAAGAGCAGCTAATTACGTTGGCTGGGCCGGCTGCTGAGGGTGTGAAATTGCCGTCTTCCTTCAGCGTGGCCGCCGCGTCACCTACCGCCAAAGCGTATATCGCTCAGTACCGTGACCGGTTCCATGCCGACCCTAACCTGTTTTCAGCTCAGGCCTATGACGCCACCAACATCGTGTTGGACGCTATTGTGAAAGGAGGTGGCGCTGAGGCCACTCGGCAGAGCGTGCGCGATGCGCTGGCCAAGACCAAGGACTTTCCCGGTGTCACTGGGGTGACCACTTTCGATCCTCAGACCCGCGAGCCTTCCAAGCAGCAGGAACGTCTGGAAATCAAGAACGGTGCCTTTGTTACCGTCGAGCGCTGAGATGGTTAAAGAATAGCGGTGCATACCGCACGCAGGACGCTGTGTTTGAAAGGGCACTTTTGGGTGCCCTTTCACGCCTTTGTCGAATGAGTGTGCTGCATGGCTTCCATTAATGAACGCCTTCGAGCGAGGAAGAGCGCTATGTTCGAGATGTTCGATCAATTCTTCCTGCAGCAGATCGTCAACGGTCTGGCGCAGGGCACGGTCTATGCCCTGATGGCGATCGGTTTCACACTGATCTTTGGGGTGCTCAACGTGGTGAACTTTGCCCACGACCAGCTTTATACCTTGGGGGCCTTTGCAGGGTTGTGGGTGATCCAGCTGGTAGCGCCGCCACTGTTTGTGGTGGTGCTGGCCGTGATTGTGGTGGGGTTGATGAGCGGGGCGCTGCTGGAGCGGCTGGCCTTCAAACCGTTACGGCGATTTAGCGATGAAGCCTCGTTGAAATCCAAAGCCGTGCGCGAGGCGACCCTACTGTCGTCGCTGGCCGTATCCATTGTCGTGCGTGAGTTGTTGTCGAATCTGCAAGGCTCCAATGCGCAGCCGATTCCTGCCGCTTACCAGCTGATGGAGCCGATTACAGTAGGCTCGGTGACCTTCGTCAGCGGTCAGTTCATCATTTTTGGCTTTGGGCTGGCGGCGCTGATAGGTCTGCAGTGGTTTTTATTCAGAACGCGTCAGGGGTTAGCCGTGCGAGCCGTGGCCAGCAACGTTAACGGTGCACTGCACGTAGGTATCAACATTGAGCGCACCATTATCATTACCTTCATGCTCGGTGGCGTACTGGGGGCCGTTTCCGGCGTACTGGTCGGGCTGTATACCGGTAGCATCATGCCGACCATGGGCTTCAGCGTAGCGATCAAGGCATTCGTGGCGATGGTCATGGGCGGGCTTAACTCGATACCCGGTGCCGTGATCTGCGCCATGGGGTTGGGGCTGGTGGAGGCGTTAGCCACCAACTACATCGATGCTGGCTGGGTCGACGGCATCATCTATGCGCTACTGCTGGCAACGCTGCTGTTCTTCCCTCGGGGTATTCTGGGAGGTCGCCGTGAACGCGTTTAAATACGGAATATGGCTCATCATTGGCTTGGCGCTGATCGGCGTGGCCGCTGCGGACTCTAACTATGCCTATCGCGTAGGAACGACCATCCTGATCTTTGCGCTATTGGGAGCAAGTGCCAATCTGCTGACGGGGACGACCGGGCTGATGTCGCTGGGGCATGCCGGGATCTATGGCATTGGTGCTTATACCAGTGCACTGCTGAGCACCTCTGCGGGATTACCCCTCTGGGCCACCATCCCGTTGGCGGGTATCGTTGCGGCGATCTTCGGGGTGTTGATCACGCTGCCGGCCCTGCGTCTGACCAGCGTGTATTTTGCGGTGGCAACGCTGGGGGTGGGGCAGATCATCTATGTGGCGCTGCTCAACTGGATCAGCGTGACCAATGGCCCGATGGGCATCTCCGACATTCCTCCGCTGTTCAGCGTCAGCACGTCCGTGACCTTCTGGGTGACACTGGCGATCGTGGCGGCTGGGTTGTGGTTTATTCACCGTGTAGTGCATTCGCTGTACGGCAACGTACTGCGGGCACTGCGCGAGGACGATCAATGTGTGCAGGCGGTTGGGTTGTCGCCGCTGGTACTAAAATCTCAGGCGCTGATGATCAGCTTCTTCATGGCGGGACTTGCGGGGGCGCTGTGGGCGCATTCCACGGGCTACATCGCACCGGAATCCTTCCAGTTCGATCAGTCTATCCTGATCTTAGCGATCATCGTCGTCGGTGGTCTGGGTAGCCTGCCGGGGGCCGTATTGGGCGCGGTACTGTTGACCGGTTTGCCCGAAGTGCTGCGGCCGTTGGGTGATTACCGCATGTTTACCGTTGGATTGGTGATGTTTCTAACCATCGTGCTGCGGCCTAGTGGTCTCTGGCCTGAAGTGCTTGCACTGCGCTGGTTGCAGCGTCGTCCTGCTCGATCGGAGGTGAAATGATGGGGGATTTTCTGACGCTTCAACACGTGTCGCGTACCTTTGGTGGGCTGAAGGCGGTTGACGATGTGTCCTTGACGCTTCGGCAGGGCGAACTGGTCGGGCTGATCGGCCCCAACGGTGCCGGCAAGACCACGTTGTTCAATCTGATTACGGGGTTCACGCGGCCGAGCAACGGCAGCATCCGCTGGCAGGGGCGCGATATCCAGCAGCTGTCGGCGCATCGCATCGCCCATCTTGGCATCGTGAGGACCTTTCAAAACCTGAAGATATTGCCCAACATGACCGTTTTCGACAATGTCAGTGTGGGGGCTATGGGACAGCACCGCTATCGGCTTTGGGATGCGCTGGTACGTCGCGGCAAACCGCAGCGAGCGGTGGCTGAGTCGACATGGCGGGCATTGGAAGTGACGGGGCTTGCCGATGCGGCCGATCAGCTGGCGGCTAACCTGTCATACGGGCAGCGCAAATATCTGGAAATTGCCCGCGCACTGGCACTGTCGCCGCAGCTGTTGATTCTTGATGAGCCAGCAGCCGGCCTGAACGATACCGAAACCGCTCAGCTGGCAGATTTTTTGGCGACGCTGCACCGCAGTGGTATCACGTTGTTGTTGGTTGAGCACGACCTTAACTTGGTCAGAACGCTGTGCCAGCGTGTGCTGGTACTGGCTTCAGGGGCGCTGGTGGCACAAGGGACGCCTGATGACATCTGGCGCAATCCGCTGGTGCAAGATATCTATCTGGGCCGCGATGACGAGGAGGTGACCAATGCTGCTTGAGGTACGTTCACTCGATGTGCAGCTCGGTGGACTGCCCATCCTGCATGACATATCGCTTCACGTCGATTCTGGTGAAATTGTCAGCGTGCTCGGGGCCAATGGGGTCGGTAAGACCACGCTGATGCGCACGCTGTCGGGGCTGTACCGTCCTTCGCGTGGCGAGATCCTCTTCAATGATCAGCCCATTCAAGGCCGTTCGGCGCACGCCATCGTGCAGGCCGGACTGGCGCAGGCACCCGAGGGCCGTCAGATATTTGCCGACATGACCGTTGATGAGAACCTCGTTCTCGGTGGTATTCAGCAGCCCGCTAAGGTGGCCTCTACGCGTACGGCCATGCTGGACATGTTTCCGGTGTTGCGTGAACGTCGAAATCAGAAGGCGGGGACGCTGTCGGGCGGTGAGCAACAGATGCTGTGCATTGCCCGTGCGCTAATGAGTCACCCGCGTCTACTGCTGCTAGACGAGCCGTCACTGGGGCTGGCGCCACAGCTGGTCAAAAGAATCTTTGCGCTCGTTCGAGATATTCGGGAAACGGGAACGACGGTACTGTTGGTTGAGCAGAATGCCCGCGCTGCGTTGAGCATCTCTGATCGAGCCTATGTCATGGAGCACGGGAAAATCGTGCTGCAAGGCAGTGGAGCCGAGCTGGCGGACAATGAACGAGTGAGAGAAGCCTATCTGGGCGGAAGTGCTGCATAGCCTCTGCCGTCAAGCCTAAGACTTCAGTATCGCCAAGGAGCGTGCCGGGTGATTCCGGCACGCTCCTTGCGGTTTATGACCGAGGCTACTTCGCCAATATAACATACTGATAAAAATACATTTATGACAGCAAGATAGATAGCGGAAGAATGGCGGCGCTCATTGATCGGGAGGTGCGCCGTAGCAAAAGGCAAGCGCTTTATTCGCTGCGCGTGATAAAAGCTGCCGCTGATGAGTAAGCGTAAATATGCAAAAAAGCCCGCTCAGCAGCACTGAGCGAGCACAATCGGGCAGAACTTTCGTCTGACGGTGATAAGGCGCTTATGCTAGGTGATATGCACCTTGACCGATGGCGACGGTAGTGCCGCGCTGGTCTTCATCGTCGGTACTGATGCCGATATCCGTAATGCGATTGGCAGCACCTTCGCGGAATAGGAACGTGGCATTGGGTAGTGTCAGATACGGGCCGTGTTCATCGTTGCTCAGCGGTAGATCGAGCAACTTAGCCCAGTGCTCGGCAAGGGCTTGGGGCGTTTCAGTCTCAATGACGGCCTGTGTCAGCGTCAGCCCTTTGGTGGCGTTAGGTTGCAGCAGGCCCTTGGCGCCCAGAGCAGCATGTCGAGCATCATCGCTCTGCTGCCATTGGATAATGAATGGGTAGAGCACGCCCTGGAAGTTGCCATCAATGGTTAGCATCTTCCATTCGATCAAGTTGCCTTCCGTATCGTAACGGCGGCCTTCCAGAATCGGCGAGGTGTCGATCTTCTGAGCGTGAAGAGCGGCAGCAACCGCGTCGATATTGTCCGTGCGCAGTGCCAGACGGCTGAGAATCTGTTGGTCGGGAAGGAAGCGTCCCGCATCGCGTGACACCACCTGCCATGACGAAATGGCGTCCAGCTCGGCTTGATCTCGAATACCGAGAAACTCGACGTAGGTCAGGTCGAAGTGGCTGAGCGCATTATAGGTGCCCCAGTCAGGGTGATCGCCACCGCGGTGTGCTGCGATGCCATGCGCTTCGAAGGCGTTGATGGCCTGTTGCAGATCGTTGACGTAGTGTACTACGTGATCCCAGACGAGTGATGCCATGGTAAAAACCTCGTTATAACAGCGTTGTGAATCACCTTATCATTCGCTGCCGAAGCCAGCTAAGACGCTTTTGATCTGTCGTTATGGCAAGCAATTATCGTGCCGCTACCCGCAAAGGCGCCTGGCATGGAAGTGCTTGAAACGACGCGTTGTAGAGCGGTATTTCAAGCCATGGTAAAACGCCATTCGACATGGACGGATTGACGGTGCGAGTGATAGAATTGTCGGCTATCCACGTGCAATTCTGCACATTCATACGTCATGTGCACTTTGGTAGGGTGCACCACTGAAACGTAAGGAAATTCCATGCCCACCATTACTCTTCCAGATGGAAGCCAGCGCAGTTTCGATAACCCCGTCACGATCATGCAGATCGCTGAATCCATTGGCCCGGGTCTGGCCAAGGCAGCGGTAGCCGGCAAGATCGATGGCACGCTGGTCGATACCGCCGATACCGTTGATCATGATGCGGCTATCAGCATCATCACCGCGCGTGATGAGGAAGGTCTTGAGATCATTCGTCACTCCTGCGCGCACCTGGTTGGGCATGCCGTTAAGCAGCTCTATCCGAATGCCAAGATGGCCATCGGCCCGGTCATCGACAACGGTTTTTACTACGATGTCGATTTTGGCGATGAATCCATCGGTCCGGATGAGCTGAAAAAAATCGAAAAACGCATGGCCGAGCTGATCGACCAAGATTATGACGTCGTGCGTGAATACGTCGATCGCGACAAAGCGATGGCGACGTTTGTCAAACGCGACGAACCGTACAAACAGGAAATTATCGAAGGTATTCCGGACGGTGCGACTATTCGTCTGTACCATCATCTGGAATACACCGACATGTGCCGTGGACCGCACGTGCCGAACACGCGTCATCTCAAGCACTTTACGCTGATGAAGCTGGCGGGTGCCTACTGGCGTGGCGATTCCTCCAATCAGATGCTGACACGTATCTACGGTACGGCATGGGGCGACAAGAAAGCGCTTAAGGCTTACCTGAAACGTCTCGAAGAAGCCGAAAAGCGCGACCACCGCAAGCTGGCACGTCGTCTTGACTTCTTCCATCAGCAAGAAGAAGCGCCGGGCATGGTGTTCTGGCATCCGCGCGGCTGGGCGCTGTGGCAGGCCGTCGAGCAGTACATGCGCAACGTCTACAAGGAAGGCGGCTATCAGGAAGTCCGCTGCCCGCAGATCATGGACGTGACGCTGTGGAAGAAATCCGGCCACTGGGATAACTACGCCGAGAACATGTTCTTCACCGAGTCCGAAAAGCGCGAGTTCGCCATCAAACCGATGAACTGCCCGGGCCACGTACAGGTCTTCAATTCTGGTCTGCGCAGCTACCGCGAACTGCCGATCCGCTACGGCGAATTCGGTGCCTGTCACCGTAATGAACCGTCCGGTGCGCTGCACGGTATCATGCGTGTGCGTGCCTTCACGCAGGACGATGGTCACATCTTCTGTACGGAAGAGCAGGTCGCTTCCGAAGTCCAGGCTTTCCATCGCCAGGCGCTGAAGGTATACAGCGATTTCGGTTTCGAAGACATTCAGGTCAAAATTGCACTGCGTCCTGAAAAGCGTCTAGGTACCGAGGAAGAATGGGATCGTTCTGAAGGCGCGCTGCGTTCCGCACTGGCGTCCTGCGACGTCGAGTGGATTGAGCTGCCGGGCGAAGGTGCGTTCTACGGGCCGAAGATCGAGTATCATATGAAGGACTCTCTCGGCCGTGAGTGGCAGGTTGGTACGATGCAGGTCGACAGCATGATGCCAGTACGTCTGAGTGCCCAGTACGTGGCTGAAGACGGCGCGCGTCGCACGCCGGTCATGCTGCACCGTGCGATCGTTGGTTCTTTCGAACGTTTCATCGGTATCCTGATCGAACACTATGAAGGCGCACTGCCGACATGGCTGGCCCCGATTCAGGCCATGGTCATGAATATCACCGATCATCAGGCACCGTACGTCAAAAAAGTGCTTGAAACACTCAAAGAAGCAGGCATTCGTGCCGAAGCAGACTTGAGGAATGAGAAGATCGGTTTTAAAATCCGTGAACATACGCTGCAAAAAATTCCATATCTACTTGTCGTAGGCGACAAGGAAATGGACAATGGCAGCATTGCGGTCAGAACGCGCACAGGTGAGGACATGGGTTCACTGTCCATCGCCGACTTTATCGAACGGCTGCACGCCGAGCGCGCCTGACCTCTCGTTTCACCGTCAATGGAGACATGACAATCAAGCGGAACAATCAACGCGGGCGTCCGCAGGAAAAACTGCCGCCCATCAATGGCCGTATCCGTGCGGACGAAGTCCGTCTCATCGACAGCGAAGGCGAACAGCTGGGTGTAGTTCCGTTCCGTGTCGCTCTCGAAAAGGCTGAAGAGGTGGGGCTGGATCTCGTCCAGATCTCCAATGCTGATCCGATCGTCTGCAAGATCATGGACTACGGTAAGTTCGTATTCGAGCAGAAGAAACAGAAAGCGGCTCAGAAGAAGAAGCAGAAACAGATCCAGATCAAGGAAGTCAAATTCCGTCCTGGAACTGATGAGGGTGACTATCAGGTCAAGCTTCGTAACCTGATTCGATTCCTCGAAGACGGAGACAAAGGCAAGGTCACTTTGCGCTTCCGTGGTCGCGAAATGGCTCACCAGGACCTCGGCCGTAGGCTGATGGAACGTATCGAGAAAGATCTCGAAGAACTGGCTGTAGTCGAATCGCGTCCGCGTCTGGAAGGGCGTCAGATGACCATGATGCTGTCTCCCAAGAAAAAGTGATCCGTTGGCTCTTCGAACGGGTGTGAAGGGCGCGTAAAGCGTCCTTCCATCGGCCTCGGGTTTTCTAAATAACCATCGGTTTCGCGTGTCCGCACAAGAAATTGGAATGGAGCAATTTTCCATGGCAAAGCTCAAGATCAAGAGTAACCGTGGCGCTGCTAAGCGTTTCAAGAAGACTGCTAAAGGCTTCAAGCACAAGCAGTCCTTCCGTAGCCACATCCTGACTCACAAGTCTACCAAGCGTAAGCGTCAGCTTCGCGGTATGAAACAGCTGCACGCAGCTGACCGTCAGCTGATCGCACGTATGCTGCCGAACCTTTAATACGGTTCACATAAGACATCTGAAGTCAGGAGAAGACTATGCCTCGCGTCAAACGTGGTGTGACTGCACACCGTCGTCACAAGAAGATCCTCAAGCTGGCCAAAGGTTACTACGGTGCGCGCTCTCGCGTATTCCGCGTAGCCAAACAGGCAGTCATCAAAGCTGGTCAGTATGCGTACCGTGACCGCCGCCAGCGTAAACGCCAGTTCCGCGCTCTGTGGATCACGCGTATCAATGCTGCTGCTCGTATCAACGGTCTGTCCTACAGCCGTTTCGTTGCTGGCCTGAAAAAAGCCAACATCGAAATCGACCGTAAGGTTCTGGCGGATCTGGCTGTTCACGAGAAAGAGGTCTTTGGTGCTATCGTTGAGAAAGCCAAAGCCGCTCTGTAATCCGGCCTTGTGATCGTAGCCCGCTTAGACTCTCTTGAGAGCAGGCTGGCTTGACGCAATCGGAAGTGCATTGCCCTGATAGGGAAGAGCTGCGGCTCTTCCCTTTCTTGTTTTTAGGGTGCTGTTCTAGTGGCTGATCATCACGTCAGGCGCTTGGCACATGGCAGACGCTGCCAAACGGGCAAGGCATACCATAGCGCTGGGGCAACACAACAGTCCCTGCCTCGAATACAGGTGGGTTCGCGGACGCGAATCGCCTACAGGAATCGGAGCAAATCGATGGACGAACTGTCCAGACTGGTCGAAGCCGCACAGTCCGCGGTCGCCGCGGCTGAGGATATACAGTCCCTCGATGACGTGCGTGTACGTTATCTGGGTAAGAAAGGTGAAATCACCGCGCAGCTCAAAGGGCTGGGCAAGCTGTCTCCGGAAGAGCGTCCAGCCGCCGGTGAGGCCATCAACCAAGCCAAAAACCGCGTGGCCGACGCCATCGACGCGCGCAAGGCGCTTTTGCAGCGTGAGGCGCTGGAAAAACGTCTGGCAGCTGAGCGTATCGACGTGACATTGCCAGGTCGCCGTGAAGCATGGGGCACCGAACATCCCATCACGCGCACCATCGAGCGTATCAGCCGTCTGTTTGGTGAAATTGGTTACGAAGTGGCCGAAGGTCCGGAAATCGAAGACGACTATCACAACTTCGAAGCGCTCAACATTCCGGCGCACCATCCGGCGCGTGCTATGCACGACACTTTCTACTTCGATGCATCGCACGTACTGCGCACGCACACCTCGCCCGTGCAAGTGCGCACTATGGAGAAGCAGACTCCGCCGCTGCGCATCATCTGCCCGGGTCGCGTTTATCGCTGTGACTCCGACATGACCCATAGTCCGATGTTCCACCAAGTGGAAGGGCTGTACGTCGACGAAAACGTCACTTTCGCAGAGCTGAAAGGCACGATTGAATCCTTCCTCAAAGCGTTCTTCGAAGGCGATGATATCGAAGTGCGCTTCCGTCCGTCCTACTTCCCGTTCACGGAACCGTCCGCCGAAGTGGATATCCGCCGCGTCAGCCCCGATCAGGACGCCTATTCCGGCTGGCTTGAAGTGATGGGCTGCGGGATGGTCAACCCGAAGGTCTTCGCACATGCGGGCTATGACGCTGAGAAAGTATCAGGTTTTGCCTTTGGTCTTGGGGTCGAGCGTCTGGCCATGCTGCGCTATGGCGTCAAAGACCTACGTGTCTTCTTCGATAACGATCTGCGCTTCCTGCGTCAGTTCTAACCCGGACCACTATCCAGAGAGGCATCATGAAAGTTTCAGAACAATGGTTGCGTGACTGGGTTGCCCCCGAGCTGGACGCGCAGGGCATTGCCGATCAGATCACCATGGCAGGGCTTGAGGTCGATAGCGTCGAGTCCGCTGCGGCTGAATTTTCCGGCGTCGTCATCGCACGTATCGAAAAAGTAGAACCGCATCCCGACGCTGACAAACTGCGAGTCTGTCAGGTCAACGACGGTACGGAAGTGCATCAGATCGTCTGTGGTGCGCCGAATGCTGCTGAAGGGCTGGTCATTCCGCTGGCGCGCATCGGTGCCGTACTGCCGGGCAACTTCAAAATCAAGAAAGCCAAACTGCGTGGGGTTCCGTCTCACGGCATGCTGTGCGGTGCATCAGAGCTGGGGCTTGAAGAAGAGCATTCAGCGGGGCTGATGGAGCTGCCCAGCACGGCACCTGTGGGTACCGATATCCGTGAATGGCTGGCGCTCGACGATACCATTATCGACGTCGATCTGACCCCGAACCGCGGTGACTGCTTCAGCATCCGCGGTATCGCACGTGAAGTGGGCGTTCTCAACCGAGTACCGGTTACCGACGTTAAACCGCAGGCCTCCTTTGACAGCAGCGTGGCCGCATGGCCTGTCGAGCTGGCAGACAAGGTTGCCTGTCCGAAGCTTTTGACCTGCGTGGTTGAAAACGTCAACGCGGGTGCGGAAACGCCGTTGTGGATGGCTGAGCGTCTGCGCCGTGCGGGCGTACGCAGCGTCGACATTGTTGTCGATGTCACGCAGTACGTCATGCTTGAACTGGGGCAGCCGCTGCACGCTTATGACGCCGATATCCTCAAAGGGGCACTGACGGCACGTTGGTCTAAGCAGGGCGAATCTCTGACGCTGCTCGACGGCCAAGAGATTGCGCTTGATAGTGATACCCTGGTCATCGCTGACGACCAGGGTGTCCAAGGCATCGCGGGCATCATGGGAGGCAAGGCAACCGGTGTGACGACGGCTACACGTCGCGTCGTGTTGGAATCGGCTTTCTTCTCGCCGATCGCGATTGCCGGACGTGCACGCCGCTATGGTCTGCACACCGATGCGTCCCATCGTTTCGAGCGTGGGGTGGACCCGGCATTGCAGCAGCTGGCGCTTGAACGTGCTGTCGAACTGCTGGCTCAGCTGGCCGGTGGCAAGGCAGGTCAGATCGGCGGTGCCGTGGCTGAAGAAAGCCTACCGCAGCCGTCCACGCTGTTCTTCCCGCGCGGTTTTGAAATCAAAAAACTGGGTATTGCGCTGCCCGATGCAGAAATCGTCGATATCTTCACTCGCTTAGGTATGCGTGTAGAAGAGCAAGGCGAAGGCTGGCAGGTCACGGCACCGACATGGCGCTTCGACATCGAACAGCCTGCGGATCTTATTGAAGAGCTGGCCCGTATCCACGGCTACGATAATATCCCTTCTCATGCACCGCGTTTGGCATTGGCTCCAGCGGCGTCTCGTGAAGCAACGCTGACCCGTCGCCATCTGCGCAGTGTGATGCAGTCCGCGGGTTTCAGCGAAGCCATCACCTACAGTTTCGTGGCACCTGAGCTTCAGCAGCAGCTGCAGCCTGAGCTGACATCACCGGCGCTGGCAAACCCGCTGTCTGCTGATTTGTCCGTGATGCGTACCAGTCTGTGGCCGGGGTTGTGCAATGCACTGATGTACAACTTCAACCGTCAGCAGACACGCGTTGCACTGTTTGAAACGGGACAGGTTTTCCGTGGCAGTGACATCGACAACGTTGCTCAGGTCGATTACATCGGCGGTGTTCTGTATGGTTCTCGCTTCCCGAGTGATTGGAACCAACCGCGTGAGCGCGCGGATTTCTTCGACCTGAAAGGGATCGTCGAGAATCTGATGGCGCAGGGGCAACACAGCGAACGCTGGCATTTCGTAGCAGATACGCATCCGGCACTGCACCCGGGACAGTCTGCACGCATCGACTACTTGCAGGATGACGGTGCGGCACGTACTGTGGGGTGGCTGGGTGCACTGCATCCTGAAGTCGCAGCGCAGCTGGGAGTACCGGGCGACGTCTATCTGTTCGAGCTGGAAACGGCTCCTCTGCTGGCGGGCCGACTGCCGTGGGGCGGTACGCTGTCTCGCTTCCCTGAAGTGCGTCGCGACCTAGCGTTCGTTGCCAAGGAAGACGTTCCGGTAGCCGAACTGATGGCGCTGCTGCGCGAGCAGGGCGGAGAATGGTTGAACGATGTTCATCTGTTCGATGTCTATGCTGGAGACGGTATCGCTGCCGAGCACAAGAGTCTGGCATTGACGCTGAGCTGGCAGCATCCCGAACGTACGCTCACGGATGAAGAGATCGAAACATGGGTTTCTCAGGCCGTAGACGCAGTATCTTCCCGATATGGTGCTACGCTGAGAAGCTGATGTTCCAGGATGATGGAGGAGATCAGGATGAGTGCGTTGACCAAGGCTGACCTTGCCGAACATCTTCACGAGACGCTTGACGTATCGAAACGCGATGCCAAGCAGCTGGTGGAATCGTTCTTCGAGGAAATTCGCCATTGCCTGCGTGAGAACGAGCAGGTGAAATTGTCAGGGTTCGGCAACTTCGATTTGCGCGACAAGCGTGAACGTCCGGGCCGCAACCCCAAAACAGGGGAAGAGATTCCCATTTCGGCGCGTCGCGTCGTGACGTTCCGCCCGGGGCAGAAGCTCAAAGGGCGCGTAGACGACGGTAGCAGCGAGCGCGAGGCGACTGGCAAGGCATAGTACCGCGGCCGCTTGTCCGTTCTACTCTCAATGCCCGCACTGGCTTTGTCGCCAGTGCGGGCATTGTCGTATCCGAACATGGTATCTGTTGCCAAGGCTCGGTATGCTGGCGCCCTGCGATAGTAGGGCCAGCAAATAGGAGAGGTGATGACGACTGTTGCACTGATAGTGGGAAGCGTACTGGGTACGGCACTGGATGTTGCTGAGCAGCTGCAGGAGGTGCTGGTATCTGAAGGGTATACCGTTATCTTAGAGGATGAGCCACAGGATATCCCCGATGCTGACGTGCTGCTGTTTTGCACCTCGACGACTGGGCGAGGCCATTTCCCGAGTGCGCTCGTTCCCTTGGTCAATGGCATCGAAGTAGGTCACATTGCCGTTACCGGGTGTCTCTATGGCGTGATCGCGCTAGGGGACAGTCGCTATCCGACATTCTGTGGCGCAGGGCGTCATCTGGATGACGTGTTGACGCAGCAAGGGGCCATTCGAATCGGGGAGCGTCTGGAATTGGATGCCAGCGGTTCGGAATATCCTGATGAAGAAGCATTGGCGTGGCTGCCGAAGTGGTTGGCGGCGCTGGACGCAACGTAGCCCTTTTAAAGCAGAATCACGAACGGCGCCCTTGAGCGCCGTTTCTTTAGGGTGAGGAAGGTTCGTTTTCAGGCATTCGGCTGAAAGTTGACTAGATCACTATTGTAGGTACGCATACGTTCGGGGGCAGTCAGTACGGGAAGCTGACTGTCAGGTTGGGCTTGGCGTTCTAGAATTGTACGGTAGCTCAGCACGGCCAGGACGTACTCGCGTGTTTCCTTGAACGGAATCTGTTCGATGAACAGGTCAAAGGGCAGGTCGCTGGTGCTTAGCCAGCGGTCTACGCGATTGGGGCCTGCATTGTAGGCGGCCACGGCGGCAATGCGATTGCCCTGATAGCGGTCGAGCAGTGAGCGCAGATAAGCGCTGCCCAGCGCGATGTTGGTGTCAGGGTCATTCAGATCGCTGACGCCCGCATAGGGAATACCTTCCTTGCGGCTGACATGCTTGGCCGTTGCCGGCATCAGCTGCATCAAGCCTCGCGCACCGGCAGAGGATTGAATGACGGGGTTATAGGCGCTTTCACGGCGCGCAACGCCCATCAGCAGATAGGTGTCGAGCTGACGTGTGGTGGCCCAGCGATTGAACATGTCCGGGTAGGCCAGCGGAAAGCGCAATTCAACGGCATCCCAGATGCGCCTATCCAGAGCGGCCGCTACGGTCAGGTTGTACCACTGTTGGGATTGCGCAAAAGCCGCGAACTGTCGGCGTTCTTCTGGCGAAGCGTTTTTCAACAGCCATTGCCACTCGCTTAAGGCCAGTGATGGTTCGTCGATTTTGTAGAGTGCCTGGATGCGTTGGATGGCCGGTATTTGGCTAAGGCGCTGGCGGGTACCGTTGTCGACCGCGGCGGGCTGAATCGGCAGCGCATAGGGCTGGTGCAGACGATCTGCCGCTACGAAGGCGTAGAAATCGTGTCCCTGTGCGGCCTGTTTGAAGGCCGCATTGGCTTCCTGTTGGCGGTCGAGTGCGGCCAGAGCCCGTCCTTGCCAGTATTGCCAGCGAGCATCGCCGTGGGTGCGCGGTGATAGGTGATCGACCCAGCGAATGACATCCTGCCAAGACTGGGCCAGCAGCGCATTGCGTATGCGCAATAGTGTCAGATCATCGTCTTGGCGCTGCATCAATCGCTGATCGACCCAGCTATTGAATCCGGGCGTCTGGCGTGACAGGGTGAGCTGAAGCAGATCATGCTCAAGCTGAGTACGCTGTTCAGGCATCAGCACCAACTGGTTGCCCCGCGCTTGCCAGAAGCTTAGTGCTGCAGCCGTATTCTGGCGTGCATAGCGATAGAGGCTGCTGTAGATCAGCGCTTCGCGAGCATGGCCGTCAGATGTGCTAAGAGCGGGCAATTGTGCCACTGCTTCCGGCTGATTGCGTACGTTATCAAACGCGTCCAGCGCACCTTGCCAGCGCGGTGAACCCTCGAACCGCTTACGAAGCTGATCGACTTGTCGCATGTCCCCCTTGCGCCAGACAGCCATCATGCGTTGCCAGTCATCGGCATTATCCAGTCGTGCTGTATCGCGCAGCTGCGTGAACAGGCCGTTGCACTCATTGGGAATGTTCTGGCCGCTGCGCCACAGCTCGCGGGCATCGGCGGCGGCTTGGTTGGCCACCGGAGCAGCCTGCATTAAACGTGCCGACAGCAGGTAGCACTGGGCCTGCAGATTCTTGGGCAACGTCTCATTACTGACGGCCAATAGCGCTGCCATGTTGCTGGCCTTGCCGTATTGCAGCTGAGCCTGATTGCGCATCCATTCGGACACCGGGGAGTCCTGATGAGCGCTGATGAACTGGTTGATGGTGGCTGGAGCCACGCTGGGCAGCTGCTGAAGCAGCCGGTGATAGGTGAGGTAGCCTTCCAGCACATGCTGAGAAAGTGCCTTTTGATCCATCGTGTCCCAGACACTGCTGCGAGCATCGCTGAGCGCCTGACGCATTTCCTGATCGGATGCCGCCTCTGTGGCGAACGCAGGCCCCATCAGGCCTGTCAGGCCCAATGCCAGTGAGAAGGCCAAGCGTCGCGAGGTCAGCGACAGCGTGCCGAAAGAAGCGCTCATACATCATCTCCTTGAATAGCAGGAACGGGCGAGCGTTCCCACATAGTGTCGCTGCTCCGCTTGAACCTGAAAAGAGAACGGCGGCGGGGCAGTGTCAGAACCTCTCACGGGTTCATTGAGTGTGGCGCAATACGCTGGAAACGCGGTGCCGTGTCATGGGACAACGGGACAGCTGACATTATCCGTATTACGCTGAGATTGTGCCAATGGTGACCCATCGTGATAGCGGGCATTGACTATCAGTGAGGATAAGACGTACCTAGGTGGCTGTCGCTGTATAATACCTGATCTTGCGGGATGGATATGCAGGCATGATAGCCATCACGCTTTGAATTTTCAGACGAGGCGAATATGACGCGAAATACCTCACCAAAATGGAAGCGCCTGTTGGCTCCACGTCGCTGGCGATTGCTTTGGCAAGCGGGGAAATCCCTCAAACTGCTGGTGCCCATGTGGCGCGACTGCTTGCTGGGGCGCTATCGGCCCTTGCCGTGGAAAGCGCTGATTTTGTCGCTCGTGATCGTCGGCTATCTGCTATGCCCGTTTGATTTGATTCCCGACGTTATCCCACTGTGGGGATTGGCTGACGATGTGGTGATCTGCGGTTGGCTATTGTCGCGTCTTTACGATGCTATGCAGCCGTGGCGCGAATGGCATGCGCTTCATCCAAAGTAAGCCATGTGTACGCTTTGGCCCGTGTGTGGCGTGTAGATAGACTCTTGCGCCTTTGTAAAGAGAGAGGGCGGCGCATGTGAGAGGGCGTACTGACGTGTTCTGTAAAAAGAGCACGGGAATGATTGTGTCAGAATGAGGCGCAGAAAAAAGTCTTTTTAGAGATGTTATGAGACAATAAACCCGCCAGTAGGCGGGTTATTATAAATAATAAAGTTAATGAAGAAGGCCAAGGTAGATGGCTTTAATAACGGCATTCGTTTTATTCGGGCAGTCAAGCTTGTGCATTACCTTGCGCAAATGGAAGTTTACAGTGCTGTGGCTCAAGCTAAGAATCTGGCTAATTTGATCGGCAGTTTTTCCATCACCAGTCCATCTCAATACTTCTTTTTCTCTTTCGCTTAATGATATTCTATTTGTAGCATTGTTTTTGAATTGATTCATTTTGCTTAAGACTGATATGGAAATCCATTGCATTTGAAAGTGGATATTATCCATATCTTTTTGAGACATTCGATCAGTTGAGTCCACCCAGAACATGCTAAATATAGATTCGCTTTCAATGAGCGACTGTGCCCAGCATGCTTTCCGACCAAATCCATAGTACTCTTCCCATAATTCGGGGGCTTCGAAGAACAGAGGTTCATTTGTCGTTCCTCTGCAATAAATGGGTTCCATCGACCTCGCGCAATGCCTTACTCCCGGACCATCATCATAACCACCGTCCTCTGCCTTCTTCATCATCTCGTCTTCGGCAGTATTCATTACCATTGCCTTTCTTCTGGTTAGGGGTATTGGCAAGGCAGTTCGCCAACCGGCGTAATCGAATCCGAATGGTTTTATTATCTTGACTGTGGCATCGAGCACGTCTTGCATATTTGTTGCATTGTTTAGGCCGTCAAATAGGTCTATCTGCCATTGGCTGTTCATTTTGTCGTACCTTTATGACTGGTTTAATGCTGCTTGTTACTGTAAAGAAATCTACATGCCAGCAGCTACTGAACCAATAGACAGGGTGGCAAAAGGGTATTAAGTGAGTGGGGATACTAGGTACCTGCTAATAAAGAACCATAATGCGCATTAAGAGATCGTTTCAAAACCTGAGTGGTTGATTTTTACCTTGCTAGAATAAGTGGTTTCTGCTGCACTTTTGTGACTTAAAATTCCCTAAATAACAGAGATATTAAAGTTATTAAACACGCTCTAATTCCCTGTAGCGCTAGGTTGGAATAAATTAATATATTTTGGATCGGGAAATGTCACAATTTTTACTGTATTTTATTAAATAGGTTGGGTTTTTCTTAACTATTTGTAGTGGTGGTAATGGTTTTATTTTTTTAAATTGATTATTGGTATTTGTGGTGTAGTGATGGTTGTGAGTAATAGGTTATATTTTTACTCGCGTATCTAATGTTGGCTTATTTTTATTAAGGAAGGGTGTTTTCTTGAAAGCTATATCGTTCGATAATTTCGACTTCTGATTTTTTCTCTACGTTTTGATAGCATCTAGTATATCGTCTAGTTCATTGTGCCGGAGTCAACTTCCGATCTTGGTGGGGCAAGGTTAAGTATCTCGGACCAGCAAGCATAATTTAATAAATAATAATTTAATATAAATTATTTATATATTTGTTGAAATAACCTTGTATCGCATTGAATACATTTTTGTTTTGAATTTCAAATAATGCTTATTAATGTTGAGATCGTAACTAATAAGCTGTTTCTGGAAGGTAGGAGACATCGCAAATAGTGTTATTCGTGAGTATTTTGGCTATAACCTTAAAAATATTCTAAGCCGTTTTCTGTGGCTCTCGCTTTATCTTCTATCTCAGCCGAAGTCGGTCCTTGATGTTCCTTGTGCCTACAGTTCCCTGGATGAGGCGAGCTTTCTACAGCTCTAAAAAGCATGGGGTGTTCCACTTGGAATTTCCATTTCAGCAACCATATAGCTCTTTCGGGAGACGAAATCGTCAGCCCCTTTACCCCCCAGATTTCTTGCAGAATCTGCCCTGGAATCTTGTTTAGAAACGCGCTCTAAGCCAATAAATACTGCAGTTTAGGAGGTTAAAGTGGAATCCAAGCAGACCCTCGGCTTTCAGACGGAAGTGAAACAGCTATTGCAGCTAATGATTCACTCTCTGTATTCCAACCGCGAGATATTCCTGCGCGAATTGATCTCTAATGCCTCAGATGCGTGCGATAAGCTGCGTTATCAGGCGCTCGACAATGACGCGCTTTATGAAGGTGATGCGGAGCTGCGCGTTGAGATCAGTGCCGATCGTGAAGCTCATACGCTGACGCTGCGTGACAACGGCATCGGTATGGACCGTGACGATGTCATCGCTAACCTAGGGACTATCGCACGCTCTGGCACCATGGAGTTTCTAAAGCAGCTGACAGGTGAACAGAAGAAAGACTCTCGCCTGATCGGACAGTTTGGTGTCGGCTTCTACTCGGCCTTCATCGTGGCTGATGAAGTGACAGTCAATACTCGCAAAGCGGGGACGCCAGCGTCCACGGGTGTGCAGTGGCAGTCGCGAGGTGAAGGTGAGTTCACTGTAGAACCGCTAGAGCGTGCGGAGCACGGCACGGAAATCATCCTGCACCTGCGTGAAGATGCCTTGGAGTTCGCGGAGGAATACCGTCTGCGCCATCTGATTCGCAAATACTCTGACCACATCGACTTGCCCGTACGAATGCAGACGGTGGTTGATAGCAGCGAACAAGAAGGTGAAGAAAAAACGGTGCCGGTGTGGGAAACCGTTAATGAAGCACAGGCGTTGTGGACGCGCCCGCGTAGCGATGTATCCGATGACGAATACACCTCTTTCTATCAGCATATCGCGCACGACGGTGATGCACCGCTGGCTTGGAGTCATAACCGCGTCGAAGGCAAATTGGAATACACCAGTCTGTTGTATGTGCCGTCCAAGGCACCGTTTGATCTGTACCAGCGCGAAGGTGTTCGCGGTCTGAAACTGTACGTCCAACGCGTCTTCATCATGGATGACGCCGAGCAGTTCTTGCCACTGTACCTGCGCTTTATCAAAGGGGTGGTCGATTCCAACGATCTGTCCCTGAACGTTTCGCGTGAAATCCTGCAACAGGATCCGCAGGTCGAGAAAATGAAGAGTGCGCTAACCAAGCGTGCGCTCGACATGCTGAAGAAGTTGGCCAAGAACGATGCCGAGAAATACCAGAACTTCTGGAATGCGTTTGGTTCAGTACTGAAGGAAGGTCCTGCTGAAGATTTCAGCAACCGTCAGCAGATTGCCGAACTGCTGCGCTTCTCGACGACCCACACCGATCAGCCGCTGCAGGATCAGTCGCTGGCTGATTATGTGAGCCGAATGAAAGAAGGGCAGCAGAAGATCTATTACGTTGTGGCTGATGGTTTCAATGCCGCTCGCAACAGCCCGCAGCTTGAGATCTTCCGTAAGAAAGGCATCGAAGTGCTGCTGTTGTCCGACCGCATTGACGACTGGCTGATGGCGCATCTGGGTGAGTTCGACGGTAAGTCGTTTGCCGATGTGGCGAAGGGCGATCTGGATCTTGGCGACGTCGAAGACGAAGCAGAGAAGAAAGCGCAGGAAGAAACGGCTAAGGCGAAACAGCCGCTGATTGAGCGTCTGAAAGGCGTGCTGGGCGAGCGAGTGGCAGATGTTCGCGTCACGCACCGCCTGACCGATTCGCCGGCCTGTGTCGTGCTGGATGAGCATGATGTCGGTTTCCAGATGCGTCGCCTTATGGAGGCTGCAGGGCAGCCAATTCCTGAAAGCCGTCCGATTCTGGAGATCAATCCAGACCATGCCCTGGTGCAAGGACTGGAAGGAGCGCCCGACGAGCGCTTTGACGATCTGGCGGCCATCCTGCTGGATCAGGCGATCCTTGCTGAAGGCGGGCATCTTGATGACCCGGCAGCGTATGTAAGGCGCTTGAACAAAGTGCTGACCGATACCCTCTAAGTCATCGGTTGTTTACTTTGTCGTTCTGACCATGGCGCGCGCCTGAGTTTTGTCGATTCAGGCGCGCGTAGCGTATTCAGTGGCGGGTTTTCCATAAGCTGACGTTATTTCCATATTTTTTGCACTTTTTTAGTGAAACGACGTGTATTGAATGGAAAAATGATTTATCGATATGTTTTGAAAGGAAGTTTTTCTGATGACGAGGGGTGATAGCAATCATTTACTCTACGTTATGGCATTATTACAAGACGCTCGTTTCCTTAAATAGAGGTCATAAAAGCACGGTATTCCGTGTGGATTATGGTAGGGTTTGCCGGGTGTTTAGTCCGAGAACCTTTACGATGACGCGAGCTTTTTCACGGCCCGTATGGATGCTGTCCTTGGCGTTGGTGACGCTGGGTACATCGGCAATTGCCAGTGTGCCTGTATCACAGCACTCGCCAAAGGCTGCCATTACGCCGGCAGCAGCGCATGCTGCTGTTTCCCTGACGACCATGCCTGATCTTCGCGATCAGCCTGCAGGTCCAGAGCGCAAGGAAGCTTTCATCAGTCTACTGATGCCCATCATCAAGGAACAGAATGCCCAGATCGCCAGAGACCGGGAATGGTTACTGACAGCGCGTCGGGCAAATGAATGGACCAATCAGGCGGCAACCCGCTTCGATGCTATCTGCAAGCGCTATGGTGTGTCATGCACCAGCGCCCAGCCCAACCAGATTCCCTGGGACCGGCTGCTCAGTCGTGTTGATGTGATTCCCTCCCAGATGGTGATGGTTCAGGCCATCGAAGAGTCTGGCTGGGGCACATCGCGTTTTGCACGCGAAAGCAATAATCTGTTTGGCATGCGCTGCTTTGGCCGCAACTGCGGCGTGGCTCAGCAGGGAATCGACCCTGACGAGGCCCAGCGCTTCCAGCAGTTCGCGTCCGTTGAAGATAACGTGCGCGCCTATCTGCTGAACATCAACACCCATGCGGCTTATGAAGGGCTGCGCCAGCAGCGCGCCCAGCTACGTCGTCAGGGTCGTCCTGTGCAGGCGGGTACCTTGATCGCCTCTCTGGAACGCTATTCCGAGCGTGGGCCGCTGTATCTGGCCCAGCTGCGTTCGCTTTTGACGACCAACCGCTCCTTGATTGAGCGTCACCATCAGCGCAGTAGTGAAGATCGCATGATGGTGGCTGACAACGTCAACGCTCCACGCGTATAAGCCCGCAGCGATCGACGGTTGCCGATCGACATCATCGCCCTTGCTGTGTCACGCAGCAGGGGCGATGTCATATCTGGGATCAACAATCTATCAAAAGTGCCGTACCTCATAGCGGATAGCCGATCGTTGTAACGATACCGGCATAACGCAGCGTTATAGTGATCACTGATGATATTGCAGGGCGTTATTCATCACCCTCTGGTGTATTGAACCGATATCCCACCCCCCGAACCGTATCAATTAGCATCGCGGACAGCTTTCGCCGCAGGTGGTGTACATGCACCTCCAGCGCATTTGAATCCACCTCGTCGCGCTGACCATAGACTACCTGTTCTAGGTACGCTCTGGTCAGCACTTGATCCGGATGATTGGCAAAGGCCACCAGCAGTGCATATTCACGGCGGGCCAGCGTAATTGACTGCCCCTGCCAGTACACCTCGCGTTTGCCTTCGTCGATGCGCAGCAGGCCGAGCGCAATGACGCGGCTGGCGCGACCCGCCGAGCGCCGGATGATCATCCGGAGCCGAGCCAGCAGTTCCTCGACTTCGAACGGCACCTGTACGTAGTCGTCGGCGCCGATATCCAGAACGCTGACCTTCACAGCGAGCGCTTTCTGCGGAGTAACCACCATGACGGGCAGCGTAGAAGTTTCACGCAGCTGGCGTAACAATTGCACACCGTGTTCGGCAGGTGTCGGAAGGTCCATGATAAGTGCTGCAAAATCATTTTCGGCCACGGTGTTCAGAAGCTGGTTATCCTGCTCGATAACGTTAACGTGATAACCCTCTGTTTCCAGAAGCGCTTTGACAGATTTTTCTGACGTGGGATCATTCATGCTGAGCAATAGGCGCATGCCGTTTCCTCGATCGCGTGCTATTGCTAGATAGCGTAGTCCATGCGGCGGTCCTCATCGTTCCAGAATGGAACGTATGTGCCGAGCGAAATAAGATAAAGCAGTTAATGGCCGCGACGCTTCAGGGCGACGCGGGGTATCATGGTGAAAACGATGGCGTATCTAGCCCTTCGGATGGGGGCGCGCTGCCGTAATGACGTCTTAGCAACAGGGAAGGAATGGAAGATTATGTCTGAGCAAGGACAACGGGTGGCCGTACTGGGCGGTGGCAGCTTCGGGACGGCATTGGCCAGCATTGCGTCGGCAAAGGGCGCACGGGTGCGGCAGTGGTTGCGAGATCCCGCGCTGGTCGAGCGTATCAACCGTGACCGTGTGAACGACCGCTATCTGCCTACATTCCGTATCGACGACAATGTCGAAGCCTCCACGGACATGCAGTACGTGCTGAGCGATGCCGAGCTGGTGCTGGTCGCCATTCCCTCCAAGGCATTCCGGCAGGTAGTGCGCCGCGCTGCTCAGTGGATTACGCCGGATCAGATTCTGGTCAGCACTACGAAAGGAATTGAAGCAGAGCGTTTCACATTGATGAGTGAAATCCTGCTTGAAGAGACCCCCAGCCGCCATGTCGGTGTACTGTCGGGCCCCAATCTGGCGTCTGAAATCGCTGACCGCCAGCTGACCGGTAGTGTGGTCGCCAGTGATGACCCGGTGACTCGCACGCGTGCTCAGCAGGCGCTGAGCTGTGATTATTTCCGTGTTTATGCCAGCAATGACCGCTATGGCGTCGAGTTGGGTGGGGCACTCAAGAATATCTATGCCATTGCGGCAGGCATGGCGCATTCGCTGGGCATGGGTGAGAACACGCGTAGCATGCTGATCACGCGTGCGCTGGCAGAAATGAGCCGTTTTGCCGTGCATCAAGGCGCCAACCCTATGACTTTCCTCGGTTTGGCCGGCGTAGGTGACCTGATCGTGACCTGTTCGTCAGCATTGTCGCGCAACTTCCGTGTCGGTCTGGCGCTGGGAGAAGGAAAAACGCTGGAGGAAGCCATCGAAGCGTTGGGGCAGGTGGCTGAGGGGGTCAATACAGTAGCGCTCATTCAGAAAAAAGCCGCCGAAGAAGATATCTATATGCCGTTGGTCAGTGGTCTTCACCAGGTCATGTTTGAAGGGGTGCCTCCTCACTATATGGCGAAAGCGCTGATGCGAGGTGAGCTGAGTAGTGACGTCGAATTCACTCTGCCGCGTGAGGAAACGCGCTCTCATCACAATGATCTGACATCGTCTTCCTGATATTGCATGTCGCATACGGCCATCGCTTGATCGAGTGACCGCCGTGTGCGATCTGGAAATTATTGGGCATCGCTCTGAAGATGCACAAATCCAGAGAGGAAAGTCTGACGTACAGTCCCTTTCATCCAATGCGAGGCCACTATCCATGCAGCAACTTTTCATCATGCGCCATGGCGAGGCGCTGTTTGATGCACCTGATCCACAGCGCTCGCTCAGTGAACGAGGACATCGGCAGGCCGCCGAAACATCCCAGTGGCTCGCAGAAAAGATGGCGGGGCGTAACGTCCGCTTGCTGGCAAGCCCGTTCACGCGAGCCCAGCAGACGGCGCATTATGTTGCTCAGGCGTTGAATGTTCCCATTGAGTCTCAGCCATGGCTGACGCCTGATACGCCAGTAGCTGCGGTAATGGCGGGGTGGGATGCTCTATGGATGACGGCTGACGACGCGCAGTGCTGGGTTTGGGTCAGCCATATGCCGTTGGTGGGCTATCTCGGGCGCTATCTAATAGAAGGGAAAGGTGTGGGCAGCGATGCTTTCGCTACGGCAGAGGTCGTGCAGTACGAGGCAGATGTCTGGGCGGCAGGCTGTGCTTATGCTCGCTCGCGCTATCGGCCGCAGTCATGACCTGCCCGGTGGTCATCAGCGCTACGGCAGCCTCTGACCCTGCAGAGGCGCTGCGCTCGTAAATCACCCGTTATAACGTCCCTTTTTCAAAAGTACATAGACAGCGCCGGTGCCTCCGTCAACGGGCTGGGCCGAGCTGAAGGCAATTACCTCTGGCAGTTCGCGTAGCCATGCATTGACATGGCTCTTGATGACCGGGTAGTCCGCCAATCCTCCCCATGCCTTACCGTGCACGACTAGCACGCAGCGCATCCTTTCCGTCATGGCATCGTGAATGAAGTTTTCCAGTTCTTGGCGGGCTTCTTCCAGCGTATAGCCGTGAAGATCAAGTCCCGCCTGCCATTCGTACTCACCTTTTTTCAGTTTACTGATAGTGCGAGCGGGAAGGTCTGGCAGGAAGAACAGCAACGACTGGCCCGGCGTAACGGGCTCGACCCGGCCGTCGCTGGTGCGTGAGCGCGCTTGGGTATCGTCTGTATGGGTAGCGGCCATCCGGCGTGCCAGCACGGCTTCGTCCTGTTCTTTCTTGGCCCGCAGTGTTGCGCGTACGTCGACACGATTGGTATGGCGCTCGTCTAGACGCTGTACCTTGATGTCCTTGAGTGCCTGACGGAACACGTCAAGATCATCGTCGAAACTGTCATTGTTCATCAGGGGCCTCCAAAAAAGTCACCAAAGCGAATTGTTACACATAGCATAATAGTGACATAAAACCATATGCTTGCATGAAGATGTCGGCGATAGGCGCCGTATTCTAACAGCTGTTGTCTGATTCGATCGCTGTCATGTGTAATGCGATCAGCTGTTAATCGTATCGCCTATGGTCCATACGGACAGGCCTATAGGGTGGGGGTGGGGTGCGATATCCAAGCTCATCAGTCCCGTGCTATTTCATGCTTCAGCCAATCCAGATAGTCCTGAATGGCCTGCTCATCGCGCATGCAGTAGGACCATTTCTGATGTTTCTGGACGGTAATGAAGCCCGCTTGCTTCAGAATGTCGAGGTGGCGACTGACTGTCGGCTGAGCGATGCCAAGTGCCTCGGCAATCAGCGTCATACAGACGCCGAAAGCCTCCGGGTCAGCCGACCACTGATGACTAAAGTGAGTCTTGGGGGCTTTCAGCAGCCGAAGGATGGTCATCCGCAGTTCGCTTGCCATTGCCTTTATTTGCATTGATCTATTCATGTGTTCATCATATAGTCATATTGCAAAATTAGAAAGTGAAGTAGGCGATAAGGATCAAAAATATGAATATGCTGGCGCTGCCCTATACCTGTTTCATTGAGGGTAATGCCGTGCGCTGGGGAAAGATGGGGCGAGGGGCTCCGCTGGTTGTGCTGCATGGTACGCCTTTTTCATCGCAGGTCTGGCGGCGCATTGTGCCTCAGCTGGTGGATCACCGTACCGTCTATTACTTCGATCTGGTGGGGTATGGTCAGTCCGAAATGCGGCAAGGGCAGGACGTCTCCTTGGGCGTGCAGAATCGGGTGCTGGCAGCACTCTTTGGTGAATGGGGCCTTGTGCGACCGGATGTACTCGCACACGATTTTGGCGGTGCGACTGCGCTGCGGGGTTACTATCTGAATGGACTGCGCTATGCCTCGCTGACTCTTTTTGATGCAGTTTCACAGGCCCCGTGGGGATCGCCGCTTGTGCAGCATGTCCGTCAGCATGAAGAGGCTTTCGCTGGCATGCCTGACTATATGCATCGTGCCGTGCTACGTGAGTACCTGCAGACAGCAGCAGTACAGCCGCTGTCCGAAGAAGCGCTGGCTGTCTACATGACGCCTTGGATCGGTGAGGTGGGGCAGCCTGCGTTCTACCGGCAGATTGCTCAGATGGATCAGGTGTATACCGATGAAATAGAAGAGCAGTACGAGGGAATGGACTGTCCCGTCACTGTACTGTGGGGAGAGGAAGACGGCTGGTTGCCTGTCCATCAGGGTATTTCTCTGGCGGATACTCTTTCCGATAAGTCCTGTATACGGGTGCCCGACTGTGGTCATCTCATGCAGGAGGATCGGCCTGAAGCCGTAGTGGCAGCGGTGTTGAAGACCATCGCGCGGGCATGAATTGGTTGGAAACACTGGCTATCCAACCAGAAGGTTGTCGTCGTGCCACCCTCTTGGCGATAACGTTAGCGTGGAGACTAACCCTCGGGCAATGTCGTGTGCCATGGCCCTAAGAGAACAAGCACAAAGCACGTTTGGCAATGGGCGATAGGGAGTGATCATAAGATGGCTTCAGTATGAGTGGGAACGAAGCACTGTTGTTTCTCTCTTGTTAATGCACGCAAGGAGCTTTTTTACCACTTCGAACGTCTTCTAAACATAAAAAGATGGTCAAGAGACTTTTAGATATTGCGCTATCCCATTATGTTTAAGCGCCATAACGTGCCGGCTCATAGCCCATACCTTGTGTGCTCGCTATAATGGCGCGCAGAAGATAGAGTGATCTCATGTAAACATTATTCTTCTGTAACCATGATTGAATGCCAAAAGCCATTTTTATAGTTGTCGGCGTGATGCTTGTTACAAAGCAGGATCGGTTACGATATGCGCATGTTAGAAATGTGCCGGATTAGGTAGCGCTTACTGATATTATATAAAACAGCGGGTTGCATGAACAAATGTCTGTGCGACACGTTACTCTCGATTACACAATGATGCAGGTTATCGCTTGATTGCCCCTTGCGTCGGGGTAAACTTCCCGCATCTCTGATTGAATCATCCCTCAATTACACGAATCATAATCATACTATGTCCAACTTCGATAATTATGCCGCAGTGCCCGGCGAGCAGCCTTCCGTCCGCCTGCCGAGCCTAGATACGCTTCAACTAAGCGATCATATCGTGGCCGAGGCGCTACTGACGCCGCGCGATCTGCTGCGCTGGTGCACGAGCGTCTTCGAGCAGGGTCAGCAAGGAAAGCCACTTTACTACGGGCATGGCACGACAACGGCCTGGGATGAAGCGGCGGCGCTGGTAATGGGGGCGCTGAATCTGCCTCATGAAGCAGCACCGGAAGTGCTGGATGCGCGTCTGCTGCGCGCTGAGCGTGATCACATCATCCGCTTGGCCCGCCTGCGCATCGAAACGCGCCGTCCGCTGCCCTATCTGCTCGGTGAGGCTTGGTTTGCAGGGCTGCGCTTCAAGGTTGATGAACGAGTGTTGATTCCGCGTTCGCCCATTGCTGAGCTTATCGAAGACGGCTTTTCGAGCTGGTTCCCGGAACGCGATCCGGCGCGTGTGCTTGATCTGTGCACGGGGTCTGGCTGTATCGGTATTGCAGCAGCGCTGGCGTTGCCTACCAGCCACGTCGTGCTGGCCGATATCAGCGACGATGCGTTGGACGTGGCGCGTATCAACCGCGACCGTTACGATCTGCAGCAGCGCGTGGATGTCGTTAAGAGTGATCTTTTCTCTGGGCTAGAAGGTCAGCGTTTTGACCTGATCGTTTCCAACCCGCCCTATGTCGATGCTGATGATCTGGCGGCCATGCCGGCTGAATATCATCATGAACCGGCGTTGGCGCTCGGTTCTGGGGCTGACGGTCTTGATCTGACGCGCCGGATGCTTGCAGAAGCGCGCCAGTATCTGACAGATGATGGTATTCTTATCGTTGAGGTTGGCAACTCCGAGCGCCACCTGCAAGACGCTTTCCCTGAACTGCCGTTCATCTGGATCGAATTCGAACGCGGCGGCCACGGTGTGTTTGCCTTGCAGGCCAGTGATCTGGAGCTGCTTTCACGGTAATCGGCGGCTGCGCCAGACGGCAATGATAAGGTAGAGGAAATGGCGGGTAACACATTCGGCACCCTATTCACTGTAACGACGTTCGGCGAAAGCCACGGTCTGGCCTTAGGCGCGATCGTAGATGGCTGCCCGCCGGGAATTCCGCTAACCGAAGCGGATCTTCAGCACGATCTGGATCGTCGTCGACCAGGGCAATCTCGCCATACCACGCAGCGCCGCGAGCCGGATCAGGTGCGCATTCTGTCCGGCGTATTCGAAGGGGTGACGACCGGCACGCCGATTGGGCTGCTGATTGAGAATACGGATCAGCGTTCCAAGGACTACTCACAGATAAGTGAGCAGTTCCGACCGGCTCATGCTGACTACACTTATTGGCATAAATATGGTCGCCGCGATTACCGTGGCGGTGGCCGTAGCAGTGCCCGTGAAACCGCTATGCGTGTGGCGGCCGGGGCCGTGGCGAAGAAGGTGCTGGCGGCTAAAGGCATTCAGGTGCGCGGCTACATGAGCCAGCTGGGGCCGATCGAACTGCCGTTCGTTGGCTGGGAGCACGTCGAGCAGAATGCGTTCTTCTGTGCCGATCCGAGCAAGGTAGAAGCGCTCGAAACCTATATGGATGAACTGCGCCGCGCGCAGGACTCTATTGGTGCCATTATTACTATCGTGGCTGAAGGCGTACCGCCGGGTCTGGGCGAGCCGATTTTTGACCGTCTGGATGCCGAGTTGGCGCACGGCCTGATGAGCATCAATGCCGTGAAAGGTGTTGAAATCGGCGCAGGTTTCGCCAGCGTGACGCAGCGTGGCTCAGAACATCGTGACGAGATGACGCCGGAAGGTTTCCTCTCCAACAATGCGGGTGGCATCTTAGGCGGCATTTCCAGCGGGCAGCCAATCGTTGCGCGCCTGGCGCTAAAACCAACCTCCAGTATCACCACGCCGGGGCGTAGCATTGATATCCAGGGCGAGCCGATAGAGCTGGTCACCAAAGGGCGTCATGATCCCTGTGTGGGCATTCGTGCTACTCCGATTGCCGAGGCCATGATGGCATTGACCTTGGTGGATCACCTGATGCGCCATCGTGGTCAGTGCGGTGATGTTCACGTCGATACACCGGTACTACCGCAGCTATAACGCCGCTGGCAATAAATGAGTCCAGAACGCTGAGCCTGAAGCAGATCCTGCTTCAGGCTTTTTTGTTGCCGGATGAAAGGGGCCGTTAGTGGCGGGGCGAATCAAGAGAAATTGTGGATTTCACAGATGTCATCTTATAACGCTATTGCCATTAACGGTGGGAAGGACAACGCTGCCTTCCTGCCTTCCTGCCTTCCTGCCTTCCTGCCTTCCTGCCTTCCTGCCTTCCTGCCTTCCTGCCTTCCTGCCTTCCTGCCTTCCTGCCTTCCTGCCTTCCTGCCTTCCTGCCTTCCTGCCTTCCTGCCTTCCTGCCTTCCTGCCTTCCTGCCTTCCTGCCTTCCTGCCTTCTTAACCTTTGTTGTTTTGAGGGGATGGGATATTGGAATTAATTGTGCTGTCCTGCGTGGCGCTCAGCAGGGCAAGCATCTGCTTGGCCGCGGCAGACAAGGTACGGTCGCGATGATGCAGTGCGCCTAGGTAGCGCTCAATAGGGGGGCAGTCAACGGTCAGGCGCGTTACGCTGTCATCGACCATGGTGTCGGGTAGCAGGCTCCAGCCGAGTCCCACCGAGGCCATCATCTTGAGGGTCTCGAGGTAATGGGTCGCCATCACCACCCGTGGGGCAAGGTGTGCTCGGGTGAAACGGTCCATGATCAGAGAGCGCGTGAAGGTCAGAGGGTTCGGCAGTACCGCATCGTGCTGGCTCAGCGTTTCCAGTGTCAGTGGTTGTTGGCTGCACAGAGGGTCGTCGTGGCTGGTGACGAAGCAGAGTCTGTCGCACCACAGTGGCATGACGGCATAACGTGCGTCTTCATTGGGAGCAAGGGTAACCACTGCCAGCTCCAGTTCACCTTCCTTTATGCCGTGATAGGCGTCTTCTGAGTCCAAAAAACGCAGGTCGAGCTGTACATTAGGATATCTCTGCCGAAATTGGCGCAGGATCGAGGGCAAGCGGTGCAGGCCAATGTGGTGGCTAGTGCCTAGCGTGAGTCTCCCGGTGATCTCGTGCTGCTCATGCTGCAACGAACGCTGTGTGTCATCCATCAGTTCCAGAATTTGGTGCGCGCGTGGCAGCAGACGCTGGCCCGCCTCGGTCAGACGTACCTGTCGGCCAATGCGGTCGAACAGCCGCTTGCCCAGCTGGTGTTCTAAGGTAGCCACGCGCTTGCTGACGGCGGATTGCGTCAGATGAAGGTGCTCGGCGGCCGTTGAGAACGAGTGGGCTTCTGCAACGGCAATGAAGGCGCGCAGTCCTTGGGTATCCATAACGCATCACCTTGGCTTGGCATCGTTGATTTGGGAAGAGCCGCTGCATGTCTCTCGGCCACTTCATTTTATATTCTAAAATGGAATGGGTTGTATTAGAAATATGAATTGATTTCATGCTTTGTGGCAGTGTAGTCTTGCTGCATATAGCGCGTGTTTGACTATAAATGATATCTTGTTTCTTTCCTTGCTTAATCACAGCAATAAAATGGTGGTTGTGGCAAGCATGAAGGTGTTTGTTGCTTGGAAAGAAAGGTGATTCTGGGAGAATGACATGGCAGGACAGACGCTTTACGACAAACTCTGGGCAGCGCACCTCGTGCAGCAGCGTGAAGATGGTTCTTCACTGCTCTACATCGACCGTCAGTTGCTGCACGAAGTCACGTCACCGCAGGCTTTCGAAGGGTTGCGTCTGGCGGGTCGCAAACCGTGGCGTCTGAGTGCCAACGTTGCCACGGCGGACCATAACGTGCCGACGACGCTGCAGGAACGCAAGGAAGGCATTGACGGTATCCGTGATGATATCGCCCGTATTCAGGTGTCCACGCTTGACGATAACTGCAGCGCCTTTGGTGTCACGCTGTTCTCGATCAACGATGAACGTCAGGGCATTGTGCACGTTATGGGGCCGGAGCAAGGCGCGACCTTGCCGGGTATGACAGTGGTCTGTGGCGATTCCCATACGTCTACTCATGGTGCTTTTGCGGCCCTGTCACACGGTATCGGTACGTCCGAGGTCGAGCATGTGCTGGCCACACAGTGTCTCATCCAACAGAAGATGAAGAACATGCTGGTGCGTGTCGAGGGCGAACTGGGTGCTGGTGTCACGGCGAAGGATGTCGTGTTGGCCGTAATCGGCCGCATCGGTACGGCTGGCGGTACCGGCTATGCCATTGAGTTTGCTGGTAGCGCGATCCGCAGCCTTAGCATGGAAGGCCGTATGACGGTGTGCAACATGGCGATCGAAGCGGGGGCGCGTGTAGGGCTTGTCGCCGTCGACCAGACCACCATCGACTATATCAAGGGCCGCCCGTTTGCACCGAAGCCGGAGCAGTGGGACGCGGCCGTTGAGAGCTGGAAGCATTGGGTCTCCGATAAGGATGCTCACTTCGATCGCGTCGTCGAGATTAACGCAGCGGATATCGAGCCGCAGGTCAGCTGGGGCACCAGTCCTGAAATGGTCTTGCCGGTCAGTGCTGCCGTGCCTGATCCGGCCAAGGAAGCGGACGAAACGCGCCGTCGCAGCATCGAACGTGCGCTTGAATACATGGGCCTTGAAGCGAATCAGAAAATTTCTGATATCCCGGTAGACAAAGTGTTTATCGGTTCGTGCACCAACGGTCGTATCGAAGACATCCGTGAAGCCGCGCGCGTTGCGAAAGGTCGCCATGTTGCACCGTCCGTCAAGCTGGCGATGGTGGTGCCGGGGTCTGGGCTGGTCAAGAAACAGGCTGAGAAGGAAGGTCTTGATCGTATTTTGATCGAGGCAGGGTTTGAATGGCGTGAACCGGGTTGCTCCATGTGCCTGGCGATGAACGCCGACAAGCTGGGCAACGGTGAGCACTGTGCCTCTACGTCCAACCGCAACTTCGAAGGACGTCAGGGATACGGCGGTCGTACGCACCTCGTCAGCCCTGCCATGGCAGCGGCAGCAGCGATTGCGGGCCATTTTGTCGATGTCCGTGATTTCGACCCTGAACCGTTGGCGGCTACCGCCTGATTTCTGACCACAGTCCGTTCGGAGAATATTGGCATGGAAAAATTCACTCGCATGACCGGCCTCGTGGCACCGCTTGATCGCGCCAACGTGGACACCGATCTCATCATTCCGAAGCAGTTCCTCAAGTCCATCAAGCGGACGGGGTTCGGCCCCAACCTGTTCGATGAGCTTCGCTACCTTGATGAAGGGCAGCCGGGTCAGGATTGCAGCACACGACCGCTCAACCCCGAGTTCGTCCTCAACAAGCCGCGCTACAAAGGGGCGCAGGTGCTGATCGCGCGCGATAACTTTGGCTGCGGTAGCTCTCGCGAGCACGCCCCGTGGGCACTGAAGGACTTCGGTTTCCGTGCGGTCATCGCGCCAAGCTTCGCGGATATCTTCTACAATAACTCGTTCAAGAACGGGCTGTTGCTGATCCGTCTTGATGCCGAGATCGTCGATCAGCTGTTCCGAGAAGTTGATGCGAACGAAGGCTATGCGCTGGATATCGACCTGACCGAACAGAAGGTCACCACGCCAAGCGGTGAAACGTTCTCGTTTGATATTGACCCGTTCCGCAAGCACTGTCTTGAAGAGGGGCTGGACGACATCGGCATTACCCTCCAGCAGGCGGATGCTATTCGAACCTTTGAAGCGCGCTATCATCAACAGTTCCCTTGGCTGGCCTAAGGGATGACTTCCAAGGGGCCGAGGCGATCGGCCCCTTTCTGGCCCTGGTGTGATAGGGCATCATGGCCGCTGAAAATACAGGCGCATATCGCGAAGGTTGAATGCAAAAGGCCTCCGATAGCGATCATTCATTCTGGAGAAGAAAGATGACAAACCGCATTCTGGTATTGCCGGGAGATGGTATCGGGCCGGAAATCACAGCAGAAGCCGTCAAGGTGCTGGATGCCTGTTATGAAGAAGGCTTCGACATGGAGCTGGTGTTCGGAAAGGTCGGCGGGGATGCTATTGATGCCACAGGCGTACCGCTTCCCGATGAAACCCTGAAAGCCGCGCATGATGCCGATGCCATCCTGCTGGGCGCCGTTGGCGGCCCGAAATGGGAAGCATTGGAGCCGCGCGAACATCGTCCTGAAAAAGGGCTGCTGGGTATTCGCAAGGGTCTGGAACTGTATGCCAACCTGCGCCCGGCCATCCTGTACCCGCAGCTGGCGGAAGCCTCTACGCTGCGCCCAGAAGTAGTGTCCGGTCTGGATATTATGATCGTGCGCGAACTGACAGGTGACATCTACTTCGGTGAGCCGCGTGGTTTTGGCGAGAAAGAAGATGGCACGCGCTATGGCTACAACACGTACATCAGCGATGAAAAAGAAATTCGTCGTATCGGTCGTACGGCGTTCGATCTGGCCCGTAAACGCAATCGCAAAGTGTGCTCTGTCGATAAAGCGAACGTGCTGGAAGCATCCATGCTGTGGCGCGAAATCATGAACGACATCGCGAAGGACTAC